>NZ_JAYGQS010000005.1:0-218061 GCF_035012965.1 Polynucleobacter sp. AP-Sanab-80-C2
ACACAAATTTGAGCTTTTCATCCATCTTCGTACTTTCATTCCACGGCATAGAGTGGTCCCTCCTATGCCAAAAACTGTAAAGTATGTGTCCGGTATAAAGTGTTAACTATGTGTCGAGTCGTACAACCAAAACCACCTTCGGGTGGTTTTTTCATTGGACCTCAGTTACATTGTTGCTATGAAAGCGCTCAAGAAAAGAATCCTGGGGTCTTGTTGTGGTGCCCATATTCTTCATGATGGATACACCGACCTTCTGTATGTCATGTTTCCTATTTGGCAAATGGCATTTGGTTTATCGCTTGCTGAGGTTGGCTCTTTAAAGACTTTATATTCAGGGGCAATGGCTTCGTTACAAGTTCCATCAAGTATGTTGTCAGAAAAGGTCGGTGAAAAACGCCTATTGCTATTCGGCACTCTG
The DNA here is from genome assembly GCF_035012965.1 of Polynucleobacter sp. AP-Sanab-80-C2. Lineage (NCBI taxonomy): Bacteria > Pseudomonadati > Pseudomonadota > Betaproteobacteria > Burkholderiales > Burkholderiaceae > Polynucleobacter > Polynucleobacter sp. AP-Sanab-80-C2. Next base: position 419 of record NZ_JAYGQS010000005.1, read on the forward strand.
ATTGCGGCAATTGGGTTTTTATTGTCTGGTTGGACTACCAGTTTTTTAGGTTTGGCGGCCTGTTTAATTCTTAGTGGTATTGGCGCAAGTGTTCAACACCCCCTCTCCTCCTCATTAACTTCCCATGCTTTTGAAGGCTCGGAATTAAGGGGTGCTCTGAGCACATATAACTTTTCTGGCGATATAGGGAAGGTGTTGTTGCCATCACTCTGTGCGGCTTTATTGGCAGTCTGGGATTGGCATACCGTAACCAGCGTGATGGGGCTCTTGGGATTGTTGGCTGTAATGTTCTTAGCAGTTGTTCTGCCTAAAACAACGGTTACTAATCACTCTAAGACCCAGCTAGATGAGGCATCAGGTGATACAAGCCGAAAAGGCGCGAGTAGTAACTTTCTTAATCTAGGCTTTATTTCTTTATCGTCAATTGCTGCGATCGATAGCGCTACTCGTATGGGCTTTCTAACGCTACTACCTTTTTTATTAATGTCTAAAGGTGCCACAGTCACGCAGGTAGGCTTTGCGCTGAGCTTAACTTTTGCAGGTGGCGCCGCAGGTAAATTTGTTTGCGGGTTTATCGCAGCTCGATTTGGCGTAATCAAAACCACTTTGATAACAGAGATTGCCACGACTATTCTGATGGCTTTAACCCTGCCAATAAATCTTGATGTTGTTATGTTGATGTTGCCATTAGTTGGTGTTGCCTTAAATGGAACATCCTCTGGGCTTTATGGAACTGTCCCCGAGTTAGTTCCGCCGCATATGCGATCAAGAGCATTTGGAGTGTTTTATACGGTAACAATTGGTGCCGGTGCTATTTCACCCCTTGTTTATGGTTTTATCGGTGATAGGCTAGGGGTCCCTAATACTATTGCCCTAATTGCTGGCTCAGTATTAATGGTGCTGCCGCTGACTTTGGGTTTGAAAAAAGTCTTTAGAAGATTACAAGTCTAGAGCTAGGATTGGATATCTTTAGGCTTGGTCAATTCCGCCTCAGGCCACCAAGAAACACCAAAACCACCTTCGGGTGGTTTTTCACTTATGGGTTTGGTATTGATTTTTAATCAATAGATGTTTTAATTAGCAGATGTATATCCCTTCACATTTTCTTGAGACTGATCCAGAGAAGATCTCTCAATTTATTAAAACTCACCCACTTGGACTAATGGTTGCCAATGTTGATGGGGATCTGGTTGGAAACCACCTGCCTTTTATGGCCCTCAATGGAAACATAGCCGTTGGGAGCAAGTTAATTTCACACACAGCCAAGGCAAATCCAATATGGAAAATTGGCGAGAAAAAGCAAAAAGTATTACTGGTCTTTTCAGGGCATGAAACGTATATCAGCCCATCTTCGTACCCTACAAAGAAAGAAACTCATAAAGTTGTTCCTACCTATAACTATTTAAGCGTTCACATCAATGGAACGTTATCGGCTATCCAAGATGAGGAGGGCAAGCATTACATTGTGAAGATCCTGACGGAGAAAATGGAGTCAAGCAGAAAAGATCCGTGGGCCGTTACAGATGCTCCAAAAGATTACATTGAAACGATGCTGGCAAACATTGTAGGAGTCGAATTGCTGGTTGAAAAAATCGAAGCCAAATGGAAGGTTAGTCAAAATCGTCCTGCCAGGGACCGTCAAGGCGTTATTGACGATCTCAGGGGAAATGCAGGGGATTCAAATAGCCTAGAGATGGCAAAAGAGATTGAAGCGCTAGGTGGTTTGAGGCCGGATGATCAATCCTAGGCCTTGGTCGATTTCGCCCCGGGCCAACAAGAAACACCAAAACCACCTTCGGGTGGTTTTTTCATTTAGTCCTCAGACTATATGGGGCTAATGCAAGAAGTTCCAAAATTACCTAAGATGTTGATATGAGTAATTTCTTAGACCCAGCAATTCTCTTCTTTGTCTTTGGTGCTTTTGCTGGTGCCGTGAAATCCAATCTAGAAATTCCTCAGCCCATTGCTAGATTTTTATCTTTATATCTCTTGATGGCCTTAGGCTTAAAGGGCGGCTTTGCGCTTCATAAATCAGGCTTTACTCTTGAGATTGGTTTAGCGCTTGGCTTGGCAATATTTCTAGCAATCATCATTCCGTTGATGGGCTATCTAGTTCTTAGAACCAAACTCAATAACTATGATGCCGCGGCTATAGCCGCCACTTATGGTTCAGTGAGCGCGGTTACTTTTATCACCGCAACCCAAGCACTGGATCAATATGGCATTGCGTTTGGTGGACATATGGCAGCTGCGATGGCCTTGATGGAATCCCCAGCAATTATTCTGGCAATCTTATTGGCAAATAAGGCGAGAGCATCAGCTACAAACTCAAAGCAGTCTGTGGGCATATCAAAGATTCTTCACGAATCATTTACTGATGGCGCACAACTTCTTCTACTGGGTTCAATGATCGTTGGTTTAGTGAGTGGTGATGCTGGCCAAAAAATAATGGCCCCATTTTCAATCGATTTATTCAAAGGAATGCTCGCCTTCTTCCTGCTGGATATGGGCTTGATGGCCGCTAAGAACTTTGATGGATTAAAAGGTAAGCCGCCCATTACTTTGTTCTACGCAATTGGAGCGCCTTTGGTTCACGCCTCTATCGCACTGGGGCTATCTAAATTACTAGGTTTGCCATTGGGCGATACCGTTTTGTTAATGGTGCTTGCCGCCAGCGCTTCTTACATTGCTGTGCCAGCAGTATTAAGGCATGCACTTCCTGAAGTAAACCCCGCTTTATATATGGGGATGTCATTGGGCATTACTTTCCCCTTTAATATCATCTTGGGAATTCCGCTTTATGCCTATATTGCTGGACTAACTTACTAGATCGGATTGAGCATCCTCGGCCCTGGCGATTCCGCCCCGGGCCACCAAGAAACACAAAGACCACCTTCGGGTGGTTTTTCATTTGTGGGTATTATTAAAAGAGACTGACTTCTAGGAATAAAAAATGCTTAAGCTCTACTATCACCCATCACCCAATCCAGCGAAAGTAGCTCTGTATTTAGAAGAGACCAATACGCCTTACGAAATTATTGTGACTGATACCCGCAAGGGCGATCAACATAAACCAGAATTTAGAGCAATCAATCCTAATGGGAAGACCCCCGCCTTAGTCGATGGTGATATTAAGGTGTTTGATAGCAATGCCATCATGCTGTACTTAGGCGAAAAGATCGGCAAGTTCATGCCAGCAAATACCCCGCAAGCACATGCTGAACTGTATTCATGGCTTATGTTTGTTGCTACCGGCATTGGGCCGTATTGTGGGCAAGCTGTTCATTTCAAACACTTTGCTCCAGAGCCAAAAGAATATGCGGTCAATCGCTATGATTTTGAGGCATGGCGTCACTGGTTATTAATTGAAGAGCATCTAGCTAAACAGCCTTATATGCTCAGTGACTACAGCATTGTGGACATGTCTGTTTGGGGTTGGGCCAGAGTGATTCCGTTTGTATTGGGTGAAGGTGTCTGGGAAAAGTTGCCTAGTGTGAAGCGATTGTTAGATGAAATTAACGCTAAGCCAAGCGCTCAGGCTGTTGAAGCTATTAAGACCAAATTTACTTTCAAGACAGAAGTTGATGAAGAATCCAGAAAGAATCTTTTTCCAAGTAATGAGCGGCTCAAGAAATAAAAATCAAGGAGATATTTAGATGCCATTTGTCAGAATCGATTTGAGTAAAAAACATCCAGAAGGTTTTGCCCAACAAGTAGGCGAGATTGTTTATCAAGTGATGACGACGCATATTAATGTGCCTAAAGATGATAAGTTTCAAGTTATTACTAAGCACGAAAGTCAAGAGCTAATCGTACCTAAAAGTTATCTAGGCATTGAGTATTCTGAAGACATTATTTTTATTCAGGTGACTTTAAATGAGGGTAGAACTACTGAGCTGAAAAAAAAGTTCTACAAAGCCATATGTGAAGGCTTGGTTGAAAGACTTAAAGTTAGACCTCAAGACATTGTCATCAATTTGATTGAGGTGAATAAAGAAAACTGGTCATTTGGTAATGGTGAGATGCAATACGCCCCCAAAGATTAGCGATTCTAGGGCCTAGTAGTCTCATATATCCTCACATAGAATCGGTTTACGATACGATATTTACATCAATTTAATAGGGACCGAAAATGAAACTAGCAAAATGGCTTGGGCTGGGTTTGTCGATCAGTTTTTTTATGGCCCACTTTGCGTTCGCGCAGACGCAGACTGACGAGTTGCGACCAAAACGTACGGTACTTCAAAAATCGGATGTGGGTAGCACCGGAAGAGAGGCCACTTTGCAGATTGTTGAGTTTCCAGCTGGCGCCGCTGAAGTTCCTCATACCCATCCTGGCGAATTGGTAGGATATATATTAGAGGGTTCTGTAGATTTAATGGTTGAAGGAAAACCGATGGCCTCTTTGAAAGAAGGCGATGGTTTTATTATTGAAGGCGGTAAAGTACATGCTGCAAAGAATACGGCCAAAGGGATCACCAAATTATTGGCAACCGTGATCTTGGAAAAAGGTAAGCCAACTTCGGCCCCTGCCAAATAAGACTTAGTCAGAAATCTTAGGATATCTCCAGCATGAAGCGTTCTTAAAAAGGGCGCTACTCAATCAAGTTATCTCTGCCTAGCCTTCCTTTAACTAAGTCAATTCCATATTTAATAACGGCCACAAACAATATTGAGCCTACAGTATCTCCGCAGAACATGGCAATGAAATGATTCCAACTGCCAGAATCTAGACCCATTATCACAAACCAAAGTTGATGTAGGCCTGAACTCAGGAATGAATATGCAACGATTATCACCAAGAGCTGTCTTAATGAAATGTTACTAAGATCGGGCTGAACTTTGAGGTTGTGAATGACAAAGTGCCTACCTAGTAGTGGCGCTATCCCACAGATAAACGCAATGCCTAAGGTGGAGCTCAGATCATATTCGTAAAAGCCAATGTAGTTAATTAAGAGTGAAGCAATGGCTAGGCCAATTGCGCCAGAGTAATCTAATATTAGAGTGATAAAAATACGAATGCCTGCAGGGAGAAAAATCCAATTAACCCCCCTGGCATCTTCAAGTGGTGCCGTGATGGCTTGATTGAAATAAAAGAATGCCATATACAGAGCAGCGCTAAGGATGATTTCGAAGAGAAATTGGCTAGAAGCCTTGAAAATAGGCATTAAATGATTATGAATTTAATTGGTGCATAGCATAGTGGTGTTTACCCTTCGGGGGGGGTAGAATTGAGATTATGAAAGCTATTAACCCTTCAGCCTATATTCGTTTTTTAAATTGCTTAGATGGCCTTGATCATATGAATCCAGGCAAGAAGCTAGACGCAACCGAAGAGCAACTTCTGAACAAGATTACCTTGGCTGCCACTCAAGGCAAGGAGCTTTTGGTGGGCGATTTAATTTCCTTAAGTGAGCTAGGCTCACAAGCGACGCTCCACGGACGTATTAAGAATTTAGTCGCCATGGGTTATGTAAAGCTCAATGAAGATAAGACTGATGGGCGTAAAAAATTTGTGATTCCTACGACAAAAGCGATTAAGCATTATGAGCATTTATCTGCCTGTCTAGAAAAAGCTCTAAAGAGTGGTTAAGCTGGATTAGAGATCCTTGGCTCTTGCTGATTCCGATCCGGGTTACCAAGAACTCAATAATGCCCCGCTTTATGCGGGGCATTATCTTTTGGTCTGGCAGGATTGATGGTCCTCGATTAGGATGGTGTGGCTGACTTGCAAAATGACAAAATTTTTATGAATCGTATTAATCGAACCATTACTACATGTATTTTTTTACTGAGCAGTCTTTGTATTACTCAGCAAGTAATGGCTACTCTGGCAAATGATTTGCAGGATGGTCAGCATGTGCTGTTAATGAGGCACGCTGATGCTCCTGGCTATGGAGATCCTGCTGGGTATGTCATTAGCCAGTGTTCCACTCAGCGTAACTTAGATGATTACGGCAAAAGACAAGCTAAGGCAATAGGGGTGTGGTTAGCTAGCCAAGGTATTCAAAAGGCAGACGTGTTTAGTAGTCCATGGTGTAGATGTTTGGATACAGCAACTCTTCTTAATAAGGGCCCAATAAAAATTGAGCCATCACTCGGCTCATTTTTTGACAATATGAGCCTAGAAAAGAAGCAAACCAAAGAATTGGAGGGGCTAATTAAAAGTGAGCTGTCTAGGCAATCTAAGGCGCCACTCATTCTGGTAACACACCATGTCAATATTCAGGCCTTCACTGGCAAAGTAGTTGGGGTGGGCGATATGGTTTTGGTGAAGGTGAATAAAAACGGAGAACATCTTTCCCATGCACTTTATCCTAGTCCCAAGCCCTGAGGGCAGAGTTTGATACCGTCCGCCCTTAAATAAATTAATAAGACTACTTTGAAAGAGGTCTTTTTTGATTTAATGGTATTTTTGTGAGAATCAGGCAAGATCTAACTTGCAGCAATATAAACAAAAGGAGACAGGTAATGATTAAAGGGATTTCTTTAACAATGGGCGCGCTTGCAGTTATGTCTTTGGTGGCTTGCCAATCAATGGAGCATGGAACCGGCCAAAAAGCATCGGCCACCCTGGATTCACGTTCTGGATCAAATACAAAAGGTACGGTTAACTTTGTCTGGCAAGGACATGATGTTTTGGTAACCGGGAACTTTTCCGGATTAAAGCCAAATGCTGAGCAAGGATTTCATGTTCATGAAAAAGGAGATTGCTCTGCTCCAGATGCAACCAGTGCAGGCGGACACTTTAATCCAGACACAAAGTCACATGGTATGCCTGGAAGCGGCTCAAATCATGCTGGAGATATGCCAAATATTAAATCGGACGCCAATGGCAATGCAGTGTATTCGGCAAAGTTAAGTGGGTTTGCAGTTAATAGTGGCCCTACTGGAATATTGGGAAGATCAGTTGTTGTTCATCGCGACCCTGATGATTACAAATCACAGCCAGCTGGTAACTCAGGCCCCAGAATTGCCTGCGGTCTAATTAAGTAAGGTGGAGCATTCAAGGCTTCGATCGATTCTGCTTGGAGCCGCTAAGAAATACTAAAGCCACCTTTGGGTGGTTTTAGTGTTTTCATACGCATGCTATTCAAGTAGTAATTAAATAATCAGCAAAAAAGATTCTCTAACTTATAGGCTTTCAAATGAAAAAAATATTTCTAGCGGCACTATGGTTTATTTCCATGGTTGGACTATCTCAAGCTGCAGATACTGTACCTATTAAGTCAGACCCGGCTTGGCTAACAGAGTCAAGGGCAAGCATTAAAGCTGAAAAATATGATCAGGCAATAAAACAATTACAGGCTGCCAATGAAACAAGTTCTGCTGATTGGAATAATTTGTTGGGTTACAGTCTTCGCAAGAAACAGCCGCCGGACTTGGTTGGGGCTGAAAAGTATTATCAAGCCGCCTTGAAAATAGACCCAAATCATCGCGGTGCTCTTGAGTATTACGGCAAGCTAAAGTTAATTAACAATGACTTACCAGGCGCTGAGGCATTATTGGCAAGATTAGATAAAGTTTGTACATTTGGATGCGAGGAATATTCAGATTTAAAAGAGGCTACACAAAAATATAAGTCTAGAAAGTAGAGTGAGATATACCCTGCACATATTGGAGCGTATTTAAAATTGAATTCCAAATTAAAAAGGTCAGCATATGAACGTTAAAAATATCATTGGCTTTGTTGAAAAATTATTTTTAATTACTATTGCGATTTTTACTATTGCAGCAATGGGCCAAGAGGTTTTTTCCCTTATTAGTAGCCGTCGTGTTGAGCTACAAGATCTATTGCTGATGTTTATTTATGCCGAGGTACTTGGGATGCTGGCAGCCTTTTATTCTAGCCATCGTATTCCTATAACAATCCCTTTATTTATTGCAATGACTGCATTGAGTAGATTAATTATCCTTCAGGGCAAAGATGGAAACCCTTCAATCCTGCTCTATGAGAGCGGGGCTATTATCTTGATTGCTGGAGCTTGCTGGATTATTAGTCGTGTCAATATGCTTAAAGAAAATGATTAGTGCCTGATGCAACAGTTTGAATAACAGCGTTGCTGAAAATATTGCATTGACTATCCTAGATCTATGACAAACTTCAATGAGCTTCCTGCAGGTCTGCCAATTCCTCAAGACGATGGCTCGACCAATCATTTGAAGGGAATGAAATTACCCAAGATTTCCTTAAATGCCACCAATGGTAAGGCTATTCATTTTGGTGATATCAAAGGCAAATTAGTTATCTATTGTTATCCGATGACAGGGCGACCGAATGTTGCTTTACCTGATGGCTGGGATCAAATTCCTGGGGCAAGAGGCTGTACGCCGCAAAGTTGCTCGTTTAGAGATCACTATCAAGAGCTTCAAGCATTAGGTGCTGAGCTTGTAGGTTTGAGTGTTCAATCCACTGAATATCAAAAAGAAATGGCTGATAGACTGCATCTGCCATTTCCAGTTGTCAGTGATGCGAGCTATCAATTTCAAAAAGCATTGAATATGCCAACCTTTGTAACATCAGGGATGACTTTATTGAAGCGGGTTACATTAATTGCTAATCATGGCGTGATTGAAGCTGTTCACTATCCAATCTTCCCAAGCGATAGTGATCCGGCTTGGGTAATTGATTATTTGAAGAGCCACTAGGCTTAGATATCCTAGGCCCCCAAGCATCCTTCCTAGCAACTTCTAAATTTTATGAATATGGGTATTGGGTGAAAAATTATGTAACCTCTTTGTCATATATTTCCATTATTATAGAAACATGAAAAATATAGAAGCTGTTGAGGCATTTGTTGCGCTAGGACAAGAAAGCCGTCTTAATGTATTTCGCTTGATTGTTCAAAAAGGGGATGTTGGCTTAACGCCCAGTCAAATTATTGAGAAGTTAGGCATCCCCAATGCAACTTTGAGTTTTCACTTAAAAGAATTGGTGAATGCCAATCTTTTGGTAGTTGAGCGCCAAAGTAGAAATTTAATCTACCGACCTAATACGAACTTAGTAAATACCTTAAGCGACTTTTTGTTGGAAAACTGTTGTGGTGGCAAGTCTTGTGAGGTCCCCAAGAAAAAGAAGGTGAGCTGCAAATGAAAAGACTACGGTTTTATATCAAGGCTGCCGATATTCAGGCCCCCATGCCACTGGCTATAGTTTAAATTTTATCGATCACTAAAAAATCTTATTACTAATTAACTAAAGACAAGCAATGAAGCAATACAACATTCTCTTTCTCTGTACGCATAATTCTGCACGCTCAATTTTAGGCGAGGCGCTTGCCTCGACTCATCCCAGTGGCAAGCTTATTGGTTTTTCTGCTGGCTCGACCCCAGGCACATCTGTTAATCCTATTGCTAGGGAGTTGGCATTGGAGATGGGCATGGATCCAGCAAAATTAAAGTCTAAGAGCTGGGACGTCTTCGGAGAGCCTAATGCGCCGAAGATGGATTTCATTATTACTGTTTGTGACAATGCGGCTGGTGAGCAATGTCCATTCTGGCCTGGTAATCCTGCAACAGCGCATTGGGGCTTTCCTGACCCATCACAAGTGCAAGGTACTGACTTGGAGAAAAAGGCAGCTTTTGTTAATGTGATGAACGGACTTCAGAAGCGCATTGATATTCTTGCTGCGATGCCATTAGATAAATTGGATTCAATGAGCCTAAAAGAGATTCATACAAAAGCATGAGAAGCTATCTCAGTGAGTTTGTTGGCACAGCACTATTGTTGGCAATAGTGGCAGGGTCTGGCCTGATGGGCGAGTCTTTGGCCGCTGGCAATGCCGCAGTTGCTTTGCTTGGAAATAGTATTGCTACTGGAGCAGGACTTTACGCTTTGATTGTGTTACTGGGCCCCATCTCAGGTGCTCATTTCAATCCAGTCGTGAGCCTGATGTTTTGGAAGCTAGGACATCTCGATTTCAAAAAGATGTTGGCTTATTGGGGCTGTCAGTTCACTGGCGCTATTGCTGGAATATGGCTAACGCATTTGATGTTTAGTCTTCCTATCATTCAAGAATCAACCAAAGTCAGAACTGGCTTAGGTATTTGGATTAGTGAGTTTGTATCAACTCTCGTATTGCTTTCAGTAATTCATATTGGCGATCAAAAAGTAAAAGATCGAGTGCCCATGCTTGTTGCCTTAACTGTCACTGCAGGGTATTGGTTTACTTCCTCAACCTTCTTTGCGAATCCTGCAGTTGCTGTGGCAAGAAGTCTCACAAATACTTTTGTAGGCATTGCTCCAAATGATGTCTTCGGATTTGTACTTGCTGAAATATTGGCGGCATTGGTGATGGTTGGATTATTTTGTCGTTCAAAACGATAAACTTCTATAAACTTGGAAAATAGAGTTACTCAATAGGTGATCGATTGAACCTGTATAAGCTTTTCCTTATCTATTTTATATTTTTGTTAAGTGCATGCGTCAGTCACCCTCCTGCACAACTCTCAGAATCTACGAATACGGGCATTAAGGGCGATCAGTATTGGACTTTAGATTTTTTCTACTTTTATAAAGGCAAGCAAACGCATACAAAAGCTTTTGAGTTCGTGAATCGAAGAGATTGTTTTGAGGCGATGTATCAAATGCAGGTAGACGCAAGAAAAGAAGCTAGTCATAGTGGGTCGGGGATATGTAGTAAACGATTCGTAGAGGGCCAAAAAAGAACTCATGACGACGTGCTGGGCTACAGATAGCCGACATAGTCAAAGAATTCATATCTTTGGCTTTAGTCGATGCCATTCCTTAGTACCGAGCGATAATAAAAAATAATCAATTCAAGGGGTGACATGTATAAGCTAATTGCATTCGATGCCTACGGAACGTTGTTTGACGTTTACTCCATGGGAGAATTGGCAGAAGCATTGTTTCCTGGACATGGTCAAACGCTGTCATTGATGTGGCGCGATCGGCAAATTGATTACACCCGTCTTGTCACTATGAGCGACCCTAGTGCCGTTGGTAGTAAACACTATTTGCCATTTTGGGATCTAACCATTCGCTCACTGCGCTATGTCTGTAAGCGATTAGGATTAGGGCTGACTGCATTAATAGAAAAGCAGTTAATGGATCAATATGCCAAGCTCAGTAGTTTTGAAGATAGCTTGATGGTTCTTCAAGAAATAAAAAAACGTGGCGCCTCTACTGCAATTCTGTCTAATGGCAGTAGAGAGATGCTCGCTACAGTAGTAGAAAGCAATGGCCTTAAGCCGTATTTAGATAAAGTGGTCACGATTGAAGAGGTGCGTTTATTTAAGACCGCCCCCCAGGCATATGAGTTGCTACTCAAATCATTTCCTGTAAAAAAAGAGGAAGTCTTATTTGTATCAAGCAATGCTTGGGATGCACTAGCAGCTAAATGGTATGGGTATGACGTATTTTGGGTAAATCGTCTTGGGCATCCATTCGAGGAAATTGGCGAGCGACCAAATTTTGAGGGTAACTCTTTAAGCAAGGTTTTGGAAGTCATTTGAAGAAACTAAGCTGTTACTATATTTCTTATCTTGCTCTGATCTAACATTCACTAAAAATGAAAATTATTCACTCACTTAGAGTCACGACCTTCATTTTTCTTGCAGCTGTATTTTTTGTAAGTCCCTCATTTGCTGCAGAGATAAAGGTCATTACTTCGGGTGCCTTTGCAGAAGCCCTCAAAGATCTAGTGCCCGAGTATGAAAAACAATCTTCTAATAAAGTTATCATCTCTTATGGCTCTTCGATGGGAAGTGCGCCTGACTCTATTCCTTCAAGACTCTCCCGAGATGAAAAATTTGATGTTTTGATTTTGGCGGCGCCTGCATTAGAGCGCTTCATTCAGAGTGGCGCAGTACAGTCAGGAAGTAGGGTCGATTTGGTTGCGTCCGTGATTGGCGCTGCAGTTCGGGCGGGTTCGCCAAGGCCCGATATCAGTACTGTCCCCGGACTGAAGCAAGCCTTACTGAATGCAAAGTCTGTGGCATATTCTGCTAGCGCTAGCGGAACCTATTTATCTGCAGAATTATTTCCAAAGCTAGGCATTGCAGAGCAGATGAGTAAAACGGCAAAGAAGATTTACAGCGAGCGTGTAGGGACAGTGATTGCTAGAGGAGACGCTGAGTTAGGCTTTCAGCAGGTTAGCGAATTGATTCCCATACAAGGGATTGATTTCATTGGTGAGATTCCACAAGAAGTGCAGCAGACAGTTTTGTTTTCAGCGGGCATTACTAGTAATGTGAATAGTCAGGTTGCATCGAGAGATTTAATTGCATATTTAGCTTCGCCAAAGGCTGCACCAACAATACAAAAAGCTGGTCTTAAGCCTCTCCTTCCTGCTTTACCTTGGTAGACTATTTAAAGCGATACGCTAGAGCTGCAAAAATATTATCTTGAAATGAGCGGTTCATCACTGGGCTGTTATTAATTCCGCCACCCATCCACTTCCGTTTGCCATAAATATTGACATACCAGTTATCGACCACGGGGATTTCCACCAGCAAGCCTGCTAATACATTATTAGTTGCTGGGGCGCTGTAAGCGTTGTAGCCTGTAAGTGAAGACTCTCCAGGATTGATGCCATAGTAATAGTTGGCATATTGACTTGATTGGCGTTCCACCCCAATTTGTGGATACACAACCACTTTTTTATATGTTTCAATTTCAGCGAAGTAGAGAAGCTCATAAAGTGCCCCCTTAGATTTTCCAAAGTCGTGATAGGCGTTCACAAAAAAACCACCAATGGGTGTTTCTTGAAAAGTGCCTAATCCTAAGGGAATTGGATCGCTACGATTAATAGAGTTGCCATTGATTGGTGACTTCACTTTATAGGAATCTAAATTAATTTTTCCGATGACCTCAAAATAGCCATAACCCATTTTAAAAGTCTTGATACCCACTTCATCGATGCGAACAAAGAATCGTTGGTAATCAAAAAAAGCATAAGGCATCACAATGGATTGGGTACCTTCGGTTCCGATGTGTAGGTTAGAGGTGTAGACTGCAGCCCCAATGTCTCCGACGATGCGATCGGGGATGCCATCAGGTACATTTTCAGCGGCATAAATTGGCATTGAGAATGCTGCCAATAGAAAAGAGAGCTGTATTGTTTTAATGAATCTCATGAGCTCATCATAGGCGATTTCAGTTGCAAGACCTAAAGATCTACATTATCGAGCGCTAAGCTTCCTAAATGACTGGTATCTGCCCAGCGATCTACTTTCCACGAAGATCCATCATGGCTAATCCAGTTGAGCGAGGCATTCGGCACAGATACAGTCCTTTCTGCTTCTAAGGCTTGATTGCTTGCTAGTCGATACATCATCTCTATGGCGCCACCGTGACTGACCAGCAAAATCGTTTTACCCAAGTGTTGCATGCGAATTGTTTCAAGTCCTCTGTGAATGCGCTCTGCAAAGCGTTTGATGCTTTCGCCACCACGTAAGTCATGCTCTATATTTCTACTCAGATGGATATTCCATAGTTCGGGCTCAAGATATGGCGCATCGATTATGGTGAGCCCTTGAAGTGCTCCCAAATGACGTTCTCTTAGTGCTTCAGCAGTAATTGCATTCACCCCAAATATTTCTTCGATGGCCTTAGCAGTTTTGACTGCTCGTAGAAGGTCACTTGTATAGAGGACGTCAAACTGCAGATTGATTTTCTTGAGGGCTTTCGCCATCTGTAGGGCTTGTTTTACCCCATGAGTATTCAGATCAATATCGGTATGGCCTTGAAGTCGACGTGCGACATTCCAGTCGGTTTCACCATGGCGCACTAAGCAGAATCGAGTGGTAGTCATGAGGCAATGATAAAGGTGGGCGCCTTCTTCAGCAGAATTTGTATATTAGATCCCGTCAAGCCCGCTTTATTAATACAATAGATTGACTAATTTATAAAGGGCGACGGTGAACAAAGAAAGCAAAGGAATGTTGATTGGGTTTATCGGCATCCTGATCTTTAGCCTAACCTTGCCTGTCAGCAAGATTGCCATTCTCAGTTTTAATCCTTACTTCATTGCCTTTGGTAGGGCATGTTTAGCAGGTCTAGTGGCGTTAGCCTATCTTGTATATAAGCAGGCTCCGTTTCCTAGTAAAACGGATTTAGTTAAGTTTATTGTGATTGCATTAGGTGTCGTATTTGGCTTTCCAATTTTTACAACGGTTGCTATGAAGGAAGGATCTTCTTCTCATGGCGCCGTTATTCTAGGCATGATGCCATTAGCTACAACGGTGATCGGAGTTCTGCGCTTTAAGGAGCGCCCTTCCCTAGGTTTTTGGTTTGTTTCCTTACTGGGTGCTGCCTTGGTAGTTATTTATGCGCTACTCAAAAGTGCTGGTAGCTTTACTTACATAGATGGCTTATTGGTGCTCGGGGGTATTTGTGCTTGTATAGGGTATGTTGAGGGCGGCGAGTTATCTCGAAAGATGAATCCCCGCGCAGTTATTTCTTGGGCATTAGTCATTTCACTGCCAATCAATATAGTGATGTCTTATTTAACATTCCATTCGGAATATTGGAGCGCTGATGCGATCGCGTGGACCAGCTTCGTTTACTTAAGTCTGTTTCCAATGTTCTTAGGATTTTTCTTTTGGTACGAGGGTCTCGCTATTGGCGGCATTGCCAGAGTGAGTCAGGTGCAGCTGATTCAACCATTCTGCACCTTAATAGCTGCAAGTATTTTCTTGGGCGATCATCTTACTTTGATGAATATGGTCTTTGCTTTTTTAGTCGTATCGACTGTCATCTTGAGCAAAAAAATGCTGGTCAAGCGCAGGTAACTGCCGACAGAAAGAAAAAGCCCCGTTAATCGGGGCTTGGTATTTATGCTGTAATCATTTGGATCTTATTTAGTGCTCGCAAAATTTTGCTTTTTTCTTTTGGTTTGGTGCTGGTTTCCATAAGCTTAGTGAGCTGAGCTGGGTTAAGTGGCCCTAGGCGTGTTTTGCCTGTTTTTGTGAGCATGGGATCGTTTTTTCTGTTTTTTTGGTTTTGGCCTACAGCCATTCGTATTCCTAAAGTAAAGGAGTGATGAATCTAGGGCAATGCTCTAAAGATTCCCCTATTTAGGGCGCGAGATAGTGATCACCACTCAGAATAACAGTTAAAAAAATCAAGCGCTATGATTAGGTGATGATAAATCTTCCGGCCCTTATCTTTTCCTTGGTAATGGGTTTTTTAATGTCATTGAGTATCACTTTGGTGGCAACCTTTGTTCGCATTGGTGCTGCAGAGAGCTTCTTCTCGGTATGGCTTGAGGTGTGGGCTATAGCCTATCCTGTAGCTATTATTTGTATCTTGATATATCGACCATTTGCCACTAAGGTAAGCGCTGTAATCATTGAGAAATTAACAGGACCAAAGTGAAGAGATCTTTTTTATTAGCGTTATGCAGTTTTGCATTCATGGGGTGCGCAGCCGTCTTCACGGATGCATCCGATGCAAATCACGTAACCTTTTTAAATAGCAGTGGCGAATCAATCGAACAGCTTACTCAAAAAGCGAATGCTTACTGCGCGCAATACGGCAAGAAGGCTTCTTTTAAAAGCGCTGATTCATCTTTGCTTGTTGTGTTCAACTGCAATGCCGCTCGCCAATAAAGGTTGCTATTAGCCAGCTAGGTCTGATTGATAAATCAGACCTGCATGCTCCCTCAGTGCATGGAACTGAATTGATTCCCAGCGTTGTTGAGCAACATCCAATTCTGATTTATGAGAGGCAAGAAATACCGATGCGCCGACCACATCTTCTGCCATGCGATGAATATTTTCCTGGGTAAATTTTTTCAGTGCAACAGGATCATCTGAGCTAACCCAGCGAGCTAAGCTATAGCGTGCTGGAAGAAGTCGTACCTCAGCACCATATTCAGTTTGCAGTCGATGACTAACTACTTCAAATTGCAGTTGGCCAAAAGCACCGAGTAACATTGTGCCCCCAGCCATTGGACGAAATACTTGAATGGCTCCTTCTTCGCCTAGCTGCATCAAGCCAGTTCTTAATTGCTTTGACCGCAATGGATCGGCAGACTCAACCATACGAAAAATTTCAGGGGCAAAAAATGGTAGTCCAGTAAATTGCAGCTGCTCACCTTCAGTAAGAGTGTCACCGAGCCGCAGTAAACCATGGTTTGGTAAGCCGATGATGTCACCTGGAAAAGCTTCATCCAAAATGTCACGTCGTTGCGACAAGAATGATAGGGCATTATTGGTGCGAACTTCTTTGCTATTGCGACAAATCTTGAGCTTCATGCCGCGCTGAAAGTGACCAGAGCAAATCCGCAAAAATGCCACGCGGTCTCGATGCGCGGGATCCATATTGGCTTGAATTTTGAAGACTACAGCTGAGAATTTATTTTCAGCCGGACTTACTTCGCGTTGCAATGCTTTACGTGAGCCAGGGGATGGCGCTAATTCAACCAAGGTATTCAGAATTTCTCGTACACCAAAGTTATTAATGGCTGAGCCAAAGAAAACAGGCGACTGGCGACCGGCTAAGAATGCCTCCCGATCAAACGCTGGCATGGCTTCTTTGATTAAGGCAACTTCCGCCAAGGCATTTTCTAAATCTATGCCCAAACGCTCTTTCAGGGCCGGGTCATTGACATCAACGACGGCATGAGAATCTTCGGTCACACGATCTTCACCAGCTTTAAACATGCGCATGCGCATATTGGCAATATCGATTACGCCAGCAAAAGATTTGCCCATACCCACAGGCCAAGTAAATGGAACAACTTCAATGCCGAGCGCAGATTCAATTTCATCCATCAGCTCCATCGGCGGCTTTACTTCTCTGTCCATCTTGTTGATGAAGGTAACAATCGGCGTGTTACGCGCGCGGCAGACTTCTAATAAGCGTAGGGTTTGTGATTCAACACCATTAGCCGCATCAATTACCATCAAGGCAGAATCAACTGCTGTTAATACGCGATAGGTATCTTCAGAAAAGTCTTGGTGCCCCGGAGTGTCGAGCAAATTAATAATGCAATCACGATATTCCATCTGCATGACAGAACTGGCTACCGAGATTCCACGTTGCTTTTCAATTTCCATCCAGTCAGAGGTTGCGTGCCTACTAGCTTTACGTGCCTTGACACTTCCTGCAATCTGAATTGCACCTGCATACAGTAATAGCTTTTCAGTCAGCGTTGTTTTACCCGCATCTGGGTGAGAGATGATGGCAAAGCTGCGACGTCTAAGTACTTCTGCGGCTGGGGTGCTGGAGGTGGAGGTATCGATGGTAATTCTGCGCTGGTTAATCTAGGTAAGGACGCAATTATAAGCGTCTAAGCCTTTTAGAATTGCTCTTCCGGCCTTACAAATCGCCATTGGCCTGGAGGTAGTGGCCCCAAAGAGATGCGACCCATTCTGACGCGTTTCAAGCCCAGCACTTTTAGCCCCACCATTTCGCACATGCGACGAATTTGACGCTTACGACCTTCGCGTAGAACAAACCGCAATTGATCTTCGTTCTGCCAGCTCACTTGTGCTGGCTTAAGCGCCACGCCATCTAGAGAGAGGCCATGTTTAAGACGATCTAAATCTTCAAAAGAGAGTGCTCCTTCAACCCGTACTAAATATTCTTTTTCAATCGGACTGTTCTCGCCAATCAGTAGTTTGGCAATGCGCCCATCTTGCGTTAAGACCAGCAAGCCTGTGGAGTCGATATCCAATCTACCAGCGGGAGCAAGTCCCTTGGTGTTGAAGCGCGGATTTCTACCTTTATCCAGCGGACTACCAAAGTAGTTTTCTGGAGTGATGAGAGATGCTGCCGGTTGATATTCTTGCTCATCATCATAATGTGAGATATATCCAACAGGCTTATTGAGGATGACGGTGATACGAGATGCTTGCTGCACTTTGGCGCCAGATTGCAATTCAATTTTTTGATGACGATAAGCACGAACACCTAGTTCATTTACCACTTCACCATCTACTGTGACTAAGCCTTGCTCAATATAAGAGTCGGCCTCGCGTCTAGAGCATAAGCCCAGTTCAGATAGTAATTTAGAGACGCGAACTTTTTCTTCCATATCTGCATTATCCGATAAAGCCTGAGCCTACTTGGTGCGCGGCACCACTTCACATTGACTACACTACGACATTGCAGAATATTCAATCAAGGAAGAAGTAATGACTGTTATCTTAAAAAAGCCACCGATTTATAAAATCCTTTATTTTCAGGTGCTTGTAGCCGTTGTCCTTGGTGTTTTACTGGGTCATTTATATCCATCTCTTGGAACAGAGATGAAGCCTTTCGGCGATGCCTTCATTAAAGGCATCAAGATGCTGATTGCCCCGATTATCTTTTGTACGGTTGTAGTAGGTATTGCTGGCATGGAAGATATGAAGAAAGTCGGTAAAACTGGCGGTATTGCACTTTTGTATTTTGAGATTGTGAGCACTATTGCCTTAATAGTAGGTCTTGTCGTTGTGAATGTCCTGCAGCCTGGTGCAGGTATGAATATTGATCCAGCGAGTTTAGATACCAAAGGTATCGCTGCCTATACCGGTCCTGGAAAAATGGGCACGACCACCGAGTTTTTACTCAACATTATTCCAAATACTGTAGTAGATGCATTTGCTAAAGGTGAAATTTTGCAAGTACTATTTATTGCCGTGTTGTTTGGATTTGCATTGCATCGCTTTGGTGGGCGCGGAACTTTGGTATTTGATTTAATCGAAAAGTTCTCGCACGTGTTGTTCGACATAATTGGCATCATCATGAAATTTGCACCAATCGGTGCTTTTGGTGCAATGGCTTTCACGATTGGAAAGTACGGCGTTGGCTCTTTGTTTTCTCTAGGTAAATTGATGGGAACCTTCTACATCACCTGCCTGCTTTTTGTGTTTGTAGTGCTTGGAATAATTGCGCGCCTAAATGGTTTTAGCATCTTTAAATTTGTGCGTTATATCAAAGAAGAACTCTTAATTGTTCTAGGTACATCTTCTTCAGAGTCTGTCTTGCCGCGCATGATGGAAAAAATGGAGCTCTTAGGCGCTAAGAAAAGTTGTGTGGGCTTAGTAATTCCAACGGGCTATTCATTTAATTTGGATGGCACATCTATCTACTTAACAATGGCTGCAGTATTTATTGCGCAAGCGACAGATACCCCGATGACCATCATGCAGCAAATTACGCTATTGCTAGTCTTATTATTGACCTCCAAGGGCGCTGCAGGTATTACGGGAAGCGGCTTCATTGTCTTGGCTGCAACGCTCTCAGCGGTTGGTAACGTTCCTGTTGCAGGCCTAGCAATCATCTTAGGTATTGATCGCTTCATGTCAGAAGCGCGGGCATTGACTAACTTAGTGGGTAATGGCGTGGCTACGATTGTGGTTGCTAAGTGGACGAGCGAATTAGATCAAAAGCAATTGACCGAAGTTCTGAATAAAGATAATTGGATCGAAGCACAAGAGCCAGAATTGATTCTAGACAAGAAGCAAGAAACAATGAAATAAATTTCTCATTAGAGGAGGCTAAAAATGAAGCACGGTAGCTTATTGTTGATTGCAGCACTAGTATGTAGTGAGGTGGCGTTTGCTCAAACGCGCCTCCCTGAAATTCCCCTTGATCAATACACGGCAGAGCAAAAGAAAGCTGCCCAAGAATTTGAAGTGGCGCGCAAGAAGGCACCATGGGGGCCTTTTGCGATGTTGATGTATAGCCCGCAATTGATGAATAATGCACGCGCTATGGGCGACTATCTGCGCTATAACTCTGCATTCGATAGTCTACTCAGTGAATTTGCAATTCTCATCACTGCGCGCGAGTGGACGCAAGATTATGAGTGGTATGTTCACTATCCAATTGCCATTAAGGCTGGGTTAAAACCAGAAATTGCTCAGGACGTAAAAGAGGGCAGAAGGCCAATAGGCATGACTGAAGATGAGTCGATTGTCTATGACTTCACTATTGAGTTACAAAGAAATAAACGTGTCTCTGATGCTACATTTGCTAAAACTGAAAAGCGTTTTGGCAAAAAAGGCGCAGTTGATTTGGCGGGGATAGCAGGCTACTACACCTTTTTGGCTATGGAGATGAATATGGCAAGGCATCAGATACCCGCCAGTGCTGAGCGCCTGCCGCGATTCCCGGAGTAGTCTCGTCCAGTCCCTCCGCTTTTTTCATGGCAAGCGAGAGTCCTCTACTTAGAAGGGCTGTAGGGGTTTGATTCGTGGTTAGGGCGATTTTTAAAGCGCTTATGAACCCAATAATATTCAGCGGGGCGAAGGCGAATTTCTTTTTCGAAAATTTGATTGAGTCGAGCGGTGTCAGACTTAACGCTATCCCCCGGGAAATTTTCTAAGGGCTTACTGATCTCGCAAAGATAACCAGACTCATCATCTTTGAGAGTGGTGACCATCATACAAACATCGGCGCCAGTAATTTTTGCTAGGCGAGAGATGGTTGTAATGGTATTAGTTTCAATGCCGAAGAAAGGTACAAACTCAGAGTCTTTCATTCCCAAATCAATGTCTGGTGCAATGATGATGAAGTCGCCATTACGAATTTCGCGGATGATTGCTTTGGCATTGCCTTGACGATCTATCGAGTTGCCTCCAAAACGGTTGCGCCAGTCAATAATTTTTCGATTAAAGAATGGATTTTTCATGCGCTGAAAAAATCCTGAAGTTCGCGGCCAATCCATCCGTTTTGCTAGCGCACTCAAAATAATACTACCCTCGATTCCTGTGAAATGCATGTTCACCAGAATGCGCGGCTTACGACTTTTGAGGTCAACAGCTGACTTCACTTCAATCATTTTGCTCAATTGTTTTTCACTGCCAAGCCAGATAATACTTTTCTCTACAAGACTGCGACCCAGAAGACGCCAGTGTTTTTTTCTGAGAATATCAATTTCATCTGCATTGAGATTAGGAAAACACAATTGAAGGTTGGTTTTAACTACCCGGTTTCTATCCCCTGGCAATCTGGCAGCAATAAAACCTAAGCCATATCCAATCGATACTAAAATCTTATAGGGGAGTAGAGATAGGAGTTTAAGAAAAACTAGCCCTACATAATTAGCAAAAGATTTCAACAAACGAATTTTATTCTGTTTCGTAACGTTTGATCGATTTGGCATAGCGATCAAGCATCTCTTCCGTTGAGCTACTCGACATTCCTAAATCATTTACCAAGCCAGTGTCTAAGCGATAGGCCCAGCCATGCACGGTGAGGTCTTGACCGCGTGCCCACGCATCTTGAACAATCGTTGTTTCACATACGTTGACAACTTGCTCAATGACGTTGAGTTCGCAGAGACGATCTTGTCGTTTTGGCGTTGGCAACATTTCCCCCAAATAGCGCTCATGTTTTTGATGGACATCTTTTACGTGGCGCAACCAATTGTCAGCAAGACCAACGCGTCTATCGCTCAGGGCAGCATGAACACCAGCACAACCATAGTGACCCACCACTAAAATATGCTTGACCTTCAAAAGGTCAATGGCAAACTGAATTACTGACAAGCAATTCAGATCAGTATGAACAACGACGTTTGCCACGTTACGATGAACAAAAAGTTCGCCTGGCAATAAGTCCACAATCTCATTTGCGGGTACTCGACTATCAGCACAGCCAATCCAAAGATACTGCGGAGCCTGCTGATTGACCAAGCGCTTGAAAAAATCAGGATCCTTGGCGACCATGTTTTCCGCCCAGTGGCGATTGCTTGCAAATAGATGGTCTAAAGCTTGGGAATTTTTATATGGCATGGTTTAAGTTTAAAGTACTTTAATGACGCCGATTTGGTTAAAACAAACCCCCACTGGAATTGCCCTTACTTTGCATTGCCAGCCTGGTGCAAAACAGACCAAAGTAGTTGGTTTGCATGATGGCTGTCTGAAAATTTCTTTACAAGCTCCAGCCTTAGAAAATAAGGCAAATGAGCTTTTGTTGGCTTGGCTCTCTAAGCAGTTAAAAATTCCGCAAAAGCAGATTCAATTCATTTCTGGTCAAAATAGCCGTAAGAAGCAAGTGGAAATCTGGGGATCCATTAGCGCTGAGCAAATCGCTCAAATACTAAAGCCCTAAGAGGCGCGCTTACCAAAAGATGGCCCATAAAATACCTAAGATCAGCACCCATTTGCTGATGTAATAAACGGAGCGATGTTTTGCTTTCAGTTTTTTTGCTTGTGCCCTAAGGTGATAAAAGTAGGTAAATAAGACATTCACAAAGCCCACTTTTTCGCCAGCAACGTTTTGTGAGGCTGCAGCACTCATCACATAGTGCCCAAACCAGCGATTGAGCAGCTGAACTACTTTTGTATAGACAGGGCGCTCAACGTCGCAAAACAAGACTATGCGTTGATGATCAGTTTCATTGGCTGCAAAATGAATATAGGTTTCATCAAACATGACCGCTTCACCATCTTTCCAGAAATAACGCTCTCCATCCACCTCAATAAAGCATTTGGGGTCATTGGGGGTCACTAATCCAATGTGATATCGCAGGGATCCAGCATAGGGGTCACGGTGCCGCACCAGTGTTGCTCCAGGTGGTAGGGAGGCAAACATGGCCGCCTTGATGGAGGGAATCGATTTGAGAAGGGCCACGGTTTTAGGGCAACTTGTTTGTGCTGATGGCAGATCTTTGCCGTACCAATAGAGGTGAAAACGTTTCCAGCCCGTCCTAAAGAAGGAATTAAAGCCAATATCGTTATAGCCAGTAGCAACCGCAATGGCACCATCTGCATTTAAAGAAAGCGCTTCTTGGCGAATAGTTTCCCAGTTATCTTTTAAAGGTTGCATTTCGGGAAACTGGTTTACAGGGATAAATGCGCTAGCTTTGACCTTGGAAAATAAATACAGTAAAGCATTGATCGGCGCCAACAAGACTTGATAGTCGGTGAGCGATCTCACCACTCCAAAACGTACTCTCCCTCTGAAATAGACATAAATTGCTGAGATTACAAATATAAAAAAAATGATGTGACGAGCTTGCATGCGATTTGCCAATCCAAAGTAATGACTAACATTTTAATTTGTATGGAAGTGTTTAATTGACTATTTCTTGTCCCTATATCCTCATATACTCAAGGAGAATCAATATGGGCACCCAGTTAGGGTTAATGAGGATATAGAGCGGAGAAGATCGTATGAATGGCTTTATAAAGTGGCTCTTAAGCCTTGTTTTAATTGGCTTAGTGGGGATTGCGGGATATACATGGTTGATGCTCACATGGAGTTATGGCAGCGGAGAGCGGGCTGGTTATGTGCAAAAATTCTCTAATCGAGGATATCTTTGCAAAACCTGGGAAGGTGAATTGGCGATGGTTTCCATGCCTGGAACGATGTCAGAAAAATTCCTCTTTACGGTGCGTAATGATGCCGTGGCACAAAAAATAAATGCTAATCTAGGCAAAAAAGTAGCTCTAAAATATGATCAACACATCGGATTGCCAACAACATGTTTTGGGGATACTGAATATTTTGTGTCTGGTATAGAGGTTCTGGAAGATTAATTTGTAGTTGTTTTAAAAATTGTTGTTACGCAGCTTTATTTTTGTAATTTTTTGTGGTTAAAATCATGCAAGCGCAATGTGCGCCGATATCAATATCTATAAGGAGCTTCACTTGAACAAAGCCGAACTAATCGCAGCGATTGCTGACGACGCGGAGATCTCTAAAGCCAAAGCAGAATTCGCATTGAATTCTGCAATTGAGAACATTATTAAAGCTGTTACTAAAGGCGATTCAGTACAACTGATCGGCTTCGGTACTTTCGCATCTGGTAAGCGTGCTGCACGTATGGGCCGTAATCCAAAAACTGGCGAGCCACTCAAAATCGCTGCTGCTAAAACTGTTAAGTTTTCTGCTGGTAAGGCATTTAAAGATTCAGTGAACAAGCGTAAGAAGTAATTCTTCCTTTGTTAATAAAAAAGCCCGGTATGCCGGGCTTTTTTATTTCCTGAAGAATGCAATCTGAATGGATGCAACTTCTGCAATTTCTTGCTTAACTTTGCACTAAGCGGCGATGGCGATGAATGCTCATTAAGATGCCAGCACCAAACCCTAGCGTGACTAAAGCAGTGCCACCGTAACTAATAAAGGGTAATGGAACGCCCACCACTGGAAGTAGGCCGCTCACCATGCCAATATTCACAAAGGCGTAGGTAAAGAAAATCATAGTCACAGCAGCGCCTAGCAAACGAGTAAACAAATTGGGAGCGCTTGCAGAGATTGCTAAGCCTCGTTTAATGAGTGCAAAGAAAAGCCCAAGCAATACGAGGTTTCCAAGTAGGCCAAATTCTTCCGAGAAAACGGCAAAGACAAAGTCAGTGTGCTTTTCTGGAATGAATTCTAAGTGCGCTTGGGTTCCCTGGAACCAGCCTTTACCAAAGAATCCACCAGAGCCGATAGCAATCATCGATTGAATAGTGTGGAAGCCTTTACCAAGGGGATCGCTGCTGGGGTCAAGCAATGTACAGATACGATGCTTTTGATAATTGTGTACAAATGGCCACGCTACATCCTGCGCGCAGATGGCGCTGCCAAAAATAATAATCAGCAAGATGCCTACAACACCAATTCCTACAAAGGGCAGAATCCATTTCCATGGAAGGCCAGCAAGGATGATGACATAGAGTCCAGCGGCAGAAACTAACAAGGCAGTTCCAAGATCTGGTTGACGGGCAATTAAAAAAACGGGGATGGCTAAAATAATTCCAGCAACTCCATAATCCCAAGTCTTTTGAATCCCCTCGCGTTTTTGAAAGTACCAAGCAAGCATGAGTGGCATAGCGATCTTCATGATCTCGGAGGGTTGAATCACAATGCCAATATTGAGCCAGCGACGCGCACCCTTTTTAATTAATCCAAAGATGGCCACTGCAACTAAAAGCGTAACGCCAAGTCCATAAATCCAAACAGCCCCCATCTCTAACCACTTTGGGGGGATACGAGACACTATCCACATCACCACAAAAGACAGCGCTAGATTACGTAACTCATCCCCAATTTGTACGGGAGTATTTTGACTTGCGGATAAAAAAGTAAAAAAGCCTACAGCCGCTAAGCCAAGTAAAATAAAGCCCAGCTGGCGATCTAATCCTGCAAAAAAACTAAAAAATAGTAATTGGATTTTTTTTATGGGGCTCTTTTCCACTCAGGAACCTCCTTAGGCCATTTGCCATCAATGTAGTAATCCAGGGCTTTCCGTGCGATTGGTGCGGCATGCTGTGCACCAAAGCCTGCATTCTCAACTACCATCGCGATCACAATCGTCGGTTTGTCTGCAGGCGCAAAAGCAATATATAAAGCGTGGTCACGCAAGAACTCTGCAGTAGAGCCATGCTTATACTCTTTTGAGTTCAGACTAAACACCTGTGCCGTTCCAGTCTTGCCTCCGGCAACATATCCTGCGCCCTTAAATGCTGCTGCAGATGTTCCAGAAACATTCACCTCAACCATCGCTTTTTTGATGATCTCAATATTCTCAGCATTCAGGTCAATGCGATAACTTTCTTTTGGAGTAGTGAGCACCCTGTTACGTGTAAAGGGATCCTCAATCGCTTTCACGAGATGAGGTTTCATCACAACGCCATTGTTAGCTAGGTTAGCCATAGCGTGAGAAAGCTGCAAAATAGTAAACGAGTTATAACCCTGACCAATGCCTAAGGAGATCGTTTCACCCTCGTACCATTTCTGCTGCTCTGGTTTTTTGAAAGTATTTTTCTTCCAATCGGTAGACGGCAGTACACCCTTGGATTCACCTTGCAAATCAATCCCGGTGATTTGTCCAAAACCAAGTGGTTTCATAAAGTCGTGCATCATGTTCACGCCCATGTCGCGAGCAAGCAAGTAGTAATAGGTGTCGCAAGACTCAACAATGGATTTCTGCATATCTACTGTGCCATGACCACCCTTCTTATCGTCGCGGAAGGTGTGGTTACCAAAATCAAAATAGCCTGGATCAAAAATCGTTTGTGATGGCGTACGTTTTTTATTCTCTAGAGCAGCTAAAGCCATGAACGGTTTGTAGGTGGAGCCTGGAGGATAAATTCCCTTTAGAGGACGGTTATAGAGTGGCTTTTGTGGAGAGTCATTTAACTCTTTCCAGGTTACTGAATCAATACCCTCAACGAAATCGTTTGGGTTGAAGTTAGGTTTAGAAACGAATGCCAATACATCACCAGTTTCAGGTTCAATAGCTACAAACGCACCACGAAAATTTCCATATAGCTGCTCAACCAAGTATTGCAACTTAATGTCGACCGACAGCACAATGTTTTTACCGGGTACTGATGGCGAGTTAGAAAGTGTTCTTACCGGTTTGCCGCCTGCAGTAATCTCCACTTGATCGTAGCCAGGTACGCCCCGCAAAACAGTTTCATAGCTTTGCTCTAGGCCAATCTTTCCAACGTACTGAATACCGGGCAAAAAGGAGGTTTGAAGAGCATCAGGATCATCTCCCTTTGAGTTCTCAATTTCGGCTTGCATACGCTCTTTATCACGCTGGGAAACTCGACCGATATAGCCAATGAGATGAGAGGCTAGCTCGTTATAGGGATATTCGCGAAAGCTTCTGGCGCGGATATCTACTCCAGGGAAACGGTAGCGATTTGCCATAAATCGAGCGGTTTCTGCCTCATTCAACATGGATCGCAGCGGAAAGGTGCCCATATTGCGAGAATCCTCTAAAGAGCGCTTGAAGTTGCGTCTATCTCGAGGGGAGATATCGATGATTTCAGAGAGCTCGTTAATGAGCTCATCGACATTTCCTTTAAGCTCTTCTGCGTTCACATCTAAGGTGAGGGCGGAGTAGTTTCTGCCAATGACGATGCCATTGCGATCAATGATCAACCCACGATTAGCGGGCGCCGGCACTAATGCAATGCGATTACTTTCTGCAAGTAAGGCATATTTGCCGTGACTGATGAGTTGCAGCCATACCAAGCGAGTCATTAAGATTAAAAAGCAAAACGTAACAAATAAGGTCGCAATGTGGATGCGCTCTTGAAATGAATCGAGATCAGGCTTTTTAAAAGAAACCATACAGCTTCTTAAAGAGGGCGATTGAGATCGACATCAATCGGACGGCGTTGTGGGGCCAACAAAATATTTGTGGCAATTGGCCACAGCAACGCTTCAATCAGCGCTTGAATAGCGCCTGTTAGGGCCCACCAATAAAGCTCTCCGCTCAGCACCCAATGCACCAGTACAGGAAACAAAGAGACTATTAAGAAAATGGGAAGAAGATGCAGTGCTTGCGATAGAACGTTGAGCGAAATGATGCGCCTATGCCAAGAAATGGCAATGTAAGCAACTAGAGAATAACTAAAAGCATGTAAGCCCAATAAGTCTGAGTTATGGACATCCATCATCAGGCCCAAGCCAAACGCCCAGATAACGCTGACATAGCGATGTTGGTGAATATTCCAAAATACGATACTGATGATTAGGAAGTCGGGGACCCAGCCGAAGTTTCCAAACGGTAAAAAATTTAATAACAGCGCACAAAATAAACTGAAGTAAATAAATAGCGGACTGACTGGCCGCAGGATATAGCCACTTTGGTTATCAATCATTGCATGCCTCGCGCACGAGTCTGGCGACGACCTGGGTTATTGGTTAAAGGTGTGCCTGAGGCTGACTTATTATTGAGGACTGGCGCCTTGGCATCAAATTGTGGGTCGTATAAAAAGGCGAGTGCCTGACGATAACGATTGACTGCGGCTACTGGTATGCAAAACACGTTAGAAGAGTTTTTATCAGCGTTACGCTCTATTTTGCTAATGACCGCTACCGCAAAGCCTGGAGGATAAATGCCATCAATTCCAGACGTCAGGAGAATGTCGCCAACTTCCAAATCGCTGGCAACAGGCAAATAACGTAATTCGAGAGGGTTGCCGCGCCCAGCCCCAAAAACAGCTGCGCGCAGGCCATTGCGAGCTACTTGGACGGGAACCGCAAAGTCACGGTCCTCTAAGAGTGATACTTCAGCAGAGCGCTCATACAGACGGACCACCTGGCCAAGAATGCCAGCATCATTGGCAATCGGGTTGCCTAGCTTGATGCCGTCATTGCTGCCGCGATTAATCACAATACGTTGTGAAATGGGGTTGGGCGGATTGAATAGAATTTCTACTGGCAAGGTTTTGAATGCCACTTGTTTTTGCAGCGCCATCAACTCGCGTAAATTTTGATTCTCAACCATCAAGAACTCTGATTGATTGGCTAACAAAGACAGCTCTGCTTGGCGAGCTTTCATGACCTGATTTTCTTGATCAAGTGTAGAGCGAGTGGTGAAATATTCTGACGTTACTTCGATGACATTACGAGGCGCCATCATGATGTACTCAAGAGGACGTAAAACTAAATTTATATTGTTGCGAATTGGGTCGAGCGCTTTAAAGCGAAAATCGATCAGCATCAATGCAATGCTGATCGACAGACAGACAATCAGTTTAAGTAAGGCTGGTATGCCCTGTCTGAAAAGTGGAGGAGCGGTATGTTGCAATGCCCTGATCGACGTGTATGTCGCTTACTCGTGCGAGAACACTCCGCCTAACTTATCCATGCGCTCAAGTGCAATGCCACAACCACGAGCTACGCAAGTTAATGGATCTTCTGGCACGTGAATAGGTAAACCAGTTTCTTCCAACAGGAGACGGTCAAGGTCGCGCAATAAGGCGCCACCGCCTGTTAGCATCATCCCGCGCTCAGCAATATCTGATGCCAACTCAGGTGGAATCTGCTCGAGAGCAGCTTTTACTGCAGTCACGATTTGATTTAATGGGTCAGTCAATGCCTCAAGAATTTCATTACTTGTTACGGTGAAGCTACGTGGAACACCTTCAGAAAGATTGCGCCCCTTGACTTCCATTTCGCGCACTTCAGCGCCAGGGAAAGCAGAGCCAATGGTTTTCTTAATTAACTCAGCAGTTTGTTCGCCAATCAACATGCCGTAGTTACGTCGAATGTAATTGGTAATCGCTTCGTCAAACTTATCTCCACCAACACGAACAGAGCCTTTGTAAACCATGCCACCTAATGACATCACGCCAACTTCGGTGGTGCCTCCGCCGATATCAACCACCATGGAACCAGCAGCTTCAGAAACTGGCAGACCAGATCCAATGGCGGCTGCCATCGGTTCTTCAATCAGAAATACTTGCGATGCACCAGCGCCCAATGCAGATTCGCGAATCGCGCGACGCTCAACTTGAGTAGATCCGCAAGGAACGCAAATGATGATGCGTGGACTTGGCCTTAAAAGTTTGCTTTCATGCACAAGCTTGATAAATTGCTTGAGCATTTGTTCGGTAATGGTGAAGTCGGCAATCACACCATCTTTCATTGGACGAATTGCTTCAATATTGCCTGGTACGCGACCCAACATCGCTTTCGCCTCTTTTCCGACTGCCAAAATGGTTTTTTTGCCATTTGGTCCGCCTTCTTGACGAATCGCCACAACCGATGGCTCATCGAGGACAATACCCCGGTCACGCATATAAATTAAGGTATTTGCGGTTCCTAGATCGATGGCTAGGTCATTGGAAAAGTAGCTACGGAAAAAACTAAACATGATGTAGTGGGAAAATAGAAGGTGTTAATAAAAATATATAGGAATGATACTCTAGCCCCCCATGAAACTTGATGATGTCCAGCGCATTGCGCACCTTTCCAGGCTTGAGTTAAGCCAGGCAGAAGCTGAGGCAGTTTTGCCTCAATTGCAGGCTATTTTTTCCCTCGTTGAGGAAATGCAGGCTGTCGACACTAGTGGCTTAGAGCCGCTTGCGCACCCTATCTTATTTCTGAGGGAATTGGCACAGCCATTACGTGCTGACCAAGTTACAGAATCAGATCATCGTGCCGAAAACATGCAATCAGCCCCTGCTCAGCATGATGGTTACTTTTTGGTTCCAAAGGTGATTGAATGAGTTGGCACAACACACCTATTGCTTTGATGGCAAAAGCACTTGCGACTAAAGAGGTTTCTAGCATGGAGCTGACCCAGTATTTTTTAGACCGCATTGAGGCTGGAAAACAGTGGAATGCCTATATTGATGTGAATGCTCACTTAAGTTTAGAGCAAGCTAATAAAGCAGACTTACTGATTTCTTCTGGAAAATTTGGTAAGTTGACCGGTATCCCTGTTGCGCACAAAGATGTGTTCGTTACTCGTGGCTGGAAGTCGACCGCAGCATCCAAAATCTTGTCTGGATATCAAAGCCCTTTTGATGCCACCGTAGTGGCGAACTTGGGAATTCCGGATGAAAGTAACCCTCATGGCGCAGGCATGGTTTGCTTAGGCAAGACCAATATGGACGAGTTCGCCATGGGCTCTTCCAATGAAAACTCAGCTTATGGCCCAGTACTCAATCCTTGGAACTCTGCGCACGTTGCTGGCGGTTCTTCTGGTGGATCGGCTGCCGCAGTAGCGGCTGGCTTAGCTCCGATTGCTACGGGGACCGATACTGGGGGCTCGATTCGTCAGCCAGCTGCATTTTGTGGCTTAACTGGAATTAAGCCCACTTATGGACGCGTTTCTCGTTACGGCATGATTGCCTATGCATCATCTTTGGATCAAGCAGGTCCGATGGGTAAAACTGCTGAAGATTGCGCGCTACTACTTTCTGCCATGTCTTCGCACGATCCACGCGACTCGACTTCGCTCACAGATTCTGGGGAGGACTACGGTCGCTTTCTGAATCAAGCTTGGCAAGAAGGCAATGCCAATCCTGCAAAACCATTAGAGGGTTTGCGTATTGGTTTGCCAAAAGAATTTTTTGCAGAAGGTTTAGCTGTTGATGTAGCGAAATCTGTGAATGAAGCTGCCAAAACTTTAGCAAGTTTAGGCGCGAAGTTGGTTGAAGTTAGCTTACCTAAAACCAAACTCTCAATACCGGTTTATTACGTTTTAGCTCCAGCAGAGGCCTCTAGTAATTTGAGTCGCTTTGATGGTGTGCGCTATGGTAATCGCGCTAGCGATTACAAAGATCTTGGTGATATGTATCAGAAGTCTCGCACCGAGGGTTTCGGGCCAGAAGTTAGACGTCGCATCTTGATTGGCACTTACGTTCTTTGTCACGGTTATTACGATGCCTACTACTTACAGGCACAAAAGATTCGTCGCATTATTGCCTCAGATTTTCAGGCGGCATTTAAAGAATGTGATGTCATCCTTGGGCCCGTAGCACCTGATGTAGCCTGGCGTTTAGGTGAAAAATCAAAAGATCCAGTGCAAATGTATTTAGAAGATATTTATACACTTTCCACTAACTTAGCAGGCTTGCCCGCCATGAGTGCGCCCTGCGGATTTAATGCAAACAATTTACCAATTGGCATGCAGTTGATTGGCAACTATTTTTCTGAGGCACGTTTACTTCAGGTTGCCCATCAATATCAGCAAGCCAGTGATTGGCATTTGCGTCAAGCAAGCGAGGTAGCATGATGCAATGGGAAGTCGTTATCGGTCTTGAGACCCACGCACAGCTACAAACCCAATCTAAGATTTTTAGTGGGGCAAGTACGCGCTTTGGTGCACAACCAAACACCCAAGCATGTGCAGTAGATTTGGCGTTACCAGGAGTGTTACCGGTATTAAATCGCCAAGCAGTTGAGCATGCAATCCGTTTTGGATTGGCTGTTGGTGCAAAAATTTCACCGGCCAGTATTTTTGCGCGGAAGAATTATTTCTATCCTGATTTGCCTAAGGGCTATCAAATTAGTCAGATGGAAATTCCAGTAGTTGTTGGCGGAAAAGTAGAAATTCTTGTAGGTGATGAAGTTAAGGTAGTTGAACTAACACGCGCCCACATGGAAGAAGATGCTGGCAAATCCGTGCATGAAGAGGGCTTTATTGGTCCCCATGGCGAGCCATCGAGTGGCATCGATTTAAATCGCGCAGGCACTCCACTACTAGAAATTGTGACTGAGCCTGTCATGCGCAGCGCTGCCGAAGCAGTGGCTTACGCAAAAGCGCTCCACACTTTGGTGGTTTGGTTGGGTGTCTGTGATGGCAATATGCAGGAAGGCTCATTCCGCTGTGATGCCAACGTATCAGTTCGTCCTAAAGGACAAGTAGAGTTTGGTACGCGTTGCGAGATTAAGAACTTAAACTCTTTCCGCTTCCTCGAAGAGGCGATTCAATATGAAGTGCGTCGTCAAATTGAATTGATTGAGGATGGTGGTACGGTTGTTCAAGAAACGCGCTTGTATGATCCTGATCGTCAAGAGACGCGCAGTATGCGAAGCAAAGAAGATGCGAACGACTATCGCTACTTCCCGGATCCAGATTTATTACCAGTGGTGATTGATGATGCCTGGATCGCTCAGGTGCGAAGCGGTATGCCAGCTTTACCTACGCAGTTACGCGAGCAATGGCAAAGCGAGTATGGCTTGAGTGCTTACGATACCCAATTGCTGACCCAGGATCGCGATACTGCAAAAGTATTCGAAGACTTATTGGCGATCGTTGGTAAGCCTCTCGCAAAAGCAGCAGCCAATTTAATTGCCGGTGAATTTGCTTCGGCTGTAAATCGTGCAGGCATTGCGACTGCAGACGCGCCACTAAAGGCAGAGCACTTAGCGCCATTGCTGACTCGGGTTGCAGATGGCACCATCTCTAATAAGATTGCCAAAGATATTTTTGCAATTCTGTGGGAAGAGGCTGTTGCAGGTAAAGCCATGAGTACCGTTGACCACATTATTGATGCTAAGGGCCTTAAACAAATTAGTGACAGTGGCGCACTAGAGGCCATCATTGATCAAGTGTTGGCTGCTAATCAGAAGTCGGTTGAAGAGTTCCACTCGGGTAAGGAGAAGGCTTTCAATGCGCTAGTAGGCCAAATTATGAAAGCCTCTCAGGGTAAAGCAAACCCTGGACAGGTCAACGATTTGTTGCGAAAAAAATTAAGTGAAGTAAGTTAATAAAGAGTAAGCCAAGAAAGAGATAGATGAGCGCGATTGATCCTAAGCAAATTGAGCAAGAAGAATTGGTTGCCGAGTGGTTGCGTGCAACACCCGGTTTCTTTGAGCGCTATGCCAATCTCTTTAATGAGATTCGGATTAAACATCCTCATGAGGACCGTACGATCTCTTTACAAGAGCGTCAGATGACCGTATTGCGCACCCAAAATCAAGAGCTCAATCGTCGTCTAAGCGAAATGTTGCACTTTGGTAGTCGTAACGATAAGACGCAACAAAGTTTAGTGGCTTGGTTGTTGCGTTTGATGAAGGCCAATAACAAGGCCGATATTGAAGGCGCTATTACGACGGGCTTGGCTGAAGTCTTTGAGGTGGAATCCGCACAATTGCTTTCGCCTAATTCAGCATTTGGTCCTTGGGTTGATACCCCCTTGTGCGGCTCAGCAAAAGAGTTGGCAGCGGCCAGCGTAGATTTGCTGGCATCGCAAACTACGATAAGTTCAGAGTGGCAAAGTATGGTGGCAATCGGCTTACCGCTGGGCAGGAGCATTGGGGTAATCCAATCTCCCGCAGTACTGCTGCTAGCCAGCAATGATGAAACACGATTTACTGCAGACATGGGCGCTTTCTATTTGCGTCAAATTGCAGAACTCACTGCTGCAGCTTTGGATCGCATCCAGGCTTATGAAGCTAAAGCTGACTGAACTCCACCCCCTCATGCAAGAGTATTTGCATGAGTTACATGTGTTGCGGCAACTTTCTCAACATACCTTAAAAGCGTATGGCATGGATCTCAGCGATCTGCAAAATTTTGCCCTTGAAGATTCTGTTGATTTATTAAAAGTGAGTAATGCTCATATTCGTCGCTGGGCTGGTCGTTTACATTCCAAAGAAAAGTCTTCTA
The DNA here is from genome assembly GCF_035012965.1 of Polynucleobacter sp. AP-Sanab-80-C2. NCBI lineage: Bacteria > Pseudomonadati > Pseudomonadota > Betaproteobacteria > Burkholderiales > Burkholderiaceae > Polynucleobacter > Polynucleobacter sp. AP-Sanab-80-C2. Next base: position 34,174 of record NZ_JAYGQS010000005.1, read on the forward strand.
GAAGTATTGCTCGAGCTCTGTCAGCATGGCGTGGTTGGTATGACTGGTTGACTGAAAAAGATGCGCGGCGTGATGCACGTGCGGGCAAAGTGGCTAGCAATTTAATCGCAAATCCCGTTGATGATGTAAAGGCGCCTAAGCGTTTGAAGTCTTTACCCAAGGCCTTATCAGTTGAGCAAGCGCTTGCACTGGTAAATCAAGCCGTCAAAGAAGCAGACGAGAAAAAAGATCTGGAGTCTGTCAGAGATGCCGCCATCATTGATTTGCTGTATTCCTCTGGCTTGCGACTATCAGAATTATTGGGTATCGATGTGATGCCAAGCAAAGATCGTCAGCATGAGTCTGCCGGCTGGCTAGATTGGGATGCTGCTGAAGTCACAGTTTTAGGTAAAGGTGGAAAAAGGCGTTCTGTGCCAGTGGGTTCGCCTGCAATGAGGTCTCTACTTGCTTGGCGAGAGCTGCGTGATGCCGGTTCTTATCCCGAGCAATCGATTGCCTTATTTTTATCTGCGACTGGTAAGCGTTTATCGCCACGCACGGTGCAAGCGCGCCTGCGTATGCTAGCGATGCGGGCTGGGCTGCCAACTCATGTGCATCCTCACATGATGCGCCACAGTTTTGCAAGTCATGTTTTGCAATCCTCACAGGATTTGCGTGCTGTACAAGAAATGCTTGGGCATGCCAGTATCGCTAGCACTCAGATTTATACCTCTTTAGATTTCCAACACCTAGCTCAGGCATACGATAAAGCGCATCCTCGCGCAAAGGCTGGTAAAGGCTGAGGAACTCGGTAATATAGTGGGTTTCCCGCTTTGGGAAAGCATTACATCTCGATTTTGATTGGATCATTCATGGCATTAATTCCAGTAACCATATTGACGGGCTTTTTGGGAAGCGGCAAAACCACTTTGTTGAAACACATCCTCACTGAAGATCACGGCAAAAAAATTGCAGTGATTGAGAATGAATTCGGCGAAGAGAATATTGACAATGACATCTTGGTTCAGGATCACGAAGAGAATATTGTGCAAATGAGCAACGGTTGTATTTGCTGCACGATTCGTGGCGATCTTGTTGAGGCCCTCAATGAGCTATGGGAGCAGCGCAAAGATAAGAAGATTAGTTTTGACCGGGTTGTGATTGAAACTACGGGCGTTGCTAATCCAGGCCCTGTCGCGCAAACCTTCTTTATGGATGACGATGTTGCTGACCACTATGTACTCGACGCAGTCGTTACTTTGGTAGACGCTAAGCATGGCCAGCAGCAGCTGACCGAACATGAAGAGGCTCAGCGCCAGGTAGGCTTTGCAGATCAGATCTTTATTACCAAGACAGACTTGGTTTCTCCTGCTGAAGTAGAGGCCCTGCGCGGTCGCTTAATGCATATGAATCCTAGAGCCCCAATCAGTGCTATTTCCAAGGGCGTAGTGCCTTTGAATGCCGTCTTAGATCTCAAGGGCTTCAATCTCAATGCCAAGCTGGATATTGACCCCCATTTCTTAGAGCAGGATGATCACGACCATGCCGATTGCGGACATGACCACGATCACAGTACCTGTGGCCACGACCATAGTCATGACCATCACCACCATGGCCATGCCGGCCACACAGATCGCATCCAATCCTTTGTTTTTCGTAGTGATAAACCCTTTGATCACCAAAAGCTAGAAGACTTCCTTGGAGGCATTTTGGAGGTGTTTGGTGAAAAGATGCTGCGTTATAAAGGTGTGCTTTATGTAAAGGGCAGCAATCGAAAAGTAGTGTTCCAGGGCGTTCATCAGATGATGGGCAGCGATTTGGCTGGTCCTTGGGGTGCTGAGCCTAAACAAACCCGGATGGTCTTCATAGGCATTGATTTACCTAAGGACGTTCTATTGGCTGGGCTTGAGGGATGTTTGGTCTAGAAAGATTCGGGTACAATCCGCCGCCATGGTCAAGATTGGTAAATATTCAAGAATATTGATTGAAGGACTGTAAAAGTTTGGCAGAATGAGGCAATAATGCTTCAAATCTAGGAAAGAATGAGATGACGGTAAAAACAGCAACAAAACCTGCAAGCGCTACAAAAGCGAGCAGCAAGGCTACTAGCGCTAAAGCAGTCAAAGGCGCACCTTTAACAGAAGCAGAATTGCTCAAGATGTCCGACAAGGACTACATGAGCGCTGCCCAGTTAGATTTTTTCCGTCAAAAATTGCTTACGCTCAAAGAAGATATTTTAAAAAATGCATCTGAAACCACCGAGCATCTGCGTGAGAATATTCTGGTTCCTGATCCAGCTGATCGCGCGACTATCGAAGAAGAGCATGCCTTGGAATTGCGCACCCGTGATCGTGAGCGCAAATTGTTGAAAAAAGTAGAACAAGCGCTTGGACGCATTGAGTCTGGCGACTATGGTTGGTGCGAAGAAACGGGGGAGCCAATCGGCTTAAACCGTTTAATTGCAAGGCCTACAGCCAATTTATCTCTTGAGGCTCAAGAGCGTCGCGAACTCCGTCAAAAATTATTTGGCGAATAAATCCTATTTGTAATGACTAAGCATTTACCTGCTCTGAGCGATATCCCGCCTTTATTAAAGGCGGAGATTCTTGCCGAAGCACTGCCATACATTCGTCAGTATCACGGCAAGACGATCGTAATTAAGTATGGTGGCAATGCTATGGTTGAAGAGCGTCTCAAAGAAAGTTTTGCCCGCGACGTTATTTTGTTGAAGTTAGTCGGCATGAATCCTGTGGTGGTACATGGTGGCGGGCCACAAATTGATGAAGCATTGAAGAAAATTGGTAAAGCAGGAACCTTTATCCAAGGTATGCGCGTCACCGACGAAGAAACGATGGAAGTCGTGGAATGGGTTCTTGGTGGCGAGGTACAGCAAGATATCGTGATGCTGATTAATCACTTTGGTGGACAAGCGGTTGGCTTGACTGGCAAAGATGGTGGACTCATCCATGCCAAGAAAATGATGATTCCAAGTGAAACAGAGCCAGGTAAAAAAGTGGACATCGGTTTTGTGGGTGAGATTGAGGCGATTAATCCAGCAGTAGTGAAGGCTTTGCAGGACGATGCTTTCATTCCGGTGATTTCGCCGATTGGCTTTAGTGCAGAAGGTCAAGCTTTCAACATTAATGCGGATTTAGTGGCTGGCAAGATGGCTGAAATCCTTCATGCAGAGAAGTTGGTCATGATGACTAATATTCCTGGTGTCATGGACAAGAGTGGCAAGTTATTAACCGATTTAACCGCACGAGAAATTGATGCCTTATTTGCTGATGGCACGATCTCTGGGGGTATGTTGCCAAAGATTTCTTCCGCTTTAGATGCTGCTAAAAGTGGAGTGAACTCAGTACACATCATTGATGGCCGAATAGAGCATTCTTTGTTATTAGAAATTCTGACTGAACAAGCGTTCGGTACGATGATTCGTTCTAGATAAGTACATAGCCATGCGTGAATCTCTAGAGCCAGCCGATATCGACAGCAATCATGCTGACGCTGGTAAAACACGCAAGCGACCACGTCCTGGCGAGCGTCGTCTACAGATTCTTCAAGTCCTTGCAGAAATGTTGCAAAACCCGCGGGGTGAGCGCGTAACGACTGCTGCTTTAGCTGCCAAGATAGAGGTTTCTGAGGCGGCTCTGTACCGCCATTTTGCGAGTAAAGCGCAGATGTTTGAAGGCTTGATTTCTTTCATTGAGCAGACTGTTTTTGGTTTGATCAATCAGATCAATCAAAAAGAAGAATCTGGACTTGCTCAAGCGCGCGGTATTTTGCAAATGCTCTTATTCTTTGCTGAAAAAAATCCTGGCATGACCCGTGTTTTATTGGGCGATGCTTTATTGCAAGAAGATGATCGACTGCAAGAGCGCATTACTCAAGTGCTAGATCGCGTAGAAGCATCGCTAAAGCAATCCTTGCGTATTGCCCAAACTCAGGGTGGTACATGGTCTCAACTAGGCCAGGAAGAAGTGAGCATTCGTGCTGCGATGTTGATGAGTTTTGTTTTAGGTCGTTGGCATCGATTTGCCCGTAGCGGCTTTAAGAAATTGCCAACGGATGCGTCTGATGTTAGTTTGCGTCTGCTCTTGTCAGAATGAGCGAGCTATACCTCTCTAGAAACACCATCCATTTTGCCGAGCCCCTGCCTTTGCAGAGTGGCGCCTTATTGTCTGGCTATGACTTAGTCATTGAAACCTACGGCAAGCTTAATGCTGATAAAACTAATGCCGTATTAATTTGCCATGCGCTCAATGCATCCCATCATGTAGCGGGACCAAGCCCCGACGATCCTAAGGATATTGGTTGGTGGGATAACATGATTGGACCCGGCAAGCCGGTTGATACGAATCATTTTTTTGTGATTGGTGTCAATAATTTAGGCTCCTGCTTTGGCTCTACCGGTCCGATGAGTATTAATTCGGCCACTAGTAAACCTTATGGTGCAGATTTTCCAGTAGTCACTGTTGAGGATTGGGTAAACACCCAGGCGCGCTTAGCAGACAAGTTAGGCATTCGAAAGTTTGCCGCGGTCATGGGCGGAAGTTTGGGCGGGATGCAGGCGATGGCTTGGGCCATTCAATTTCCTAAGCGTCTTGAGCACTGCGTTGTGATTGCTTCGACTCCAAAGTTAAGCGCTCAGAACATTGCGTTTAATGAGGTGGCACGAAATGCGATTCTGTCTGACCCCGATTTTCATGGTGGCAATTATTACGAGCGCGGTGTCGTGCCCAAGCGGGGCTTGCGTTTAGCGCGGATGGTTGGTCACATCACTTATTTATCTGATGATGACATGGCCGAGAAATTTGGGCGTGAGCTACAGCGCCCTTATGGGGAATCAAACGACTATCGCTTTAGTTTTGATGTTGAGTTTGAGGTTGAAAGTTATTTGCGTCATCAGGGTGATAAGTTTTCTACCTACTTTGATGCCAATACCTATTTGTTGATCACGCGTGCTTTAGATTATTTTGATCCTTCGCGTCGTTACGATGGTAGTTTGAATCGCGCCTTAGCCGAAGTGCAAGCCAAATTTTTGGTAGTGAGTTTCTCTACCGATTGGCGCTTCCCGCCTAATCGCAGTCGCGAGATTGTTCAATCTCTCTTGAGCAATAAGAGCGAAGTGACCTATGCTGAGATTGATGCACCTCATGGCCATGATGCCTTCCTGTTAGATGATCAGCGTTATCACAATTTGGTGAGAGCTTATTTCAAGAAAATGCGTGAGGTTCAATCATGACCATGAATCAGCGTACCGATTTTGCTGCTATAGCCAATTGGATTGCGCCTAATAGCCAGGTGCTTGACTTAGGTTGTGGTGACGGTAGTTTCTTAGAGTTTTTGCAGAAGCAAAAACCGGTTCATGCTTATGGTGTAGAGATTGATGATGCACGCGTATTATCTTGCGTGCAAAAAGGTTTAAACGTTATTCAACAAGACTTAGAGGGCGGTTTGGCGCTCTTTGAAGATAACAGCTTTGATACGGTCGTGTTGTCACAGACAGTGCAAACCATTCATCAAACGGAAAAGATTTTGCGTGAAGTGGTACGTGTCGGTAAAGAATCAATTGTGTCATTTCCGAATTTTGCCCATTGGTCGCATCGCTTGGCAGTTGGCTTAGGCCGTATGCCTGTTTCTAAGAGCTTGCCTTACCAGTGGTACAACACTCCGAACGTACGGGTGTTGACTGTAGCCGACTTTGAAAAGTTAGCCTCTAGTATTGGTCTCAAAGTGATTGATCAGTGCATTTTGCATGACGGTCGACAAGTGACTCTAATGCCAAATTTATTCGGCAGCTTGGCTTTATTTCGTGTCAGCCGTGCATAGGGCAATAATCTCAAGGTGTTAAGTGCAGTTCAATCTTGGCTAAAAGATTTTCGGGTATATCTCGAATGGCCATGCTTGCGAATGCTGTTTCTGGGCTTCTCCGCTGGCTTGCCTCTTTTACTGATTCTAGGGACTTTAAGTTTTTGGTTGCGTGAAGCAGGCATTGATCGCAGCACGATTGGCTATCTCACTTGGGTTGGCTTGATCTACGCATTCAAATGGGTTTGGGCGCCATTAGTGGATCGTGTGCAAATTCCTTTTTTGACTCAGTTGCTGGGGCGCAGAAGAAGTTGGTTGCTTTTTGCGCAAGCGCTCATTATTTTGGGTCTTGTAGGAATGTCTTCTTTAGATCCCAGGCTGGCTCTGAACTCCATTGTTTGGTGCGCACTGCTGGTGGCATTTGGTTCGGCGACTCAAGATATTGCTTTAGATGCTTTCCGCATTGAATCAGCTAATAGTGATCATCAAGCCGCCTTGGCGGCTACTTACCAAACAGGCTATCGACTGGCGTTGATTTGGGCGGGTGCGGGCGTATTGTGGCTTGCTGCAAGAGCTGAAACAGGCAGCGGTTATGACGCTAGTGCCTGGCAATTCGCTTATCTTTGTATGGCCGCCTCCATTGGTGTTGGCGTATTCACTACGCTATTAAGTACTGAGCCAGCACGCTATGAATTAGCCAAAGCGCGTAATGCTAAAGCATGGCTTTATCAAACCTTGATAGAACCTTTTGCAGAATTCATCACCCGCTATCGTTGGCATGCGATTTTGATTTTGTCACTCATCGCAATCTATCGTATTAGCGATGTCGTAATGGGCATTATGGCTAATCCATTTTATGTCGATATGGGCTATACCAAAGATGAAGTAGCGGCAGTCAGTAAAGTATTTGGTGTCGTGATGACTTTAGTTGGTGCATTTGTAGGTGGCGTCCTCACTCTGCGATTTGGCGTCTTACGAATTTTGTTTTTAGGGGCAGTACTGTCTGCTGTAAGCAATTTACTGTTTGCTTGGCTTGCCACCCAAGGCCATGATTTACATGGTTTGATTTGGGTAATCTCAGCTGATAACTTAAGCTCGGGTATTGCTAGCGCTGCCTTTATTGCTTTCTTATCATCGCTGACAAATATTCGTTATTCAGCTACTCAATACGCACTCTTTAGTTCGATGATGTTGTTGCTGCCTAAATGGCTTGCAGGCTTCTCGGGTGTATTTGTTGACAGCTTCGGGTACCAGGCTTTTTTCTATGGCACTGCGATCATTGGTGCCCCTGTCCTCATTCTGATTTGGGCAACGATTCACTTTAAGGTTGTGCAGATTAAAAAAGACGGGGAGTAATTTCCTTCTTTTTAATACTTAAAGCTTCCAGTCATAGTCGACCGTCAGCGGGGCGTGATCTGAAAAGCGCTCATCTTTATAGACTGCTGTTTTCTTGGCAGTAGTAGCAATGCCTGGTGTGCTGATCTGATAGTCAATGCGCCACCCCACATTCTTGGCATAGGCTTGACCGCGGTTACTCCACCAGGTGTAGCAAGACTCTCCGGTTTTGGGTTCTAGTTTGCGATACACATCTACATAGCCGTTCTTGTCAAAGAGATTGGTGAGCCACGCTCGCTCCTCTGGAAGGAAGCCAGAATTTTTAACATTACCTTTCCAGTTTTTTAAATCAATCTCGTGATGTGCAATATTGACGTCGCCGCAGAGTACGATTTCTCTCCCGGATTTTTTGAGTTTAATAAGGTGAGGTAAGAAGCTATCGAGGTAACGATATTTGGCTTCTTGACGCTCAGGGGAGCTTGAGCCTGAGGGCATATAAACTGAGATTATTGATAACCCCTTATATCTAGCTTCTACGTAACGCCCTTCAGCATCAAACTCATCATTACCATAGCCGTAGAGAACCTCGTCAGGCTTATGAGGCGTATAGATGCCGCAGCCACTATAGCCTTTCTTCTCGGCATGATGAAAGAAGCCATGCATGCCGTCAGGATTGAGGATGGCATCTTCTAGATCATCTTTCTGAGCCTTGAGCTCTTGCATGCAAATGAAGTCTGCTTTTTGCTTCATAGCCCATGGCAGAAAGCCTTTTTTGACTGCAGAACGGATACCGTTGAGGTTCGCTGAAATGATGCGTAACATGTAGTCCTATGAGCTCAAATAATTCAAATCAAGATAACTTTATTCGTTTTGCCTTGGAGGCAAAGGTTTTGTCCTTCGGAGAGTTTAAAACTAAAGCCGGTAGACTCTCGCCTTATTTCTTTAACGCGGGCGGATTTGATGACGGTACTCGCTTAGGTGCCTTAGGTCGTTATTACGCTAAGGCCCTGCAAGAATCCAAACTTCCATTTGACATGCTCTATGGCCCTGCCTACAAAGGCATTACTTTGGCAGCCGCTACTGCAATTGCTTTGGCTGACGACGGGATTAATGTGCCTTATGCCTACAACCGCAAAGAAGCCAAAGATCATGGTGAGGGTGGGGTGTTGGTGGGTGCGCCAGTGAAAGGCAGGGTAGTGATTGTTGATGATGTTATTTCTGCAGGCACCTCTGTCAGAGAGTCCGTAGAGCTTATTCGCAAAGCAGGAGCGGAACCTGCGGCCGTCTTGATTGCCTTAGACCGCATGGAAAGATCCGGAACTGCAACCGAGATTGGTGATCAGTCAGCGGTGCAAGCGGTTCAGCAAGAATTTAACTTGCCAGTCATTTCAATTGCGAACTTAACTGGCTTAATGTCTTTCTTAACTGCTTCAAGCGATGCTCAGTTAACAAATTATTTGCCGGCAGTAAAAGCCTATCGCGAAAAATACGGCATCTAAGAAAACAGAAAGCTTTGCTTAGATTTCTGTTTCACCTTCAAATACGGTAACAGCTGGTCCAGTCATGATGACGGGCTGAGTAACGTTATTGACGATCCCGCCCCAAGCAATTTGAAGATCCCCGCCGCGGGTATGAACCTTCACTGGCGAATCTAACAAACCCCTGCGAATGCCCGAAACTACGGCCGCGCAAGCACCAGTACCGCAGGCCAAAGTTTCTCCTGCACCACGTTCATATACGCGTAATTTAATTTCATTGCGATTAACAGCCTGCATGTAGCCTACATTTACCTTTTTTGGAAACGCAGGGTGTTTTTCAATTTCATGCCCTTCTTCAAGAACAGGTGCGCTACCAATATCACTTACGACTTGTACGGCATGAGGATTGCCCATAGATACAACACCAACAAAACTATCGTGTGTCGCAGGGTGATCTAGGGGAAGGGCGTAAAGCGTTTCATGAAGCTCTTGCATGCTTGCCAAGCCATTGTCATTAAATGGGATTTGGCTAGGCTCAAAAATTGGTGCACCCATATCTACCTCAACCTGTCCATCTGGATTAGATTTAAGCGAGAGAATAGTGTGTGCAACTTCGACACGTAAAGGATTTTTAGTGGATAAGCCTTGATCCAATACGAAGCGCACAAAACAACGCGAGCCATTGCCGCATTGCTCTACTTCGCCACCGTCTGCATTAAAAATCCGATATTTAAAATCCGCATCGGGTCTGGTAGCTTTTTCCACCAAGAGAATTTGATCAGCACCAATGCCAAATTGACGATGAGCTAATGATTGCCACTGCTCGCGTGTGATGCCGCTGAGGTCTTGATCGATGCCATTGAGCACGATAAAGTCATTGCCAGCACCATGCATTTTGGTGAAGCGAAGTTTGCGTCCAGTGTTGGCTTGATGAGCGCTCAAAATATCTCTTTAATCGTAAAGGCTAGCCTCACCAGGAGGGCGATGCTTAAAGCGTTTATGAACCCAATAGTACTCTGCTGGTCTTTCTCGAACAAGTTCTTCTATATATAGATTAAGACGAGCTGTATCTTTTTCTACATCATCGCTTGGAAAATTGGGCAAAGGTTCACTGATATTGCAGGTATAGCCTTTGCGATCTTGATTTAGCGTAGTGGTCATTAAACACACCTCAGCTCCGCTCAATCTGGCAAGGCGTGATACGGAAGTGATAGTGTTGGTTTGAATACCGAAGAAAGGGACAAAGACTGAGTCTCTTGGCCCCAAATCAATATCAGGAGCAATAAAAATAAAATTACCTGTCTGAATTTCACGAATGAGATCGCGCAGCCGACTTTGTCTTTCAATCGATTTACCCCCAAAGCGATTTCTCCATTCAATCATTTTTTGATTAAAGAAGGGGTTCTTCATATTTTGGTAGAGACCTGCACCCCTTGGCCAATCATGCTGGTTAGCCAGTACAGAGAGCGCCATAAAACCGCCTTCAAGGCCGACAAAGTGGGGGTTGATGAGTAGGCGCGGCTTGCGATCACCTAAGGTAATGGCAGAATTTATCGTGACGATATCGGTGATTTGATTGCCACTGCCAAGCCAAATTCGGCTTCTCTCCAATACGCTGCGACCAAATAATTTCCAGTGCTCCAGCGCAAGTTGATCAATTTCCACTTCGCTCAGATTGGGAAAACACAGTCGCAAATTTGTTTTAACAACCTGAGCGCGACTATTGGGTGTATGGGCTGCCAACCAACCAAGTCCATAGCCCACATAAATCGTGATGGTGTATGGCAGAAAGGCGAATAAGCGCAATAAGCTAAGCGCTAAGAAATTGAAGAGGTTGGATAACCAGGCCATCTCAAAAATAATAAATTGATTAAGCGCTCGGCGGCAATTCTGCACCGGCTGGATGCTTATAGCGGTTGTAAGACCAAATAAATTGTTCTGGTGCAACCAAAATCGCGTTTTCAATCGAAGTGTTTAATTCTTTGACCGCAATATTGGCATCGTCTGAAAACGCATCTAAACGTTTGGCGTCAATCGTCCATCCTTTGCCCAGCGAGTTTCTTCTGGCTGTAAACATGACTGCAGGAGTGTTGTGGCGATTCGCAAGACGAATTGGCAAGGTGGTTGTGTAGGCAGGACGTTCAAAAAAATGAGCCCAAATGCCATCACCGCCGCTTGGTACCTGATCGGGAAGGATGGCGATTGCCTCTCCTTTGGAAAGCGCCCGCGTCATTTGGCGGACGCCGTTGAGATTAGTCGGGACAAAATGCATGTTAGGGTAGGCGCGACCTGCCTCAACAACTTCATTAAGCCATTCTTGGCGAGATGGGCGGTACATGATGGTTGCTGGGTAATGGTTTGCAAGATAGCGAGGAATGATTTCAAAGCCACCTAGATGTGGACAGAGAATGATCATGCCCTTACCTTCAGACATGGCATCCTGTACGACATTCCAGTTGTGCACGGTGGTGATTGCTAATGCTTTTTTGGGATTGCGCCAGATCCACAGGCTATCTGAAAACAGCATGCCCGATGCGCGCACTGCTTCCCAGAGTTTGAAAGGGAGTTTGCGGGCGTTCACTACAGCTTCGTATTGAGGCCTAAATAATGAGCGATATTGTTTTGAGCCCAAATAGGCCAAAAGTCCCAAAAGCGCGCCAAATACCTGCACTACTGCAAGGGGCAGCACAGAGATGATGTTGAGACCGAAATTCAAAAGGATTTTTCGCACCCTCCAATGATATTCAATGCGGCTGTAGAGACCAAATTTAAGCGCCTCTTGATGGATTACACCCTTTTCAGATAGAATTACAGCATCGCCGAGTTAAGACAACTTGCAGGGCGATTCAAAAATTCTGCTAAAGCGTCGCCGTTGTAGTTCCTGGCACGTCGAGTTGTCCTACAGATCGTGTTAATTTTTAAAGGAATATGCAATGGCAAATGATTACTTCTTCACCTCAGAATCTGTTTCTGAAGGCCACCCCGATAAAGTAGCAGACCAAATTTCTGATTCGATTCTGGATGCCATTTTGGCACAAGATCCAACAGCACGCGTCGCAGCTGAAACTTTGTGTAATACCGGCTTAGTAGTACTTGCTGGTGAAATTACTACTAACGCTAACGTTGACTACATTCAAGTGGCTCGCAATACTTTGCGTGAAATTGGCTACGACAATACCGCCTACGGCATTGATTACAAAGGATGCGCTGTATTAGTTGCTTATGACAAGCAAAGTCCAGATATTGCGCAAGGCGTTGATAAGGCACATGATGATGGTTTAGATCAAGGCGCTGGCGACCAAGGCTTAATGTTTGGTTATGCTTGTGATGAGACGGCTGAGCTTATGCCTTTGCCAATTCACTTGTCACACCGTTTGGTTGAGCGTCAATCTCAATTGCGTTGTGATGGCCGTTTGACATGGTTGCGCCCAGATGCCAAGTCACAAGTGACATTACGTTATGTGGACGGTAAGCCTGACTCAATTGATACCGTTGTACTGTCTACTCAGCATGATGAAGATATTTCTCTTGAAAAATTGCGTGAAGCAGTCATCGAAGAAATCATCAAACCAGTATTGCCAAAGCATTTGATCAAAGGCGCAATTAATTTCTTGGTCAATCCTACTGGCCGTTTCGTTATTGGTGGCCCACAAGGCGATTGCGGCTTAACTGGTCGCAAAATTATTGTGGATACCTACGGCGGTGCAGCCCCTCACGGTGGTGGCGCATTCTCTGGTAAAGATCCATCTAAGGTTGATCGCTCTGCGGCCTATGCCGGTCGTTATGTGGCTAAGAACGTTGTTGCTGCCGGTTTAGCAAGCAAGTGTTTGATCCAGATCTCTTACGCTATTGGCGTTGCAAAACCAACTTCAGTGATGGTGAGTACTTATGGCACTGGCAAGATCTCTGATGAGAAGATTGCGCAATTAGTATCTGAGCACTTTGATTTGCGTCCAAAAGGGATTGTGAAAATGCTGAACCTCTTGCGCCCAATCTATCGCAAGACCGCTGCTTACGGCCACTTTGGTCGTGAAGAGCCGGAATTTACTTGGGAACAGACTGATAAGGCCGCTGCATTACGTGCTGCTGCAGGTCTATAAGTACTAAAGCTACTTAGAAAGCCTTCAAAAGCAGTTTATAGATGGATTGAGGCGAAATATGGAGAAATTGATTACAATTTCTCCATACCTTCAAGGAGCGTTGCAAGGAATGTTGAGGCCCAGCATTTCCCCAGGCTTGGAGGGAGTAAGTTCTGGGGCAACCTCCAGAATTTGCTTATTGCAACTGCGCTCGCTAACCCATGATTCAACGGCTAGCGAGTTTGCACTCCAGCATTGGATCGTCTTTAGCTGGAGCATTAATGAATACCGTTTCTGATTTAAATAATTTTGTTGCCACCCGTTGCGCAATTGCTGATATTTCTTTAGCTGACTTTGGCCGTAAAGAAATTGCGATTGCTGAAACTGAAATGCCTGGCTTGATCGCTATTCGTGATGAGTTTTCAGCGCAACAGCCATTACGCGGTGCCCGTATCACTGGTTCATTGCACATGACCATTCAAACCGCAGTATTGATTGAGACCCTAGAGGCTCTCGGAGCCCAAGTTCAATGGGCTTCTTGCAATATTTTCTCAACACAAGATCATGCTGCAGCTGCAATTGCTGCCAATGGCACGCCAGTCTATGCCATTAAGGGTGAGACCCTTGAGCAATATTGGGATTTCACCCATCGTATTTTTGAATGGGCTGACGGCGGTTATACCAATATGATTTTGGATGACGGTGGCGATGCGACTTTGTTACTGCACCTCGGCGCACGTGCTGAAAAAGATCAAGCTTGCTTGAATCACCCCACTAGCGAAGAAGAAACCATTTTGTTCTCTGCCATTAAGAAAAAATTGGCACAAGATCCAACTTGGTATTCCACACGCTTGGAAAAAGTAAAGGGCGTTACAGAAGAGACGACTACTGGTGTACATCGCCTGTATCAAATGTTTGCTAAAGGCGATTTGAAATTCCCTGCAATCAACGTGAACGACTCAGTTACTAAGAGCAAGTTCGACAACCTCTATGGTTGCCGCGAGTCTTTAGTTGATGCGATCAAGCGTGCTACCGACGTCATGGTTGCCGGCAAGGTTGCAGTAGTTTGTGGTTATGGCGATGTCGGCAAAGGTTCGGCCCAAGCATTGCGCGCTTTGTCTGCTCAAGTTTGGGTTACCGAAGTGGATCCGATTTGTGCATTACAAGCAGCTATGGAAGGCTATCGTGTTGTGACTATGGATTATGCTGCTGACAAAGCAGATATCTTTGTTTCTGCAACAGGCAACTACCATGTGATTACACATGACCATATGGTGAAGATGAAGAATCAAGCGATCGTTTGTAACATTGGCCACTTTGATAACGAGATCGACGTCGCCGGCATCGAAAAATACAAATGGGAAGAGATCAAGCCACAAGTTGACCATGTGATTTTCCCGGCTGCCAATGGCCAACCTGAAAAGCGCATCATCATTTTGGCCAAGGGCCGTTTGGTAAACCTAGGTTGCGGTACGGGACACCCCTCTTATGTCATGAGCTCATCATTTGCAAACCAAGTGATCGCGCAAATCGAATTATGGAATGCGGTAGGTACAGATAAATACCCAATCGGTGTATATACATTGCCTAAGCATTTGGATGAGAAGGTTGCACGTTTACAGCTCAAGACTCTCAATGCAGAGTTAACGGTGTTGTCTGATCAGCAGGCTTCCTACATTGGTGTAACGAAGGAAGGCCCATATAAGGCTGACCACTATCGTTATTAATCCATTCATTTAATAGATACCTAGGCCCAAGATCATGGAATTAAGCGTCGAGTTCTTTCCTCCAAAAACACCTGAAGGTGAGAATAAGTTGCGCCTTGTGCGTGAGCGCTTCAGCGAAACACTCAAGCCAGCGTTTTATTCTGTGACTTTTGGTGCCGGTGGTTCTACTCAGTCTGGCACATTAAAAGTAGTGGGCGATATTCATGCTGCAGGCGCTGCAGTGGCTCCCCACTTATCTTGTGTTGGCAGCTCACGTGATAGTGTGAGAGAAATGTTGAAGCAGTATCAAGCTTTAGGGATTAAACGAATTGTTGCTTTACGTGGTGACTTACCATCTGGCATGGGCCAGTATGGTGAGTTTCATCATGCCAATGAATTAGTTGAATTTATTCGTGCGGAAACAGGTGATTGGTTTCATATTGATGTGGCAGCCTATCCAGAGACTCATCCACAGGCAAAGTCGCCTGCAAGCGATGTAGATTTCTTTGTGCAAAAAATGAAGGCAGGGGCTAATTCTGCCGTAACGCAGTATTTTTATAACAGTGATGCCTACTTCCGTTTTGTCGATGAGGCTTATGACTTAGGTGTTACGCAGCCCATTATTGCCGGCATCATGCCGATTACGAATAGTACGCAGTTGCTACGTTTTTCAGACGCCTGTGGTGCTGAGATTCCACGTTGGATTCGCTTGCGCCTCCAGTCATATGGCGATGACATTGCATCTATACGTGCGTTTGGTGAACAGGTAGTGACGGATCTGTGTGACCAGCTTCTGACCGCTGGCGCACCAGGCTTACATTTCTATTCTTTGAATCAAGCAGATGCAGTTTTAGCAATCGCCGACAACCTCGATCTAACGAAGTAAGCCTGACTCAGTCAGTAGCATGTCCAAAGGCTCATCGTGTGTTTGAGCCGCCCACTGGGTATCATCCAGTTTTTGCCAATCAAATCCAATCCCAATACAAATGAGCTTGGGATTGTTTTCTCTCAAGTTCGCAAGGGTTCGATCAAAATAGCCGCCGCCATAACCTAGACGCCAGTAATGCGTTTTACCGTTTGCTGTTGAGCTTGACCAGCCAACACAAGGAATCAGGATGCAGTCCGGACTGCTAGTAGGCCTATCTGAGTTATTCGGGTCTGGTTCTGGCACACCATGTTTGCTTGGGATTAGGATGTCACCATCTCTCCATTCATAAAAATCGAGATGCTTATCAGGGCGAGCAAAAGGCAGTAAGAGTAAACGTCCGAATGCGCTTTTAGACCAAGCAATTAAGGTAGGGCGCAAATCCAATTCATCCTGAATGGGCCAATAGAGCGCAATCGAGCGCAGGGATGCGCCATCCGATTCTAAAAATGCGTTTAGCTTACTCAGTAGGGGTTCTGTGGCATGGGTATAGTTTGCCCCCGCCGCAAATTCTTTGCGTTGCTTTAACAATTCTTGGCGAAGAGTTTTTGGTGAATTACCGTGCATATCGACCATTATCAGGCGAAAATCAATAGATGTAGTAATCAAGTTAGCGTAACAAAATGCCTCATCCATCAATATAGGGTTAGATGTTGAAAAAGAAGTTAAAAATTCGCATATGCCAACAATGGGCCAAGATTCTGATTTTGGGCCTAGTCTTCAATGCGCCCCAAGCATTTGCAGAAAAATTGAAAAAGCCAGTTCTACCTAAATCCTATGAGAGTAAGGCCGCCCCAGCTGAAATTACTGACGCCGATAGGATGTTTATCGACTTACGTGAGGCAGCCAGAAAAAATGATGTGTTTCGTACGCAGCAGTTGTCAGCCAATTTAGCCAACTATCCTTTTGATGACTATGTAGCTTATTTCCGTATCAAGCCTCAGTTGTTTGATAGCGCTGGAGGGCCGCGAAATGATTACAGTGCCGATACTCAGGTAGTTGCATTCTTAAATCAATATCAAGGCACTGCTTTAGCAGATCGTATGCGCAATGATTGGCTACTGGTGCTGGGTAAGCGCAAAGACTGGGCGCGATTTGATGCTGAGTACGCCAAGTTTGTTTTAGATGACGATACTCAAGTGAAATGCTATTTCTTGTTATCCAAGCTTTCGCAAGGTGAGAACCCAACAAAATTAGCAATTGATTCACGGGCAATCTTGTTGGACCCCAGTTACTTCGGTCAAGCCTGCCAAGAGTTAGTGCCTTCACTAGTAGCGGCAGGCGGTATGACGCCAAATGAGGCAAAGGCGATTGGTCGTGCTGCCAGCGAAAGAGGTTTTGACACCATGGCGAAACGTCTTGGTGGTGATGATCCTATTGGCGAGATTGTCAAGGCGGCTAAAGCCGATCCATCAAAAGCCTATCGAGATTTCTTGCAAACATCATCGCGCTATAGCAAAGAGAATCAAGCGGTGGCATGGGGTGTTATTGGACAATTTTTGGCGAAGAAATTAGACCCAAATGCAGATGATGCTTATCGATTACAACAAGCTCTGGGCTATAACGAACTCCTCTCGGTGGAGTCGCAAGAATGGAAAGTGCGTGCTGCATTACGTGCTAAAGACTGGGTCTTGGTGAAGAATGCTATCGATGGTATGAACCCTGTGATACGCAGCAAAGATCCTGCTTGGACCTATTGGTACGGTCGTGCATCAAAGGCTGAGGGTCAGGACGCCAAGGCTAAAGATAGCTTTGAAATGATTGCCGATCAATACAACTTTTATGGTCAGCTCGCTCGTGAAGAGTTGGGCAAATCGAATCATGCTCCAGGTCGCACCAAGGTAACTGAGTCTGAAATTGATGTCATGGCTAGTCATAAGGGATTTATTCGTGGTGAGCGCCTTTATGCGATGAACTTACGTTTTGAAGGTAATCGTGAGTGGAATTGGGAATTACGGAACATGACAGATAAGCAGCTATTGGCTGCCGCAGAGTATGCCAAACGAGTCAATCTCTATGATCGCGTGGTCAATACTGCAGATCGAACCAAGCAAGAGCATGATTTTAGTTTACGTTACCCGACGCCATACCGTGATGAGCTTTCTCCAATTGCAAGGCAGATTGATTTGAATCTTGCTTGGGCTTATGGACTCATTCGTCAGGAGTCACGCTTCATCATGAATGCCTCTTCTTCAGTTGGCGCTTCTGGCTTGATGCAAGTCATGCCTAACACCGCAAAGTATGTCGCCAAGAAAATTGGAATGACGAATTACACCAACGATAAGTTGACCGATACCAATACCAATCTGACCTTGGGCAGCAATTACCTCAATATGGTGTTGATTGATTTGGACGGCTCTTGGGTGCTGGCTTCAGCTGCGTATAACGCAGGCCCTTCGCGATCTAAGGCTTGGCGTGAAAAGCTCACAGGGCCTACTGAAGGCGCCATCTTTGCTGAAACGATTCCATTTAATGAAACACGTACTTATGTAAAGAATGTATTGTCCAATGCGAATTACTATTCATCGGTAATGAACGGACAAGCACAATCATTAAAGCAACGTTTAGGTGTGATTACGCCTAAAGCTGCGACACAATCTGAGTTACCTTAACGATACGTTTATAAAAGAAGGCTCTATGCAATACGATATTTTACTCATTGGTGGTAATGGATTTGTGGGCCGTGTGTTAGCTGCACAGCTTCAAGTTGCGGGCTATTCAGTATTAATTCCGTCTAGTCATACTGCGGCTGGGCGTGAGTTACGTATGCTACCGAAGATACATATTGAGGATGCTGACATTCATGAGTTTGATGAATTGCAGTCATTGTGTGCTCGTATAAAACCCAATGGCGCAGTCATCAACTTAGTTGGCGTATTGCACGACAAACCGGCTCAGCCTTATGGGAAAGTATTTAAAGCTGCACACGTAGATTTACCAAAAAATATTATTACTGCGATGCAACTCCATGGGCTAAAGCGCTATCTGCACATGAGTGCGCTTGGTGCCGACTCCAATGGACCCTCTATGTATCAACGGAGTAAGGGTGATGGAGAGGCGGCGGTTAAGGCCAGTAATGTAGATTGGACTATTTTTAGACCCTCAGTTATTTTCGGCGCGCAAGATCAATTCATTAATTTATTTGCTAAGCTTGCCAAATTGTTTCCAGCAATGCCTTTGGCAAACCATCAAGCAAAGTTTCAGCCAGTGAGCGTGGATGATGTCGCAATCGCATTTGTAAAATCTTTAGCGATGCCACAAACCATTCATCAGTCTTATGATTTAGTAGGCCCTACGGTTTATACGATGAAAGAGATTGTGGAGTTTGCTGCACGCAAAGCCAAGACTTCTTGTGCCATTATTCCCGTGCCGGCTTTTGTGGGATATCTCCAGGCTTTAGCCTTTGAGTTTTTGCCTGTTCCAACCTTGATGTCACGCGACAACATTGCTTCTATGCAGTTGCCCAATACTTTGCCTGTGAACGGTAGAGATGCTTTGACTGAAGTGTTCAAAATGAGCCGCCGCACCCTAGAGGGTATGCAGTAATGAAGATTTACGCCGTTGGCGGTGCCATTCGAGATACCCTCATGGGTTTACCAGTCCATGATATTGACTACGTAGTAGTGGGCTCCAGCGTTGAGGAAATGATTGCGAATGGCTTTCGACCAGTTGGAAAAGATTTCCCTGTTTTTTTACATCCCAAGACTCAAGCTGAATATGCTTTAGCGCGCACTGAACGTAAGACGGGCATAGGCTATAAAGGCTTCCATTTTTATGCAGACCCTTCAGTCACTTTAGAGCAAGATCTGCAGCGTCGTGATTTAACGATTAATGCCATGGCCCAAGAAGTCGATGTTGATGGAAGGCTATGCGGACCTATTTTGGATCCTTATGGCGGACAAAAAGATTTAGCAGCAAAAGTCTTTCGGCATGTATCAGATGCTTTTGCAGAAGATCCATTGCGTTTATTGCGTATCGCTCGTTTTGCAGCACGCTTTCCAGAATTTAGTGTGGCAGATGAAACGATGCTCTCATTAAAAGCCATCGTTCAGGCCGGCGAATTAAATGCTTTATCCGCAGAGCGTATCTGGCAAGAACTCGCTAGAGGTTTGGTTGCGAGCAAGCCAATGCATATGTTCCAAGTATTGTTAAACACGGGCGCTGCTAAAACGATTCTTTCACCAACATTAAGCGTGCAACTGGCTCAAGAAAAATCTCGTGAACAGTTGATTGCCCATTTTGATTCGATTGGAGATGCACTAGATGATCGTTGTGCAATTGTCTTAATGAATGTGCCTGCCAGCGAGATTCGTTCGTGGGCAGAATGTGTTCGTATGCCTATTGAGGTTCGTGATTTTAGTGAAATCTTTAGTGATCTCATTACATGTATTGATAAATGTCATGGCCATTTTCAGGCGGTGGATGTCTTAGCTTGGTTGAATCGTGCCGATGTTTGGCGCAAGCCTGATCGCGGACAACAATTATTAAATCTTGCTGCAAAGATAGGGTTGAATGTTGCCGCCTTGATCAAGGCAATGCGGAACGCTCAAGCGCTTAATACTGCCGAAATTATTGCTGGTGTCGCAGCAGAAGATCGATCTAATGGTGAGCGAATCGGTGGCGCATTTGAGCTTGCAAGATTAGCGGCAATTACTTCAGCACTCCAGACTTAAGTTTTAGAGTCTATTTCTGCCGCGTAATCCAGGCAGATCCTCTAGCGTGTAGCCTGGCAATAACTGCTCTAAGTTTTTAGTGAAAGCAAAGACTTTAAATAGCTCACCCATTTCTGCTTCGGATAACAATTTTTGTAATGAGTTAGAAATTGGTAAAAACGTTGCTGGATTATTAGGGTCGCCAATCGCCAAAGCAATGTCACCAATGCCTGCATCTAAGAGATAAGCAGCTTGGTTTGTGAGGAATACATCGTCGGCATTTTCTGCGAGAGCGCTGCGAGCAATTTGTGACCACTCCACGTGTGTTGTGAGATCACATAGACCTGGAAGATGAAAAGGGTTTTGAATAGCATGATGACGATGGTGGGCCATTAAAGTGCCCTCCAGTCTTTGTGGATGGTAATACTCACCTTCTGGAAAGCCGTAATCAAAAGTTAGGAACAAACCGCTGTGAAGTTGCTGTGTAACTTGATGCATCCATGCATTTGCGGGGGCATGCAATTCAGTGACGTAGCCCTCTGAAAAATTCCCACTTAATAAAGTTTCTGGGAGCAAATCCTGCTCAACAGGTGAGCCTCTTTTCCAAGTGAAATTATTATTTTCAACAGTAACGCCATGCCAATACCAAAACCCATTTTGATAAATGATGGCATCGCACGGAATGGCATCGATCACCTCGTTTGCCAAAATGATGCCCTTGAAATCTTGAGGTAGTTCGCTAAGCCAATCGCATTGAGTTTGGCTATGGAGTTGTTTAATAGTTTTGCCGATGAAATCTTGTTGACGTTGCGCTAAGTCGGGAGAGATCTCTACGATGTCATAACGGTCTAATGCGAAATCAAGATCTTGTAAGCGAGTCAGAATGGAAGCAGCTAATTTACCGGTGCCAGCCCCGAATTCCAAAATTTGGGTTTGTAGACCTTGGGCTTTAAGTCCTTCGAGAACTGGAATGAGCGTAGTGCAAATGGCTGCACCAAATAGCGGGCTCAGTTCTGGTGCCGTGGTGAAGTCCCCACCAGAACCCAACTTGTGCGCGCCAGCGCTGTAATAGCCCATTCCAGGCTCATACAGAGCCATCTCCATATAGCGGGAAAAGGGAATCCAAGCACCTTGGGAGGCGATCTCAGAGGCTATTTTGGCCTTCAGAAGCTCACTGTGCTCCATTTCGAGGCTGGTCAAGGTAATATCCATAGCTCGCTAGTCTAAGAGAATTTAATTGAACCCGAGTTCAAACACCCCTTCCCAGCAACGAAAAGCCGTTTTAGTGACTGGCGCCGCCAAGCGCCTAGGTCAAGAAATTGCTATGCAGTTCGCCCGCCAAGGCTGGGATGTGGCCGTTCATTATGGGCGATCTGAAAGAGAAGCCCAAGAAACTGTAGCTCAAATTCAGAGCCTTGGTGTGAAGTCAGTTGCCTTTCAGGCTGATTTGGCTGATGAGCAAGCTGTTAAGAATCTTTTTTCTCAAGTGAGTAAACAATTTACGAATCTGCATTGCCTGATAAACAACGCATCAATTTTTGAATACGATCGCGCTAACTCCAATGTGCCACTGACTTCTCAGGGTCTGCAGGAGCACATGCAAGTCAATCTAACTGCGCCAATTCTGCTGTCCCAGTTGATGTTTGAGTTTCAGAAAATCAATGGGAATCAATCAGATCTTGTACCTTCCGCCATTCAAATGCTAGATCAAAAGCTCATTAATCTCAATCCTGATTATTTGTCATACACCTTATCAAAAGCAGCATTGGCAACTTCTGTCGAAGTGTTGGCAATGGATTTTGCTCCGCACTTAAGGGTGGTGGGATTGGCCCCAGGCATTTCTTTGCCTTCTGGCGATCAAACTGATAGTGGTTTCTCTAAAGCCCATCAAATGACACCGCTAGGTAAATCATCTACACCGTCTGACATTACTAAGGCTGCTGTATTTTTGGCCGAATCAAGCGCAATTACTGGAACGACTCTCTATGTAGATGGTGGACAACATCTACTATCTTCATCACGTGATGTGATGTTTAAAACGAATTAAGTATTTCTATAAAGTAACCATCTATGCACGCTATTCTTTCTCATCCTGCCCTCGCTGATTGCCGCCGTTTATTTTTGCGGGACTACGAGATTTATATCAATATCGGCGTCCATGATTTTGAGAAGAAGGCAGAGCAACGCGTGATTTTAAATATCGATTTGTATATTCCGCTGGATATGAATACACCAACAAATGATCAATTGGATGAAGTGGTAGATTATGACTTCATGCGTGAGACCATTAAGGCGCGAGCTTCCAGGGGCCATATCCATCTGCAAGAAACCTTTTGCGATGACATCGTGACCGCGATGTTATTGCACCCTAAGGTCCTGGCTGCGTGCGTCAGTACTGCTAAGCCCGACGTTTACCCGGACTGCCATTCAGTAGGGGTTGAGGTGTTTCGGATTAAATCAGCATAGAGAAATTAGAAAAGAATTCAATTGTCATGGGCGATATTCGTAAAGTTGTCTTCGAAGAAAACAAGCTAGAGAAAAAACTCTGCCGCTTGGTGGGTCAAGCCATTGGTGACTTTGGCATGATCGAAGACGGCGATAAGGTGATGGTGTGTGTATCTGGGGGTAAAGATAGCTATGCCATGCTAGATGTCTTGATGAAGCTTCGCGAGCGTGCACCTATCCATTTTGAAATCGTTGCAGTGAACTTAGATCAGAAGCAGCCTAATTTTCCTGCGGAGACCTTGCCTAATTATCTTAAGAGTTTAGGCATTCCATTTCACATTGAAGAGCAAGATACCTACAGTATCGTCAAGCGCGTTATCCCTGAAGGTAAAACGACCTGTGGTTTGTGTTCTCGTTTGCGTCGCGGTATTTTGTATCGTGTTGCCGATGAGTTGGGCGCAACCAAGATTGCCTTAGGTCATCATCGCGACGACATTTTAGAAACGCTGATGCTCAATATGTTCTATGCGGGCAAGCTCAAAGGAATGCCGCCTAAGTTACGCTCAGACGATGGCAAGCATATTGTGATTCGACCTCTAGCTTATGTTCCAGAAAAATTGTTGGAACGCTATGCGGTTGATATGAACTTCCCGATCATTCCCTGTGATTTGTGCGGCAGTCAGCCTAATCTGCAGCGCCAGGTGATGAAAGAAATGCTCCGCGATTGGGAAAAGAAGCATCCTGGTCGTGTAGAGAATCTATTCCGCTCAATGCACCATATCGTGCCTTCCCACCTGATGGATGGGGAAGCTTTTGATTTTCAGGGTCTGGAGATTGATACTGAGTTGACTGGAATTGCTGCGAGGTCCGCAGGCGACAAGGCAATTGATGAGGCGGATTTAGACGAATTGGCATGTGGAACCCTGATTCAGGGGACTTATAATCCCCCTTTATGAATATTGTCATATTGGCTGCTGGGCAAGGAAAGCGGATGAAATCTGCCTTGCCCAAGGTCCTGCAAACTCTGGCAGGTAAGCCCCTTCTACAGCATGTGCTTAATACCGCTTTATCTCTGCAAGCAAAGTCCTCTAAAAATGGACCGATTGTGGTTGTGGGGCATGGCGCTGCAGATGTCAAAGAATTCCTATTCAGTGCCGCTAAGGAAGATTCCAGATTTAGTAGCGTGAGCACCGCTATGCAGGCCCAACAAAAGGGTACTGGGCATGCACTGCTGCAGGCACTGCCTAAGCTTGATTTACAAGAACCCACTTTAGTTTTGTACGGCGATGTGCCGCTGACAACCCAAAAGACTTTAAGTAAATTGACTAAGCTAGCTGATGGTGTACGTGGCAAAGATTCTGCGTTAGCACTTCTTACTCAGAATTTAAATAATCCAACAGGCTATGGGCGCATTGTGCGCGATACCGATGGCTCTGTTAAAGAGATTGTTGAAGAGAAGGATGCAACATCCGCTCAAAAAACCATTCATGAAATTAATACCGGCATTATGGTATTGCCAACCAATGCTCTGAATAAATGGCTCAAAGCATTGAGTGCAAGCAATGCTCAGGGCGAATACTATTTAACGGATGTCATCGCAATGGCTGTTAAGGATGGTGTGCCCATTCGAACTACGCAAGCTGATGCCGAGTTTGAAACTGTGGGTGTGAATAGTCGTGATCAACTAGCCGCTTTAGAGCGAATTCATCAACTTAATATTGCCAATCAATTAATGGATGCCGGCGTATCTCTTGCTGACCCAGCGCGTATAGATGTGCGCGGGACCTTAGAGTGCGGTAATGATGTTTCTATCGATGTCGGTTGTGTATTTGAGGGTTGCGTTACATTGGCATCGGGCACAAAGATTGGCCCATATTGCGTGATTCGTAACAGCGTGATTGGTAAAGATGTTGTTGTTCATCCTTATAGTCATTTAGACGGCGCAAAGGTTGGCAATCAATCAGTGATTGGGCCATATGCTCGCTTACGACCTGGTGCAGATTTATCGAATGATGTTCACATCGGTAATTTTGTCGAAGTGAAGAACAGCAAAATTGCAGCTAATAGCAAAGCCAATCACTTGGCTTATGTTGGTGATTCTATTGTGGGCTCAAGAGTCAATATTGGTGCCGGCACGATTACTTGTAATTACGATGGAGTAAATAAGCACCAGACCATTATTGAAGACGATGCCTTCATTGGCTCAGATACTCAGTTGGTTGCCCCGGTGAGAGTTGGACGCGGCGCTACATTAGGCGCTGGCACCACCTTGACTAAAGATGCGCCTGCCAATCAATTGACGATCTCAAGAGCAAAACAAATTTCTTTGCCATGGCAGCGCCCCACAAAGAAAGAGAAAACACTGGCGACAAAAAAAGTTGCAGTCAAAAAGACTGTGAAGAAAGTAGTAAAAAAAGTAGCAAAGAAAGCTGTAAAGGGTAAAAAATAATGTGCGGTATTGTTGGGGCGGCATCCCACAAAAATATTGTTGATGTTTTGGTTGAGGGTTTGCGTCGTCTTGAGTATCGCGGGTATGACTCTTGTGGTTTTGCAGTAATCAATGGTGATGATGCTAAGCACCCCATTGAAAGAGCGCGCACCACCGCACGTGTTTCTGAGCTGGCTGAACAAGGCAAAGACTTTCGTGGCACCCTAGGTATCGCTCATACACGCTGGGCAACCCACGGTAAGCCGAATACACAAAATGCACATCCTCATATTTCAAATGGTTTGATTGCAGTTGTCCACAACGGCATTATTGAAAACTACGAAGCGCTGCGCACAGAATTAAAAACGGGCGGCTATGTCTTTACTTCTGAGACTGACACCGAAGTGATTGCCCATTTGATTCATCAGCAATATGTGAGTGCTGGCCAAAAGGATATTGCACAATCGGTTAGAGCGGTATTACCTAAGCTGCATGGTGCTTATGCAATCGGGGTGATCGCACAAGACAGCCCCGCAACTTTGGTTGGGGCACGTGTAGGCTCGCCTTTAGTGGTGGCGCTTGGCGATCAGGAAAATTTTCTTGCATCCGATGCCCTAGCATTAGCTGGTCGCACTCATTCGATGATGTATTTAGAAGAGGGTGATGTCGCTGTTCTCAAGGCAGATAGCGTTGCAGTGATTAATCAGGCAGGTGAATCTGTGGAGCGTGATCGCAAGCCAATGCCAGCACAAGCAGACTCTGTAGACCTGGGCCCTTATCAGCATTACATGCAAAAAGAAATCTTTGAGCAACCAAGAGCGATTGGGGATACTCTTGCCAACATTGCTTCATTTGGTCCAGAGTTATTTGGTGCGAACGCTGATGATTGGAAAGCTTTTGACCAGATTTTAATTCTGGCTTGCGGCACGAGTTATTACTCTGCGTGCGTTGCTAAGTATTGGTTGGAGGATCTTGCCGGTATTCCTACTCAAGTAGAAATCGCGAGTGAATATCGCTATCGGACAACAGTACCTAATCCGAAGACTTTAATTGTGGTGGTCTCACAATCAGGCGAGACGGCCGATACCTTGGCAGCCTTGCGCCATGCCAAGGCTCTTGGCCATCCATATGCTTTGGCTATCTGCAACGTTGCGAGTAGTGCGATGGTTCGTGAAACCAACTGGCATTTCTTAACCAAAGCAGGTGCTGAAATTGGCGTTGCATCTACTAAAGCATTCACTACGCAATTGCTAGCGCTCTATCTTTTGGCGATTTCGATTGCTAAGCGTGCTGGAAAAGTTTCTGCAGAAAAAGAGAAAGAGCTTCTCCGTGAATTACGCCATTTACCAAAAGCGTTGCATGCAGCGCTAGCACTTGAGCCACAAATCATTGCTTGGAGCGATGTTTTTTCTAAATGCGAGAATGCGCTCTTCTTAGGTCGTGGCATGCATTATCCAATCGCACTGGAAGGCGCATTGAAGTTAAAGGAGATTTCCTATATACATGCAGAAGCCTATCCTGCAGGCGAGCTAAAGCATGGACCGCTGGCATTAGTGACCGACAAGATGCCAGTCGTTACGGTTGCTCCCAAAGATGACTTGCTAGAGAAGTTGAAGTCCAATATGCAAGAAGTGAAGGCGCGTGGTGGAAAGTTATATGTATTTGCCGATCAAGATACTGAGATCGTCAGCAGCGATGGTATTCATGTGATTCGCTTGCCTGAACACTATGGCAATCTTTCGCCCATCCTACATGTGGTCCCACTGCAGTTGTTGGCGTATCACACTGCGTGTGCTCGCGGCACTGATGTTGATAAGCCTAGAAACTTAGCAAAGAGTGTGACAGTCGAATAAATTTAAGCAGATAAATCAGGACTTTAGGAAGTCCTGATGCCATTTTTGTGTTCAAATAACTCTTGTAAAAGAGGATATTTGTTGCAATTCATGTTTCTGTCGAAAGTACCCCCATTCTCAAGCTTGCGTTTACTTGCACTGATTTGGACAGGCGTAATTTCTGCGTGTGCAGTTGGGCCAGATTTTAAGCAACCAGAAGCACCCAAAACATCTTCGTATACCGAAGGCCCCTTATCTAAAAAACTCACTACTGCTCCTGGCGTTCCTGGTGGCACTGAGCAAGAGTTTGTCGAAGGTGCTGACATAGAGGCACAGTGGTGGGAGTTATACAAGTCCCCTGAATTAGATGCTTTGATTAAAAAAGCTTTACAGCAAAATCCGAATTTAGGCGCAGCTGATGCAGCATTGCGCGCTGCCCAAGAAAATGTCAACGCTCAAATTGGTGGGCAATATTTTCCGGCGGTAAGTGTTGGCGGTGCTGCTACACGGCAGCTTCAGCCTTCAGCAATCTACGGCATTCCTTATGGCTCAGACACTTACAACCTCTACAACACCTCGGTAAACGTGAGCTACAAACTGGATGTGTTTGGTGGCGCCCGCCGTGCGGTTGAGGGCGCAAGAGCTCAAGCAGAAGTTGCGCAGTATCAACTTGAAGGCGCCTATCTCTCTTTGACGGCGAACGTTGTCACTAGCGCTGTGAAAGAAGCAGCACTCCGTGCGCAACTACAAGCTACGGAAGAAATTTTGAAAGCGCAAACCAATCTTGCGGAAGTGACTGAAAAACAATTAGCCATTGGCACAGTATCTAAAGTAGACGTCACTTCACAGCGAACTTTAGTTTCAACTTCTCAGGTAGATCTTTTTAATTACGAAAGAAATTTAGCGTTTGCACGCAACCAGTTAGCGGTATTAGTGGGCGAGCTGCCTAGCAATGCTGCTATTACTCAGTTCGATCTCAGCAAATTACATCTACCAGAAAAATTACCTCTTTCGGTACCATCGAGCTTAGTGCGTCAACGTCCTGATGTGCGGGCAGCTGAGGCTCAGCTAAAGGCACAGAACGCATTTGTAGGGGTTGCTACGGCAAATTTATTGCCTCAATTTAATATTACGGGTTCCATTGGTTCTGCTGCGTTAACTTCAGCAGCTTTATTTGGGCCTAATTCGGCCTTATGGTCTATCGGTGGCGGTATTTTGCAGCCTCTGTTTCAAGGTGGACAGCTATTAGCGCAGCGTCGTGGGGCGATTGCGAATTACGAGCAGGCAGCTTTTCAGTATCAGGCAACAGTATTAAGCGCATTTCAAGAGGTTGCCAATGCATTACGCGCACTTGAGACGGGTGCGCAAGGACTGAAAGCAGCATCTGACGCCGAGCGCTATGCCTATGAAACATTGGACCTTGTGCAGCAACAATATAAATTAGGAACAGCTAGTTACCTAGCGGTACTCTATTATCAAAACCAGTATCAACAGGCAAAAGTGAAATCGGTGGCTGCACAAGCAACGAGATTTTCTGATACAGCAGCATTATTTACAGCATTAGGCGGGGGCTGGTGGAATCGCGAAGGCCCCGCTTTCAAACCAAAAGCCATAGCGAATAAAGATCAAAATGAAACTTCTGGAAACAATTAAAAGCAAGTTGATTACCGCCATCCTTGCCGTATGGGCTTGGATGAAACTCAAAGCTGAGCAATGGAAATTACGGGATAAGGCTATCGCACTTTGGGAAAAAGCCAAAGCTTTCTATGCGCGCATGGGAGTTAAGTGGCGCGGCACTAAAGCGTATGCCAAGCTCATGACGATGGAGCCACTTCAACGTCGCATGACGATCATGTTGTGTGCCGTATTCTTATTGCTAGGTTTAATTTTTACCTTCAATCAATTGAAGACTTTCATGATTAAGTACTTCATCTCGGGAATGGGTTTGCCACCAGCAACCGTGTCGACGATGGTAGTAGGAAGCTCTGAATGGCAGCCCCAGTTGAGTAGCGTAGGTAATGTGCGCGCCTTCAGGGGTGTAGAGTTGAGCACTGAGATCGGTGGTCTGGTACAGACAGTACCAATTAAGTCTGGTCAAGATGTCAAAGAAGGCGAGCTATTGATTAAGCTCAATGATGCTTCAGATGTGGCGCAGTTGAATTCCTTAAAAGCCATGGCAGACCTCGCCAAGGTGATTAATGAGCGGGATGCGCAACAGTTAGTGATTCAGGCGATTAGTAAAAACGTATTTGATAGCAGCAAAGCTGACGCAAAATCTAAGCAGGCACAAGTAGAAGCGCAAGCAGCCTTAGTAGCCAAGAAAAATCTGAAAGCGCCATTTAGCGGGCGGGTCGGTATTGTTTCTATTAATCCAGGTCAGTACGTTAATTCTGGTGATAAGTTATTCACGCTGCAGACTTTAGACCCTATTTTTGTGGACTTCACATTGCCACAAAGCAATGCTGAGCAGATTCAAGTTGGCCAAGATGTAGTGGTTACTACAGACGCATTTAAGGATGCAAGTTTCGCTGGCAAGATTACCGCAGTGAGCCCGAAGGTGGATACCAATACCCGCAATATTCAAATTGAGGCGCAGATTGCTAATCCGGACAAGAAAGTGCTTCCAGGAATGTTTGCAAATGTGAATATTAAGCTTGGCGACCAAGTGAAGTTGCTAACACTGCCACAAACTGCTGTGACTTATAACCCCTACGGTTCAACAGTCTTCATTGCTAAAGATACTGGTAAGAAAGATAAAAAAGGTAAGCCCGCTTTAGAGGCACAACAAGTATTTGTGACTACCGGTAGTACTCGTGGCGATCAGGTGGCTATTCTCAAAGGCATTAATGAGGGCGATACCGTTGTAACGAGTGGTCAGCTCAAGCTAAAGAATGGCACGCCATTAATGATCAACAATAAGGTGCAACCTGCAAATTCACCTGATCCTAGACCTCAGGAATAAGTAGTCGATGAATTGGACGGACATATTCATTCGCAGGCCAGTACTCTCGCTGGTGGTGAGTGCGCTCGTATTGGCATTTGGTTTGAAGGCGATCGGGTCTCTCCCAGTTAATCAATATCCTCAAACACAAAATGCCATTGTTACCATCACCACTGCCTATTACGGTGCAGATCCTGAAACGATTGCTGGGTTTATAACGCAGCCCCTTGAGGCATCTATAGCACAGGCCCAAGGAATTGATTACTTATCTTCAACTAGTGTGAGTGGTGTATCTACTATTGTTGCTACCTTAAAGTTGAACTACAACTCTAATGCAGCATTGACACAGATTCAGACGCAAATTAGCGCAGTCAAAAATCAATTACCCCCGCAGGCACAACAGCCTGTTCTCACGGTGCAGGTAGGTCAATCTATCGCGGCAATGTACATGGGCTTTTATAGTGATCAGTTACCCAATAATGCGATCACAGATTACTTGTTGCGCGTAGTTAAGCCAAAGTTAGATTCCATCGAGGGTGTACAGAATGCCGAAATTACTGGCGGCAGAAAGTTTGCTTTACGCGCTTGGCTAGATCGTGAAAAGATGGCCGGTCTAGGAATAGGTGCAGACGATGTCTATAGCGCGATGTCTGCCAATAATTATTTATCAGCAGTGGGCAGCACTAAGGGCGATATGGTCTCTGTTGACTTAGTTGCTGGGACTGATCTTCATACTCTGGATGAATTTCGCAAGTTAGTTGTTAAAAAAGATGGCATCAATATTGTCTATTTAGATCAGGTCGCCAATGTATCTTTGGGATCTGAGGACTACAACACGAATGTGGCATTCAGTGGCAAGCAGTCGGTCTTTATTGCAATTAAAGTCGCACCGCAGGCTAACTTACTAGATGTTGCACAACGCGTAAGAGACGCCGTCCCAAATATCCAAAAGCAATTACCCATTGGCATGAATGGCAATATTGTTTATGACTCTACTAAATTTATTACTAGCTCGATTGATGAAGTAGTTACGACCTTGCTTGAAGCTTTGATCATTGTGACTTTGGTGATTTATCTCTTCTTGGGTAGCGCGCGCGCTGTTGCTGTGCCAGTAATTGCAATGCCACTCTCTTTGATTGGCACTTTCTTTTTGATGCAAGTTTTGGGCTATTCGATTAACTTGCTAACCCTTCTCGCCCTAGTGCTCGCAATCGGCTTAGTGGTTGATGACGCCATCATCGTCGTAGAAAACGTTGATAGGCATATGAAAGAGGGTAAGTCACCTTTAGAAGCGTCTCTGATTGCTGCACGCGAACTAGGTAGTCCTATTTTAGCGATGACCGTTGTCTTAATTGCGGTCTATATTCCGATTGGTTTCCAAGGTGGTCTCACAGGCGCGCTCTTTACTGAATTTGCTTTTACGCTGGCCAGCGCGGTTGCGGTATCAGGTTTGATTGCGTTGACTTTATCCCCGATGATGTGCTCGCGTATCTTTACTGAGGAGCAAGAGGCATCTTCATTCGTTAAAAAAATTGATCAAATTTTTGATAAGGTACATCACAGTTACCAGACTACTTTGCGTGATTTGTTGAGTACTTGGCAGGTCATTGTTGTGATGGGCGCCATTTTGTTGGGTGGTGTTGCTTACTTATATGCTACCGCTCGCGCAGAGCTCGCTCCTACCGAAGACCAAGGCATTGTTTTGATGCAGGCATCTGGTCCCCCGAATGCTACCGTGAATCAAATGCAAACCTATGCAGATCAAATTTATGCAATTGCTGCTGCTGAACCAGAATATGAGCAAGCCTTTCAGATCACCAGTCCAACCTCTAGCTTTGGTGGAATTTTGTTAAAAGATTGGAGTGAGCGCAGTCGTAATGCAACGAAGTTCCAACAAGACATGCAGCAAAAGTGGAATACGATTGCTGGCGCGCGCGTAGCCGCATTTCAGTTCCCAGCATTACCGGGGGCCCAAGGCTTGCCAGTACAAGTCGTTATCAACACAACAGAGTCTTATGAGCAGTTGAATGATGTAGCGCAAGCGGTTTTAGATAAAGCGCGCCGTAGCGGTAATTTCTTCTTTGTAGATACTGATCTAAAGATCGACAAGCCACAAGACGTATTAGTGATTGATCGCGAAAAGGTGGCTGCCTTGGGAATGACACAGCAGCAAGTCGGTGCAGCATTATCTGCAGCCTTGGGCGGCGGTTATGTTAACTACTTCTCCGTTGCAGGTCGCTCTTATAAAGTGATTCCACAGGTGAAACAAGTTGATCGCTTGAATCCCGACCAGATTTTGGATTACTACATTCGTACACCAAGTGGCGCCATGATTCAGGCGCGCACGATTGCAAGTATTAAACAAAAAGTGGTTCCCCAATCGATTAATCACTTTCAGCAATTAAATTCGGCAACGATTTTTGGTGTGAGCACGCCCTTTATTTCTCAGGCGGATCTATTGGAGTACATGCGTCAAACTTTAAAAGAGGTTGCGCCAAATGGTTATGCCATGGACTACGCAGGTCCTTCTCGTCAATTTATGGCGGAGTCTGGTGGATTCTTGGTCACCATGTTCTTTGCGATTTTGATCGTGTTCTTAGTGCTTGCTGCGCAGTTTGAAAGCTTCCGTGATCCGATTGTCATTCTCGTTTCTGTGCCGCTAGCACTCTTTGGGGCTCTCATCTTTATTAACCTCGGATTCACAACTTTGAATGTTTATACACAGGTCGGATTAGTTACGCTGATGGGTTTAATCAGCAAGCACGGTATCTTGATTGTAGAGTTTGCTAATGAATTGCAAGAGGCAGGACGAAGCAAGCTAGATGCGATTGTGGAGGCGAGTAGCGTGCGCTTAAGGCCGATCTTGATGACGACTGCCGCGATGGTTTTGGGAGTGGTGCCGCTAGTAATAGCTTCTGGTGCTGGTGCCGCAGGACGTCAATCAATGGGGATTGTGATCTTTACTGGCCTATCGATTGGTACCTTGTTCACTTTATTTGTCGTACCCGCAATGTATCTTTTCATGGGTGCAGATCACCACGAGAAGAAATTTAAGCAGGGATAAAGGTGGAAAGCTAAGCTAACTCAATATCATTTACTAATGATATTGAGTTCTTTCTCTGCAAACTCTTGAAAGTGAGTTTCTGCCTGAAGTTGTTTTACCCAGCGCTTAATGTTTTTGAGATCAGTGCGCAATCCAGTTTGCTGAGGGAAGGTCTCATTAAGCAATATCCAGCGATGCACACATAAGGCCAGCACAATATCACCGATATGAAATTGCTTGCCGGAGCAGTAGGCTTGTGACTCCAGAGTTTGATCAAGCAAAGCAAATAATTGGTTGGTATCTTGGTACGCTTTTTGAATAGCCGCGTGATTACGCTCCGCTTCCGGAACTCTAGTGAGACCTAGAAAGGCGGGACGTAAAACTGGCCAAAGAGTTCCAACCTGCCAGTCCATCCATTTTTCATAGCCAAACTGAGAATTCACGTCTGATGGAAAGCGTTTATTTTTATCGTACTGCGCGGCCAGGTAGCGCATGATGGTATTCGATTCCCATAGCACGAGATCGCCATCTTCTAGTGTTGGCACAAGTCCATTAGGATTCAGTTTTAAGAATTCTGGTGAGCGAACGATGCCAAATTGAAGCCCTGCATCAATTCTTTCAAAATCAGACCCTTCTTTGAGTCCCAACTCAGCTAGACACCACAATACTTTTTGAACATTGATGGAACTTTTGCGACCCCATAAACGCATCATGGCATTTCCTTAGAAGTATTAATTAGTGTTAGCTAGTTTTGATCTCAGAAAAATCAAGACCAACAAATTTGCTGCGCGCAAAAATGAGCGGCTCTTTTTCAGGATGATTTTTTAATTGAATGACTTTGGCAACAATAATGTTGTGATCCCCACCGACGTGGACTGAGACTGTTTCGCACTCGTAATATGCGACGCAATGATCGATCTGAGTAAGACCACTGGCGGCAATTTTATGATCAAGCCCAGCAAACTGATCTACTTTTACAGTTGCAAAGTGCATCGCCAAGTTTTCTTGTGACCGCTCTAGGACATGAATGAGGTGCTTTTTGCCAACTTCCACCCAGGGCATGAGGCGCGAGTGTTTCTTGAGGCTCCACAAGATTAAGGGCGGCTCTAGAGATACTGTATTGAAAGAGCTAATCGTGATGCCGTGAGAATGTTGATTCTCATCAATACAGGTAATGACGGTAACCCCAGTCGCAAAAGAGGCAAAACCTTTGCGAAGCTCTTGTGAGGTAAACGGGGTCATCAACGACTTACTTTGCCTCTGCTGGGGCGATAGTAGTTCCTGGAATGGGAATCAATACTTCATTTTCTTCCGCCTTCACGCATTTAAAACGATATTCCTTGCCAGCCTTGGATAAGAAGCTGGCACCTTCATAAAAATCGCTCTTACAAGTCTTAGTCGCAAAATCCATCACGTCTTGTGGGTTCGCACTAGAGGTAATGAGGCGCATATTGCCCATAGACATATTGATTTGGGTAGAGTAGCACCCAGAGAGCATCAAACCAGAAATCGCGGTTAATAGTAGAATTTTTTTCATGGAAGCCTCCATAATTAGCAATGCTCGTTAGGATAAACCTATTAAGCAAAAGCTGTGGGGAATTGCCTCGTTTGAAAAGGAAGAGACATGTTTAAAGCAATATTGATTAATAAGGATGACCAGGGTTATCGAGCCGAATTGGGCCAGGCAGATGAGGCCAATCTCCCTGAGGGCGATGTGCGGGTAAG
This sequence comes from Polynucleobacter sp. AP-Sanab-80-C2, assembly GCF_035012965.1. Lineage (NCBI taxonomy): Bacteria > Pseudomonadati > Pseudomonadota > Betaproteobacteria > Burkholderiales > Burkholderiaceae > Polynucleobacter > Polynucleobacter sp. AP-Sanab-80-C2. The sequence goes on from NZ_JAYGQS010000005.1 coordinate 68,556, forward strand.
GGTCTTATATTCCACCCTCAATTACAAGGATGGTTTAGCGATTACTGGCAAAAGCCCAGTAGTGCGTAGTTTTCCAATGGTTCCGGGGATCGATTTTGCTGGCGAAGTGATAGAAAGCTCTAGCCCTGATTTTAAGACTGGTGACATGGTACTTTTGAATGGCTGGGGGGTTGGTGAGGGGCATTGGGGTGGATTAGCTCAGCAGGCTAGGGTAAAGGCTGATTGGCTGATTCCTTTGCCCAAAGGCTTTACCGCCAAACAAGCTTTAGCAATTGGTACTGCTGGGTATACCGCAATGCTGTGTGTCATGGGCTTGCAAAAGCATGGTCTCAAACCAAGTGATGGTGAGGTATTGGTAACGGGCGCTGCAGGTGGTGTAGGTAGTTTTGCCGTCCACTTGTTGAGTAAGCTGGGTTTCACGGTCGTTGCTAGTACAGGTCGAATAGCCGAAGCGGATTATTTGAAAAAACTAGGTGCTGCTGAAGTGATTGATCGTGCAACTTTGTCTGCACCAGGAAAACCTTTAGCTAAAGAACGTTGGGCAGCAGTATTAGATAGCGTTGGCAGTCATACTTTGGCTAACGCCTGTGCACAGACGAAGAGCAATGGTGCAGTCGCTGCCTGTGGTCTTGCGCAAGGTATGGATTTTCCATCCAGTGTTGCGCCATTTATTTTGCGTGGCGTCACTTTGTATGGCGTGAATAGCGTTACCGTTCCCCGTGAAAAACGAATTGCGGCTTATGAGCAACTTAGTAAGTTAGTGGATTTGAAAACACTTGATGAAATTTCTCATGAAATTACTTTAGGCGAATCACTTCAGTATGCTCAAGAGTTGATGGCGGGCAATGTGCGTGGACGTTTGATTGTGGACGTCAATAAGTAAACTTTTTAAAAAGCGTTTATTGAACTATTGAGCAGCTTGAGGTTTGCGAGTTTCTAGTTGTGACCAAACCTTGAGTTTCTCTGCATTTGAAAGTTCTGACCAATCTGCGATTTCAGTAAGCGTGCGATAGCAACCTCGACAATACCCATTTTCAGGATTCATGTCGCACCAGTTGATACAAGGTGATGGTACTGTAGTCAAAGTAAGTCTAGATGTATTAGAAAAAACGAAAAAATAAATTCATGAGCACTCAAAAACAAACTGCTGCAGAAAGTGCACTCCATTATCCCTTAGGTGATCAGCTTCCACAGGCAGGGGAGTCTATTGAGGTAGTGCCTGGAGTGCGCTGGCTCAGAATGCGCCTGCCATTCGCATTGGACCATATCAATCTGTGGTTATTACGAGATGAAATTGATGGCATTGCCGGTTGGACCATCATAGATTGTGGCATTGCAAATGATGAAACTAAAGCCTCGTGGGAACAGATTTTTGCAAGTCAATTAGAAGGTCTGCCGGTGCTAAGGGTCCTTGTGACTCACATGCATCCCGACCATGTTGGCTTGTCACAATGGCTGTGCGAAAAGTGGAAGGTGCCTCTATGGATTTCCATGACGGACTATTTAACGGCGCAGTGGTTAAGTTGCAAAGAAGGTGGCGCTGCTATTGGTGCACGCGCTGGTGGGGGCGGCTCAGCAGATCATTTTCAGAGGCATGGTTTAACTGCTCTAGAAGATCTAGAAAAAATTCGGGCGCGCTCAAATTACTACAGCAATATGGTTCCTGGCGTGCCTCGTCAATATCGTCGCATCCTTGATGGCGAATTGATTTTGATCGGTAGTCATTCTTGGCAGGTCATCATGGGTTACGGGCACGCACCGGAGCACGCATCGCTTTTTTGTAAAGAACTTGGCTTATTAATTTCTGGCGACATGTTGTTACCTCGTATCTCTACTAATATCAGTGTTTATGATGCTGACCCGGATGCTGATCCACTGGGGCTTTACTTGCAATCCCTAGAAAAATATTTGCCCTTGCCTGATGAAACTTTGGTACTTCCTTCGCATGGCAAACCGTTTACTGGCATGAAGCCTCGGATTGCACAACTCAATGCTCATCATGATGAGCGTTTAGCAGAAGCGCTTGGTGCCTGTCAAAAACCAGCAACTGCTCGTGAGATAGTGCCAGTTTTATTTAAGCGTGAATTAGATATTCATCAACTCACATTTGCAATGGGCGAGGCTATTGCGCATCTGAATTACCTACTTCGTCGAGGAAAGTTGGATCGCCAGCTTTGCGAGGACGGCGTGTTGAGGTTTTCCGCGGTTTCGCTTTCGGTTTAGCACTGGTTTTTTTAGTCTCAGGCTCTTCACGAGGCGTCGTGGCTGCAGCCCCGGCTGCTGATACGGCATCCCCAAAAGACTTCAAGGCCATCATCGTGGCGTGTTGTACCTCGAGACCTTGAATGGTTGACTTCAGAATATTCAAGTTAAGGTTGAGCCAATTCTCGACGCTTTTCAGGTCTTTAATGCGCTTCTCGAGCTCATCAATATCCATGCCTGGAAAAGCGGATCCAATCCCCCCGGCAGCCTTTGAGGCATCAGTAGTAAAGGGAAATTGCCCAGCTTGACCTGCTGCACCTTGGCCCCACATGGTTTTAAACATTTCTAGGCTTTGATTAAATTCTGGAATGGTTCCAAACATAGAGGCTCCGGGATAAATAAAAAGTGGCTTTTCCAATAGAATAAGGGATTCTAGAGATTAATCCCGGTTAAGCAATGCAATTTAATGGTTTGTCCCAGCCTTATACCCGTGGTCAGGCACTTCCTGATCTGCTGAAGCAGCGCATCCTGATATTGGATGGTGCAATGGGAACTATGATTCAGCAGTACAAGCTCAGTGAAGCAGATTACCGTGGGTTGCCTACTAATACCCGTTTTGCGGATCATCCAGGCGATATTAAGGGTAACAATGAACTCTTAGTACTGACTCAGCCACAAATTATTAGCAAGATCCATGAGCAATATTTGGATGCCGGTGCAGATATTATTGAAACGAACACATTTGGTGCAACTTCAGTAGCGCAAGAAGATTACAAAATGGCAGGTTTGGCACGGGAGATGAATGAAGTCTCTGCAAGGCTTGCGCGCGCTGCTTGTGAAAAATACAGTACACCTGAAAAGCCACGTTTTGCCGCAGGAGCAATTGGACCTACTCCAAAGACAGCCAGCATCTCCCCAGATGTGAATGACCCAGGCGCACGTAATGTGACCTTTGATGCTTTATGTGCCTCCTACCGTGAACAGATCGAAGGTCTATTTGCAGGCGGGGTCGATTTATTCTTAGTTGAAACTATATTCGATACTCTGAATGCAAAAGCGGCCCTGTTTGCACTGGATGAATTTTTTGAAGAGACGGGTGAGCGCTTGCCAGTGATGATTTCTGGAACGGTCACTGATGCCTCTGGTCGCATTCTCTCTGGTCAAACAGTTGAAGCGTTCTGGAATAGTTTGCGCCACATCAAGCCACTAACATTTGGATTGAACTGCGCTCTCGGTGCTGCATTAATGCGCCCTTATATCGCAGAGCTTTCACGTATCTGCGACACAGCAGTGTCATGCTACCCCAATGCAGGTCTGCCAAATCCAATGAGCGACACGGGCTTTGATGAGACGCCTGATATCACATCAGGTCTAGTGGATGGTTTTGCAAAAGATGGCTTAGTGAATTTGGTCGGTGGTTGCTGTGGTACTACACCCGATCACATTCGGGCAATTGCTAATGCCGTTGCGAAGCGTAAACCGCGCGCGTTCTATCGTGAAAATGCAGAGGAATCAGCATGAGTAAGATGGATAAAAAAACAATACCAGCGATGAAACTTTCTGGCCTTGAGCCCTTCAATGTAACTTCTGCTGTCGGTTTCGTGAATATTGGTGAGCGTACTAATGTAACTGGATCTAAAGCATTTTCTCGGATGATTTTGAATAATCAATTTGATGAGGCGCTAGTAGTGGCTCGCCAGCAAGTTGAAAGCGGTGCTCAAGTCATTGATATCAATATGGATGAGGCCATGTTGGATTCAGAAGCGGCGATGACGCGCTTCTTAAATCTGATTGCCTCCGAGCCTGACATTGCTCGCGTGCCCATCATGATCGATTCTTCTAAGTGGAGTGTGATTGAAGCAGGGCTGAAATGTATTCAAGGGAAACCGATTGTGAATTCGATTTCCTTAAAAGAAGGTGAAGAATCTTTTCGTAAACAAGCTCGCTTGATCCGTCGCTATGGCGCTGCTTCGGTAGTGATGGCGTTTGATGAAGTCGGTCAAGCCGATACCTTTAAGCGCAAGACCGAGATTTGTCAGCGTTGCTACAGCATCTTAGTCAATGAAATCGGCTTTCCAGCCGAAGATATTATTTTTGATCCTAATATCTTTGCGATTGCCACAGGTATTGAAGAGCACGATAACTACGCAGTCGATTTTATTAACGCTACTCGCTGGATTAAAGAAAATCTGCCGGGCGCCAAGGTCAGTGGTGGCGTTTCGAATGTGAGCTTCTCTTTCCGCGGCAATGATCGCGTACGCGAGGCTATTCATACGGTATTCCTGTATCACGCTATCCAAGCAGGCATGGATATGGGCATCGTCAATGCTGGTCAATTAGGTGTCTATGCAGATTTAGATCCTGAGTTGCGTGAGCGCGTTGAAGATGTCGTGCTAAACCGCTTTAAAGATAAAGATGGTCAAACGCCAACTGAGAGATTGCTGGCTATTGCTGATCAATTCAAAGGCGATGGTACTAAGCAGATTGAGAACTTGGTCTGGCGCGATAACCTAGTGCGCGATCGTTTAACGCATGCTTTGGTTCATGGCATCACCACATTTATCGAAGAAGATACCGAAGAGCTGCGTGCGGAAATTATGGGCGCTGGCGGTAGACCAATTGAGGTTATTGAAGGCCCTCTGATGGATGGCATGAACGTAGTTGGCGACTTATTCGGCGCCGGCAAAATGTTCTTGCCCCAGGTCGTAAAGAGCGCACGTGTGATGAAACAAGCGGTTGCCATTCTGATTCCTTACATTGAAGAAGAAAAGCGTCAGCACATTGCTGCTGGTGGCGAAGCGAAAGCTAAGGGCAAGATCGTGATGGCTACCGTTAAAGGTGACGTTCATGATATTGGTAAAAATATTGTGACAGTAGTTCTGCAATGTAATAACTTTGAAGTGGCTAATATGGGTGTGATGGTACCCTGTGCAGAAATTCTGAAGCGTGCCAAAGAAGAAAATGCTGACATTGTTGGCTTATCAGGACTAATTACGCCATCACTTGAAGAGATGACTTATGTTGCGCAAGAGATGCAGCGCGATGATTATTTCCGTGAGCGTCAAATTCCTTTAATGATTGGTGGCGCTACTACTTCTCGTGTTCATACTGCCGTGAAGATTGCTCCGCATTATGATGGCCCGGTGGTTTATGTGCCAGACGCCTCGCGTTCGGTATCGGTTGCCTCAAGCTTGCTCTCTGATGAAAGTGCCAAGAAGTTTATTCAAGACTTGCGCGATGATTATGTCCGTATTCGTGAGCAACATGCCAACAAGAAGGCTGCCCCAACCATTTCCTTAGAAGCTGCTCGTAAAAATCGCGAGATGATTGATTGGTCTAGCTACGTTCCAGAAAAGCCAAAGTTTATTGGACGCCGCGTTTTTAAAAACTTTGCACTGAGTGATATTGCTAAATACATCGATTGGACACCATTCTTTCAAACTTGGGATTTAGCAGGAAAATTTCCGGCTATTTTGGATGATGAAGTAGTTGGAGTAGAGGCACGCAAAGTGTATGCCGATGCTCAGGCTATGTTGGATAAGTTGGTGAAGGGTCAATGGCTTCAAGCTGATGCTGTGGTCGCTTTTTACCCGGCCAATACAGTGGGTGATGATATTGTTTTATATAGCGATGAGGCTCGCCAACATCCATTATTTGTTTGGCACAATTTGCGCCAACAGTCTGAACGCCCAGTGGTCGATGGTGCGCGCAGACCTAATCGTTGTCTAGCAGATTACGTAGCGCCAAAAGATTCTGGTGTGGCTGACTATCTTGGCTGCTTCGCAGTGACTACTGGCCATGGTGTTGAAAAGAAAGTTGCTGAGTTTCAGGTAAAGCATGATGACTACAGTGCCATTATGTTGAAGGCTCTGGCAGATCGTTTGGCTGAAGCGTTTGCAGAACTAATGCACCATCGCGTGCGAACTGATTTGTGGGGCTATGCAACAGATGAGCTTTTAACCAACGATCAGATGATCAATGAAGAATATCGTGGTATTCGTCCCGCGCCTGGTTATCCTGCTTGCCCAGCTCATGAAGTGAAGCAGGACTTGCTTAGAGTGATTGGCTCTGAAGATATTGGCATGACTCTGACTGAGTCAATGGCGATGAATCCAGCTTCTAGCGTGAGCGGTTTTTATATGGCTCATCCAGATGCGCAATACTTTAATGTTGGAAAAATGAGTAGCGATCAAGTGGAGGATCTTGCTCAGCGTCGAGGGCAGTCTGTCGAGGATGTCCGCCGTCAATTAGCTAGCTTGATAGATTAAACACCCCACATCACAGGCTCATTTTTGGCTTTAGCCTGTTTCATGAGTTCTAAAAAAGGATAAGCCCTTTGGCCAAGTCGGTCGGTTAACTTTGGCTTTTCAGTTTTTTCATTAGCCGGATTATTTGCCTTAGAGCGTTCTTCAAGGTCTTGAAGGATGGCTGTTTCCAAGGCCGTAATGAGAGTTGGGAGCTGTTCTTTAGTGAGGATCCCTATGGGTTCCAGTGGCCGACCCAAAATATCAAAAATTCGCTGAGTCAGATCCGCCAGCATGATGACGTCCGGACCTGCTTTGGAGCGAAATTGATAGATCATTTTGATAGCTTACCACCTGATAAACTCACTTATCTATGTTGCTGACTAATAAAAATCGTTTAATTGAAATGCTGGGCGCAGCCCTTCAAGGCTTGGCTCAAGAGCGCGGATTAGGTGAGACACCAGCGCCCCGCTTAGAGCGTCCTAAGGCTGTTGATCATGGCGATGTCGCCTGTAATATTGCGCTCCAACTTTCAAAAGCATGGAAGCTCAACCCAAGAGAGCTCGCCCAAGCTTTGGTAGAGCGTTTACAAAAACAGCCTGACTTTAAGCAATTAATCGCTTCCTGTGAAATCGCTGGTCCAGGCTTTATTAATTTCAGACTAAGCAATGCAGCCAAAACGGCAGTAGTTGGAGAGATTCTTTTGGGCGGCTCTCATTTTGGTGAGATTGCTCAAGGAGGCAAGCCTATTGCTAGCGCTATGATTGAATTCGTTTCAGCCAATCCCACTGGCCCATTGCATGTTGGTCATGGCAGGCAGGCGGCACTTGGTGATGCGTTAGCAAATCTATTAGCTACCCAGGGAATTAAGGTGCATCGTGAGTTTTATTACAACGATGCGGGCGTTCAGATAGCCAACCTTGCTTTATCTGTTCAGGCGCGTCTGAATGGTTTGAAACCTGGTGATACTAATTGGCCTGAGCAAGCTTATAACGGTGAATATATTGCAGAGATTGCAACAGCATTTAAAGCATCTCCCGAATATCGCGATGATCTAGAAGCTATTCGTCAATTTGCTGTTGCGTATTTGCGCAATGAGCAAGATATCGATTTGAAAATATTTGGTGTGAAGTTTGATTGCTATTACCTAGAGTCTTCTTTATATACAGATGGTAGCGTTGGTGAGATTGTTCAGGATTTACAGAGCATTGGTAAGACCTATGAATCCGAGGGTGCACTTTGGCTCAGAACAACTGATGATGGCGATGACAAAGATCGTGTGATGCGTAAGTCCGATGGTAGCTTTACTTACTTTGTTCCTGATGTCGCATACCACGCCAGCAAATGGAACCGTGGCTTTACAAAAGTGATCAATGTGCAAGGTAGCGATCACCACGGCACGATTGCACGTGTCCGTTCAGGCTTGCAGGGTGTGGCTCAGAAGCGTGGTTGGGAAATCCCGAAGACATATCCAGACTATGTATTGCATAAGATGGTTACCGTGATGCGCAATGGCGAAGAGGTCAAAATTTCTAAGCGGGCTGGTTCATACGTGACAGTGCGCGATTTAGTTGAGTGGTCTGGCGGTGTTACCCCAGAAATGACACTAGAGGAAAGAGAGTTAGCGCTACAGCGCGGACGTGATGCGGTACGCTTTTTCCTCATCTCTCGCAAAGCGGATACAGAATTTGTATTTGATATTGATTTAGCGCTTCAACAAAACGATGAGAACCCTGTCTTCTATGTGCAATACGCCCATGCGCGGATTAGTTCGATCCTGCAGCAATGGGGCGGCAGCACGTCAGATCTAGCGGGTGCAGATTTATCTTTATTGCAAAGTAAGGCTTCAGATCATTTGCTAAGACGTTTGGCTGAGTATCCTGAGGTGTTAACAGATGCAGCAGCTGAATTAGCCCCGCATGCGCTTGCTTTCTATTTGCGGGATTTGGCGGGAGATTTCCATACTTTCTACAATGCCGATCGTGTATTGGTAGATGATGAAAGCCTGAAATTAGCCCGACTTGCTCTTTTATCAGCCACCCGCCAAGTTCTACAGAATGGTTTAAAGGTTCTAGGGGTATCTGCACCAGCAAAGATGTAGTAGCAAAGAATAGCGTGAATAGGTAAGATGAGGAAATGATGAAAAAACCGAATCAGCAGGATGGCTTCATGAAGCACGAAAGAGAATCTATTCCTGTTAATAATGCTCAATATGGCGGCACTATTCTGGGCTTTGTTTTGGGTTTAGGCGCTGGTCTTGGGATTGCATTTTTTATTGCTTTCTACCTTTCTAAAAATACGCCTCAAGAAAGACCTGGCGTACGCGCGCCAAATTTACCAATGTTGATTAAGCCTGCCGCTCAAGCTGACGGAGAGGCTGCTGCCCCCGCAGAGCAATTAGATTTGAATAAGCCACTACAAGGCAAAAGTCCTGCACCAGCTACCACTGATCCTATTGGCGATTTGGTAGGCGGTAAGAAGTCAGCGGAAGCTGCTGCTCAAGCAGCCGCAAAGAGCGATGCTATTTATTTCTTGCAGGTTGGTGCTTTTACAAAACGTGCAGATGCAGATGCGCAAAAAGCAAGCCTAGCTATTCAGGGTATCCAAACACAATTGAGCGAAGTTACTGCTGATGGAAATACTCTATGGCGTGTTCGCTCAGGGCCCTACAACAGTCCTGAAGAAAGCAATCCAGCGCGTGACAAGTTAAATACCTTGGGCATCAAACCCACTCTTATCAAAGCTAGCAAGTAAAGTAAACATGATGATCGCATTTAGTAAAAGAGTATTTTTTGTATTCTTCTTTATTTTTTTGAGTGGCCTTGCCATTGCGCAGGGACAAAAAATTGAAGAGGGATTTGAATATCGCGTTTTGCCTGTGCCTCAGCCAGTGGAAACCAAAGGCAAAGTTGAGGTCATTGAATTCTTTTGGTATGGCTGTCCCCATTGCTATGACTTTGAGCCTGAGCTTAGTGCTTGGGTGAAGCGTCAACCAAAAGATGTAGTTTTCCGTAGAGTGCCAGTAGCGTTCCGCGATGATTTCTTACCACATAGCCAACTTTTCTATGCGCTTGAGGCGATGGGTAAAGGTAATGCCTTGAATGAGAAGGTGATGTATGCGATGCATAAGGAAAATAAACGTTTACTGACCGAGCCTGAAATTACAGATTGGGTTGCCTCACAAGGCGTTGATAGCAATACTTTTTTAGCCACCTATCGCTCCTTTGCTGTTGTGGCTAAGGCAAGAGCTGCTAAGCAATTGGCGGAGGCATATCGTATTGACGGTGTTCCTACGATTGTGATGCAGGGCAAGTACGTTACTTCACCATCTATCGCTGGGACCAAAGCTAAAGCAATTGCTGTGATGGATTATCTCGAAGAGAAAATTAGGAAAGATAAGTACAAGTAGTAATTCTCAATCATTACAGGCACTCTTCTTGCTTAGATTTTGACGAAGCGCCGCACAATCCAAAAATAGAGTGGATAAGGCAGAATTCTTAAGAACTTTAAAAATCCTGAGAATCTCTTGGGGAAGTGAATATCAAATTCCCCTCTTTGGATGCCGCTTAAGATTTCTTTGGCAGCTTCTTCAGCCGTAATCAAGGCAGGCATTTCAAAATCATTTTGAGCAGTAGCCTCGGTTGCAACAAAACCCGGGGAGATCATATGAACACTGATACCTTGCGGTAGTAAATCGTAGTACAGAGTTTCACAGAAATTGATGATGCCGGCTTTACTAGGGCCATAAGCTAATGCTTTAGGTAGGCCGCTATATCCTGCAACGCTACCAACAATGGCAATATGTCCGGAATGCGCCTTGAGCATTTCAGGTAGGACTAGTGCAACTGCCCTCATGGGTCCGAGGAGATTGGCATCAATCGTTTGCTCTGCAATATTGATCTCAAAATCGTCTGCCCGTAAGGGCACATAGATGCCTGAGACAAATAGTAATAAATCTAATCCACCCCAAGTTTTAAGGAGAGCCTGATAGCCTTGAGTGAGTTGATCACGATTGGTGACATCTAATGGAATGACTAAGGTTTGAGCAAGCTTTGCATGCTCTGCGATTGCATTTAAACGTTCTACTCTTCTGCTCGATAACGCAACTTTAGCGCCTTGATTGATGAAGGCTTTAGCGCATGCTTCGCCAATTCCGCTAGAGGCGCCAATGACCCAGATGCGCTTTCCTGCAAAATTTGCTATACCTATTTGTTTCATGCTGTCAGCGCATCCGGAGATGTTGGGGCTTGCTGATGACTTAAAGTGAACTGCACAACATCAATATTGCGCTCTGAAAATCCTGCGGCACAATACATCAAATAGAAATTCCAAAGTCTGATGAATGCCTCATCAAAGCCTAGTTCGCGAACTTCTTGGAGTTTTTGGTTAAAACTGTCGCGCCAGAGGCAGAGTGTTTTGGCATAGTCTGATCCAAACGCAAATTCCGCCTCAATTTGAAGGCCAGCCTTTTCTGCGCTTGCTTTAAAGCTAGAGCGAGAAGGTAGCATTCCACCTGGAAAGACATATTGCTGAATAAAGTCAGTGTTGTGGCGATAGCGTTCAAATAATTCTTCAGCAATCACAATCGTTTGAATGCAGGCTTTACCGCCAGCCTTGAGGCATTTAGCAATCATCTGAAAGTATTCTGGCCAATGTTTTTCTCCAACAGCTTCAAACATTTCAACGGAAGCAATCCCATTGAATTTTTCTTGGCAGTCACGATAGTCTTGCAACCGAACTTCAAACGATTGGGCTTTATTTGCTTTTGCCTCTATCTTTGCCAAACGATTTTCAGCAAAGGCTTTTTGTTCAGTCGAAAGTGTCAGGCCAGTAATGGAGCGCTCACTTAATAATGCCTCCTCCATAATGCCACCCCAGCCACAGCCAATCTCTAATATATGATCTCCTGGTCTAGTCTTGAGTGATTCCAGAATCCGCCTGATCTTAGCGCGCTGCGCTTCAGCCAGTGTTTGCCTGTCGCTTTCTGAGAACCAGGCACTGGAGTAACTCATCGTTGGGTCTAACCACAGGCTATAAAAAGCATTCCCTAGATCGTAGTGTGCATGAATATTCTTGCGGCTACCAGCTTTGCTGTTATCGCGAAGCCAGTGCTTAAAACGGTAGAGGATCGATCCAAACCAGCTACCGTAAATTGCTTTTTCAAGAATGGTGCGATTGCGAATAGCCAATTCCAAAATCGCTTGGAGATTAGAGGTATTCCACTCGCCGCGGATATAGCTCTCTGCAAAGCCGATATCGCCATGTGACATCACTTGTTTGAAAACAGACCAATCATGAATTTGAATGTCAGCATTCAATGAATCTGTATGCTTACCAAATTCTCGTATTTCACCATCTGGCAAAGTCATTTTGAGATAGCCACTGCTGAGTCTGGACAAACTGGTCAGAAGTGCTTTGCTACTGAGATCTTTACTAGATGAGTTAATCGCGCGGTTTTGCGGGCGCGAAAAATTGAGTCGTGAGAGTAAGTTTTGTCCGGGGCGATTCATCTACTGACTTCAAATTCTGGTGGTTTAGGTTTTGAATGAAAGGGTACACCTTTAATCCATAATTTTAATGCTTGCCAGTGAATACGGAAAATGACTCCCAAGCTCATTAATGGGTAGCGTAAGAGCGCTAAATAAAGCGTGGATTTGCTAAGCAGGCGGCTTTTTCCGCTAATGCTGGTATTGATGAGGGGCAGGCCATCTTCGTGAAGTTCAATACGGGCAACAGAGTGTTGCTTGGAATTGCTATCTTGAGCAAACAAAAACCGGAACCGATATTCACCACGGACTGCACAAAAAGGTGACACATGAAATACTTTTTTACTGGTGAGGGTCTCGCCCGATAGAAGCGGCTCTCCAGAATCTTTGTGTAATAAATAACAGTGACGCTCGCCAAAAGTATTATTTACTTCAGCCAATACTGCGTAAACTTTTCCATCTGCCTCGGAGCAGATCCAAAAGCTGACAGGGTTAAAAACATAACCCAATACTCTAGGAAAAGTTTGTAACCAAATTTCCCCATCCTTATTCAGTAGATTGTTTTCTTGCAGAATATTTTCAATCCAGGCTAGACTGTCTTTGCCTCCAAGCCCATGGTCTTTATCGAAGAATGAACATAAACCTAGTTTGTTGTCGCCTAGACCAAAATTGCTCAGAAGCTGAGGATTTTGTCTGCGAGCCCGCATCGGGATAGACACGGTAAATACACCATATCCAAAAGCATTCTTTGCCGGTCGAAGACGGCTATGTTTTACATCTCCAAAGTTAATCTTTGCTTGATTCATTTAGCGTGCATCTTGTTTTGGGATGACATTGAGAGCCGGGCGGATGCTTTCAATTAAAGCTTCTGCGACTAGTTCGCCAGAGCGCAGACCATCTTCATGGAAGCCAAAGCCAGTCCATGCCCCGCAATACCAAATGGATGAGTTACCTTGAATGAGTGGCAACTCTTTCTGTGCTTGAATAGCGCCCATGTCAAATATTGGATGTGAGTAATGAATTTCTTGATGTACTAGTTTTGGATCTGGTTCTGAGGAGGGGTTAAGACTCACAATAATTTGGGTATTGTTGAGTTTTGCAGGTAAAGGCTGTAAGCGATTAATGAGGTAATTGACGCTAACGTGCTGCTTCGAGCTTGGTGCTGCACCAGACTTTGCTGTGTAGTTCCATGCAGCCCAGCAACGCTTTGCTTCCGGCAAGAAATTGGTATCCGTGTGTAAAATCGCACGATTTTTTTGATAGGGAATGGCGGCTAAGATATTTCTGGCTTGTTGCTCAATCCCATGCACAAGCTCTAAGGCTTGATCGCTATGACAGGCCATCACTACTTCGTCAAACCAGGCTGAGCCTGCTGAACTAACCACTTCAACTTGGGCGCTTTCATCTTGGCTTGTGTTGACGCGCAATACAGAATCACGCTTGATCGCAACCTGATTTTTTTCTAAGGCACTGACTAAGCGCTTTACGTATTCTCGGGATCCACCTTGAATGGTGAGCCATTGCGGCCGATTTTGAATTTGCAGCAAACCGTGATTGTGACAAAAGCGGATCATCGTCTGAATTGGAAATTCCAGCATTTGCTCCACAGAGCAAGACCAGATCGCACCAATCATAGGCAGGAAATAATTCTCTCTAAAGCTTTGACTAAAGCGATTTCGGTTTAGGAAATTAGCAATCGTTTCATCTGGCTGAGTATGAAGATGACCCGCAGCAATCTGTTCATGAGCAAGCCGAGTTGCCATGCGATTAAAACGCAGAATGTCATAAGCCATACGCCAAAATGACAGAGATAGTAAATTAGAGCGTTGTCCGAAAAATGAATTGATATCATTGCCAGCCCACTCAATCTTTGGATGCGCAGGATTTTTTTTAGAAACATCAATCGACACAGAAAAAGACATTTCAGAAGGGGCAACTGGAGCCTGGATTTCCTCGAACAGTCTAACTAGTCTAGGGTAGGTCTTACGGTTAAATACTAGAAAGCCAGTATCAACACCGTGCGTAATATTTTCGCCAGCGATATTGCAAGTAAAGTCAACGGTATTGCTGTGACCACCAATATGATCCCCGCCTTCGTATATTGTCAGTTCAATATCTGGGTTCTGTCTTAATGCATATGCACACCCAAGTCCGGAGATGCCAGCGCCAACAATCGCAATTCTTTTTTTGCTCACTGAACTTTTTCCTCTAGGAGTTTTTCTATTTGATTGGTGATGCTGCTACTAGTGGGCTTGGTCATACTTCCAAAAGAATCAATCACATTGCCATTACGGTCTATTAAATATTTATAGAAATTCCATTTTGGCGTTGTGCCTGTTTTGGCAATTAACATTTTGAAGAGGGGGTTCGGGTTACTTCCAGAAACATTACTCTTGGCAAACATCGGGAACTTCACATCGTAAGTATTTTTACAAAAGTCAGCAATTTCTTTGTTACTGCCTGGTTCTTGTTGGCCAAAGTCATTCGATGGAAAGCCCAGCACAACAAAACCTCGATCTTTATATTTAGCGTAAATTTTTTCGAGACCTTCATACTGGCTCGTAAATCCGCAAAAACTCGCTGTATTGACCGCCAGGATGACCTTGCCTTGGTATTGGCAAAGACTTTGCGGTGCTTCGTCTTGGAGGCGTAGGAAAGTGTGCGAAAGCAGGGGGCTGCAATTAGGGGCGGCATTTGCAATCTCGATTCCAGAAATAGAGAAAAAGAGTACGAAAAGCCAACCAGCCACTTTATTGAGTCTCTTGCGGTTCATATTGTCACTTTATTTTTCTGCTTTTGAGTGCCCAAGTTTAAGACATTCTGGGTAATATCGCAGCTTAGTTTGTAATGCCATTAATATTGCGTTATGAGTTCTTTGCCCCCACCTTCATTTGAGTCTAAAGTTTGCCTGGCCGAGCAACTTGAGGCACGAATTGCTAAATTGCCCAGACCCCTAGTATTTACCAATGGTGTTTTTGATATCTTGCATCGTGGCCATGCGAGTTACCTTTCTCAAGCCCGTTCTCTAGGGGCAAGTCTTGTGGTTGGCGTGAATTCAGATGCTTCGGTAAAAATGTTGGGTAAAGGTGACGATAGACCTATTAATTCTGAATCTGATCGGCAAGCTTTATTAGCCGCTCTTGAAAGTGTTGATATGGCTGTGCTTTTTACCGAGCAAACCCCAGTAAATCTAATTGAGAAAATTCGTCCTGATATTTATGTCAAGGGAGGCGATTATGAGATTAATACTTTGGCTGAAACTCAGCTTGTCAAAACGTGGGGTGGCAAAGCCATTGCCATTCCATTTTTGTATGAGCGCTCTACAACCAGTTTGCTAGGCAAAATTCGCTCTTAATGATTTTGTAAAAGCCAGCTCCAAATACCGCGCAGTACTAGCCCCTCACTGGTTTCTATATTTAATGTATTCAGTTTGCTAAATTGCTTTATTTCAGTTGCTAATATTTTTGCGTTACCACCATCAAGCCAAATTTTTTCAACGGGTTGATTCATTTGTTTTGCAAGCTCGATCGCACACTGGATGGCACCAATTTGCGCGGCATTACATCCGCTAATAATGGCCTCATTCGTGGATAAACCAAAACCATGTTGAGACTCTACTGGAGTTGCTAGTGGTAGTTGTGCCGTATTCCCTTCTAAACTCTTGCGCATGAGTTCAAGGCCCGGCAGAATCCAGCCGCCATAATGCACGCCGTTAGAGCCAAGTAAATCAATGGTTGTGGCAGTGCCTGCGTTGATGATTAAGGCATTTGTTTTTGATAGTGCACGCGCCGCGATGACAGCGGCCCAGCGGTCAGCCCCTAGTTTGCTGGGGTCTTGATATAGGGTGCGAATGCCATCAACAGCACTATCACCCATGAGTTGCTTCCATTCAACATCTCGCCACTCCGGAAAGAGTAACTTGAGGTGCTCGATAGCTTCTTGTCCTGCGACGCAACTAAATGCAATGGCACTAGGTTTGGGTAAAGTCTTAGAAATGTAATCAGCTAACTCCGCTCTATGCTCTGCGGATTGCAGTGACTTACTGCTAATAGCTCCAGAGTAGACCCACAATTTTTTCTGTTGATCAGAAGGATGTTGAGCAGACTCAACTGCTGCCCACTTTAAGCGCGTATTACCGATATCAAACAATAAATACAGACTCATGATTGAACTCTCAGTGATACGTCACCAGCATAAATGGCAATCGTTTTATCTTCCTGCTCAAGCAAAAGGGCGCCATTCATATCAACCCCTTTTGCGATACCGTAACTAGAATCTTTACTGGCGCCTGAAATAGAGACTTTCTGATCTGTAAAAGCATCCCAGTGAAGCCATTCTTGTTGATAGGCAGTAAAACCTAGTTGATCAAACTTTTTGAAATGCTCCTCGAATGACTCTAATATTGTTAGCCAAAGATATTCAACATCAGGGAGTTTGCTTCCCTGTGGGAGTAACTCTTCTAAGGAGCTGACTTTTATCCCGTTTTGAAGATCTTTTTCGATCGCATTAGCATTGCATAAATTAATGCCAACACCGACGATCATCCAGCTTGGATTCCCAACTTGGGCTTGTCCACCTTCAACAAGAATTCCAGCTAGCTTTGCGCCGTTTAGTAATAAATCGTTAGGCCATTTGAGGCGCAATCCTGCTTGGTGAAGATCGAATGGATCAAGTTGATATGCGCGAGCAATGCCTTTAATGACGGCAATACCAACTAATAGACTAAGACCGGTTAGTTCTGTAGGGCTGCGATGAAAGGGGAAGGCCATTGAGAAGCAAAGGGAGTCCTCTGGGTTAGAAAGCCACCCGCGTCCCGCCCTTCCTTTGCCAGCAGTCTGTATGTGGGCAATACGAGCTACAGGGTCTATCAGCGCGCCAGCACGCCAGCGCTCCAAGAGATCATCATTTGTTGATTTAGTCTCGATAACACGTTCAAGGATGCAATTAGCAGTCATTTCGCCATTGTAGAAAGGTCTGACCTAGAATTGTGGAATGGATGTAAATGATCAGCGCCCCCGCAAACTAATATGGCCTCTACAAGCGATGCCGCTGGCTCGCGCAATGAGTCTTGCTTATGCATTACTGATTCTCTATGTCAGCCTAAATCCATTTGATTTTGACTTTCAGAATGGGATTGCTACATGGGCTTGGCTAGATGCCCCTTTGCCGCGCTTCATTACGCTTTTTGATGTTTCAGTGAACATCTTGGCCTATATTCCTTTTGGATTTTTACTAGTCTTTTCGGCATATCCTCGCTGGCGAAATTTTGTTGCTTTAGGAATGGCCATCAGCTTAAGTGCCCTTTTGGCTCTAAGTGTTGAAACTCTACAAACTTGGGTTCCAACGCGTATTCCAAGCTTGATGGATTGGTGGGCCAATGTATTTGGAGGTTTATTAGGCGGTTTATTGGCTATTCCTCTGGGGCCCGAGTGGCTATCTGGAACTGCCATCCGGCGTAGGTTTGGTCAATGGTTCGGCGTGAATTGGGCGATATGTGCTCTTTTTCTGCTATTTCCATGGTCGCAGATTTATCCTCAAAGCTCATGGCTTGGCGTAGGACTTTGGGGGCACGTCATTTTTGGCCCTGTTGATTGGGGTACGACAGTCATTAATCAAGTCATTCAAGAAACCCTCATTACTGGTTTTTGTTGGTTTGGCGTTGCGCTTTTGCTTTCTTCGGGGATGCGCCTCAAGGCGCCACAATGGCATATTCTTAACGGCTTACTGGGTCTTACGGTGTTGCTAAAGATTCTGTTTACAGCACTTCAGTTTGGTTGGGAGTTCAGCTTCATCTGGCTGACAGCAGGCGCCTTTTGGGGAATGTTATTGGCAACAGTTGCACTACGATGGGCTTTGCGTTTGAAGTTAATAACAAAGCAATTGTTAGCAATATTTTGTTTGATAGGCATTACGGTCGCCATTAATGTAATGCCTGATAATCCCTATTTCATCCTGACTCTCAGGCATTGGAACCAGGGACGACTATTGCACTTTAATGAGTTAATGCAATGGGTTTCAGTGATATGGTTACCACTAGCCTCTGTTTGGATGATTCGCAACATAGCAGACCTGAAATCAAAGTATTGATGAATATAATTTTCTGATGAGCTTTTCACACCACCTATTTTTTTGTTTGAATCAACGCAGCAATGGGGAAGATTGTTGCGATCGGCATAATGCCTTTGCGCTATTTGAATATGCCAAGAACCGGGTCAAAGAGCTGGGGTTAGCCGGACCCGGAAAGATTCGTGTGAATAAAGCAGGATGCTTGGATCGTTGTGCTGATGGACCAGTGATGGTCGTCTATCCAGAGGGTATTTGGTATACCTTGGTAGATAAAGAAGATGTGGAAGAAATTATCCAATCCCATTTAATCAATGGCCTTCCAGTAGAGCGCTTGCAGCTAGCGTAGCGCTTTTGAGCAATTTGTAGTTTTTAGTTATTGTTGAAAGTTTTCTTCATGAATAGCCGTACAAAAGTAATTCATATAGATGGCATTGTGGGCGCGATAGAAATGTCCATCGATCTTCCTGATGAATTAAAAAATGATCCATCATTTGCAGTACGTGGACTCGCCTTAGTTGCGCATCCGCATCCTCTGTTGGGCGGCACCATGGACAACAAAGTTGCACAAACAATGGCCCGTGCATTTAATCAATTGGGATATGTCAGTGTGCGTCCAAACTTTCGGGGTGTTGGGGGTACTGCAGGTGTTCACGATCATGGTGTAGGAGAACTAGAAGATTTACTGCATGTCACTGAGTGGATGCAAACCCCATCTAGTTGGTCTCAATTTGAAGGGACAGTACATCAACCTTGGGTCAATGCGGCCAATACTTTGCCGCTGGTGGTTTCAGGGTTCTCGTTCGGCAGTTTTGTGGGCAGTCATTTGGTGCAAAGGCTTGCTGAGCTTGGGCGTCCTGCCGAGCGTTTAGTAATGGTGGGAAGTGCTGCTGGTAAGTGGACATTGGCTCCGGTGCCCGCTGATACCATTCTGATTCATGGTGAGCTGGATGAAACTATTCTCTTGAAAAATGTCTTTGATTGGGCACTTCCGCAAGAGTTAACAGTGCAAGTAGTGCCTGGCGCAGACCATTTCTTTCATCGCAGACTGCATTGCATTCGCAACATCATTACAAGCGCCTGGCTAGGTATGCCAGACCATCGCAAGAGTTGATCAGAACAATAGGAAATTGAGTTAATAAAATTATGGCCGAAGAAAAATCACTCATTGAATACCCCTCTCTTTTTCCGATTAAGGTGATGGGAAAAAATATTCCTGAGTATCTGCCTGCAATCATTCATATTGCTAAACAGTTTGATCCAACATTGGATGAGAGCAAGGTAGAGCAGAGACCATCGAAGGACGGAAATTATCTTGGCATTACTCTGCCAATTACGGCAACTAGTCGTGAGCAACTTGACGAGCTCTATCGAACGCTTTCAACTCATCCATTGGTGAGTATTGTTCTCTAACAAGCGCTTATGACGGCTTTAGTAAAACATCTTGGTTTGGCTGATTACGCTGCAACATATGAGGCAATGCGTACTTTCACAAAGGATCGCGATTCTAGTACTCCAGATGAGATTTGGATCTTGGAGCATCCGCCAGTATTTACTTTAGGTTTGGCTGGCGATGCTGGTAACTTGCACTCCCCAAGCAATCAAATCCCGCTGGTGCAAGTAGATCGTGGCGGGGAGATTACTTACCATGGGCCTGGTCAGATCGTTGTGTACTTATTGCTCGACCTGAAGCGTCTTGGAATATTTGTAAAAGAGTTGGTCTCGCGTATTGAGCAGTCCTTGATTGATACCTTGGGAGATTTTGGAATACAGGCCGAAAGAAAACCAGGCGCACCAGGGATCTATGTTTCTCAGCAGACTGGAGTATCGCCAGAATGGTTTGGGGCAAAAGTGGCGGCCCTTGGACTCAAGGTCTCTAAAAGCTGCTCCTATCACGGCTTAGCGCTGAATGTAGCAACTAATTTAGAGGCTTTTGGGCGTATCCACCCTTGTGGTTATGAGGGCTTAAGGACGGTAGACATGCAAACCCTTGGGATCAAGGACAATATAGATTCAATTAGCCAAAAGCTTTTAAGCCATTTGCAAAAGCAACTAATACCATCATGACTGTTAACAAGACCGATACAAAGCAATCTATTGAAGGGCGCCAAGACCTTCAGTATGACGCTACGCGTAAGCAAAAATCGAGTGAGAAGACTGCGCGCATTCCAATCAAGATTGTGCCTCTTCAGGAAGTTCTCAAAAAGCCAGATTGGATTCGGGTAAAGGCTGCATCAGGCAACTCACGTTTTGCGGAGATAAAAAAGATTCTGCGTGAAAACGAATTAGTAACCGTTTGTGAAGAAGCCAGCTGCCCCAATATTGGTGAATGCTTTGGTAAAGGCACGGCGACATTCATGATCATGGGCGATAAGTGCACGCGACGTTGCCCGTTTTGTGATGTAGGTCATGGTAGACCAGATCCGTTAGATCAGAAAGAGCCGGCTAACTTGGCTCGCACAATTGCAGCGTTGAAATTAAATTATGTCGTGATTACTAGCGTTGATCGCGATGACTTGCGTGATGGTGGGGCGATGCATTATGTCGATTGCATTTCACAATCGCGTAGCCTCTCTCCAGATACGCGTATTGAAGTGTTGGTGCCCGATTTCCGTGGTCGCCTAGATAAAGCGCTCGATACTTTTGCAGAGCATGCACCCAATGGTTTGCCTGATGTCATGAACCACAACCTAGAAACGGTTCCCCGTTTATACAAACAAGCGCGACCAGGGGCCGACTATCTGCATTCACTGAAGTTATTAAAAGACTTTAAGGAACGCTTTCCTAAGATCCCAACAAAGAGTGGTTTGATGGTTGGGTTGGGAGAGACTGACGAAGAGATTCTGGAGGTAATGCAGGATATGCGTGAGCACGATATTGATATGCTCACTATCGGCCAATATCTTGCGCCTTCGGGTCATCATCTACCTGTTCAACGTTATGTTCACCCTGATGTATTCAAGATGTTTGAAGAGAGGGCATATGCAATGGGCTTCTCGCATGCAGCAGTTGGTGCAATGGTGCGCTCTAGTTATCATGCAGATCAACAGGCGCATGGAGCGGGCGTTGTTTAAAAGTGTTTTAAGATCTTGTGTAGTTTTAGCAGCGTGTATTTTTTTAGCAGCATGCAGTCCTAAGCTCAATTGGCGCACAGTCCAATCTCCTGAGCAGCGATATACCGCACTCTTTCCGGGTAAGCCAGACAAGCTTGAGCGACTTATCCCCTATCAGGATCAAGAATTCAAACAAACGCTTGAGGCAGTGAAAATCGATGATGATATTTATTCCATCAGTTCGCTTCAGGTACCATCCAATCAATCAGATTCAGCTCAGAAAATCATTGATCAATTACACAGTAATTTATTGGAGCGAGCAAAGGCATCAGGCGGTACCGTTTTGACGGAAGATGTTTTCTATCAAACAGGTAGTCGTCAGCGATTTCCTATTAAAGACTATTTCATTGCGTTTAGTTCAAACGGTAAAGTTCAACAAGCCATGAGGGTGCGTTGGATAGTGCGCTCAGTTGAGGGTAGTGGAATTTGGATTTACCAAGTATCTGTATTGCATGCAAATGCAGATATTAGCGATGCAAAAGTAGCCCTATCTAAAGAAGAGTATGCAAACTTTTTTAATGAGTTCCACCCAGAGTGAAACTGTAGAACGAAAAATGAAAGTGGATTAATTTTTTTCTAGTGCGGCAACTTTTGCTTCAAGCGCTTCTAGTTTTTCCCTGGTCTTTGTAAGTACTTTGCTTTGTAACTCGAATTCTTCACGGGTAACAAGATCCATTTTCTGAAAACCTTGATTCATCATTGCACGCACATTCTTTTCAATTTCTTGAGCTGGTGAATTACGAATGGCATCACCCACTTTATTTTGCATATCGTTAGCAATGCGTTGGATTTGCTCGAGGATTTCGCCGGGTTTTTGCATGATGGGTTTTTTAGTTGGGTTAAGAGTTGCATAAAACATACACATTATTATTTTATGTTGGATGGCTAAAAATAGGCGAAAAGGCTTAAAACAGCCCAAAAAGGCCAAAATTCACATATATGGGGCAAGATTAAGCACCAAAAAAGTGCATGTGCCTTATTAGGGGGATTTGTGACAAATCCATGAATACCCAAACCATCAATATCGCTTCATGCATTAAGCATTCAACCCATTTTTTATTACAACCAGTAAGGAGCATTAGATGAAAACTTTACACAAGACAGCAATTTCTGCAGTAGCTGCAGGCTTATTAAGCGGTTTGGCATACACACCAGCTTTTGCGGCTGATGAGCCAGAAGCTAGTCCGATCACTGCAAACGTAACCGTAGTAAATGACTATCGCTATCGTGGTATCAGCCAGTCAAACTTCAAGCCAGCCATTCAAGGTGGTTTTGACTATGCTCATGAGAGTGGTTTTTACATTGGTAACTGGAACAGCTCAATTAGCTGGATTAGTGATTCTTACGGTCAGAATGGCGGTGTTTCTGGTAAGGGCTCAACTTATGGGAATGTATCAGCCCCTGTCGAGATGGATTTTTATGCTGGCTACAAGAAAGAGTTAATTGGCGAGGGATTTGCATCTGATTTGGGTGTACTCCAATACTACTATCCAACAACGGGTATTCCAAATACTGCGGGTTTAATGACCAATCCAAATACAACAGAAATTTATGCAGCTCAAAACTTTACTTTTGGACCAGTTACTGGCTTTGCTAAGTTTTCTTATGCAGTAACAACATTATTTGGTACGGCCAACTCCACAGGATCTTACTATCCAGACTTAACGGTGAACTATGACACTGGTTTTTGGGGCTTAGCATTGAATGGCCACGTTGGTTATCAGTATGTAGCAGGTAATCAAACAAAAGGCACAACTGCATTTCCTGCTGTTAACTGGGCAGGCAATGCATCAACAGCCAATATGAGCAATAGCACCTTATCCACCTACACTGATTGGAAGTTTGGCGTAACCAAAGACTTTGGCGGCGGTTTATCTGCTGCTGCGGCTTACGTAGGTACTAATGCTTCGATGTATAAAGGTTCTTATGTCTATTCAAGCCCATCTGGCAACAACTTGGGAAGAGCTGGCGCCGTTGTATCTTTGACAAAAACTTTCTAATTTCCACCTCTGAACGGAGAATTACATGAAATTAATTACCGCAATCATCAAGCCCTTCAAGCTTGACGAAGTGCGCGAAGCTCTCTCGGAAGTTGGAGTTTCGGGCATCACCGTCACTGAAGTTAAAGGCTTTGGTCGTCAAAAGGGTCACACTGAGTTGTATCGTGGTGCTGAGTATGTTGTCGACTTTTTGCCTAAGGTAAAAATTGAAGCTGCTGTTGAAGATGGCATCTTAGAGCGTGCGATTGAAGCAATTGAAAAATCAGCACGTACTGGCAAGATTGGTGATGGCAAAATTTTTGTCTCTCCAGTTGAGCACGTCATTCGTATTCGTACCGGTGAAACCGGTGCGTCAGCACTTTAAAGAGAGGTTCAAAATGTTAACTTGGATGAAACGACTCATTGCTGGTGGTGCTATGGCCTTGGCTATTGGTGCTACTGGTGTAATGGTGACTTCGCCAGCGCATGCTGATGAAGTTAAAAAACCAGCAGTGACTGCTCCTGCCGCAACTCCAGCAGCTGCAGAACCTGCCCCCGTTCTTTGTTCCGAAAAGTGCAACAAAGCTGATTCCGCATGGATGATGGTATGTACAGCTTTAGTGTTGTTAATGACACTTCCTGGCTTGGCTTTGTTCTACGGTGGTTTAACACGTAGTAAGAATATCTTGTCTATCTGTATGCAATGCTTCATGGTATTTTCTTTGATTACAGTGCTCTGGTCTATTTATGGCTACAGCTTTGCATTCACGGAAGGTGGGGCATTTGTTGGCGGACTTGATCGTTTGTTCTTGGGTGGAATGACTCCGGACTCAGTGGCGGCAACCTTTAGTAAAGGCGTTGTCATTCCTGAGTTTATATTCATGGCCTTCCAAGCAGTGTTTGCAACGATTACTTGCTGCTTGATCATCGGCTCTTTTGCTGAGCGCGCTAAGTTCTCTGCAATCTTGGTCTTCATGGTCCTTTGGTTCACATTTAGCTACTTGCCAATCGCTCACATGGTTTGGTTCTGGCCTGGTCCTGATGACATCAAAGATGCTGCATCACTCGAAGCCATTACAGCTCGTGCTGGTTGGTTGTGGCAAAAAGGTGTTCTCGACTTTGCTGGCGGTACTGTTGTGCACATCAACGCTGCGGTTGCTGGTTTAGTTGGTTCCTTTGTGATCGGTAAGCGTTTGGGTTATGGCAAAGAAGCAATGAAGCCACATAACTTAGTTTATGTAATGACTGGCGCTGCACTCTTGTGGTTTGGCTGGTTTGGTTTCAATGCAGGTTCAGCACTCGAAGCAAACGGTAGCGCAGCATTGGCTTTCGTTAATACTTATTTAGCTACCGCTGCTGCAGTATTGGGTTGGTCTGTTGCTGAGTGGGTTCTCAAAGGTAAGCCTTCTATGTTGGGCGCTGCTTCTGGCTGCGTAGCTGGCTTGGTTGCAATTACTCCTGCCGCTGGTTTTGCTGGCCCAATGGGTTCTATCGCAATTGGCTTGTTCGCCGGCGTAGTTTGCCTCTGGGGTGTTACCGGTCTGAAGAAGATTTTGGGTTCAGACGATAGCTTGGACGTATTTGGAGTTCACGGCGTAGGCGGTATTTCTGGTGCATTGTTGACTGGTGTATTTGCTGATCCAGCTTTGGGTGGCTCTGGTATTTGGGATTATGTTGCTAATGCTGTTGCTCCTGACTACTCCATTGCTAGCCAATTATGGATTCAAGCTCAAGGCGTGATCACTACTGTAATTTGGTCTGGCGTTGTTTCTTATATTGCCTTCAAATTGATCGATATCGTGATCGGTTTGCGTGTTAAGGAAGAAGAAGAGCGCGAAGGCTTGGATATCAGCTCACATGGTGAGACTGCATACGAGTCTTAATTAGTAGATTTACCCCTCACTGGGCGGCTTTTTTGGCTGCCTAGTTTTAAGCGCGGGATCCTCGGATCCCGCGTCTTTCTTTTAATAATCTTACAATGGTGGAATGGTCCCACATCTCATCACTGCCCTAAGCGGCCCTTTGCTCGAATTAGAGTCAAAGGTGTTAGAAGCTACCCCAACGATTGAGCGCTGGTTTAGGCTGGAATGGCAGGAACATACCCCGCCATTCTATTGTTCAGTAGATTTAAGAAATTCTGGTTTCAAGCTAGCCCCAGTTGATACCAACCTATTTCCTGGTGGATTTAACAATCTCTCTCCACAGATGTTGCCTTTGGCTGTACAGGCAGCAATGGCTGCGATTGAGAAGATTTGTCCAGAAGCCAAAAATTTATTACTGATTCCTGAGCGCCATACTCGCAATACATTCTATTTACAGAATATTGCGCGCTTATCTTCAATCTTGCGTCAGGCCGGACTCAATGTTCGCCTCGGCACTTTTTCTGAAGAGATTAAGAAGCCAACTTGGATTGAGTTACCCGATGGCAATCGTTTGTTGATGGAGCCTTTAGCGCGCTTAGGATTAAAAAAACAGCGCCTAGGCTTAAAAGATTTTGACCCCTGCTCTATTTTGCTCAATAACGATTTATCAGCTGGTATTCCACCGATTCTGGAAAACATCCACGAGCAATACCTATTGCCTGGTCTGCATGCAGGTTGGCACATCCGTCGTAAGTCTAATCATTTTGCCGCTTATGAAGAGGTGGCTAAGAAGTTTGCTAAGGTGGTTGATATCGATCCTTGGATGATTAATCCCTACTTTACGAGTTGCTCGAATGTCAATTTCCATGAACGCAAAGGTGAAGAGGAATTACAAACTGCAGTGGAGCAAGTGCTGAAAAAGACTGCTAAGAAATACCGTGAATATGGCATTAAAGAGAAACCTTATGTCGTAGTGAAGGCCGATGCCGGCACTTATGGAATGGGCGTGATGGTTGTGAACGATCCTGCTCAACTTAAGGGCTTAAACCGCAAAGATCGCAATAAGATGAGTGTTGTCAAAGAGGGTCTTGAGGTAAGTGATGTCTTAATTCAAGAGGGCGTTTATACCTTTGAGAAGGTGAACGAGGCAGTTGCAGAGCCTGTGGTGTACATGATTGATCGCTACGTGATTGGTGGCTTCTATCGTGTGCATACTGATCGTGGCCCAGATGAAAATCTTAATGCCCCCGGAATGCATTTTGTACCATTAGCATTCGAGCAAAACTCCATGCCAGATCTTGCTGCTAAGCCTGGTAGCGCAGCTCCGAACCGCTTTTACCTCTATGGCGTTGTCGCCCGTTTAGCATTACTAGCGGCTTCACTTGAGCTTGAGAGAACCGATCCAGATATGGAAGCAGCATAAATCAATGCTGAGAACTTAATAGAAGAATATGGATCTTTTATTTATTGCTGACCCTCTCGAATCTTTCAAGATTAAAAAAGATTCCACTTTAGCGATGATGCGGGTTGCTCAAGAAGCTAGTCATCGTTTGTGGTTCTGTCAGAGCCGCAATATTTTGTGGAAAGACAATCTCGTTATGGCCGACTGTCAGTCGCTCATGATTAAGCCTAGCTCTACATCTTGGTTTGAGTTAGGCGAAATTGAATCAAAGGCACTCAATACATTCTCTGCGGTACAAATGAGAACTGACCCACCATTTGATATTGAGTATCTCAATGCAACGTGGCTTTTATCTGCCGCCAAGAAGCAGGGCGCAAGAGTGTTGAATGATCCTACTGCAGTACGTGATCACTCTGAGAAACTTTCCATCACTGAATTTCCTGAGCTGATTCCGCCAACGCTGGTGACTCGCGAACTGAGTGCGGTGGAAGAGTTTCATCAAGTGCATAGCGATATCGTCATTAAGCCACTGGATGGCATGGGCGGCATGGGTGTCTTTCGGGTGGGGCCTGATGGTTTGAACCTCGCCAGTATTGTTGAGACATTAGGTGAGAATGGTGCCAGAACTCTAATGATTCAACGTTTCTTGCCTGAGATCGCTGATGGCGACAAGCGTGTCTTATTGATTGGTGGTGAGGTTGTGCCGTTTGCGTTGGCTCGCATTCCTCAGGGTAAAGAGATTCGTGGCAACTTAGCAGCAGGGGGCAAAGGTGTGGCAATGCCTTTAAGTGATGTCGAAAAGCAAATCGCTGAAAAACTTGCTCCCATCCTCAATCAACGCGGTTTATTCTTAGTTGGCTTGGATTTAATTGGCGGCTATTTGACGGAGATCAATGTTACTAGCCCAACGTGTTTTGTTGAAATTGCTGATCAAAGTGGTTTTGATGTTCCACAGTTTTGGTTAAAGGCTCTAGAGAGGACATTGTCATAACATGACTGGAATCGTAATCGTTGCCCATACTCCTGTTGCAAGTGCAATGCTGAGTTTTGCAGAGCATACTTTTGGTGTAGTACCAGAGCGTGTAAGGGCGGTGGATATACCCCCTTATGAAGACACTAAGGTGAGTTTTGATCGGTTGCTAAAGGCTGCTTATGGTGTGAACACTGGTAATGGTGTTCTCATCCTGACAGATGTGATGGGTGCAACCCCAGCGAATATTGCATCCAAACTAGAAAGTTTGGGCCCATTATCGGGATTGAATACCCCCGTGATTGTATTGGCGGGATTAAATCTGCCGATGCTCATGCGCTGCATATCTCATCGTGGCGAAGGCTTAGAAGAGTTGGCTAAAAAAGCCTTAGCTGGCGGGCAGAATGGAATATTACGTCTTGGTATAAAAGTAGATCAAGCATAAAGGGAGCAGGGTTGAATGCCAGTTGCTGAAATTGAGATTATTAATAAGTTGGGACTCCATGCGAGAGCATCGGCAAAGTTGTCTCAATTGGCCGCCCAATTTCCTTGCGAAATATTCCTGTCACGCAATGGACGTCAGATTAATGCTAAGAGCATCATGGGTGTCATGATGTTGGCAGCAGGTATTGGAAGCACAGTCACACTTGAAACGGTAGGCGATAAAGCAGATGATGCTATGGAAGCGCTGACAGCATTAATCAAGGACCGCTTTGGAGAGGGCGAATAATAATGACGTTCGCGTTGCACGGCATTCCGGTATCAAAAGGCATTGCTATCGGCAAGGCGGTATTGATTTCGCGAGCAGCTTTAGAGGTTAGTCATTATTTAGTTGAGCCTGGCAAAGAAGACGCTGAAGCACAAAAATTATTAGATGCATTTGATCAAGTGCGTTTAGAGCTAGCTCAGTTGCGCTTGGGATTACCCAAGGATGCTCCGCAAGAGATGGCGGCATTCTTGGATGTGCACAGCATGATCCTGGCTGATCCAGCGTTGGCCGAGAAACCTATCAAGCTCATCCGTACTCAGCGCTTAAATGCTGCTTGGGCTTTGACTACAGAGTTAAATGATCTTTTAGAGCAATTTTCTGAGATTGAAGACCCTTATTTAAAAGAGCGCGCAAATGATATTCGTCAGGTGGCTGAGCGTGTGATTAAGGCGCTTAATGCACAGAAAGACGCGCTCAACGAATCTGATTTCTTGCCATCGAGTGAGGTTGGAGTCGAATCCATCATTGTTGCTCACGATATTGCGCCACATGATATGTTGCGCTTCAAAGAGCATGCCTTTACTGGTTTTGTTACTGATTTAGGCGGTAAAACATCGCATACCGCTATTGTTGCGCGAAGTATGGAAATTCCCGCAGTAGTTGGTGTGCGCCATGCTAGTGAAATGATTCGCCATGGCGATTGGCTGATTTTGGATGGCGAGCAGGGCGTAGTAGTAGTTACTCCTGATGAACACTTATTAGCTGAATATCGCAAACTCCAAACTCAGGTATTAAAAGAGGCTCGTAAGCTTCAGCAACTAAAACATGCCAAAACAGAAACGCTTGATCGAGTAGATATTGAACTCTTTGCCAATATTGAGTTGCCCGAAGATGCTGTGCAAGCCGTAAAACTAGGTGCTGTTGGTGTTGGTCTATTCCGCTCCGAGTTCTTATTTATGGATCGCAAGCAAGCATTGCCAGATGAGGAGCAGCAATATCAAGAATATCGCCGTGTGGTTGATTTAATGCATGGCTTGCCTATCAATATTAGAACGATTGACGTAGGTGCTGATAAAGCACTAGGTGCAGGCGGTACCGATGTATCGCAAACGGGCACATCACCATTGGGTTTGCGGGCGATTCGTTGGTCACTAACAGAGCCAGAAATTTTCTTGACACAGCTTAGGGCTATTTTGCGAGCATCTGCTCATGGTCAGGCACGCATCATGATTCCGATGCTCGCGCATGCAAAAGAAATCGATGAAACTTTTCGCTTGATCGAAAAAGCAAAGCAACAATTATTGCAACGTGGACAGCCTTTCAATCCGAATATTCAAGTTGGCGCCATGATTGAAATTCCAGCTGCTGCTCTCGTCTTGCCTTTGTTTATTAATCGTTTTAATTTTTTATCTATCGGAACAAACGATTTAATTCAGTACACCTTAGCAATTGATCGTGCAGACCATGCAGTGGCACATTTGTATGATCCCCTGCATCCAGCCATTTTGTATTTATTGGCAAATATTATTGAGCAGGCAAAGCGTGCCAATGTACCGATTGCAGTCTGTGGTGAGATGGCTGGTGATCCTACCTTAACCAAGCTATTGCTCGCAATGGGATTAACGGATTTCTCGATGCATTTCAGTCAACTGCTACTAGTAAAGCGTGAGATTCTACAAGCTAACGTAGGGATGTTGAAGTCCCGATTACCTAGAGTGCTAAAGGCTTATGAGCCAGAGGCTCAAGCAAAAGCTTTAGAGCGTTTAATAGCTTAGGCTTTAGTGGTTTTTGCTGCAGACTGGACAGTCAGCGTTGCGTGTAATGCGAATCTGATCTACCTGAGTAGTGCGCGCATTCCAAAGTAACATCCGCCCTATGAGGGGCTCTCCAAATTGAATTAATACTTGCAAAGCTTGTGCTGCTTGAATAGTGCCAATAATGCCGACAAGTGGTGAGAAGATGCCCATCGTGGCACAACTCACCTCTTCAAATGTTTCTTCGGGCGAGAAGATGCAGGCATAGCAGGGAGATGTTTCATTGCGGGGATCAAATACTGAGACTTGACCATCAAAGCGTAATGCAGATCCTGAAACTAAAGGTTTTTGGTGTTGAACGCAACTGGCATTAATGAGATGTCGGGTTGAGAAATTATCTGTGCAATCTAAAACAATATCTACGCTTGGTAGAAGCTCATCCAATAAGGATGAATTCGCTTTTGATTGAATGGTTTCAACTTGAATTCCTGAATTGAGTTGTTGCAAGAATTGCTTGCCTGAGACAACTTTGCCTTTACCCACCATGGCTTCTGTATGCATGATTTGGCGCTGTAGATTAGTTAGCTCAACATCATCATGATCTACGAGGGTGATATGCCCTACCCCGGCAGCCGCAAGATAGGGGGCAGCTGCGCTACCTAGGCCGCCAGCACCAATCACCAACACATGTGCATTTAAGAGCTTTTCTTGGCCTTCAACGTCAATATCTTCAAGCAGTAAATGCCTGGAGTAGCGGAGTAGCTGCGCATCATTCATTTACAGACCAAAAAGAATTACTCAAGCTTGGAAGAAGAGCGCTTCACCGGTTGCCCATTAATAAACGCAAGGGCTTGACTGAGCATGAAGTCATCCGCGCTACCAAGCTCAGGAGGCTTCTTATTTTTTTCTTTCTCTTTTTCCTCAGGCGTTTTCTTGGCATTTTTCTCTTCAATGCGCTGTAACTCTTCGAGACGGCGTTGTTCCCGATCTTTAATCAGCTTATCTTCTGCAGATTGTTTGTTACGGAGGTGTTTTTCACTATCAATCTCACGGGTAATCAATACATCATCTGGATCGCCATCTTTATTTTGATCTACGGGGATGTCAGGCTTGATACCATAAGCCTGAATAGATTTGCCACTAGGTGTGTAGTAATACGCAGTGGTGATCTTCAGAGCTGAGTCATTAGTCAGTGGGCGAACGGTTTGCACTGAGCCCTTACCAAAGGTAGTTTTTCCAATAATCGTTGCACGTTTGTAGTCTTGCAAGGCGCCCGCAACAATCTCAGATGCCGAAGCTGAATAGGCGTTGACTAAAACGACCATCGGAAGTTTCTTGAAGATCTCAGGTACACCTGCCAATGGATCACCGGGCTCACTCAGGCGATACATCGCTGGCGTCGCATTAAATACTTGCTTGGAGTCAGCTGCTTGTCCTTTGGTTGAAACAATAACCGCATCGGCTGGAAGAAAGGCTGCCGCTACACCGACTGCACCTTGCAATAAGCCACCACCATTGTTACGAAGGTCAAGAATGATGCCTTTGAGTTTTGGATCTTGAGTGGCAAGATCAGTTAATTTTTTTGCTAGATCAGGAACGGTACGTTCTTGAAAGCTTGTAACCCGAACCCAGGCAATATCGTTAGCCAAAATTTTGGCTTTGACAGATTGCACCTTAATTTCTGCGCGGGTAATGGTGACTGGAAAGCTACGCTCTTCACTCTTGCGATATACAGTCAGGGTAATTTTTGTACCAGGTGTGCCACGCATAGTGCGTACCGCTTTATCAAGAGACATACCACGCACAGGCTTATCATCGAGTCGGGTAATTAAGTCTCCTGCTTGCAGGCCTGCACGGGCAGCAGGACTATCTTCAATGGGATTGAGCACTTTAACAACACCATCTTCTGAAGTAATTTCAATTCCTAAACCAGCAAACTTCCCAGAAGTTTGTTCCTGCATTTCAGAAAAATCTTTTTTATCCAAGAAAGTGGAGTGAGGATCTAGGCTGCTTACCATTCCTTTGACAGCATCCGTTAACAGTTGCTTGTCTTCAATCGGCTCCACATACTCCCGTTTGATTTGCGCAAATACATTAGAAAGTGTGCGGAGTTCATCTAAGGGCAGCTGCGTGCCTTGTTGGGCTGTTGCAGAGAGCTGGATAGTGGCAGCTACACCTGCGATCAGGCCAACTGTAATGAGAGCAAAGTTTTTAAGAAATTGGCGCATGTCTTGTATTAGTCCAAGTAGAAATGTTGAATTGGTTTGAGGTTGTCATCTAACTCATAAA
Source organism: Polynucleobacter sp. AP-Sanab-80-C2 (assembly GCF_035012965.1). Lineage (NCBI taxonomy): Bacteria > Pseudomonadati > Pseudomonadota > Betaproteobacteria > Burkholderiales > Burkholderiaceae > Polynucleobacter > Polynucleobacter sp. AP-Sanab-80-C2. The sequence continues at coordinate 100,629 of NZ_JAYGQS010000005.1, forward strand.
CCAGTGGAATGCCATTGGGTACATTGACTTCCATGATGGCCTCATCAGACATCTCGTCAATATACTTAATTAAAGAGCGAATGCTATTACCGTGAGCTACTAACAATACGCGCTTATTTGCTTTGAGGGCTGGAGCGATAGATTCATTCCAAAGTGGTAATACACGCTCAACATTGTCCTTCAGACACTCGCCAAGCGGAATATCAGCGGCATTTAATTTTGAGTAACGCCCATCATTTTTGAGATTACGCTCATCATGTGCTTCAAGCAAGGGTGGGCGAACATCATAGGACCGACGCCAAATATGGACTTGTTCATCGCCATACTTGGCGGCAGTTTCTGCTTTATTGAGACCAGTCAGAGCACCATAATGACGCTCATTTAAGCGCCAGCTATGCACTACTGGGATCCACATCAGATCCATGGAGTCCTGAATGTGCCATAGTGTTCGTATAGCGCGCCTTAAAACCGAGGTATAGGCAATGTCAAATTCATAGCCTGCTTTTTTGAGACTTTGCCCCGCAGCTAGGGCCTGTTCTGCGCCTTTTGGGGTTAAGTCAACGTCAGCCCAGCCAGTGAAGCGGTTTTCAAGGTTCCAGGCGGATTCGCCGTGACGAATAAGGACAAGTTGTTTCATAGAGCCATTCTATAATCCGGTGATGAACTTTCTCACGCAAATTGATAATTTAGCGCTGATTGCCCTCTTGCTGGTTTCGGGCGCAGCGCTCTTCTTACCTACATTATCTACGCTTATTAGCGGAAAAGGCTTGTCGCCTACTGAGGCGACGATTTGGATAAACCGCCGCAAGGCCCATGTTTTGGACTTGCGCACCGAGGAAGCATTTAAAGCCGGGCATTTACCAGGCGCAAAGCTAGCCAGCATGGCTAATCTGATTGGTGCGATTGAAACCTTGAAATTGGATCGTAAACGTCCCTTGGTATTGGTTTGCGATAACGGTAGCCAGTCACGCAAAGTCTTGGCACAAGTACAAAAGCTCGAATTTGTTCAGGTTGGCATTTTAGAGGGAGGTGTTCAAGCCTGGAAAACTGCCGCTCTCCCATTGGTTAAGTAAGGGAATCTATGCCGCAAGTAACGATGTACAGCACTACGGTTTGCCCATACTGCGTTATGGCAGAAAAACTATTGCTCAAAAAAGGTGTCAGTAATTTAGAAAAGATTTTGATTGATCGCGATCCCGCACAGCGTGAAATCATGATGACTCGTACTAGTCGTCGCACTGTTCCGCAAATCTATATTGGCGAGACTCATGTTGGTGGCTATGACGATTTAGTTGCTTTGGATCGCGCTGGCAAGCTCGATCCTTTATTGGCTTGATAGATTAAAAACATAAAGAAAGTTTGTGATGACTGAACAATCTTCTACTCCCAATGCAGCAGGAGCTGAATCCAATGATCCTTCATTTCGCATTCAGCGAATTTACCTGAAGGATTTATCTTTAGAGCAACCGAATGCGCCTGAAATCTTCCTCGTGATTGCTGAACCACAGGTACAAGTTGAGGTCGACGTTGCTGTTAAACGTATGAGTGATGAACTCTTTGAGGTTGCATTAAGCTCCACCATAACTGCACGTGTTGAAGGCAAGGTGCTCTTCTTAGTTGAGGGCAATCAAGCAGGTATTTTTGAATTCAACAACATTCCTGCTGAGCAAGTGGATCCCATGTTAGGCATCACTTGCCCTACGATTTTGTATCCATACCTGCGCTCGAATATGGCTGACGTTATTACTCGTGCGGGCTTCCAGCCAATTCATCTAAATGAAATTAATTTTCATGGCATGTACGAGCACAGATTAATGCAAGCACAGCAAGCAGCTGGCGGCAATGCGGGTGACAGTGCAGATGAAAGTAAAATTATTCTTCCGAATTGAGCACAACAGCTAGGTCACAGACGATGAAAGTGACGCTGCTCGGTGCTGGTGCTTGGGGCACTGCAATGGCCTCTCAGGCAGCGCGTCAGCTTCGGGCGGAAGAAGTGTGCTTGTGGTCTCGCAGTGAAAAACAACTGCAAGCAATCGCACAAAGTGGTGAAAATCAATCTTATCTACCAGGCATTTCATTGCCAAAAGGGTTGCTCCTGGAAAGTGATTTTGCAGCTGCTATCAAACGACTTGGGCCTGAAGATCTTTTAGTGATTGCAACTCCAATGTCTGGCCTCTCAGAAACCATTGCTCATGTTCTCAAAGTTGCCCAGCACCCGCTCAATATTGTTTGGTTGTGCAAGGGCTTAGAGCCATCCACAGCGTTGTTGCCACACCAGGTGGTTGAACGTGAAGACAAGTTATACAGCCATGGCTTGAAACATACTTATGGCGCTCTATCTGGACCGAGCTTTGCGCACGAAGTTGGCGCCGGTATGCCTTGCGCATTAACGATTGCCAGTACTTCAACGCGACTGTGTGAAATTGTTCAGACCGCTTTTCATCACGGCAATATGCGGGTGTATTCAAGTGATGATTTGATTGGCGTTGAATTAGGTGGCGCAGTGAAGAATGTATTGGCGATTGCTGCAGGTATTGGCGATGGCTTAAATCTGGGTTTGAATGCGCGTGCGGCAGTACTCACTCGAGGCTTGGCAGAGATGATGCGCTTAGTAAAAGCTGCCGGTGGCAAATCTGAAACCTGTATGGGCTTAACAGGCGTTGGCGATCTGATTTTGACTGCGACGGGGGATCTTTCTCGTAATCGCCGTGTAGGTCTTGAGTTAGCCTCAGGTAAGTCCCTAGAACAGATCTTGGCAAGCTTAGGTCATGTTGCAGAGGGCGTTTTATGTGCAGCCGCGGTGAGCGATCTTGCAAAGCGTTTAAATGTAGAGATGCCAATTACAGCGATGATGGGTGAAGTGCTTTCTAGTAAGCTCGCTCCCAAAGAAGCGTTAAAAAAACTGATGGGTCGCGACCCCAAAATTGAATCCTAAGTCACCTGTAGCTTTACTTACCACCGGCAAGGCCATTCTGGCGCCAAGCTTCGTAGACCACGATAGCTACCGTATTGGATAAGTTCAGGCTGCGACTACTATCTTGCATTGCTAGGCGCATTTGATTTGCTGTGGGAATGGAGTTGCGCACCTCATCGGTAATGCCCTTGGTCTCAGAGCCAAAGACGAAGTAATCGCTGGCAACATACTGACCATCATGAAACTTTCCGCCGCCTTTGGTAGTTAAAGCAAAAAGATGTTGAGGATCAGGCTGTTCATTTTTTAAAAACTGCGCCCAATTGGTATGTACTTGAATACTCGCAAACTCGTGATAGTCCAAGCCTGCCCGACGTAATTTAGCATCTTCCATTGGAAAGCCTAAGGGCTCAATCAGATGCAGTTTGGCTCCTGTATTAGCGCAGAGGCGAATGATGTTCCCCGTGTTGGGCGGAATTTCAGGTTCGAATAAAACAATATTAAACATGCTGCATTTTCAATTCATTTAGCAAATGATCAAGTCAGTCTAGTGGTTCTCAGTAATACCCAGTTAATCACGCGTAACACTCCAATATCTTTGAGAATACGCGCAATTTCATTCAGTGTCGCGCCACTGGTCATGACATCATCAAAGACAATAACCGTCTTATCAGTCAAGCGATCTACATATTGAGTATCAATATAAAACATCTCATGAATAGCATCATGCCTCGCATGCAAAGCGTTGCCCGCTTGATGGCTTATATGATGATGACGTTTTAAGGCATGCGGCAACTTTTGTATGTCCTTGTTGAAACAAATTCTCCTTGCAATCTCCCAGCTTTGATTAAATCCTCTGGCGAGTAATTTTTCTCTACTCAAGGGAACGGGAAGTAGGTAGTCTGCAGAATATGGCTCTAATCGAGTAGATTGAATTTGATTCCACACTTTAGCCAGTCCATGTGCAAATATAATTCGTTTCTGATATTTGAGTTGGTGCAAAGCATCTTGCAAAATGCCGTTATAACGATCAAGGCAATGGGTTTCATCAAACCACGGTGAATGCTGCTTGCAGTGGAGGCAATGCTGCCCAGGAAGCTCTTTAAGTTGAAGTGGAATACCACATTGATAACAACACTCGTAATGAATAAGGCTATTGCTCTCCAGTACATTAAGACATGCATTGCAAATGTATCGCGCTTGAAATTGCTGACAGGCGATACAAGCTGTCGGCAATATTTGTGCGCTGATTGAATAAACAAGCTTCTCTAGAAATTGCATGGGGCGCTGAGTATACTGAGCCAATGACCCAGCCAATCAGATGGTTACAAGACGAAATTGCAGACCGCATGTTGCAAAAGCTTGATATCGTCAAATTAGATGCCAAAGATGTTTTAGTCATCCCCGATTTTTCTGGAAAACACTTTTCTTCTTTTGCAAAACGTTTTCCCAAAGCCCGTATTCATAGCATTACTGAAGAGGGCCTATCTAGTTTTCAGTTGTGGCGCACTAAGGTATTTGCAAATTGGCGATCATGTTTGCGTACCAGCAGAACTAACTCCATGGCAGACTATCTCAACACAGGAAAATTTGATCTTCCTGACCATTCTGTTGATTTGGTATTTAGTGATCTTTTATTACAAGACCTTGCCGATCCCAAATATTTTTTGCAGGAGTGTTGGCGCGTGTTACGTGAGGGCGGCCTCATTGCATTTAGCTATCTGGGTCCCGACACTGGGAAAGAGTTGCGCCCTCTACAAGCCCCATCTTTTCAGTTTAAAAATTTATTAAGCCCTTGGGATATGCACGATATGGGAGATGCTCTGATGGCAGAGCGTTTTTCAGATCCCGTAATGGACATGGAGCTCCTGACTCTCGATTATGAAAAGCCAGCACTTTTAATGGCCGATGTGCAGGCATTGAAATTGGGCAATCCAACCGCGAATACAGAGTATGAAATTGCAGATTTGCCTCAAAAACTCACCTTAGAGGTGGTTTATGGACATGCCTGGGCCCTTGGCAAGCACCTTGCCAAGGCGGAGGATAGCGTTGCCTATATTGATGTAAATCAAATTGGACGCAAGACTAGGTAATATCCTGCTTAAGTGTAAGTGTTTACTATCATTTAAACCTAGATCAAGATTGAATAGAGCTGGGTTGCCCTTGTTTGTTCTTGAACTTAATTAACCCTATAATCATTGGCTGATGTATTGGCTTTGGACCGCATTTTGAGCATTTTGTGGTGCATTTTGCTGCAGTGCTCACGACAATCAATAGAGAATAAGATGAATTTATTTGGAAAAGTCACTAGGGCTTCGCTCTATCTTGCAGCAGCCTTCGGCACTGCTTTTGCATACGCTGCTGAAAATATGCCAGGTGGCCCAGCTGTAAACCAGCTGAATTTCGCTGCCCCAGCAACCAAAATCATGCAAGAAATCCATTGGTTGCACTGGATGATGTTGGTGATCTGCGCACTTATTTTTGTTGGCGTATTTGGCGTCATGTTTTATTCGATTTTGAAGCACCGCAAATCATTGGGGCATAAGTCAGCATCATTCCACGAAAGCACAACTGTTGAAATTATTTGGACAGTCATTCCCTTGCTCATCGTGATCGGTATGGCATTACCAGCAACTAAAACAGTTGTTGCAATGAAAGACACTACAAACTCTGACATCACGATTAAGACTACTGGTTATCAGTGGAAGTGGGGTTACGACTACATCAAAGGTGAAGGTGAAGGCATTAGCTTCGTATCTACCTTAGCTACCTCACGCGAAGCAATTAACAACCTCGCACCAAAATCAAATACCTATTTAATGGAAGTAGACAACGAAATGGTTGTGCCTGTTGGCAAGAAGATTCGTTTGATTACTACAGCGAACGATGTGATTCACGCATGGACTATTCCAGCGTTTGGCGTAAAGCAAGATGCCATTCCAGGATTTGTTCGCGACACTTGGTTTAAAGCAGAAACCATCGGCACATTTCGTGGCCAGTGTTCTGAGCTTTGCGGTGCAGAGCACGCTTTCATGCCAATCGTTGTGAGAGTAGTTTCAGAAGAGGATTACACGGCTTGGGTTGCGCAGAAAAAGAAAGAGATGGGCGCTGGAGGCGAAGATTCCTCCAAGGTTTACACCTTGGATGAGCAAAAAGAACGCGGTGCCAAAGTGTATGCAGCGAACTGTGCAGCATGCCACCAGCCAAATGGCAAAGGTGCAGGCGCATTCCCAGCTTTGGATGGCAGCAAGATGGTCCTGGGTCCAAAAGCTGGCCAATTCAATATCCTGATCAATGGAAAGGGCGCGATGCCGAAATGGGCTGGCGTGATTTCTGATGGTGATATCGCTGCAGTCATGACCTATACCCGTAACTCGTGGAGCAATAAGACCGGTGAAGTCATTCAGACCCAGGAAATTATTACTGCACGCGGCGGCAAGTAATTCAGATTAACTAATATAGATAAAACGAAACCGGAGTAATTCATGAGCACAGTCTCTACTACCCACGATCACGCACACGATCATGCGCACGATGATCACACGCCACATGGTTGGCGCCGTTGGTTGTTCGCAACCAACCATAAAGACATCGGCACGATGTACCTAATCTTCTCGTTTGTTAGCTTATTAGCTGGCGGCCTGATGGCTTTAGGAATTCGTTTGGAATTGTTCCAGCCTGGTTTGCAATTCTTCCGTCCAGAGTTCTTTAATCAATTAACTACTATGCACGGATTGGTGATGGTGTTCGGTGCGATCATGCCAGCCTTCGTTGGCTTTGCTAACTGGATGGTGCCATTGCAAATTGGCGCATCGGATATGGCATTTGCACGGATGAATAACTTTAGCTTCTGGATTTTGCCAGTCGCTGCAACCTTGTTGTTAAGCTCATTCCTAGTTCCTGGTGGCGCGCCTGCTGGCGGCTGGACTATCTATGCACCTTTGACCTCACAAATGGGTCCTGGCATGGATATGGCAATTTTCTCACTCCACTTGTTAGGTGCTTCTTCCATCATGGGATCGATCAACATCATCGTCACCATTTTGAATATGCGCGCTCCTGGTTTGACTTTGATGAAGATGCCAATGTTCTGTTGGACTTGGTTGATTACTGCTTACTTGTTGATCGCGGTGATGCCTGTTTTGGCTGGTGCGATTACGATGGTTTTGACTGATCGTCACTTCGGCACTTCATTCTTCTCTGCTGTTGGTGGCGGTGACCCAATCATGTTCCAGCATATTTTCTGGTTCTTTGGTCACCCAGAGGTTTACATCATGATTCTTCCAGCATTTGGAATCGTCAGTGAAATTGTTCCTGCTTTCTCCAGAAAAACCTTGTTTGGTTACAGCTCTATGGTTTATGCAACATCGTCTATTGCGATCTTGTCATTCATCGTTTGGGCTCACCATATGTTTGCGACGGGTATGCCGGTCACTGGCCAGCTGTTCTTTATGTATGCAACGATGTTGATTGCTGTACCAACTGGCGTGAAGATTTTTAACTGGGTCGCAACTATGTGGAAAGGGTCGATGACCTTTGAAACTCCAATGCTGTGGGCTATTGGTTTTATCTTCGTATTTACGATGGGCGGCTTTACTGGCTTGATTCTGGCAATGGCTCCGATTGATATTGGCCTGCAAGATACTTACTACGTTGTAGCGCACTTCCACTATGTTTTGGTAGCGGGTTCCTTGTTTGCGATGTTTGCAGGCTTCTACTACTGGTGCCCTAAGTGGACTGGCTATATGGCAAATGAAACTCGCGGCAAGATCCACTTCTGGGCTTCCATGATTTTCTTTAACATTACCTTCTTCCCTATGCATTTCTTGGGTCTCGCAGGTATGCCACGTCGTTATGCAGACTACCCAACTCAGTTTGCTGACTTCAATTCTATTGCCTCGATTGGAGCGCTCGGCTTTGGTTTGGCGCAAGTGTACTTCTTGTTCTTTGTAGCACTGCCTGCTTATCGCGGCTATGGTGAGAAGGCTCCAGCCAAGCCTTGGGATGGTGCTAAGGGTTTAGAGTGGACTGTCGCTTCACCAGCCCCACACCACACTTTTGAAACACCTCCTAGTGCAGAGCAGTTGCGTGAAGCAGGAATTTAATACGTCTTCTCAACAAGCCCTAGCAGCGAATAATCGTCGCTTAGGGCTCATTCTTTTGAGCATTGCTGCAGTGTTCTTTATTGGCATTGTGATGAAGTGGAGCTTTTTGGGTTAATCCCACTTTGCCAACATGATAGTTACTCAATCTGCTAACCGCCAAATCTTACTTAAGCTACTCATTGCTTCAGTAATGATGTTCGGCTTTGGGTATGCGTTGGTACCAATGTATAAGGCATTGTGTGAAGTTACTGGCATTAACGTTGTCACGAGTAAAAATGATTATGGCGTTAGGGCATTTAGTCCTAACAAGGTGGGCAATACGCAAGTGAACTATGCCCGTACCGTCACAATTGAATTTGACTCTAATAGCCGTGGACCATTTACATTTAAGCCAGTAAAGAATTTTCTAGAAGTACACCCTGGTGAAATGACAGAGATTGTTTACGAAGTTACCAATAATCTTGGTCGTTCCGTGCGTGCTCAAGCAATCCCCAGTTATGCGCCAAAAAGTGCTACTGAGTTTTTTACTAAGTTGGAATGTTTTTGTTTTCAAGAGCAGACTTTGGCAGCCAATGAAACTAAGAAGATGCCAGTAGTGTTTGTAATTGATTCAGGCTTGCCAGATGATGTGAAAACGATCACCTTGTCGTATACCTTCTTTGAGCTAGGTTTAGGTGGTACTCCACCAGCGCCAAAATCAAAGGTAGTTTCGTGAAGAAAAAAAGTAGTTTTACGCAGTCTATGAAAGCCGTGATGTGGGGTTTTTTAGGAGTGCGTAAGAAATCAGGTTTGCAGGAAGATGTAGCGTCATTAACTTTTGTACACATTATTATTGCGGGTGTTGTTGGAGCCTTGATTTTTATGGCTATCCTGCTCTTAATAGTGAAAGCAGTTGTATCCCAATGATTATTTTTTGATTGATAGAGAGAATAAGATGTCATCCAATTCAACCCCACACTATTTCGTCCCTGGACTATCTAGACATCCAGCCATGGCTGCTATTGGTTTAATCGCCTTTGGCTATGGTATGACCGGTTGGGTCAATCACACCTCTTGGGGTGGCGCTATGAGTTTAGTTGGCGTGGCATGGATTTTATTTGTGCTCTACAACTGGTTTGGCGATACGATCGCCGAATCGAATTCTGGCAAAAATGGTGTCAACGTAGATATTTCTTATCGCTGGTCGATGGCATGGTTCATCTTCTCTGAAATTATGTTCTTTGCTGCATTCTTCTCCGCTCTTTTTTATGCGCGGAATATTGCAATGCCTTGGATGGGCGATGTGGAAAGCAAATTGATTTGGCCTAATTTCCAAGCAGTTTGGCCTAATGATGGCCCCGCTGGTTTGGTTGAGAAGTTTACGACGATGGGTCCTTGGCCTATTCCTACCCTCAACACTTTTTTACTGTTGAGCTCTGGCGTCACAATTACTATCTCGCATCATGCTCTGGTTGAAAACCACATGAAGAAGGCCATCATTGCTCTGGCTGCTACAGTTGGTCTAGGCTTTATCTTCTTAGGCTTTCAGGCTTACGAGTACTACCATGCCTATCATGAGTTGAACTTGAAGCTGACTTCAGGCATCTACGGATCTACTTTCTTTATGTTGACTGGCTTCCACGGTTTCCACGTCTTTCTTGGTGGCACTATGTTGGCGATTGTCTTGCGTCGTATGATTCGTGGCGACTTTACTTCTAAGCATCACTTTGCATTCGAAGGTGCTGCTTGGTATTGGCACTTCGTTGACGTTGTTTGGCTTGGTCTTTATATCGCCGTTTACTGGATGTAAGTTGAATAAAAAATCGGGGCGTTAAGCCCCGATTGATTTTTAGGCACCCCAGTATTAATAGCCGGAATAGCCGGTTTAGTTTGTACCTACTTTGATGCCTGTGGATTCAATTAGGCCAAAGTAGTGAGCCAACAGAATCCCGATGAATAGCGCAAGCGATAGACCGATACGTAGCATGAGTGAGCGAACCATTCTGGAACTATTGCCCCTATCCTTCATCATGTAATACAGGGCTGAACCTAAGCTAGCAACAATCATTAGTAGGACAATCGGAATAATCCACTTCATCTTAAATCCTTATTTTTAAATCTCTTGAATAATCTTTTTACTGCTCTCATTGCTAAGCGCATAGTTGCTACTGTATCAGCCTTGCTGGTCATTGCAATTGCTTGTGCTGCGGGTATTTGGCAGTTGAGCAGGGCTGAGAGCAAGATTGTCTTGGCGGCTCATTTATTAGCTCGGCAACAGATGCCAATATTGAGCGTCAATTCAAGCTCTTTAACTCTAGAAGATGCAAGTGAGCGTCGCATGATTGCTCGCGGCCAATATATTCCGGAGGCGGCTATTTGGTTGGATAATCGGCCAAGACCAATGCCTCCTCCTGGGAGCGCGGCATCACAATCCGGTTTCTTTTTAATGATGCCTTTGCGTCTAGAGGGTCGCGATGAAGTACTCTGGGTCAATCGAGGTTGGGCGCCGCGCAATAGTGCTGACCGAGAGTTGCTGCCCCCGGTTAAAACGCCAGCCAATGTGGTCAATATTGAGGGGATTGTGTTCGCCCATCCTGGCAAGGTCTATGCCTTGGGCGAAAGTAAGCCCCCCACAGATACTGGCAAGCCTCGAATTGAGCAAAATTTTGATTTAGTAGGCGAGGGCATGCTACGAGCTTGGTCTCAAAGCCCTTTTATTTTGAGAGAGATTGATACGGGTATCGATGATGGTTTATTGCGCGAGTGGGCTCCCCTGACAACTGGAGTCGATCGCCATTATGCTTATGCATTCCAGTGGTTTGCGCTAGCAGTTGCTGGTTTCTTATTTTGGTTGATTACTGGCCTGCGGCAATATAGGCGTCAGGATGTGAATGGGGATCAAGAGTGAGTGATAAAGAGTTATTAATTCCAGCTTCACAGATGGATGCATCAGCAATCAATGCGCGGACTCGTCGTGGCCGAATTCAAATGCTGTTGCTATTGCTCGCATGTGCTAGCCCGGTGCTCGCATCCTACTTTGCTTACTATGTGATTAAGCCTGAGGGTGGAAAAACAAATTTTGGTACCTTGGTTTATCCAGCCCAAGAATTTAATAGTGCTTGGCTCGATGCGCCCTTACAAGGCAAGTGGACTTTGTTGATTGCACGACCTGCAGGCCAATGCCAAATTAAAGATGAAAAGTGTGTTGAAGCATTATTTTTAATGCGCCAAACCAGAGTGGCAATGGGTAGAGAAAGTAAGCGCGTTCAGCTGATTTGGGTCAATACAGATGGCAAGCTTCTAGACCCTGAGCTTTTGAAGGCTTATGACGAACAGACTGCGGGACTTAAGGTGGTGCCACTGCCTGCAGATCCTAAGTCACGAGCTGAATTTAATGCGTGGCTGAATAAAGAGGGCGCTGGAAAAGAGATTCAGTTGATTGATCCAAGCCCAGCGAAGATGATGTACTTTCCAGTGACAAACTCTCCTAAAGAATTTGCTAGTATCAAAAAAGATTTAGAAAAGCTCTTAAAGTTAAATCACAAGGGCGAAAGTTTGTAATGCCCAATCTTCTTTTGTTCTTGGAGTTGGCTGCTATTGCCATAGTATTTGCAGGGCTACCATTGGCTTATCTTTGGACCAGACGGGGGTATAGTTTTTTTCAGAAACTCAATTGGGTCTTGGTGTTTATGACTTTTGATCTGATCGTATTTGGGGCTTTTACGCGCCTAACGGACTCAGGTTTGGGGTGTCCAGATTGGCCTGGCTGCTATGGCACATCTAATCCATTTCATGCATTGAGCGATATACAACAAGCTGAAAACGCCTTACCCAGTGGCCCCGTAACTGTCATGAAAGCTTGGATTGAAATGATCCACCGTTATTTAGCGATGACTGTAGGTGCATTGATTTTGGTTCAAGTAGTACTGGCATTTAATAAAGTAAAGGCTTTAGGTAAAACCCCCTTCTTTGTTAGTCTAGGTTTACTTTTATTGGTCTGCATTCAGGGAGCCTTTGGTGCGTGGACTGTGACACTTAAATTGCAGCCCATCATTGTGACGATTCATTTAATGTTGGCCCTTCTTTTATTGGCTTACTTAACTGCTTATGCTCAACAAGCTTGGGAAGAAAAAATTTCTACAGTACGTACACTGCGTATCAAACCTTTACCTGCTGCTCTTTTATTGGCAGCTTTTATAGTGCTCATGATTCAAGTTTTCTTGGGTGCCTGGGTTAGCACCAATTACGCCGTTTTAGCTTGTCCTGACTTTCCAACGTGTTTAGGTACTGCTTGGCCAGAAACTAATTGGGTTGAGGGCTTTACGCTGTGGCGTCAACTGGGTTTAAATGCGCAAGGTGAGTTTATTTCTCCAGTTGCGCTACAGACAATTCACTGGGCGCACCGCTTATTTGCAGTATTGGTATTCGTAGTGTTCTCATTCTTGGGTTGGAGGGCGCTGCAGCTTGCAACTCCAGCAATACCGGGGCTGAAACACTATGGCAAGCTCTTATTTAGTCTGCTTGCTTTACAGATTCTGACTGGTATCTCCAATGTTGTATTTCAGTGGCCTTTATTAGCCGCTTTATTACATAGCGCGGGGTCTGCTGCTTTGGTATTCTGCTTAGTCAGAATGAGTTATTGGGCTTCTTGGAAGTCATTATGAGCACACCGAAAAGATCCGCTACAGTACCGATGCCACGTTGGCGTCAGTACTGGGTTTTAACAAAACCTAGGGTGACTCAACTCGCAGTTTTTTGTGCAGTGATTGGTATGTTCTTGGCAACACCTGGCATGGTTCCATATCCAGTACTCATTGGAGGTGTTGTAGGTATCTGGTTATTAGCAGGCGCTGCATTTGCGGTGAATTGTTTGATTGAGCAGGCGGTCGATGCCAAGATGAGGCGCACTGCATGGCGTCCTTCTGCAACAGGTGAAGTCACTCCATTCCATATTATTGTTTTCTCTATCATTCTGGGTGCTTTGGGAATGATTGTCTTGTGGAATTTTTGTAATCCACTAACGATGTGGCTCACCTTTGCAACGTTTGTAGGCTATGCAGTGATTTATACCTGGCTACTAAAACCGGCAACACCACAGAACATTGTGATTGGTGGTTTATCTGGTGCAATGCCGCCAGCCTTAGGTTGGGCTGCAGTCACTAATACACTTTCTGCTGAAGCTTGGCTTTTGGTATTAATTATTTTTGTTTGGACGCCACCCCATTTTTGGGCCTTGGCTTTATATCGTCGCGATGACTATGTGCAATCTGGCTTGCCAATGCTCCCAGTAACTCATGGTGAGCGTTTTACGCTGCTCAATATTTTGCTCTACACCCTGATTTTGATTGCAGCAACTTTATTGCCTTACATCTATGGCATGAGTGGCATGCTGTATTTGATATCAGCAATTATTCTCGGTTTAATATTCCTGGCTTACGTGATTGCGCTATTTATTACCTATAGCGATGCATTGGCTAAGAAGACCTTTCGTTTTTCAATCACCTATTTGTCTTTGCTGTTTGCAGTATTGCTCATAGATCACTACTTTCTCTAAGATGAAGGTCACCATTTTGCGCAGTTGCTTCATTGCTTCATTGCTGATGATTTTGGCAGCCTGTAGTCCAAAGCCAGAGTTCAAAAATATTGATATCACTGGTGGCAAAGCGTTTGGTAAGGACTTTAGTTTGCTGGACCCTGATGGCAAGCTTAGAACGCTCAATGACTTTAAAGGTAAAGTTGTTGTGATGTTTTTCGGCTACACTCAGTGCCCTGATGTTTGCCCAACTACTTTAACTGAAATGCAGCAGGTCATGACCTTATTGGGGCCACAGTCAGATAAGGTGCAGGTGCTATTTGTAACGGTTGATCCTGAGCGTGATACGGCGACCATTCTGAAGCAATACGTTCCCTCATTTGATGCCCGTTTTCTTGGCTTGCGCCCAGCAGATGAAGTCGCGTTAGAAAAGGTTACCAAAGACTTCAAAATTTATTACAAGAAAGTGCCAGGAACTAGTCCAGGTTCTTACACCATCGACCACACGGCGGGTAGTTATGCATTTGATCCCGAAGGTCGCTTACGTTTGTATATCAAGCATGCGCAAGGTCCGGAGACCTTGGCACATGACTTGAAAGAACTTCTAAAGTAAGTTTTTGAAGTTGCTAAGCTTGCTTAAGCCGCTTCAGCTTGCAACATGCCACGCATCTTTTTGAGGGCGGCTGTTTCAATTTGACGCACACGTTCTGCAGAGATGCCATATTCTGCAGCAAGGTCATGCAAAGTCTTAGTGCCATTACCGTCAGCATCCATGGCTAACCAACGTGACTGCACAATATTACGACTGCGCTCGTCCAAAGCCATCAAGGCTTGATCTAATTTAGGACCTTGTAATGCATCGGCTTCTGCATGAGCAATACGTTCAGTGGGCTCTTGACTGTTATCAGCAAGCCATTGTATTGGTGCATAGGCAGCTTCTTCATCACTGTCATCGCCCTCAAGGGCAACATCGCCACCAGCAAGACGCATTTCCATTTCTTTAACGTCCGAGCCTTTCACATCGAGGGCTTTTGCTAATGCATCAACCTCACCAGGAGTGAGTGCGCTCAAGGTGGGTTTGTTGCTGCGTAAGTTAAAAAATAATTTGCGTTGTGCTTTGGTCGTTGCCATCTTAACCAAACGCCAATTCTTGAGAATGTACTCATGAATTTCTGCTTTGATCCAGTGGATTGCGTATGACACTAAACGGGCGCCATTATTTGGGTCGTAACGTTTCACTGCTTTCATCAAGCCGATGTTGCCTTCTTGAATGAGATCAGCATGCGGAATGCCATAACCAAGATATTGGCGTGCAACAGAAACGACGAGACGCAAATGGGAGAGCACCAAAGTTTTAGCGGCTTCTACATTTTCAGTACGACGAAACTCCTGCGCTAGATGCAGCTCTTCTGCAGCGCTCAGCATCGGCACACGATTCACGTACGCAATGTATGAGTCAAGAGTGCCAACCCCAAGGGATGGCAGCATAGGAAATGCAGACGCCGCTGCAGCCTGCGCTACAGGCAGCCTTTGCATATTCGGTTTGTCAGATTTCTTTTGAACCATTTTTTTATCAATAGAAAAGAGTTAATAGAGGTCTATTTTAGCACTCTTGTCAAGAGAGTGCTAATGCTTTGTATATTCTGTAAGTTATTGAATTAATTGAATAATTCTGAAGAATATTGCCTGGCAGTAAACGGGACTAAATCTTCAATACCCTCACCTTTACCAAGCGCTAAAACTGCTGGTGCGGGGCTATCTTTGAGGGTGTGGGCAAGGGCGCAGATAACGCCGCCTTTAGCTGTGCCATCGAGCTTGGTAACAATGATTCCAGTGAGCCCCAGGGCAGTATGAAATGCCTTCACTTGGCTTAAGCCATTCTGACCAGTATTGCCATCTAAAACCAAGAGAGTGTGGTGAGGGGCCCCAGGAAGGGCTTTGCCGATGACCCTCTTCACCTTTTTTAACTCTTCCATGAGGTGGTCTTGGGTGGCAAGGCGTCCTGCAGTATCAATAATCAGAATATCGCTTTTACGAGAGATCGCCGAGTGGATTGCATCATGTGCAACTGCTGCTGCATCACCCCCCTCTTGAGTAATGACATCAACTTGGTTGCGACCACCCCATTCCTGTAGTTGATTGCGCGCTGCTGCTCTAAAAGTGTCACCTGCAGCCAAGAGTACTGATTTACCTTGAGACTGAAAGCGCCTGCAAAGTTTGCCAATAGTGGTAGTTTTACCTGCGCCATTAACGCCAACGACCAACCAAACTTCTGGAATAGTATCTTGCTGGCTTGAAAATAAAGGGTTCGGCGATGGTTCTAAAACCCGCAATAGATCTCCAACCTCTTGAATGAGTAGTGCCTGAAGTTCTTCTGGACTGGATGCTTGTTCAGACTTTGCTGCTTTGCGCAGTTTGCCGATCAATTGCTCAGTCGTCGGCAGCCCCACATCACTTTGAATCAGTGATTCTTCTAGGGCATCAAACCAAGCTTCGTCAGTCTTGCTAGATTTGAATAGGGATCCGAGGGTTTTACGTAAGCCGAACATAATCGATACAATTTAATCCTTGCATCTTATCAATTTAATTCTTGGGATATGGTGATTCAGCAGATGCGTTCTAATTTACTCCGAATTTTTTTCCTATTTTTACTGTTTACGCCATTGTCTTGGGCTACAGGCAAAGATCAGGCGGATACACACGAATTTCAGTTAAGTAATGGACTGAAGCTCATAGTGAGGGAAGACCATCGTGCCCCAACTGTGGCCCATATGGTTTGGTATCGCGCAGGTTCGATGGATGAGATCAATGGTCGAACTGGCGTGGCGCATGTCCTTGAGCACATGATGTTTAAGGGAACTGACAAGGTGAAAGCAGGTGAGTTTTCACGTTTAGTAGCAGCGGTTGGTGGGCGTGAAAATGCATTTACTTCTCGCGATTACACCGCTTACTTTCAGCAAGTTGAAAAATCAAAGTTGGATGAAGCGATTAAGCTAGAAGCAGATCGAATGTCCAACTTAAATTTTGATGACGCTGAGTTCTTAAAAGAAATTCAGGTGGTGATGGAGGAGCGGCGTTTACGCACTGAAGATAATCCTAGTAGCCTTCTCAATGAATCGCTCATGGCAACCGCTTATATGAGCTCACCATATCGTCATCCTGTAGTTGGCTGGATGAATGATTTACAGAATATGACAGCTTCTGATGCAAGGGATTGGTACCGCAATTGGTATAAGCCAAACAATGTAACTGTAGTCATTACTGGTGATGTTGATGCCAAGAAAGTCTTGGTATTGGTAGAAAAATATTATGGCGCCGTTCCCGCACAAGAGCTACCAGTGCGTAAGCCACAAGTCGAGCCACCGCAAAAAGGAGTGAAGCAAGTTCAAGTGAAGGCACCGGCAGATAGCGCGCAATTGGCGATGGCTTGGAAAGCACCACGTCTTGAGTCTGGCAAGCTGGATAATCCTGAGCCATATGCACTTGAGTTGTTAACCGCAGTGCTGGATGGTTATGACAATGCACGCTTGAATCGCATGTTAGTAAAGCAAGAAAAGGTCGTGAACGATGTAGGTGTTGCTTATGACATGGTCTCTCGTGGGCCCGAGTTATTTCTGATTAGTGCCACCATGGCTAAAGGAAAAACGGTTTCACAGGCACAAGCAAGCATTCGCAAAGCGTTGGATGAGATCAAGCAAAAAGGGATTTTGGAGTCTGAACTCAAGCGCATTAAGGTGCGCATTCTTTCAGAACAAATTTATAAGCGCGATTCTATTTTTGGTCAAGCGATGGAAATTGGCAGTACTGAAATGGCTGGATTTTCTTGGAAGGATATTGACTATATGCTGGAGAAAATGCAAACCATTACTCCGGAGCAAGTCCAAGCGGTTGCCAAAAAATACTTGGTCGATGAAGGCTTGACGATTGCTGTACTCGATCCACAGGCACGCAAGACCGTTGGTAAGGAGGGCAAATAATGAGAGCCCTCACGAAAATCGTTTCATCCTATTTTTTAGCTTTTGGTTTCATCGCTAGTGCAAATGCCATATTGCCAATTGAAAAACTGGATGCTTATAAAGGTGCCAAAGCTTTTCTAGTACAAACCAAAGCATTGCCGATGGTTGATATTGAGGTCAGCATAGATGCCGGCGATCGTTATGATCCTGCTGGCAAAAGTGGCTTAGCCGACATGACCGCAGGCCTGATGAATTATGGGGTACGTGGCGATAGGGGCTTGTTAAATGAGGCCCAAATTGCGGATGAGATTGCTGATTTGGGTGCAAATATTGGTTTATCAGTTAGTGGCGAGCGCGCCATTTTGCGTATCCGGACTTTAAGTAGAAAAGATTTGCGTGATCGGGCTGTGCAATTGGCAGCCTCTATGTTGAGTTCGCCCACCTATGATGCCAATATTCTTGCGCGGGAAAAGCAAAGAACTATCACCAGCTTGCTTGAAGCAGAAACTAAACCAGAGTATGTTTTAGAGCGCCGTTTCAAAAAAATGCTCTACGGAGCTTATCCTTTGGCCGATACTCCCTCAGTAAAATCGGTTGGTACGATTACTGCTACAGACTTACAGCAGTTTCATAAACAGTTTTATCGTGGCGATCGGATGATCGTCAGCATTGTGGGTGACGTAGATTCGACTCAGGCAAATGAAGTCGTACAAATGTTATTAAAAAGAATTCCGCAATCAGGACCAGTAATTGCGCCTCTACCTGAACTTCAACGTTCACCCGTAGAGCCTTTAGCTCAGCGAGAGGTACAGATTCCATTTGATTCTCAGCAAGCTCATATTGCGATGGGTATGACGGCAGTAGCGAGGAATAATCCTGATTATTTCCCCTTACTTGTAGGAAATTACATTTTGGGTGGCGGTGGATTTGTGTCCCGCTTGATGAACGAGGTTCGTGAGAAGCGTGGCCTTGCCTATAGTGTCTTTAGTTATTTCGCTCCAGGCAAAGCTAGCGGTATTTTTCAGGCCGGCCTACAGACCAAGAGCGATCAGGGTTCTATGGCGCTTGGGGTGATGAGTGACACTATTGCAAAATTTATTACGAATGGTCCGACCGTCAGTGAACTTGCTGCAGCAAAAGCCAATTTGATCAATGGTTATCCATTACGTATTGATAACAATCGCAAACTCTTGGATAACGTCTCCTCTATCGCATGGAATGATTTGCCACTTGATACGATGGAAGTCTGGACTAAACAAATTGAGGCTGTTAGTTTGGAGCAGGTGACTGCTGCATTCCAAAAATATCTGGCGATGGATCGAATGAAGATTGCAGTCTTGGGGGCTCAAAATAAATAAGTCAAAGCCGATGAAGGCAGAGCCGCCAAAGAAAGTGCGCATTATCGGTGGTATATGGAGAAGTCGCCAGTTAACCGTCTTAGATTTACCAGGTTTGCGACCTTCTACAGATCGTATTCGAGAAACTCTATTCAACTGGCTTGGTCAAGATTTGACAGGCCTCACTTCTTTGGACTTATTCGCAGGAACAGGCGCTCTTGGTTTTGAGGCAGCCTCACGGGGTGCAGATTTGGTGGTGCTTCTCGAAAAAGATAAAAAGACCCATGCGAACTTAGTGTCTAATTTTGCGCTGTTGCAATCCTCGCCAGTATCTGCAGTGGTAGAAATTTTGCAGCGAGACAGTGTGGAGTTCTTAAGTCAACAGCCTGACCGCTCAACGAATCTGATTTTTATTGATCCTCCTTTTCAGGATGGGACATTACTTGACCGTGCTGTCATTGAGGCTGGCAGAATTTGTGATGACTCCATCGGGGGCGGAATTTATGTGGAATTTCCCTCAAATCGTCCTCGTGAAGAGATAGAAGCCCTACTGCCAAGCTGGCATTGTGGAAAATACTTAGAGGCTGGGCAGGTAAAAGCCTGTCTATTTCGGAGTGTAAGGGGCTAAACTCTTGCCTATAGCCGTTAAAGCCTTAGGAGAGTTATGACTGTCGCTGTCTACCCTGGAACATTTGACCCATTTACACGTGGTCACGAGGATTTGGTTCGTCGAGCATCTAGTATTTTTGATAAGTTGATTGTTGGTGTTGCCTCAAGTCGTAGCAAGCATCCTTTTTTCACTTTGGATGAGCGGATTGATATTGCTAAGGAAGTGCTTGGGCATTACTCCAATGTGAAGGTGGTTGGCTTTCAAGGTTTGCTAAAAGATTTTGCGCGCGAGCACAATGCACGCGTTATCGTGCGTGGCTTGCGTGCGGTATCTGACTTTGAGTATGAGTTTCAGATGGCAGGGATGAATCGTTATTTACTACCTGATGTAGAAACCCTGTTTTTAACCCCATCTGATCAATACCAATTTATCTCTGGTACCTTTGTGCGTGAGATTGCTTCTATGGGTGGCGATGTCAGTAAGTTCGTTTTCCCGTCTGTGGAAAAGTGGCTTGTTCAAAAGATTGCGGCTGCCAATCAAAATTCTAAGTAAAGCCATCGAGTAAAAAATGGCTTTAATGATTACCGACGAATGCATCAATTGCGATGTGTGTGAGCCAGAGTGCCCGAACGATGCAATCTATATGGGGCTAGAGATTTATGAGATAGACCCCAGTAAATGTACTGAGTGTGTGGGTCACTATGATGCGCCCCAGTGCCGTCAGGTATGTCCAGTAGACTGCATCCCCTTTAACCCCGCACATACTGAAACCCAAGAGCAGTTAATGGTGAAGTTCAAGCTATTAACTGCCGCCAAAAAAGCGAATTCAGTTTAACTGACCAGCTTAGCCCTTAGAGTGCAGTTCCATCATGGCGGTTTGGGTATCGCCTTTTAAAAATAGCGGCAAAATTTGCAAACCATTTTCAATACTGACGTCGATGAGTTTTTGTTCTGCTAATTGTGGTCTACGTAAAACATAGTCAGCAACCTCCATCGGACGACCCTCACCAGCCGCATCCCTTGGGTGCCCGATCCCTAGACGCAGACGCCAGTAGTCTGGCGTGCCTAGGTGTGCTTGAATATCTTTGAGGCCATTGTGACCACCAGTGCCACCACCAAGCTTGATACGTGCCGTTCCCGGTTTGAGATCGAGCTCGTCTTGCACTACCAAAATATCTGCAGGTGTAATTTTGTGAAAGCGACAAAGAGCTCCAACGGCTTGGCCACTCAGGTTCATGTAGGTGCCAGGCTTAAGTAAAAAGAGATCTTCACCTTCCCATTTCGCTTTAGCTACTTTTCCATGAAAACGTTTTTCTGATTCAAAGCGAGCGTTCAATTGTTTTGCCAAGACGTCGACAAACCAGAAGCCAGCATTGTGCCGATCTTCTTCATGCTCATCTCCAGGATTCCCCAGGCCAACAATTAATTTCGTCATGATGAGAGTGTAAAGATATAAGTGGATTTCTACAAAAAGAGTAAATAGAGCAAGGAGATAAAAAGAAAGCCCGCTTGCGCGGGCTTCTTTCGCAAACAGATGGCTTAATGAATTAAGCCTTATCCTTTGCATCAGCAGCAGGCGCAGCTGCTGGGGCTGCAGCGGCTGCAGGTGCAGCTTCTTCAGTCTCAGCGGCTTTAACAGCTGGAATACGTGCGTTTGCAAGCACTGGGTTTTCTTGCTCAACATGTAATACCAAAGTAACGCCTTTTGGCAATGTCAGGTCTTTCGCATGAACAGAATGACCCACTTCAATTTTGCTCAAATCCACTTCAATGAACTCTGGTAAGTCTGCTGGTAAGCAAGAAATTTCGATGTCATTGAGGATGTGGCTAATAACAGCACCTTGCAATTTCACAGCAGCCGATGTGTCAGCATTAGTGAAGTGCAATGGAATGCGCATGTGAACTTTCTCAGTCGCAGAAACGCGCTGGAAGTCAATGTGCAAAACCAATGGCTTAAATGGATGCATTTGGTAATCGCGTAACAACACTTTTTGTGTTTTGCCACCAATTTCCAAATCCAAAATGGATGAGTGGAATGCTTCCTTGCGGAGAGCATGGAACAACGCGTTATGGTCTAACTCAATGACCAAGGCTGGATCTTTACTACCGTAAACGATTCCCGGCGTCTTACCGGAATTGCGCAGACGGCGGCTCGCACCCGTTCCCTGTACGCTTCTTTCAAAGGCTACAACTTTCATATTCAATTTCCCTATTAAGGTTAATTTCCGTTCGCGACCAAACAGAAAAGCCTTCGATTATATCGTGTGAATGGGGATTTTTGCCTACAAATGCTCAAAAAACGCCTAAGAACCAGCAAAAAACGGGGTAAAACGGGGTTTTTTGCTTATTCGGCAAACATGGACATGACTGAATCGCCCTTGCTAATACGAGAAAGGGTCTCTGCTAGTAATGGCGCTACGGTCAATTGACGGATTTTGCTCACTCTGGACGCTTCTGCAGTCAATGGGATGGTGTCGGTAACAACCAGTTCATCCAATTCGGAGGCGGCAATTCGAGCCACTGCACCGCCTGATAGAACAGCGTGAGTACAGTAGGCGGTAACTCCCTTCGCACCACGCTCTTTAAGCGCTTCAGCAGCCTTACAAAGGGTTCCGCCGGTATCAATGATGTCATCCATGATCACGCAATGGCGACCTTCTACTTCGCCAATGAGGTGCATTACTTCCGATACATTGGCTTTAGGGCGACGTTTATCAATAATCGCCAAGTCTGTACCTAATTGTTTTGCCATGGCACGGGCGCGCACTACACCGCCGATATCTGGGGAAACAATAATCAGATCTTTTTTTGTCTTTTGCGCTTCCAGATCGGCCAAGAGAACGGGTGAGGCATAAATGTTATCTACCGGGATATCAAAAAAGCCCTGAATTTGATCAGCATGGAGGTCCATGGTCAGAACACGCTCAATACCAGCGACCGATTGCAGCATATTTGCCACGATGCGGGCAGAGATTGCAACGCGGGCGGAGCGTGGACGACGGTCTTGGCGGGCGTAACCGAAGTACGGAATCACCGCAGTGATGCGGCTTGCGGAGGCTCGCTTCAAGGCATCAATCATGATCATCAGTTCCATCAAGCTGTCATTGGTTGGTGCACAGGTTGATTGAATGACCACGACATTTTTGCCGCGAACGTTTTCTTGAATTTCTACTTGAATCTCGCCGTCCGAGAAACGACCTACAAAGGCTTTGCCCATCGGCAAATTGAGCTCTTTGGCTACAGCCTCAGCCAAAACCGGATTTGCGTTGCCTGTAAATAAAGTCAATAAATCTGTGTTTGTGGAGGACATAGTCTTAAGGATTTTGAGGGGTCAAAAGGTTTTCTTTGTCATTTCTACAGTAATTGGCAGGGGAAGAAGGATTCGAACCTTCGCATGCTGGAATCAAAATCCAGTGCCTTAACCAGCTTGGCGATTCCCCTTCGGATCAATCTGAAGAAATCAAATTGTAAGCGGGATTTTTATTTAGCCCCCGAACAACCCGACCTATCCACCCTTTAGGAAGATTTTGTAGAAGATTTTCCAGTTTTGCGACATTCGTCTTAGAGTCTAAGACTGTAAACACGCTACTTCCAGAGCCTGACATACGGGGCTCAGAGCCCGGTACTGCCTGACTAATCCAATCCAAAGCTTGCTTCACTTCAGGACAAATCCGCATCGCTACTGCCTGACAATCATTTGAAAGATCGGACCATGGCGATGCAAGAAAGCCATCTATTGTAATCTGACCGTGATTTCGGGTCAATTCAGGGTCCTGAAAAATGCTGATAGTAGGGATCCCTTGATTTGGGAAGATCACTAAAAAATCACGAGTTTCCAGGTCAATTTCTTGAATTTGTTCGCCAATACCTTCAACAAATGCATTTTTGCCAAAAATGAAAAATGGCACATCTGCCCCGAGCTGAAGACCAAGTTCGCAAAGTGTCTTTTGGTTTAACTTGAGATTCCAGAGGGTATTTAAACCAATTAAGGTGGTGGCAGCATCGGAAGATCCGCCACCCATTCCAGCCCCCATGGGGATTTCTTTTTGCAGGCCAATCTCAACCCCAGATTCAATCTGGCAAAAGTCTTTTAATAGTTTGGCAGCTCTGACCACTAAATCATTTTCAGGTTCTACTCCCGCAATGGGATCGATACGACGAATCTCATTTTGGGGGATCAGTTTTAAGTGGATCGTGTCACACCAATCAATTAACTGAAAGACGGATTGCAGTAAGTGATAACCATCTGCTCTTCGACCAACAATGTGAAGAAATAAATTCAGCTTGGCTGGTGAGCGTAGCGTTAAGGATTGATAACTGATTTCACTCATTCGGGCTATCAAAGACTAGGCGAATATCAATCGATCCAATATTCGAGCTGCGAGTCATGCTTAATTTCTCAAGACGGTTCTTATTGCCCCAGGTATAAATTAAGTCCCAGCCATCCTGGTTAATTTTGCTCACTTGCCCTTTGGCATTTCTTTCTATGCTTGCTTCGCTACCGGGCCTTACTTCGCCTCTGAGCCAGTTTGATAAACCTCTTGCTGGTAATGGAAGTCCCAAAGTGTTTTGAACGAGGGTATCTGCATCAATTGCTGTGACTACTTGTCCATCACGTTCAAGAGTCGCTTCGCCCGGCATGATGGTAATTTTTGCGATGGATCCACCAACAGGATTGCGTATCTCTAAAACGTCTTTGAGTTGCTCTTGGGTGAGCGTAAAGCCACCTGATCCACCTTGATTGTGAGCATCGGTAAGCCCAGTAACTTTAACGGCAAAGCGGCCATCCCAAGAGCCTGCAGAAGCTTGATCAGCGTTTGACCAGTCTGGTTTTAAGCGCTTGAGCGTTTCTTTAAGGGTGGGATTATTAGCGTCTAATTTTTGAGCCTGTTGCCACATCTCTTCTGCTTCAGTGCGGCGACCCATTGCCCACAATACCTCACCAGTATGTGCCGCAATATCAGCCTCCGGTTTCATTCTGAAGGCTTGTTGAAGTTGCTCTAGAGCCAATTCATTTTTTCCAAGACGGAAGTTGACCCAGCCTAAGCTATCTAAGATAAAGCTGTCCTTAGGGGAGAGTTGGTGCGCTTTAGTGATGAGTGCAAATGCTTCGGATAGTTTGATGTTGCGGTCGGCAAAAGAATAGCCCAAAGCATTTAAAGAATTCGCATCATTTGGATTCTTGCGCAAAATTTCCCGCAAGGTTTTTTCCATCACATCTAAGCGCCCTACTTTTTCTGCTGACATGGCATAGGTATAAAGCAGCGCTGGATCCTTGGGAGTCGGTTTTGCAGTAGACGTAATTTCATAGAAAGCCCGCAGAGCATCTGACTCATCTTTGGCTTTACTGAGCAAAGCTTGCAGTTGCAGTAGTGTATTTTCTTGCTGTGCTGGAGTTTGTTGGCGCAATAACGCGATGGCAGGTTTGACGGCATCTGACCAGCGATTATTTAAAACCAGCAACGTAATCAAAACTTCTTTGGGTTTGGTTTGGGAGGCTGGAGACAAACTATCCCAAGTTTTAGCAGCATTTAAAGCTAACTCAGGCGAGCCACCTGCAATCCCAATTTCCATCGCCCTTTGGGCCAAGCGAGGATCCTTGAATTGACGTGCCATTTCCATATAGGTGTTGTAGGCTAGGCCAGCTTCGCCTCTTTGCAGGGCAATTTCTGAAGCTAAGACTTCAAAAACCGCCTGCCCTGTTTGGATATCGTCGGTTTGTGCAGATGCCTGACTAGGCAGGGCGCTTGCGTAAGCGATGGAGAAGAGTAATAAACCCTTCAAATAGGATTTAAGTAACAATTTGCTCATAAGCACATTCTAATCTGCGAATCTACAATTGATTTATGCCAGAACTTCCAGAAGTTGAAGTCACCCGCTTGGGAATTGCCCCTCACCTTCAGGGGCGCGTGATTAGTGCCGTCAAAATCCTTGATGGGCGTTTACGTTGGCCTGTCCCCAGCACCCTGACTAAGATTTTGCCTGGTCAAAAAGTGCACACCATTGAAAGGCGCGGAAAGTACCTCTTAATTGAGCTGGATATAGGGCATCTATTGATTCATTTGGGAATGACAGGCACCTTGCGGGTATTGCCCAGTACTGATCCTTTGAAGTTGCATGATCGCGTGACTGTAGAGTTTGGGAAGTTGAGTTTACGTTTGCATGACCCCAGAAAATTTGGTGCAGTGTTGTGGCATCCAAGAACTAAAGGTCCGATAGAGAAAAATGTTCTATTGCAAAAGTTGGGAGTAGAGCCTTTTTCAACAGAATTTGCTGGAGAGCTTGGCGCTGAAATTTTGTATCGGGCATCACGCAAGCGCACCGTCGCTGTTAAGCAATTTCTGCTGGCTGGCCAAGCGGTCGTTGGTGTTGGCAATATTTATTGCTCCGAGAGTTTGTTTGAGGCAGGCATTCATCCTGCTAAGGCTGCTGGAAAACTCACGCGCCCTCAATGTGTTCGTCTAGCTGAAGCAGTGAGATTGATTTTGAAAAAAGCCATTGCTGCTGGCGGCAGTAGCTTGAAAGATTTTGTGAACAGTGATGGAGATCCAGGACATTTTATGGTGCAAACCAAAGTCTATGATCGTAAAGATGAACCCTGTAAAGTTTGTAAAACACCCATCAAGCAAATTGTGCAGGGACAGCGCTCCACTTATTTTTGCCCTACATGTCAAAAGCGCTAATCACTACTTTTTCTGAAAAGTTGATTGCTTGGCATGCACGCAGTGGCCGCTCAGGTCTGCCTTGGCAAGGCAATCGAGACCCTTATGCAGTCTGGGTTTCAGAAATCATGCTGCAACAAACTCAGGTAGCTACTGTTCTAGAGCGCTTCCCTCGCTTTATGAAGCGCTTTCCAACGGTTAAAAAATTAGCAGCTGCTCATATCGATGAAGTGCTGGCTGAGTGGGCTGGCTTGGGTTATTACTCTCGCGCTCGAAATTTACATGCATGTGCCCAGCAAGTGATGCAACAATTTGCTGGACAATTTCCGAGCGATCCAGTTTTACTCGAGCAACTCAAGGGGATTGGTCGGTCAACCGCAGGCGCAATCGCTGCTTTTGCTTTCCATGTAAGAGCGCCAATTCTAGATGCGAATGTCAAAAGAATTCTGGCGCGCTTATTTGCTGTAGAAGGCACGCTACAAGACAAGGCTGTGAATGACCATTTATGGGGGCTAGCTAATCAGATCTTACCAAGCAAGCCTCAGGATATGCCGGTGTATACCCAAGCATTGATGGACTTTGGCGCTACTTGGTGTACTGCTCGTAAACCAGTTTGTCTTAGTGGTGAAAAAAAATGCCCATTTGAAAAATACTGCCAAGCAAATTTAAGCAATCAAGTATTGGCCTTGCCGAAAAAGGTAGTAAAAGCAAAGTCACCCGAGTTTGACTGCGACATGCTCTTAGTTAGGCATGGCAATGCGATTCTGCTGCAAAAGCGCCCAAGCAAGGCAATTTGGGGTGGATTATGGTCTTTACCAGAATCTATCTGGGTGGCGAAATCCACTCCTCGAAAAGTAGCACCCAGCCTCAAGAGCTTGTTGGAAGCGGCTTTACCTGAAGAAAAGGCAGCTGTATGGCTAAAGGCCTGTAAGGCGGTCCAAGTAGGTCCTCAAATTAAGCATGTCTTTACCCATCGACGTTTGTGGATGCAGATTTGGGATGTGAATGCTTTAAAAAGCGTAGAGCCTGAAAGTGCAAATTTGAAGTGGGTACCCCTGAGCCAATTAGGGCGCTATGGCCTACCGCAGCCGATTAAGATTTTGCTGCAGGGATTGAGTCTAGCTCGCGGTGACGGTCTAAAAAATTAAGCTGTAGATCAATCAATTCTCTTTGGGTGCGGAAGTGTTCGCTAATTCGATTCACAAGATAGACCGAGCGATGCTGACCACCAGTGCAACCAATTGCAACCGTTAAGTAACTGCGTCCGTCAGCAATGTAGTGCGGTAACCATTTCTCAATAAATTGTGTAATGTCACTTTCCATGCTGATGACTTCTGGAATTTTTTCTAGAAATTCTTTTACGGGTTTATCGTTCCCTGTTAAGGGCCTTAAGATTTTGTCGTAATGGGGGTTGGGCAAGCAACGAACATCAAAGACGAGATCTGCTTCACTAGGCACGCCTTTTTTAAATCCAAAGGATTCAAAAATGACTGTCAAACCAACGGGCTTATCTTTCAGTAGGTCCTGAATCCAGGAGCGTAGGGCGTGAGATGGTAGGTTACTAGTATCAATGCTATGAGCTTGCGTGCGCAGGGGTTCAAGCAAGCTTCGTTCTTTATTAATCGCTTCTATCAATGTCGCCGATTGGGATTGCCTGGCATTCGTTGATAAGGGATGTCGTCGGCGAGTTTCTGAAAAGCGCTGTACCAAGGTATTGGTATCTGCATTTAAGAATAAGATGCGTACTTGGTGCGTACGCTTCAGATTTTCAAGAATGAAAGGAAGCTCTGCAATCGATTGGCCACGACGTGCATCAATAGCTACTGCTACGCGCTCGCACTTTTCGCTTTCAAGAGTGCTGATAAGGTTTTCTAGGAGCGAGACGGGAAGGTTATCGACGCAATCATAGCCAGCATCTTCAAAGGCCCTCAGGGCTACTGATTTACCTGAGCCTGAGATTCCGGTAATCAGATTAATTTGCATGACTTAAAGCAAGCGCCCTTGGGATTTAATCGCATCTGCCTCGGTATTCATTTGGGCTCGTTGACGCTCTATAAATTCTTTGAGGGTATCAATACCGCGTAATTGCAAAATTGTATTCCGGACTGCAGCCTCTACCAGTACCGCTAAGTTGCGTCCAGCAGCCACTTGAATTTTTACCGTTCGAATCGGAATTCCCAAAACATCGATATGTTGAGCTTCCAGTGGCAATCTTTCAAATTCACCATCGGTTCGCCGAACCAATTGCACAATAAGGCGCAGTTTTAATTTTCGACGAACGGCTGTTTCACCAAAAATCGTACGAATGTCCAAGAGGCCAAGTCCGCGCACCTCAAGAAGATTACGAAGAATTACGGGGCAACGACCTTCGATATAGTCGGGCCCTAAGCGTGCAAAATCTACCGCATCATCAGCAACTAAACCATGCCCGCGAGAAATCAATTCCAAACCTAACTCACTTTTGCCTAAGCCTGATTCACCCGTTAATAAAACGCCCAAGCCTAAGATGTCCATAAACACCCCGTGCATCGTAATTTGCGGAGCGCCAATTTTGGTGAGATAGGTGCGCAAATGGTCAATGACTTCTGCAGCTGAAATACTCGTTGTAAACAGTGGGGTAGATGAGCGTTGGCAGAATAGTTGTAGATCTGGATCTGCGGACTTGCCATCAGCCACAATGACACAAGGCGGAGTTTTAGAAATTAGGTTAGCAATTTGCTCTTGTTTTTGTTCGGGCTCAAGCGCTGCGTGATAGTCAACTTCTTGTACACCAAAAATTTGGATGCGACTTGGGTGAATCAGATTTAAGTGACCCACCAAGTCTGAGCTGGCTGCAGCAGCTTTGACTGCCTCAGGTGGAAAAGTACGATCAGCACCTTCAAGGCCGCTAATCCAGGAGAGCTTCAGATCAGAAACATTGTCGTCAAAGATTTGTTGCGCAGTTACTCGATCGAGGAGTAATGGCTGGGTCATTTTGTATTACCCCATTGCTGCAATAGATCGCAGACTGATGTGGGGTCGGTAGCAGAAATCAATTTTTCTCTTGCCTCTGAATCTGATAGCAGTTGTGCGATAGAGGAGAGAATTTCTAAATGTTGTTGGGTTGCCTTTTCTGGAACCAACAAAAAAATGAGGATCGACACAAGCTCACCATCAGGCGCTGCAAATTCGATCGGGTCTTTCAACTTCATGAAGGCTGCAGTGGGTTGCTTCAGGCCTTTTACACGACCGTGAGGAATCGCAACACCAGCCCCGAGGGCTGTTGAGCCTAAGTCTTCTCGGGCATTGAGAAACTCTACTACTGAGCTTGCATCAATACCAACTTGCTTGGCAAACAACTCCCCAGCGGCTGCAAAAGCATCAGCCCTGTTTTTGGCGGGGTTATCTAATGCAATGCAGTCAGGGTTAAAGAGATTAGTCAGCACATTCATTACAGATGATTATAGGTGTCCTCACGCTCACGCTTACTCAAAATGCTTTTCGTGATGATGATCTTGAATCTTTTCTTTGTGTTTCACAACCTGGCGCTCAAGCTTATCGACCACTGCATCCATAGCGTGATAGAGATCGGCATTATGTGCTTCAGCGAACAGTTCTTTGCCTTTGAGGTGAATCGTGATTTCGGCACTTTGACGGAGATCTTTTTCTTTGGCGTTATCAATCACTAAAAAGGCAGATGCATCAATGACGTGATCGAAGTGCTTGCGAATTTTGGCTAACCCAGCCTCAAGATGCGTGCGCATAGCAGGGGTAACTTCTACATGACGGCTATTAATTTTTAAATTCATGAGCAACTCCTTATATCAACGCGTGCGCATAGCAATACCGGGGGTGCGCAGCAAGCCCCTGTCTTTTTGAGCTGTTTTTTTTGGAAAGTGAACCATGAACCTCCAGCGTATCAGCGAATTTGCCGAAAACCAAGAGGGGAAAGTACTTTTTATTACTTATACGGACAGATGCCTTGTCTGGCTTACATCCGGAAGTTTTCGCCTAAGTAGACTCTGCGGACAGCATCATTTTGAATAATTTGATCAGGCTTGCCTTCTGCTAGAACGCTTCCTTCGCTAATGATGTAGGCGTGGTCGCAGATACCCAAGGTTTCTCGAACGTTATGGTCGGTAATCAACACACCAATCTGACGGTCTCGCAAGAATCGAACAATCCGCTGAATTTCCCCTACGGCAATAGGGTCAACTCCTGCAAATGGTTCATCGAGCAAGATAAATTTTGGTTGGGACGCTAAGGCTCTCGCGATTTCAACACGGCGACGCTCTCCCCCAGACAATGACAGAGCTGGATTATTGCGGAGGTGGCCAATTTGTAGTTCGCCTAATAATTCATCTAAGCGATCCGCAATTTCGCCTTTGCTTAAGGGTTTTCCGCCTTGGACTTGGAGCTCTAGGACTGCTTGTATATTCTCAGCAACGTTGAGCTTTCTAAAAACAGAAGCTTCTTGAGGAAGGTAAGAGAGCCCCATACGCGCTCGCTCATGAATAGGAAGATGGGTGATATTGACCCCATCTAAAATAATTTGACCGGCGTCCAGTGGCACCAGCCCAACAATCATGTAAAACGATGTCGTTTTACCCGCACCGTTTGGACCCAATAGTCCAACTACTTCACCACATTCCACTTCAATCGAAACATCTCGTACTACTGTTCGAGAGCCATAACGTTTTTGAAGATTGCTAGCGATGAGTGTTGCTTTGGGATGGTTTTGAGCTAAATCCGTTGTCATTTCTCTAATGTGGCTTTTCGTCTTGGTGAAAGGATTGCTCTAGCTAAAGGCAAGTCCTCCGCTTTTGCATTGGCGGGAGGTGTTACACGATAGCGCTCTTTAATATCATCGTACTCAATTTTCCAGCCCTGCAGTTGATCGAGCATCTGCATATTCAGAGAGCGCTTAAGACTGGCGTCTCCTGTGATAGTCAGAATCTCAGTCTTGGCATTGTAGGTAACTTGGGTCCCGCGTCCTTGTATAAATTCATCGGCAGGACCTTCTCTGCGCTGCCTGAAACTTGCAGTGGTGTCGGCTGATCCTTTGACGTCAACTAATTCATAGCCTTCAGGATCTACTTGAATATGACCATCTTCGCCTGTAACGATAATGCTGCCTTTAATCAATAAAACTTGACCTTTTAAGTCATACACCTGCTGTACATCATTTACTGAAACTTTTTCAGCCTCAAGAATGATGGGCTTGTCTTGATCGGCTTTCTCGGCGTTAGCAATAGGGCTCAGCACCAGTAAGGAGAGGGTGAATCCAATATGAAGTAGGCGATGCATGGTAAACATTTTATTGTGCACCCCGAGGAGCGCGTTCGATTCGACCTTTAACTTGACCAGAAAGTGTCATGCTTTGTTGAATGTTGTCGAATGTTCCACCTTCAGTCGAGTTCATGATCGACATGCCTTGCTCTAATGTGATTGGCCGATCAGTTTTAACGATATCGTCGTTAATCAAGACCTTGAAATAACTAGACGAGGCCAGCATCCGTAAGCTTGCAGGCTCTGTGGCAGTAGCTGCTTGTTGGGGTCTAAAGATAGAAGCATTATCAAAGAGCTCTAAAATTGTTAGGTCACCATCTAGATGACCGGTATTCGATTTGACAGTCACAGGAGCTTTGTCTGGCTGAAAGAGGCGCATCCGTGGAGCATCAATATCAATGGAGGCATCGTCATCATAGTGAGTCACTTTATTGCCCAAAATTCTGTACTTGGTATTGCCTTGTTCGTTTAAAGCGGAAAGAGTGCCGTTTTTAATAATGTAGTCAGGCTCATGTAGGCGAATACGTTCAAGCATTGAGCTTTCTGGAGGAGTATTTTTTTTAACCAACCAAAAAGTCATGAGGGTTAAGGCACTCATCAATAGTAAAGGCGTGAGGCCCAGCAATGTACGCCCAATATTGAGTTTGATCCGTTGAGAATTCAATTGCATTGCTTATTGACGAGCCTGGCTGAGCAATTCCTCGTAGCGGCTTTGTGCTTTGAGAATCAGATCACACACTTCTCTAACGGCGCTATTGCCACCCACATGCGTAGTGACATAATGTGCAAATTCTTTCACGGCTTCATGCGCTTGCACAGGAGCAATTCGTAGTCCAGCGTTTTTCATCATGGCTAGATCTGGCCAGTCATCGCCCATGACAGCGCAGTCACTGGCTTTCAGTCCAAGTGTTTTTAGAACTTCTTCTAAAGCTAACGCTTTATTTTCAACACCCATATGAACCTGTTTGATGCCTAATTCATCACAGCGCGCTAAGACCATTTTGGAGTTTCTACCCGTGATGATGGCTGTCGGAATACCACATTGCTCTAAAAGTTTGATCCCTAGACCATCTTGAATATCAAATGCCTTTAAAGATTCTTTACCATCAGCACCAATCCATACCTGTCCGTTGGTGAGGACCCCATCAACATCTAAAACTAGCAACTTCACTTTGCCAGCGCGCTCCCATGCTTGTGGATACTGTGACAGAGGGTTAGTGTTGTGTGTAGTAAAAGCGTTGGGCATAAGTCTCAATCAACGACGGTATTAAATTACTTTGGCTGCAAAGAGATCATGTAGATTGAGGGCGCCTAGTAGGCAGCCATCTTGATCGGTAACAACTAAATGATTGATGCGATGTTTTTCCATCATTTCAATGGCTTCTTCAGCCAACAGTTCTGGTGGGATGGTGCGAGGGCTAGCAGTAGTGGCATTTTGTAAAGTGACGCCACTAAGATTCGTGTTTTTCTCTAGCAGTCTGCGTAAATCACCGTCTGTCAAAATGCCAAACACTTTTTGCTTGTCATCCAATGTCACTACCATCCCCATGCGCTTAGCAGTCATTTCTAGTAGGGCATCTTGCAGTGAAGCGTGGATAGAAATTTTTGGCGTGTCATCAAAGCTACGCATTACTTCACTGACATGCATTAATTGTTTGCGGCCCAAGCGACCGCCAGGATGGGAACGCTGAAAATCTTCTGCCTGAAATCCACGGGCGTCTAATAAAGCAACTGCTAATGCATCGCCCATAGCTAATGCAGCCGTAGTGCTGGTTGTGGGGGCAAGATTCAGTGGGCATGCTTCTTTTTCAACGCTGGTATCTAAATGGGCGTCTGCTAATTGGGCAAGCGAAGAATTTGGTGCGCCAGTCAAAGCAATCAGTTTTGCACCAGTACGTTTCACGATCGGTACGATAGTTAATAATTCTTCTGTCTCTCCAGAGTTCGAGAGAGCAACAAAAACATCGTCTCTAGTAACCATACCTAAATCACCGTGACTAGCCTCGGCTGGGTGCACAAAAAAAGCAGGTGAGCCTGTCGAGGCAAAGGTAGCAGCAATTTTGCGAGCAATATGCCCCGATTTACCAATGCCAGAAACCACAATTCTCCCTTTGCAGTCATGCAGTAATTCCACGGCGTATACGAGTGCATCGGCGTTGATGCCTTCTAGGCGATCGCGCATGGTTTGCAGCGCAGCAGCCTCAATAGTGAGGGTATCGCGTGCAAGCTTTAGGGTACGTTCACGAGTCTTAGCTATCATCGAGTAAGTATATGCCGTCAGTCCTTCAATTAACCCTCATTCTCCTAGCCGCAGGTGTGGCTGGAGTGGTTATTTTCCGCTATTTTGGCTTACCCCCTATTTTGGGCTATTTAGCGATTGGGGTGCTGATTGGCCCCAATGCCCTGGCTTTGGCGAGCGACTCTTCTACAGTGAAGTATTTAGCTGAATTTGGGGTAGTTTTCCTAATGTTTTCGATCGGCTTGGAATTTAATCTAAACAAGCTGCGATCGATGCGGAACATCGTATTTGGTCTGGGCGGCAGTCAAGTGGTCTTGACGATGCTATTAGCGGTGCCCGTCAGTCTCTTGATGAACTGGATTTACCCAATTTCTTGGCAGGCAGCCATTGCCTTGGGCGGGGCTTTGGCGATGTCTTCCACCGCGATTGTGACAAAACTCATTTCTGATCGATCCGAATTAGAAACAGAGCATGGTCGCAATGTGGTCGGTATTTTGTTATTCCAAGATTTAGCGGTGGTCTTTTTATTGATCTTGATTCCCTCTTTGGGAAAAAACCCAAAAGATCTGTTTGTTGCTCTTACTGCGGCCTCAATCAAGATTACGGTTGCTTTGGCCTTAATTTTCTTCATTGGCCAATCGCTCATGAGTCGCTGGTTTAGATTGGTTGCTAAGCTACGCTCGCAAGAATTGTTCATGTTGAACCTCTTGTTGATTGTGCTCGGTATGGCAGGTTTAACAGAGCACTTTGGTTTGTCTTTAGCGCTCGGTGCATTTTTGGCTGGGATGTTAATTGCTGAGACCCCATATCGTCATCAGGTTGAAGAGGATGTCAAACCATTTCGTGATGTGTTGTTGGGACTCTTCTTTATTACGATTGGCATGCTGCTTGACTTCAATGTCATTCGTGAACAGTGGATGTTGGTGGTAGCACTTCTGATTGGCCCCTTACTATTTAAATTTGGCTTGATCGCCTTACTCTCGAGAGCGTTTGGCTCAAGCCCTGGCATCTCGATTAGAACGGGCTTATGCCTTGCTCAGGCGGGCGAATTTGGTTTCGTATTGCTGACTCAAATTGATGGCTTAGATTTAATTGATCCCGTTCTGAGCCAAGCGGTTCTTGCCGCGATGTTGCTCTCGATGTTTTGCGCGCCATTTTTGGTTGAATATAGTGATCGCATTGCAATGCGTTTTTCCAGTAACGAATGGCTATTGCAATCGCTTGCATTGACACGCGTTGCTGCAAAGAGCGTACGCAATGAGAATCACGTCATCATTTGTGGGTTTGGCCGTTCTGGTCAAAGCTTGGCACGTATGCTCGATCAAGAAAAGATTCCTTACATTGCCCTAGATTTAGATCCCGATCGCGTGAAAGAGGCTGCTGCTGCAGGCGATAACGTGGTGTATGGCGATGCGAGTCGTGAAAATTATTTAGTTGCCGCTGGCCTCTCAAGAGCTAAGACAGTTGTCATTACTTATGCAGATACTGCTGCTAGTTTGCGTGTGTTGCGTCAGGTTGAACACCTGCGTCCCGGCATGACAGTATTGGTTCGCACCAAAGACGACGCCGACATTACTAAGTTGCAAGCGGCTGGCGCTACCGAAGTAGTGCCTGAGTTGATTGAGGGAAGCCTCATGATTGCCTCGCACGTCTTGTTGATTATGGGTGTACCTATGCGTAAGGTAGTTCGGCGGATTACGACTGCACGTGAAGAGCGTTATAGCTTGCTAAGAGGGTATTTCCGGGGCGCAGGCGATGATGACTTTGGCTCGAATGAGTCTTGGCGTTTACATTCGATTACTTTGCTGCCCAATTCTCAAGCCGTTGGTAAAACTCTAGAAGAGCTTGATTTAGGTAGTGCAGGTGTCAGCGTTCAAGCAGTACGTCGTAAGGGGCGCAACGCAGACTATGTGAAACTTGTCTTGACGCCCGAATTGCAACTGCAAGGTAACGATATCTTGGTGATCTCAGGTAACTCTGAGGCGACTGACTTGGCTGAAGCTAAATTACTCTGATATTTATTGACTATTTCTTTTTCTTAGCTGCGACGAGTTTGCGAGTGAGTAATGGTGCCAAGTAGTGACCAGTAAAGCTGGCTTCATTTTTTGCTACATCCTCTGGCGTTCCCGTGGCAATGATCTGACCACCACCTGCACCACCTTTTGGTCCTAAGTCAATAATCCAGTCAGCAGTCTTGATCACATCTAAGTTGTGCTCAATGATGACAATCGTATTGCCTTGCTTTTTGAGCGTCTGAATCACCGTGAGTAATAGTTGAATATCGTGAAAATGTAAACCAGTGGTTGGTTCATCCAAGATATAAAGTGTTCGACCAGTATCCCGTTTAGAAAGCTCAAGTGATAATTTCACGCGCTGGGCTTCGCCGCCAGATAGAGTTGTAGCGCTTTGTCCCAGCTTCACATAACCCAAGCCAACATCTAACAGTGTTTTGAGTTTGCGCTTGACTACTGGAACGGCCTCAAAGAATTCATGGGCTTGCTCGATCGTCATCGAGAGCACTTCATGAATGTTTTTACCTTTATAGCGAATATCTAAAGTTTCACGGTTGTAACGTTTGCCATGGCAGACATCGCAGGGTACATAAACGTCTGGCAAGAAGTGCATTTCTACTTTGAGTACGCCATCGCCTTCGCAGGAATCGCAGCGTCCGCCTTTGACGTTAAAGGAGAAGCGACCGGCTTCATAACCACGTTCACGTGAGGCAGGTACACCTGAAAAAAGTTCGCGAATGGGCGTAAAGAGGCCGGTATAGGTAGCGGGGTTGGAACGAGGTGTTCTGCCAATGGGAGACTGATCAACACTAATCACTTTGTCAAAGTGTTCTAAGCCCTTCATTGCATCATGTGCAGCAGGCTCTGCATTAGAGCCATAGAGGTGTTGTGCAACTGCATGATGCAGGGTGTCGTTAATCAGTGTAGATTTACCGGAACCCGATACTCCAGTGACGCAGGTTAATAAACCGACTGGAATTTTGGCGTGTACTGATTGCAAGTTATTGCCACGCGCACCGATGATTTCTAAAAAGCGATCATTTACCGGAATACGTTTTTGGGGAACTTCAATCGCTTCGCGACCAGCAAGATAGGCGCCAGTAAGGGATTTGGGATTGGCCTCAACCTCAGCGGGCGTGCCTTCTGCAACAATTTCGCCGCCATGAACACCAGCTCCTGGGCCGATATCGATGACCCAATCAGAAGCGCGAATCATATCTTCATCATGCTCAACCACTAATACGCTATTACCTAAGTCACGTAAGTGTTTGAGTGTGCCAATCAATCGATCGTTATCGCGTTGATGTAGACCAATTGAGGGTTCATCGAGTACATACATTACACCCGTTAAGCCTGAGCCAATTTGACTTGCGAGCCGAATACGTTGGGCTTCTCCGCCAGATAGGGTGTCTGCACTGCGTTCTAAAGAGAGGTAATCAAGACCCACGTCATTTAAGAAACGCAGACGTGCACTGATTTCTTTCACGATCTTATCGGCGATTTCTCTCTTGGCACCTTTCAGTTCAAGTGCTTCAAAGTATTCCTTTGCTTCTTTTAGTGGGAGAGCGCTAATTTCATAAATAGCGCGAGATTGTTTCTTCTCACCCACTTTGACAAAGCGCGCCTCTTTGCGTAAACGACTGCCGTTGCATTCGGGACAGGTTTGCACATTTTGATAGCGAGATAGTTCTTCACGCACGGTGACAGAATCTGTCTCGCGATAGCGCCGCTCAAAGTTAGCAACGATCCCTTCAAAAGCATGCTCGCGAATGCTATTTTTGCCACGCTCATTAATGTATTCAAAAGGAATGGTGATGTCACCAGAGCCCAACAAGATGAGGTCTTGTTGTTTCTTGCTAAGGGATTCAAATGGCTTTTCCACGTCAAACCCGCCATGCTTGGCAAGAGTTTGCAGTAATTTGAAGTAGAACTGATTACGGCGATCCCAGCCTTTAATCGCCCCAGACGCTAGGGATAAGTCAGGATGTGCCACGATACGTTTTGGATCAAAGAAAGATTGATGTCCAAGGCCATCGCATGAAGGGCATGCACCCATTGGATTATTAAATGAGAAGAGGCGCGGTTCTAGCTCTTGAAGAGAGTAAGAACAAACGGGGCAAGCAAACTTACTGGAGAAAATCATCTCTTTACCAGTATCCATATCCACAATCATGGCCTTGCCATCCGCGAGGCGCAGCGCTGTCTCAAAAGATTCAGCAAGACGTTGTTGAATGTCAGGGCGCACTTTAATGCGATCAACAACTACTTCAATGGAATGTTTATCATTCTTTTTGAGGGTTGGTAATTGATCGACTTCAAAAATTTCTGCCTTAGCTACGTTTGCTGTGCCACCGCCGGAGCGCACTCGAAAGCGCACAAAGCCTTGGGCCTGTAGGTCTTGGAAGAGATCAACGAACTCGCCTTTGCGCTCACTTACCACTGGCGCAAGAATCATCAACTTTGTGTCCTCAGGCATAGAGAGCACTGTGTCTACCATTTGAGAGACGCTTTGCGCTTCTAGCGGTTGGTCATGGTCTGGGCAGTGAGGAGTGCCTGCGCGTGCAAATAGCAAACGCAAATAATCATGAATTTCAGTAACAGTGCCCACAGTGGAGCGTGGGTTATGGCTCGTTGCTTTTTGTTCAATGGAAATTGCAGGTGATAGACCTTCGATGGTGTCAACGTCTGGCTTTTCCATCAACTGCAAAAATTGACGCGCATAAGCGGAAAGCGATTCGACATAGCGACGCTGACCTTCGGCATAGAGCGTGTCAAAGGCCAGTGAGCTCTTACCTGAACCAGATAGGCCAGTCAGGACGACGAGTTTCTCTCTAGGGATGTCTAGATTGATATTTTTGAGGTTATGGGTGCGGGCACCGCGGATCTTGATTTCGTTATTCATGATTTTTTTGCGTAACTTGTTAATATAGCTCTTTCCCATGAATTCTTCTGAACTTCGCTCCACTCTGGCCTTAGCGGGCATCTTCGGCTTACGTATGCTGGGCCTGTTTTTGCTGTTGCCCGTTTTTAGCATCCACGCCAAAGACTTGCCGGGAGGTGATCAAGCCTTCTTGATAGGGCTGGCACTCGGAATTTTCAATATTGTTCAGGCCTGCTTCCATATTCCCTTAGGCAGACTTTCTGATCGAATCGGCCGAAAAGCGGTCGTTTTATGGGGGTTGTCCTTGTTTGTTGCCGGGGCTTTAATTTGCGCAACCAAAGATGATTTGTTATGGATTTCTATCGGTAGAGGGGTGATGGGCGCCGGTGCAATTTCTGCAGCGGTTTCTGCTTGGGTTGCCGATCTGACTCGAGAGCAGGTGCGCAGTCAAGCGATGGCTTTAGTCGGCGCCAGTATTTCTCTCTCT
Organism: Polynucleobacter sp. AP-Sanab-80-C2; assembly: GCF_035012965.1. Classification (NCBI taxonomy): domain Bacteria; kingdom Pseudomonadati; phylum Pseudomonadota; class Betaproteobacteria; order Burkholderiales; family Burkholderiaceae; genus Polynucleobacter; species Polynucleobacter sp. AP-Sanab-80-C2. The sequence goes on from NZ_JAYGQS010000005.1 coordinate 139,609, forward strand.
TTTGCAGTTTCGCTAGTGGTGGCTGCTCCGCTTTATCGCATGATTAGCTTAAGCGGGATGTTTTTTGTATTGGCAATACTAGGTATCTTGGCGATGTTAGTGGCCTATTTTGTATTGCCAAATAACAGACCTGAAGTTCATGCGCAACAAGATTCACTCAAAGTCGTATTTCTTCGCCCAGAGCTCATGCGACTAAATGTAGGTGTATTTGTATTGAATGCTACCCAAGTAGCTATGTTTTTAGTGGTGCCACGTTTATTAGAGCAAGCAGGATTTCCGCTCACTGCCCACTGGCAAATTTATCTCTCAGTGGTTTTACTCTCGTTTGTATTTATGGTTCCACTTTTAGTCTACGGTGAAAAAAAACAGCGCATACGACTTGTTCTGTTAATTGCCATCATTTTGCTGGTTATTGCTGAAATCATTTTCACTCAAGCTGCATCTGTGACTCTCATTACGGTGGCATTGCTGATCTATTTTGTAGGCTTCAATCTTTTGGAAGCATTACAACCATCATTGGTCACTCGTTATGCAAAAGAATCAAAGGGCACTGCTTTGGGGGTTTACAACACCACACAATCTATTGGCCTCTTTTCTGGTGCATTGTTAGGGGGTTATTTAATGGATAGCCTTGGCAATGTATCGGTCTTTGCAGTCGGGGCGGCTATGCTAGTTGGCTGGCTTATAATTGCCTGGTCGATGGGTGAAATGCCAGCGAGAGCAACAGAATCAAAGGGTTTAGCCACAAAGACATAGCCGTAGCTTCATCAATTTAATTAAAGCGAGCAGTTCATTTTCAGCAGTAATAACAGTGGTATTTTTCTTCGGGAGACAACATGGCTTCGGTAAATAAGGTCATCATCGTAGGTAATGTAGGACGTGATCCAGAAACGCGTTATATGCCAAGTGGCGACGCCGTTACAAACATTTCAGTAGCAACATCTGATCGCTACAAAGATAAACAAACTGGTGAGATGAAAGAAACCACAGAATGGCATCGCGTTGCATTCTTTGGCAAGCTTGCAGAAATCGCTGGCCAGTACCTCAAAAAAGGTTCGCAGGTTTATGTTGAGGGCCGTTTGCGAACACGCAAATGGACTGATGCCAGTGGACAAGAAAAGTATTCTACCGAGATCGTTGCAGAAACTATGCAAATGCTTGGTGGTAAGCCAGTAGGCGGAAGTGGTGATGGTGGTGAAAGCTATGCTCGCTCAAAGCCGGCTGAGCAGTCTGCCCCCGCATCGTCTAATGCCGCATCCCTCGGTGCAATGGACGATGATATTCCGTTTTAGGCAACATTAAATAATGCGGTAGATATCGTAGTATTAAAAAACCCCTTCTAGAATTTTCTACAAGGGGTTTTTATTTGCCTACTGTCTTGCGTGTCGAATATTTTCGGGCCAAGGCGAATTATGATCAGTGCGGAATGGGTTGATGTCTAGGCCCCCGCGTCGGGTGTAGCGGGCGTAGACAGAAAGTTTTTCTGGTTTGCACTGTCGTTTGATGTCAGTAAAGATTGTTTCTACGCAATGCTCATGAAACTCACCCAATTGCCTAAAGCCAATCAGGTAGCGCAGTAAGCCTTCTTCAAGAATGGGGCGTCCTTGATAACGAATTTGGACGCTAGCCCAATCCGGTTGACCGGTAACAGGGCAGTTTGATTTGAGTAAGTGCGATACCAAGCACTGTTCAATTGGACCAAACGATTCATTAACACCTAATAGGCTTGGATCTGCAGGCAAGCTTGGATCAATCTTGATATCTAGTCGATCCATCAAGATGCCACCCATCTCTTGTATTCCTTTTTTGGAAATGATTTCAGTGGGGTTGATGCGAGTAGTGATCTTGCTGCCAGCCACTACTGATAAATCCGCAGTGAGTTTTTCTTTGACTTCATTCTCATCTTCAAAGCGGGCGCTATTGAGACTATTGAGATAGAGCTTGAAAGATTTAGACTCAATCATGTTGGGAGAGTCTGCGGGAATCTGAAACTCAGCCAGGGCAATTTGTGGTTTTCCTTTTTGATTGAGCCAGCTCAGTTCAAATGCGTTCCATATGTCAACACCCACAAATGGCAAAACTTGACCCTCTTTAAGTCCAATCTTCTTGCGGTTCTCAGCCCTGGGAATGGGAAAGAGCAAACTCGAATCATATTGATCTGGGTATTGCGTTGATTGTCCAAGTGGAAGCGTTGCCATTAATTACTTTTAGCTTTTAGGTTTATTCGATACACCTGATACGACATGTCCTGTTGGGGCTACTGATGCAGCTGATTGGCAATGGCCCGTTTGATCATCAAAGAAAAAGTCCGGTTCAAATTCTCGTAAGAACTCACTCTTTGATAGGCCACCCAAAAACATAGCTTCATCGACATCAATACCCCATGCCATCAGTGTTCGAATAGCACGTTCATGTGCTGGGGCAGAGCGTGCAGTGACTAGCGCGGTACGAATACGCATACCGTTTTCGCTAGTGGAGCGCTGCAGCCTGTGCAATGCTTCCAATAAAGGTTTGAAGGGTCCCGGAGGTAATGGAATGTCAACCTTCTTGCTCTCATGATCAACAAAAGCCTCAAGCCCTTTTTTCTGAAATACTTGCTCGGCTTCATCGGAGAACAGGACTGCATCTCCGTCAAACGCAATCCTAATTTCATTGGGGTGAGACTCAGCAGTTTTACTAGACTCTGGGTAGACCCGCGCAGCTGGAAAACCTGCATCAATCGTCGCCCTTACATCATCTTCGTTGGCCGATAAGAAGAGGTTGGCGTGTAATGAGCGAAGGTAATGGTAGGGAGGGCGACCTCTGGTAAATACGCCACGTTCAAGATGTAGACCATGGTGCTCGGCGGAACGGAAGACGCGCAGACCACTGACAGGATCATTGCGGGAAAGCATCACTACCTCAACCCGTTGCTCACCTTCTTCATTAAAAGCGAGAAGTTTTTTAACTAATGGAAATGCCACCCCTTTTTGAGCGGCCTCACTCAGGCGCTCAAGTTGTAATTTCATATAAGCGCTGTCATCGGTTGATTCGAAGATGCGATTTTCTTCTTCAAAATCAAATAGGGCGCGCGATGAGATCGCAACGACAAGTTTTCCGGTGAGCGTGTATGACATTTAAGAATTACATCTCATTTCAGGAACAGCTGATATGCAGGGTTATTACTTTCATCCCAGTGAGGGTAACCTAATGTTGCCAAGAAGTTTTGGAATTTCTTCTGTTCATTTTTGGGTACCTGGATGCCTACCAAAATGCGGCCGTAATCAGCACCATGATTACGATAGTGGAAGAGACTAATGTTCCAGTTAGGTGCCATGCTCGTTAGGAACTTCATCAAAGCACCCGGGCGCTCTGGAAATTCAAAACGGTAGAGCAATTCATCTTTGGCAAGTACAGAGTGACCACCCACCATATGACGTAAGTGCGATTTTGCTAACTCATCATGGGTGAGGTCAATCGTTGCAAACTTCGCTTTACGGAAATGTTTTGCAATGGCTTCGCTATCCCCCGCTTTTTGTGTGCTGATGCCTACAAAAATATGTGCTTCGCTTTGATCACCAATCCGATAGTTAAACTCAGTCACATTGCGTTTACCGAGTAATTCACAGAAACGTTTGAAAGAGCCACGCTCTTCAGGAATCGTTACGGCAAATACTGCTTCGCGGAACTCACCAACGTCTGCACGCTCTGCTACAAAGCGGAGACGGCTAAAGTTCATATTGGCTCCGCAAGCAACGGCTACCAGGGTTTTCTTCTTGAGACGTTTTTTATCAACATACTTCTTCATGCCTGCAATGGCTAAGGCGCCAGCAGGCTCAAGGATGCTTCGGGTATCGGTAAAGACATCATTAATGGCTGCACAGATTTCATCGGTATCGACAGTAATGATTTCATCAACCACTTTTTTACAGATGCGGAAAGTTTCTTTGCCGACCAATTTGACAGCAGTGCCATCAGAGAATAAGCCAACATCTTTCATCTCAATCCGTTTATTTGCTTTGAGCGATTGATTCATGGCATCAGAATCTGAGGCTTGTACGCCGATGACTTTAGTCTTTGGGCTTACTGCCTTAATATATTCGCCAATACCGGAAATGAGGCCGCCACCACCAATGGCGACAAATACTGCATCGATAGGTTTTTCATATTGAGTAAAAATTTCGTGGGCAATGGTGCCTTGTCCAGCGATTACATCTGGGTCATCAAATGGATGAACAAAGGTCAAGCCTCGTTTTTTGCCTAATAGTTCCGCATGTTGAAATGCGTCGCTGTAAGACTCACCCTGGAGAATGATCTCGACCCAAGAACCACCTCTCGCTTTAACGGCATCAATTTTGACGCTGGGAGTCGTCACCGGCATCACGATGACAGCCTTACATTTCATTTTGGCAGCCGATAAGGCTACGCCTTGAGCATGATTGCCTGCAGAAGCTGCAATCACACCGCGTTTTAAAGATTCTGGGGGCAAATGGGCCATTTTGTTATAGGCGCCACGGATTTTGAAGGAAAAAACCGGCTGGTTATCCTCTCTTTTGAGAAGGACCTGGTTGCCCAAACGCTTAGTCAGTTCGGGGGCGAGCTGAAGTTCAGTTTCTCTGGCTACGTCATAGACGCGAGCCGATAAAATTTTCTTTAAATAGTTCGTTGCCATCCAATGAGCGTACCACGGATGGCTCCTAAGCCCTTAGATTTGCAAGGGTTTATCGATTTAGGGAGCAACTTTATCCGTTTGCTGACACTATCAGGTTCGCTCAACTAAAATGCTTATTTATCAAATATGTCGCTATGAACGCACCATTGGCTTTAAACCAGTTGTTGGATGCTGAGGCGGGTTCCCCCCGTCTTCGCGAAATTCCCTACAACTACACCTCCTTTTCTGATCGAGAAATTGTGATTCGCCTCTTAGGTGAGGAGTCGTGGCGGGTTCTCAATGAGTTGCGCGGCGTCCGCCGTACTGGCCGCTCTGCCCGCATGTTGTTTGAAATCCTGGGTGATATTTGGGTGGTTCAACGCAACCCATTTTTGCAGGATGATTTATTAGATAGCCCGATTCGTCGCAAACAACTAATCGATGCTCTGTGGCATCGTTTAGGTGAAGTTAAAAAGCGCAATAGTGGCGAGTCTGCAGAACAAGTTGAAATTTTATTAAGTGCTGCTTATCGCGCCATTGAAAATTTTGAAAACGGATTTAAGGAAGTTGAACAAATTCGTAAACGCGCACGTAAGGAATTAGGCCGCCATACCGCTAGTGACAATATTTGTTTTGATGGCGTATCGCGCGCAGCGCATGTTACTGATGCAACGGACTGGCGTGTTGAGTTTCCACTGGTAGTACTTAAGCCTGATTACGAGTCGGAGATTCCTGGTTTGGTGAAAGCCTGCGTAGCATTGGGCCTCACAATTATTCCTCGTGGAGGTGGTACTGGCTATACCGGTGGTGCGATTCCCTTGTATGCCATGTCTGCAGTGATTAATACTGAGAAATTACAAGATATCGGCGGCGTGAAATCTAAGCCTCTGCCTGGTGTAGCTCATGAGGTCTCAACCATCTTTACTGGTGCTGGTGTTGTCACTCGCCGTGTAGCTGATGCTGCAGAGCAAGCTGGCTTAGTGTTTGCAGTTGATCCTACTTCTGCTGATGCGAGTTGCATTGGCGGCAACATTGCCATGAATGCCGGCGGTAAAAAAGCAGTTCTTTGGGGCACTGCTCTAGATAACCTTGCTAGCTGGCGTATGGTGGATCCAGAGGGAAATTGGCTCGATGTTGAGCGCCTTGAGCACAACCTCGGCAAGATTCATGATGTTGCAACCGTGCGCTTTCAGTTAACTTGGTCTGATGGTAATAGCGAGCCTGGTCAGCGAATTCTAAAAACAGAATTGCTCGAAGTAGAAGGCAAGCGTTTTCGCAAAGAGGGTTTAGGTAAAGACGTTACTGATAAATTTTTATCAGGCTTGCCTGGCGTACAAAAAGAAGGTTGCGATGGTTTGATTACTAGCGCAACTTGGATATTGCATCGCATGCCAAAATTTATGCGTACTGTTTGCTTAGAGTTTTTTGGGCAAGCGCGCGAAGCCATTCCAAGTATTGTCGAAATCAAGGCTTACTTGGATGGTTTAAGTAAGCAAGGCGGTCCCATTCTGGCTGGCCTGGAGCATTTGGATGATCGATATTTAAGGGCAGTTGGTTACTCCACAAAATCTAAACGCAATAGTCTGCCAAAGATGGTCTTAATTGGCGATATTGCTGGCGATGATGAAGGAGCAGTCGCAGCAGCTACTAGTGAAGTAGTGCGCATGGCAAACCTGCGGGTTGGCGAGGGCTTTGTTGCAGTGAGCGCAGAAGCTCGCAAGAAGTTCTGGCTCGACCGTGCTCGGACAGCCGCCATTGCTCGTCATACCAATGCATTTAAGATCAATGAAGATGTGGTAATTCCTTTGCCGCGGATGGGTGAGTACACCGATGGGATTGATCGCATCAATATTGAACTATCCCTTAAAAACAAGTTACAAGTTCTCGACGGCCTGGAGTCGTTCTTGAAAAAGAGCGCTTTGCCATTAGGCAAGAGTGATGCGGAATATGAAATCCCTACAGCAGAGATTTTAGGTGATAGGGTTCAGCAGGCTCTTGAATTAATTGCGAGGGTGCGCACTCGTTGGGCTGATTGGCTGACGCAGATGGATACCCATTTCCCACAACTGCAAAACTACAGCTTGCGCGCATCATGGAAAGAGGAAGTTCGTTCTGAATTACGCATTATTTTTGGCGGTCTTGCATTCGAGCCGATATTGGCTGAGCTTGAGGCTATTCATAAAAATATTCTGCGTAAGCGCGTATTCGTAGCATTGCATATGCATGCTGGTGACGGTAATGTACACACCAATATTCCGGTGAACTCTGATGACTACGAGATGCTGCAAGATGCCCATCGTGCAGTCGATCGTATTATGAAGTTAGCCCGCTCCTTAGATGGCGTGATTTCTGGTGAGCATGGTATTGGTATTACGAAGTTGGAGTACCTGACAGAAGCAGAATTAAAAGACTTCCGTAGCTATAAGAATCGTGTAGACCCTGAAGGCAGATTTAACAAGGGCAAGCTGATGCCGCATGCCGACCTGAGCATGGCTTACACGCCAAGCTTTGGCTTGATGGGGCATGAGTCCATCATCATGCAGCAAAGTGATATCGGCGCTATCGCTGATAGCGTGAAAGATTGCTTACGCTGTGGTAAGTGCAAGCCAGTTTGCGCGACCCACGTACCACGCGCAAATCTTTTATATAGCCCCCGCGACAAAATTTTGGCGACATCATTATTGATTGAAGCCTTCTTATATGAAGAGCAAACTCGTCGCGGTGTTTCAATTCGGCATTGGGAAATGTTTGATGATGTCGCAGCGCATTGCACTGTCTGTCATAAGTGCTTAACGCCTTGCCCAGTCAAGATCGACTTTGGTGATGTGACGATGAATATGCGCAACCTCATGCGTAAAATGGGTCAGCAGCGTTTTAATCCAGGTACAGCAGCATCGATGTTTTTTTTGAATACCACCAGTCCAGAGACTATTCATTTAGTTCGTACGGCTATGATTGGTTGGGGCTATAAGTTACAGCGCTTAGGCAATGATCTTCTGCGTAAGTTTGCTAAAAAGCAAACTGCACATCCTCCTGCAACTGTTGGGAAACCGACCATCACTGAACAGGTTATTTTCTTTGTAAATAAGAAGATGCCTGGTAATTTGCCGAAAAAGACTGCGCGTGCTTTATTGGATATTGAAGATGCAAACTACGTGCCCATTATTCGGGATCCTAAAACAACCTCTGCCGATACTGAGGCGGTCTTTTATTTCCCGGGCTGCGGATCCGAGCGTCTGTTTTCGCAAGTGGGTTTAGCAACTCAAGCAATGCTTTGGAATGTTGGTGTACAGACAGTGTTGCCACCAGGCTATTTATGCTGCGGCTACCCACAGCGCGGTAATGGTGATTTTGACAAAGCGGATAAGATGATTACGGACAACCGCGTCTTATTTCATCGGGTGGCTAATACCTTGAACTACTTAGATATCAAGACGGTAGTCGTATCTTGCGGCACTTGTTACGACCAATTAGCGGGCTATCAGTTTGAGCAAATCTTCCCTGGTTGCCGGATTATTGATATCCACGAATTTTTAGCCGAGAAGGGTGTCAAGCTCACTGGAGTAACAGGCGTGAAATACATGTATCACGATCCTTGCCACTCTCCCATGAAGTTACAGGACCCCTTGAAGACAGTGAATGAGCTCATTCAATTAGAAGATGGTATAGCGATTGCGAAAAATGATCGTTGCTGTGGTGAGTCTGGAACCTTAGCGGTTACTCGCCCTGATATTTCTACTCAAGTCCGTTTTCGCAAACAAATTGAAATGGAAAAAGCGGCCAATGATTTGCGTCAGGGCGATTTCACTGGCGACGTTAAAGTATTAACCAGCTGCCCATCTTGCTTGCAAGGCTTAACCCGCTTTGATGCAGATAGTGATACTACTGCTGATTACATCGTAGTTGAGATGGCGCATAAATTACTCGGTGAAAATTGGATGCAAGACTACGTCACCAAAGCTAACCAAGGCGGTATTGAAAGGGTGTTGGTTTAATGATTCCAGTGAATGTTGTGGTGCACCAGCAGTCCAAGGTTCTTGAGCTCTCCTATGAGGACGGCTCTTCATATCGACTGCCTTTTGAACTATTGAGAGTGCTTTCTCCATCGGCAGAAGTTCAGGGTCACGGCCCCGGTCAAGAGACTTTGCAAACGGGTAAGCGTGAGGTGTTGATTGCCAGTCTGGAGCCTGTCGGCCATTACGCACTGAAACCCACTTTTTCTGATGGACATGATTCAGGCTTATATTCTTGGGATTACTTGCATTTCTTGTGCGAAAACCAAGAGCAAGTATGGAAAGAGCATTTGGATAAATTGGCTGCTGCAGGTCTTGATCGTGATGCGCCGATGGTGCAGGCAGGACGCTCACATGGCCACTCTTGTGGAAGTCACTAATGAGTAAAACTCACTTTGGCTATCAAAGCGTTGACGAAGCCGAGAAGGCTGGTAAGGTTGCTGAGGTATTCCATTCGGTAGCTAGCAAATACGATGTGATGAATGACTTAATGTCTCTCGGTCTACATCGCGTTTGGAAAAAGATCACGATTGCAAGTGCAAATGTACGTCTTGGTCAAAAAGTGCTGGATATTGCTGGCGGTACTGGCGACCTAGCTAGCGCATTTGCCAAGGCGACGGATTGGGGTCGTAATCCTGATGCTCAAGTTTGGTTGAGTGATATCAATGCTTCAATGTTAGGCGTCGGTCGAGATCGCTTATTAGACCAGGGCATGGCCTTGCCTTGTGTGCAATTTGATGCGGAGAAAATTCCGTTCCCTAATAACCATTTTGATGTGGTAACCGTTGCTTTTGGTTTGCGCAATATGACTCATAAAGAGCTTGCACTTGGCGAAATGTGTCGCGTGATTAAGCCTGGGGGCCGCGTACTCGTCTTGGAGTTTTCCAAGCCAGATGCCTTCCTGCAGCCCGTATATGACCTGTATTCATTCAAAGTACTGCCTTGGTTGGGTGAAAAAATAGCACAAGATTCAGAAAGCTATCGCTATTTGGCAGAATCTATTCGCATGCACCCTGACGCGGATACCCTCAAAGAGATGATGCTGGGGGTTGGTTTTGACGAAGTGCAAACCCATAGAATGACTGGGGGTATCGTTGCCTTACATATTGGTATTAAATACTGATAGTTGTATAGTTTTTAAGCTCTTAAAAACTCAAGTATTGAAGAAGTTATTACAAGGGGTAAAAGCAATGAACAAACATTTTTTTAAAGCAGTTTTATTAAGCTTTACTTTGATATTCGCAACAGTGGGTCACGTTGATGCGGCGCGTCTTGGCGGCGGCAAAAGTATCGGTAAAGCTCCCAGTGCTCCAATTCAAAAGCAAGCTCAACCTGCACAAAAGCAAGCTCAGCAAGCTCAACCTGCAGCTCCAGCACCACAAGCGCCAGCGCCTAGTCGTTTTGGTGGCATGGGTGGCCTCTTAGGTGGGTTAGCTGCTGGTTTAGGTATTGGCTATCTCTTATCGCATTTTGGTCTGGGTGAGGCAGCCTCTTCCCTGATTACCGGTTTGTTGATCGCGATGCTGGCTGGTTTTGTCATCATGTTTGTGATTCGCAGGTTCTTGCCTGCCATGTCAGGCGCAGGGCAGAATGCAAATGCAACTACCCCTGGTATGCAGCGAGCGAGCCTTAATCAAAATCCGAGACAAGACCCGGCTTTTGCTCCTGTAGCAAATGATTTTGCTGGCGTTTCACAGGAGCCTGAGCTATTTCATTCCACGCTGCCACCAGGCTTTGATCAGCAAGCCTTCTTAGAGAATGCAAAACAGTATTTTGTGACCTTACAAAAAGCCTGGGATCAAGGGGACCTTGCTGCATTGCGTGAATTCGCTACCCCTGAAATGTTTGCAACTATTCAGCAGGACTTAGCGGGTCGGACTGATAGCGCCAACCAAACTGATGTTGTGACGATTAATGCGCGGTTGTTGGGAATCGAAACCGCAGATGCGCATTACTTCTGCAGCGTTCAGTTCAGCGGCATGATCCGTGAGCAACAGGGAGCGCCAGCCAGTGATTTCTCAGAAATCTGGAATTTAAGCAAGCCAGTAGAGGGTCCTGGAGGCTGGGTACTAGCGGGTATCTCCCAGTTAGTTTAAGCTTTAGGTAATTTCCGTCGGAAAACCCGCACTTGTGCGGGTTTTTTACACTTATGAACACAATATCCTCTTCAACCCATACGATTGCTGCCGGAGCTGCTTGCCGAGGAATTAACCACGTCTTGGGGCGAGAGCCATGGGCGTGCGCTGAGCTAGCAAAGCATGCAGAGAAGACGGTGCTTATTCAACTTCCTTTTGGGCGCTTGTGCTTTGAGATTAATCCTGTTGGACACTTAGAGGTCTTAAGAGAGTTGGAAAGCCCTACACTTGCCTTAGAGGTGTCTGCAAAAGCGATGAGTGATTTGGTGGCTAGCCCTGGCAATTTAAAAGAACAAGCTTTCAAAGCTGTCAAAATTACTGGTGATGCAGATTTGGCTCAATTGATTGGACGTTTAGCGGGCCAGTTGCGCTGGGAATATGAGGAAGATCTGGCGCGTATAGTTAGTGATGCGCCTGCAAATTTTGCTGTCAGACAAGGCAAGAAATTTGTTTCTGATACGCGTTCTGCCGCCAGTGACTTATTAGACAATGTGATTGAGTATGTCAGTGAAGAGCGAAAGATCCTTTTAAATAAACGCGATTTTATGGTTCGCAAATCCGAGTTAAATGACTTACGCGAGTCAGTAGATCGTTTAGAAAAACGTATTCAACTCATAGAGCAAAAGGCTAAATAAATCGTGCGTCGAATTGCTCGTCTCTGTTTTATCTTTTTTACTGCTTGGCGTTATGGTTTATTGCCTTTATTGCGCGATGTTCTTAAATCAGGAGTTGGCCGTAGCTTTTTGACAGTCGTTTGTTGGACTTCTCCTGGCACTAAATTACCAAGAGGAGAGCGCATTCGCTTAACCCTTGAAGCGCTTGGTCCGATTTTTGTAAAGTTTGGACAAGTGCTTTCCACGCGTCGTGACTTGTTACCAGAAGATATTGCCAATGAGTTGGCAAAGTTACAAGATCAAGTACCGCCGTTTTCTAATGCAGAGTCTCGTCGTTTAATTGAAGAGGCTATTGGTCAGCCTATCGAAGAGGTATTCATGAGCTTTGATGCAACCCCGGTAGCAAGTGCCTCGGTTGCACAAGTGCATTTTGGAGTGTTGCGCGCCACCGACAAACATCCTGAATGGGCCCATAAAACGGTAGCGATCAAAGTATTGCGCCCTGGTATCTTGCCAGTAATTGAAGGTGATCTGGCCTTGATGTATGACTTAGCAAAAGTCATTGAAAAGAGTTCTGAGGATGGTCGTCGCTTGAAACCGACTGAGAACGTTGCAGAGTTTGACACTTACTTGCATGATGAATTAGATCTGATGCGCGAGGCAGGAAACGCAAGTCAATTACGTCGCTATTTTGCAGATTCTAAGAAGTTGATGATTCCAGAGATGTATTGGGATCTATGTCACACCAATGTCATTGTGATGCAAAAAATGGATGGCATTTCAATTGGACGCACCGCAGACTTGCGTGCAGCTGGCGTAGATTTTAAGAAGTTGGCAGCTGATGGCGTAGAGATATTTTTCACACAAGTATTTGAGTACGGATTTTTCCACGCAGATATGCATCCTGGAAACATCATGATTAGTTTGGAGCCAGAAACTTTTGGCCGATTTATTTCTTTAGACTTTGGAATCGTTGGCGCTCTCAGCGAATCGGATAAGAATTATTTAGCGCTGAACTTTTTGGCGTTCTTTAATCGTGACTATCGCCGCGTTGCTGAACTTCATATTGAATCTGGTTGGGTTCCGGCGAATACGCGCGTTGAAGAATTAGAGGGGGCTGTGCGTTCTGTTTGTGAGCCTTACTTTGATCGTCCACTCAAAGAGATTTCTCTTGGAATTGTGTTGATGCGTTTGTTCCAGACCTCACGTCGCTTTAAGATCGAAATACAGCCTCAATTGACCCTGTTGCAAAAAACACTCTTAAATGTAGAAGGGTTGGCGCGTGAGCTAGACCCAGATTTGGATCTTTGGAAAACCGCTAAGCCAATTTTGGAAAAATGGGTTGATAAGCAGCTCGGTTGGCGCGGTTTGCTGGACGGGCTGAAGGAAGAGGCGCCTACTTGGGCCAAAATTCTGCCTACTTTGCCGCGTTTAATTGCTGATAGTTTGGCTCAAAGCCGTCATCAAACAAAAGACCAAAATGGCGAATTAGAGGTCTTAAAAGCCCTTTTGCTTGAAGAAAGACGTACTCACCGCCTGATAGCTGGGGCTTTGCTCTTTGCTGGAGGATTTTTGGCTGGAATTTTGATCATCAGCCTAGGCATTTATTAGCCTCTCGCCGATTGGCTCCTTAACCGCTAAAATAGCGGGTTAGGCAAAACACATGAAAAAATACTTTATCGCGGGCATTCTGGTTTGGGCACCATTGTCAATCACCGTTTGGGTGATTGCCGGGGGCTTGGGTTTACTCGACGGTGTTTTTGGCTCGGTAATGCACGCCATCATTATGGTTCTTCCCCATGATGCTGCAATAGATGTCCAACACTTCCGCGACCTCCCAGGCGTTGGAATTGTGATTGTAATTGCAGTGATTATGTTCACCGGACTACTGGCAATTAGTTTTGCTGGCCAGTGGTGGTTAAAGATTTGGGATAGGTTTGTCAATCGCATTCCGATTGTTCGCTCTATCTACTCGAGCGTTCAACAAGTTTCTTCCACTTTATTTTCTGGAAATGGTCAGGCCTTTAGTAAGGCTCTGTTGATTCGTTATCCTCATGCGGACTCTTGGGTGATTGCATTTCAAACCGGCACGCCTGCAAAAGAAGTGACTGCTAAGCTCGGCGAAGACTACGTCAATGTATTTTTGCCCACCACGCCAAATCCTACCTCCGGATTTTTTATGATCGTACCTCGTGCGCAAACGATTGAGTTGGAGATGAGTGTAGAAGAGGCATTGAAACATATTGTTTCCATGGGCTCGGTTCCACCAAATAATTCTAGTGCTCTGACTTCACATGAGTCACCACACCATTTTTGATTTTAGGAAATTGTTATGTCAATGCGTAGCCATACTTGCGGCCAAGTAACCGATTCACTGATTGGTCAAGAGGTCACACTCTCAGGCTGGGTTAACCGCCGTCGTGACCACGGAGGCGTCATCTTTATTGACTTGCGTGATCGCGAAGGTTTTGTGCAGGTAGTTTGTGATCCAGATCGTCCAGAGATGTTTGCCCTTGCTGAGCATGTGCGCAATGAGTTCTGTATTCAGATTAAAGGTTTAGTTCGCGCACGCCCTGCTGGCACAGAGAATACAGATTTGGTTAGCGGTAAAGTAGAAATTCTCTGTCACAACCTGGTTATTGTGAATGCTTCTATTACTCCGCCGTTCCAGATTGATGATGAGAATTTATCTGAGACCACTCGTTTGACTCATCGTGTATTGGATTTGCGTCGTCCGCAAATGCAAAAGAATCTACGCTTGCGTTATAACGTTGCAATGGAGTGCCGCCGCTATTTAGACGAAGCGGGCTTTATTGATATTGAAACACCGATGCTCACCAAGAGTACGCCTGAAGGTGCGCGCGACTATTTGGTTCCATCCCGTGTGCATGATGGTCAGTTCTTCGCTTTGCCACAGTCTCCCCAGTTGTTTAAGCAGCTATTGATGGTGGCTGGTTTTGATCGTTACTATCAAATTACCAAGTGTTTCCGTGACGAAGATTTACGTGCAGATCGTCAACCAGAATTTACCCAAATCGACTGTGAAACGGCTTTCTTGAGCGAGATTGAGATTCGCGATCTCTTTGAAAACATGATTCGTCATATTTTTAAGAAAACTATGAATGTGGAATTGCCTAATCCATTTCCAACCATGCCTTACTCAGAGGGTATGGCGCGTTTTGGTTCCGATAAGCCAGATTTGCGTGTCAACTTTGAATTCACTGAATTGACAGATGTGATGAAAGACGTTGATTTCAAGGTCTTCTCAGGCGCAGCAAATCAAGAAGGTGGCCGAGTAGTGGGCTTATGTGTACCAGGTGGCGCCGAGATCAGTCGTAGTGAAATTGATGACTACACCCAGTTTGTCAGTATCTATGGCGCCAAAGGTTTGGCATGGATCAAAGTGAACTCTATCGCTGAAGGCCGCAATGGTTTGCAATCACCGATTGTGAAAAACTTGCATGATGCTGCGATCGAAGGCATCTTGAAACGGACTGGTGCTAAAGACGGCGACATCATTTTCTTTGGTGCTGATAAAGAAAAAGTGGTGAATGATGCCATCGGCAACCTGCGCTTGCGTATTGGTCACTCTGCTTGGGGTAAAGAGCATGGCCTCTTTACCGAAGCATGGAAACCGTTGTGGGTAGTAGATTTCCCGATGTTTGATTACGACGAAGGCGAAGCGCGTTGGGTTGCTTGCCATCATCCATTCACCAGTCCGAAGGATGAGCACATGAAATACCTCGAATCTGATCCAGGCAAGTGCTTGGCTAAGGCTTATGACATGGTTCTGAATGGCAGTGAAATCGGCGGCGGTTCTGTTCGTATTCACCAAGAGGCGGTACAAAGTCAGGTATTTCGCGCATTGAAGATTGGTGCTGAAGAAGCTCAAGCAAAGTTTGGCTTCTTATTAGATGCACTTCAATACGGTGCGCCCCCACATGGCGGTATTGCCTTCGGCTTAGATCGTATTGTGACCATGATGACTGGTGCTGAGTCCATTCGTGATGTCATTGCTTTTCCTAAAACACAACGTGCACAATGCTTATTAACCCAAGCGCCTAGCCCAGTAGATGAGCGTCAGTTGCGTGAGTTGCATATCCGTTTGCGCCAAGCAGCACCGGCTGCTTAAAACAATTCAAGCCGTATCGGCGCTATCTTGAAAATCCCTATCTCGGTTTTAGTCGTTATCTACAAATCGAATAGGGATGTTTTATTGATAGAGCGTGCTGATCGTGCAGGCTTTTGGCAATCCGTTACTGGTAGCTTGGATAGGTCAGATGAAGATTTAGCTCAAGCGGCTACCCGTGAGGTTTTCGAAGAAACGGGGATTGCCGTTGACCAGCTGCCAGCAGATGCGCTGCGCAATTTGCATCACCAGATCGAATATGAGATCTATCCAGAGTGGCGCTTTCGATATGCGCCTGGCGTCACCAGAAATACTGAACATTGGTTTGCGCTGCAGGTTCCAGAAAATACTTCCATTCACCTTTCCCCAAGAGAGCATGTTGCTTATGATTGGTTGCCATTTGCAGAGGCAGCTCAGAAATGTTTTTCTCCTAGCAATGGTGAAGCGATTCTGAAATTGTTTTCAGCGAACTGAACTAGAAGCGAATAAGATAGAGCGATGAGACATTCATCGGGACACCATCACGGTAGCGCAGATTCCAAGCCCTCACAGGGAAGTGACTGGAAGGTTATTCGCGATTTAATTCCCTATCTACTGGAATATAAATTTAGAGTTGCGATTGCTCTGGCTTGCTTAGTGGCTGCTAAGGTTACCAATCTAGGTATCCCTATTTTGCTGAAGCGTTTAATTGATGATTTAAACCTCAGGGCAGACTCTCCACAAGTCTTACTTGTAGTTCCAGTAGGGCTCATTCTGGCTTACGGGCTCCTCCGAATGGCTGCATCCTTGTTTGCTGAGTTGCGTGAGTTTCTCTTCGCTAGGGTGACCCAAAATGCTGTCCGCAAAGTGGCTCTCCAGGTCTTTGAGCATTTACATGCTTTGGCGCTGAGCTTTCATCTGGCTCGTCAAACTGGAGGTGTCAGTCGAGATATTGAACGTGGTACTCGCGGTATTCAGTCGCTGATTTCTTATTCGCTCTATAGCATCCTACCAACGCTTGTTGAGTTCATTTTGGTGTTGGGCTATTTGGCGTACTCATATGATATTTGGTTTGCAGCAATTACCTTATGCGCCTTGGTTTTCTATATCGTATTTACTGTAGTAGTCACGGAGTGGCGTACCCATTTTCGCAAGACTATGAATGACATGGATTCAAAGGCGAATCAGAAAGCCATTGATTCTTTATTAAATTTTGAGACGGTAAAGTATTTTGGTAATGAGGCTTTTGAAGCTAGTCGTTACGACAAAAATTTAGTGCGCTACCAGGCCGCTGCTATTAAGTCGCAAAAATCTTTAGCAGTTCTCAACTTTGGACAGCAAACAATCATTGCCATTGGCTTAGTCTTAATTTTGTGGCGCGCTACACTCGGCGTAGTAGACGGCACCATGACTCTTGGCGACCTTGTATTAGTAAACACTTTAATGATCCAGTTGTATATTCCACTCAATTTCTTGGGTGTGATTTATCGCGAGATCAAACAGTCTCTAACGGACATGGAGCGAATGTTTTCATTACTCAATACCGATAAAGAGATTGCTGATTCACCGAATGCACATCCATTGCGAATCGATCATCGTGGTCACGGGCCAGATGTCCGTTTTGAGAATGTATCTTTTCACTACGATGCTAAGCGTGAAATTTTGCGTGATGTCAGCTTCAACATCCCCGCCGGTACTATTACTGCGGTTGTGGGTCAAAGTGGTGCAGGCAAGAGTACCTTAGCTAGATTGCTCTTTCGATTCTATGATGTGCAGTCTGGAAAAATCTTGATTGATGGTCAAAACCTTCAAGATGTGACACAGGCAAGTTTGCGTAAAGCCATTGGCATCGTTCCCCAAGATACGGTTTTGTTCAATGACACCATTGGTTACAACATTGCCTATGGTGATCCTTCAGCAACAATTGATGAAGTTCATGAGGCTGCAAGGGCAGCGCAAATCGATGGCTTTATTAAACGTTTGCCTGAGGGTTATGAGACCCAAGTAGGCGAACGGGGCCTGAAGTTATCGGGTGGCGAAAAGCAGCGTGTGGCAATTGCTAGAACTTTACTTAAAAAACCCGCAATGTTGATTTTTGATGAGGCTACTTCAGCCTTGGACTCTAAAACGGAGAGGGCTTTTCAGGAAGAATTACTCAGTTTGGCCAAAAATCGTACAACTCTAATCATTGCACATCGACTTTCAACCATTATTCATGCCGATCAAATCTTGGTGATGGATCATGGTCAGATTGTGGAGCGTGGCACTCATCCTGAGTTACTGGCTGCTAATGGGAGGTATGCCGAGATGTGGCAAATGCAAGAACGAGCGGCACTTGATTAGAATAGCTTGATGACGCAGCAAATGAATCCATCAGTTACTACAGAGGCTATTCTCAAGAATGCCTTTGCTGCTGCCGTATCGGTAGCGGATCCGCAGGTGATTGTCCCGCAATACTTAGCAAAGATATTTCCATTTGGGCAGGAGCCACAAGGTAAATGCTTGGTAGTTGGTGCCGGCAAAGCAAGTGCATCTATGGCAAGTGCCCTAGAGTCTTATGCAAAAGTAAACTGGCCCCAGACAAAGATAAATGGTGTGGTTCTGACGCGCTATGGCCACAGCTCTCCAACAGCTCACATTAAGATTGTGGAGGCTGGTCATCCGGTACCTGATCAAGCTGGTATGGATGGCGCAAAGGAAGTGTTGGCTTTGGCTAATGAACTTCAAGCTGGGGATGTCTTAATTGCTCTGGTGTCAGGCGGCGGCTCTAGTCTTCTAACCTTGCCGGTCGAGGGCATTTCGATTGAAGATATGCGCAAGACTACTGAGGCACTCCTGCGCAGTGGTGCACCGATTGAAGAGATGAATATAGTGCGCAAACATTTATCAGCAATTCTGGGTGGCAACTTAGCAAGGGTTGCGATTGCGCGCGGTGCTCGTGTTGAAGCTTTATTAATTTCAGATGTGACTGGGGATTCTCCAGCAGATATTGCGAGCGGTCCTTGTGCTGCTGACTATTCAACTTATTTAGATGCTCTGAATATCTTAGAAAAATATCACTTAGGTACTGACGCAGTACCTACAATTGTTTTGAATCATCTCAAGCAAGGTTTAGCCGGAGAGAAGCCAGAAACCTTAAAAGACATTGACTTGGTAGATGCGCAAGTAGCCAATCATGTGATTGCTACCGCATATAAAAGTTTAGAAGCAGCAGCTGATTATGTACGTACCCAAGGATATGAACCTGTTGTTCTGGGTGACACCATTACCGGTGAAGCTCAAGAGGTTGGAGTGAGTCAAGCAAATTTGGCTCGTGAGTATTTAGCCAAAGGTGACAAGCCCTTGGCTCTTATTTCTGGTGGTGAATGCACGGTGACGATTCCTGCAGGACTTAAGGGGCGCGGCGGCCGTTGCAGTGAATATCTCTTATCTCTTTTTGCTGCTAGTGCAGATTTATCCAAGATTGCTGCCTTAGCGGCAGACACCGACGGTATTGATGGCAGCGAGAAAAATGCCGGCGCATGGTTTAATGGTGAAGTTCGAAAACTAGCTCAACCTCAAGGGCTTGTGCCAGAAACATTCTTGGCGGCACATGATTGCTACGGTTTCTTTGCAGAATTAGGAGCTTTAGTGGAAACTGGCCCTACACTCACAAATGTGAATGATTTCCGCATTATCTTGCTCGATAAATAATGATGTCCAATAGTCCGATACAAATTGAATTAATTCAGCCAGACGATTGGCATTTACACATTCGTGATGGCGAAGTAATGAAGGATGTATTAGCTGACACTGCTCGTCAATTTGCACGCGCGATCATCATGCCAAACTTGAAGCCACCAGTCACTACCGTGGATTTGGCTAAGGCTTATCAAGCTCGCATTGAATCGAATTTGAAATCATTAGGTATTGGCAGTTTTACGCCGCTGATGACTTTATATCTAACTGATAACACTTCAGCGGATGAGGTGCGTAAAGCTAAGGCAGAAGGCATAGTTGGATTCAAGCTATATCCTGCAGGTGCTACGACAAATAGCGATGCGGGTGTTAGTGATATTAAGCGTTGCTATCAAGCTTTAGAGGCGATGCAAACTATCGGAATGCCTTTGCTGGTCCATGGTGAAGTTACTCATGCTGACGTTGATATCTTTGATCGCGAAGCTGTATTTATTGATCAAGTTCTCCAGCCATTGCGCAAAGATTTTCCTGAGCTCAAAATAGTGTTTGAGCACATTACGACAAAACAGGCGGCGCACTATGTGCGTGATGTCTCGACTGATGGAAAGAATACGATTGCTGCGACGATCACTCCACAGCATTTGCTTATGAACCGCAATGCGATCTTTGCTGGCGGTATTCGTCCACACAACTACTGTTTGCCAGTACTCAAGCGTGAAGAGCATCGCGTTGCCTTGCTAGAGGCTGCTACTAGCAGCAATCCTCGTTTCTTCTTGGGTACCGATAGCGCGCCACATGCGAAGGGCGCTAAAGAGGCTGCTTGCGGTTGTGCTGGTTGCTATAGCGCATTTAATGCTTTGGGTTTATATGCTGAGGTATTCGAGAGTGTTGGTAAATTGGATCAATTGGAAGGGTTTGCCAGTTTCTTTGGTCCTGATTTTTATTCTTTGCCACGCAATAGTAAAAAAATTACTCTTTTCAAACAGGCGCAAAGTATTCCTGCAGAATTGCCTTTAGGTGATGCGACGATTGTGCCGCTACGCGCAGGCGAAACAATCGCCTGGTCGCTGATTTAAATCTACATACGCTAGTACTTCGTTTTCAAGCCAATTTGCTCCGTCTGCGTTAGACTGCAGGCGCAGAGTCAATTAGGCAATCGCCGCCTCTTTATTGAGGGGGAGGAAAGTCCGGACTCCACAGGGTAGGGTGATGGCTAACGGCCATCCACGGTGACGTGAGGAATAGGGCCACAGAGACGAGCGTATTTAGTTACGGTGAAACGCGGTAACCTCCACCTGGAGCAATCCCAAGTATGCAGACGATGAGGCGTCCCGCTGAGTCTGCGGGTAGGGAGCTTGAGCCGTTAGGTAACTAACGGCCTAGAGGAATGATTGCCCCTAGGTGCGAATCTAGGCGACAGAATCCGGCTTATCGATTGACTCTGCACTTATTCCGTAATGACTTCGACGCTGTAAGTCAGCTCAGCAGTTTTAGCCAGCATGGTAGTGGCGGAGCAATACTTTTCATGAGAAAGCTTCACGGCGCGATCCACTTTGGTTTGCTCTAAATCTTTTCCCTTAACGATGAAGTGCAAATTAATCTTGGTAAAGACTTTGGGGTCCTCAGAGGCTCTTTCTGCCTGAAGGGTGACATCGCAGGCTGTAACTGCTTGGCGAGCCTTTTGTAGGATTAAAACCACATCGAATGCGGAACAGCCTCCAGCCCCAGCCAGAAGGAGCTCCATCGGCCTTGGAGCTAGGTTTCTGCCGCCTGCTTCAGGGGCGCCGTCCATATTGACGAGGTGCCCACTGCCAGTTTTAGCTGAAAAAGCCATACCACCATTACCCAACCAAGAGACTCGACATTCCATATTAGTGATCCCTAACTTAATAAATTAATCAATATTATCAATAGTTTACCAATTTCTATACATTAGTATTGCCCTAAATTTGGGCTAAAAAACATCAGAAAATTGATTTTGGTCAATTTTCTTGCATTGCACCATAAATCTTGTGTAGAATAACCATATTGGTAGTCAGTCTTGTATAAGACTGCAACTTACCACCCAGTGTCTCCTCCACCCAAACATAGGTGGATTCCAACCCAGGACTCGTTCCTGGGTTTTTTTTGGGTTACAATTCAAGGCTTTACTGAATTACCGAACCAGTCAGCGGTAATTTGTTGTACCAGTTAGATTGCAGAATCTGCGAGCTTGCAAACATAAGCAGGGCCAAGGTGGACGTAGTTTGGTTGGGGTAATTTTTTGACTATAACAATTTGAGAAATCATGAAAACTTTTTCCGCAAAATCCCATGAGGTAAAGCGTGAATGGTTCGTGATTGACGCTACGGACAAAGTCCTCGGTCGTGTCGCCAGTGAAGTGGCACACCGTCTACGCGGCAAGCACAAGCCTGAATTCACACCACACGTTGATACTGGCGACTTTATCGTCGTGATCAATTCATCTAAGCTGCGTGTCACTGGCACAAAAGGCTTGAACAAGATTTATTACCGTCACAGCGGATACCCAGGTGGTATTAGTTCGACTAACTTCGACAAGATGCAAGACCGTTTTCCAGGCCGCGCTTTGGAGAAGGCTGTGAAGGGTATGTTGCCAAAAGGCCCACTAGGCTATGCCATGATCAAGAAATTGAAAGTTTATGGCGATGCTAATCATCCGCACACGGCTCAACAGCCTAAAGCGTTAGAGATTTAAGGAAACCAAATGGCTATTAATTACGGAAATTGGAATTACGGTACCGGTCGCCGCAAAAGTTCTGTTGCGCGCGTTTTTATAAAATCTGGCAAAGGCGAAATTACTGTTAACGGTAAGCCTATCGATGCTTATTTTGCTCGTGAAACATCGCGCATGATCGCTCGTCAGCCTTTGGCTCTCACAGCCCACTTAACGACCTTTGATATCAAAGTAAACGTTTCTGGCGGCGGTGAAACTGGCCAAGCTGGTGCAGTTCGTCACGGCGTAACTCGTGCATTGATCGATTACGACAACGCTCTGAAGCCAACTCTGTCTAAAGCAGGCTTGGTTACTCGCGATGCTCGTGAAGTTGAGCGTAAAAAAGTTGGTCTGCATGGCGCTCGTCGTCGTAAGCAGTTCAGCAAGCGCTAATTCTTTCAGTCGCTTCAGTTTTATCGAAAGGGTCGCGCAAGCGGCCCTTTTTGTTTCTACAATGAAGCAAATTGTAAGAATGTTGTATTACTCTGCAAAAATAGAGTGATTGGGAATACAGGATTTTGGAGAAAGACATGATTAAGGTTGGCATCGTTGGCGGCACAGGATATACCGGGGTTGAGCTACTGCGTTTATTGGCCCAGCATCCTGAAGTCAAAATAGTTGCTATTACATCTCGCACTGAGGCTGGTATGCCAGTAGCCGAAATGTTCCCATCTTTGCGTGGTCGTGTTGATCTGAAATTTACAACACCGGATGAAGCCAAATTAAACGAATGTGATGCAGTGTTCTTTGCAACCCCGCATGGTGTTGCAATGGCACAAGCAAAAGAATTGCTTGCAAGCAATGTGAAGATTTTGGATCTTGCGGCGGACTTCCGTTTGAAAGATGTTAAAGAATTTTCCAAGTGGTATGGCATGGAACATAGCTGCCCAGAGATTTTGGCTGAAGCTGTTTATGGTTTGGCGGAGATAAACCGCGAGGCTATTAAAAAAGCACGTGTTGTCGGCTTAGCTGGTTGTTATCCAACTTCAGTGCAACTTGGGCTTGCACCATTACTCTCTCCAAAATCTACTGGCGGCAAGCAGTTGATTGATGGTAAGCACATTATTTCTGACTCCAAGTCAGGAACATCTGGTGCTGGACGTAAAGCCGAGATTGGCACATTGCTATCTGAGGCAAGTGATAACTTTAAAGCCTATGGTGTTAAAGGCCATCGCCATCTTCCTGAAATCGCGCAAGGTTTGAAGGCGATTGCAGGTCACGATCAGATTGGTCTGACATTTGTGCCGCATCTCACCCCAATGGTAAGAGGCATTCACTCGACTTTATATGTCCGCCTGACCGATGCTGGAATGGATGTTGACTACCAAAAGCTCTATGAGAACTTTTATCAGGGCGAGCCTTTTGTCGATGTAATGCCTGCTGGCAGTCATCCAGAGACGCGTTCAGTGCGGGGTAGTAATGGCATTCGGATTGCGATCCACCGGCCAGGAGGTGGGGACACTTTGGTCATTTTGGTAGTGGAAGACAATCTAGTGAAGGGTGCTTCAGGTCAGGGCGTACAGTGCATGAACCTCATGTTTGGCTTGCCAGAAACTACTGGGCTTAACCAAATAGCCGTTTCTCCATAATCGGGTATCTGGGTGATCAGTAATGACCCTTCAGCAGACTGGGCATTTAAAGCCTAGAATAGAGTTATCGTCTTTTGAATTAGGAGTAAATCATGACCCAATTAGCTACGCAACCTGCACAAGATTTAGCCGAGCCACCAACCCCTTTGGTATTCACGGATAGCGCTGCTGCAAAAGTGGCTGATTTGATTGCTGAAGAAGGTAATCCAGAGTTGAAGTTACGTGTGTTCGTTCAAGGTGGTGGTTGCTCAGGTTTTCAATACGGCTTCACATTTGATGATGCTGTGAATGAAGATGACACCCTTTTTGAAAAGAATGGCGTTACTTTGTTAGTCGATTCAATGAGCTTCCAATATTTAGTGGGTGCTGAGATTGATTACAAAGAGGACATCAATGGCTCACAATTTGTGATTAAGAATCCAAATGCAACAACCACTTGTGGTTGTGGCTCTTCTTTCTCCGCTTAAAAATCTACTACGCTGGATAACAAGCACCTAGAATTCTGGGTCCCTTCGCTCCTGTAACGGCTGGCAAATTTGCTGGCCGTTTTTCTTTATGAGCCCAGGCAAGCCAAGCAAAAGCGAGGCCTTCAACGAGTTGCGGATCGATACCAACAGAATCACTAGTTGTAATTTCTAAAGGCTCTGTAAAGAAATGCTGTGCCTTCACTTTGAGTAAATTCATCAAGGCTTGGTTTTTGGCGCCGCCTCCGCAGACAATCAGCTTCTGGGTTTGTGGGCCATGACGTACCAAGGCTTCTAGCGCTGAATGAGCGCTTAGGTGCAATAGGGTTGCTTGCACATCTCCAATGGAATGATTCACATCCCCTAGTTTTTCTTGCAACCAGTTAAGATGAAAATCATCTCTTCCCGTACTTTTTGGTGGAGCTTTTGCAAAGAAGGGATCTGACAACATTCTTGCCAGCAGCTCTGTATTCACTTTACCTTGTAATGCCCATTTACCATTCTCATCAAAAGCGTTTCCTTGATGTTGATGTATCCAAGCATCCATCAAGATATTTCCAGGGCCACAATCAAAACCAGTAATTTCACCGCCATTTGGAAGAAGAGTGAGATTAGCGATGCCGCCAATATTTAAGACTGCGATGCTTTTTGTTGCAGAAAATTGTTGTGCATGAAAAGCGGGAACTAATGGGGCACCCTGACCGCCAGCAGCAAGATCGCGACTTCTAAAATCTGCAATGACATCAATACCGGTCTTTTCAGCTAAGAGAGCTGGATTGAGGGTTTGGTGTGTGTATGCTAAATCTCCAAGATGAGGCTGATGGCGAATAGTTTGCCCATGGGCGCCAATAGCAGTGATATCCGATGCCTGCAAATTCGCTTTGTTAAGTAATGTGACCACTGCCTCGGCATAGGCTAGGGCCAAGGCATTACCAGCCCGCCTCTCCCTATCGAGCTCATTGGGGCCTGTAGCTTGCAGCTCAAAAAGGGCTTTTCGAAGATCGGGGGCAAAGGGTGTGCTGACAGCCTCTACTGCGCTCGCTTGACCATTAGGCTTAATTTTGGCTAGAACGGCATCAATCCCATCCAGGCTGGTGCCAGACATTAAGCCAATGTAATGGGAATCGGACTTGTTCATGGGGTTCTGGGTTTAGCTCTCAAGGATGCGACAATTATGCTTTAGCAATTTAAATACTAATTTAACTGAAACAGTTAACCGAATCAGCATGACGGCTAAACCTGAACAAAAATATCCTTTGACCCCCGAAGTCTTTGCTGCACTCGAAGTCACCAAACGTGGCTGTGATGAGTTATTGGTTGAGGCTGACTGGGTACAAAAGCTGGCTCGTAGTCAGGCCACTAAGACCCCACTCAGAATCAAACTGGGTTTGGATCCAACTGCTCCTGATATTCATTTAGGTCATACGGTTGTTCTGAATAAATTACGTCAGTTGCAAGATTTAGGTCATACCGTGATTTTCTTGATCGGTGACTTCACCAGCATGATCGGCGATCCATCGGGCCGCAATGCTACTCGTCCACCATTAACTGCAGAAGAGATTGCTGTTAATGCCGAGACTTATTATCGTCAAGCAAGCATGGTGCTCGATCCGGCTAAAACAGAAGTGCGCTATAACAGCGAATGGTGTGATCCCTTAGGCGCACGCGGCATGATTCAGTTGGCTGCGAAACATACCGTTGCTCGTATGTTAGAGCGCGATGACTTTACGAAACGCTATCGCAATGGCGTACCGATTTCTATTCATGAGTTCTTATATCCTTTGATGCAGGGCTATGACTCGGTTGCTCTGAAGAGTGATTTAGAGCTTGGTGGTACTGATCAAAAATTTAATCTCTTGGTTGGTCGTGAACTCCAGCGTGAATATGGCCAAGAGCCTCAATGTATTTTGACTATGCCGCTCTTGGTTGGTTTGGATGGCGTTGAGAAGATGAGTAAGTCCAAAGGGAATTACATCGGTATTAGTGAGCCCGCTGGAGATATGTTTGGCAAGCTCTTAAGCATCTCAGATGATTTGATGTGGGATTACTTCACATTGCTGTCATTCCGCCCAATGTCAGAAATTGATTTGATGAAGCAAGAAGTTGCTGCTGGACGAAACCCAAAAGACTGCAAAGTATTGCTTGCGCAAGAAATCGTTGCGCGCTTTCATTCTCAGGCTGCGGCAGAAAAGGCCTTAGAAGACTTTAATCACCGTGCTAAAGGCGGTGTCCCTGATGACATCCCAGAAGTAAATCTCTCTGGAGCCCCCATGGGAATTGCCAGCCTCCTCAAGGCTGCCGGCTTAGCACCATCTACATCAGAAGCGATGCGTAACGTTGAGCAAAGTGGTGTAAAGATTGATGGCGCTACCGTAACAGATAAACAAGCCAAGATTGAGGCTGGAACCTATGTTATGCAGGTTGGTAAGCGTAAGTTTGCTAAGGTAACGCTGAGTTAATGAGTTTAGAGGTCTAGGCTAGCACTGCTACTAGGTGGTGTTAAACCAAAGTGCTCATAAGCTTGCCGAGTTGCTACACGACCACGAGACGTTCTCTGTAGATAACCTTGCTGAATGAGGTAAGGCTCTAAGACATCCTCTATCGTGTCACGTTCCTCGCCAATTGCTGCAGCTAGGTTATCAATCCCGACTGGACCACCATCAAACTTGTGCAAGATAGCTTCAAGCAATTTTCTATCCATCACATCAAAACCACTTGGATCAACATCCAACATCTTCAGTGCGGCATCAGCCATGGCTTTGGTAATCGTGCCAGTGCCTTTTACTTCTGCATAGTCACGTACACGACGCAGTAAGCGATTGGCAATACGCGGAGTGCCACGAGCACGTTTTGCAATCTCTATAGATCCCTCTGGATCAATACTTGCCTTAAGCAAACTTGCCGAGCGATTGATGATTTTGGTGAGCTCTTCAGTGGTGTAGAACTCGAGTCTTGCCACAATTCCAAAGCGATCACGCAATGGATTGGTAAGCATGCCTGCGCGAGTCGTTGCGCCAATTAAGGTAAATGGTTTGAGGTCGATCTTGACGCTACGCGCTGCAGGCCCTTCACCAATCATGATATCAAGGCTATAGTCTTCAAGCGCTGGATACAGGATCTCCTCAACTACTGGAGAGAGACGATGAATTTCATCAATGAAGAGCACATCATTAGTTTCTAAATTCGTTAACAATGCAGCGAGGTCGCCAGGCCTATCTAGAACAGGACCGCTGGTTTGGCGCAAGTTGACGCCCAACTCTCGCGCAATGATGTGTGCAAGCGTAGTTTTACCAAGACCTGGGGGACCAAATAGTAAAACATGATCAAGGGCTTCTTGACGTGCTCTAGTGGCACTAATGAAGATTTCTAATTGGGAACGCGCTTTCGTTTGACCAACATACTCGTCGAGTTGTTTGGGGCGCAAAGCTCTTTCAAAGACAGCTTCAGAATTACCTACCGCGCCACTAACAATGCGGTCATTATTCTCCGGTAAATCTTCAGGGATAGAGCTGAGGTCGTCTGTATGAATTGCCATGCTGCCAGTTTAGTGGGGTTTAGCTAATCAGGTCTTAGACAAATACTTTAAGCCCATCCGAATGCCATCGGAAACCGAAGTGTCTGGCGGGATTTGCTTGAGGGCTAAGAGCGCTTCTTTTTCTGAATAGCCTAAAGCAAGCAGTGCTTGTAGCACTTCACTATTGGCATCTAATGCTTGAGGTTTGCCGGTAGTAATTCCTAAGTCTGGGGCAAGCTTACCTTTCAGTTCTAAGCAAAGACGCTCAGCAGTCTTTTTACCAATACCAGGAACTTGGGTCAGACGTCCAGCTTCTTGAAGAGCGATTGCTTGAGCCAACTCGTTCACGCTCATGCCAGAGAGAACTGCTAATGCAGTTCTAGAGCCAACACCGCTGATCTTAATGAGCTGTCGAAATGCTTCGCGCTCTGTCTCAGTAGCAAAACCAAAGAGTTGCTGCGCATCCTCACGCACTTGGAAGTGAGTGAGAAGGGTGATTTTTTGACCTGCTTGGGGTAATTGATACAAGGTACTCATGGGCACATCCAC
Source organism: Polynucleobacter sp. AP-Sanab-80-C2 (assembly GCF_035012965.1). NCBI lineage: Bacteria > Pseudomonadati > Pseudomonadota > Betaproteobacteria > Burkholderiales > Burkholderiaceae > Polynucleobacter > Polynucleobacter sp. AP-Sanab-80-C2. Next base: position 167,637 of record NZ_JAYGQS010000005.1, read on the forward strand.
TTCATAACCAATGCCTTGGCAATCGACCAAGAGGCGAGGTGGATGAATTGAAACGAGGATTCCTTGAATACGACCAATCATGTAGAGATCTTAACCTGTGAAGTGTATTTTTACTTACTACGTTTCTTGGAGGCTAATGCTGCAGTAATAGCTTTTGGTATTTGAGCGTGATGGGCCGCGCAGATGGCGACGCCCAATGCATCAGAAGCATCAGTCCCTGGCGCACGATTTAATCTGAGGAGACGTTTCACCATCTCTTGTACTTGAGGCTTGGCTGCGCGACCTGTTCCAACAATGGCTTGCTTAACGCGAAGGGCACTGTATTCGGCAACGGGGAGCTTTTCTGCAACGAGTGCAGCAATAACAGCGCCTCTCGCTTGACCCAACATCAAAGTTGAACGTGGATTAACGTTTAAAAAGACTTCTTCAATTGCAGCAGACTCTGGGTGATAGGTTTCTAGAACTTCTTTAACGCCAGCATAGAGGGCGCCTAAGCGCTCAGGCAAGCCCTTGGCAGGATCACCACTTTCAATCGTTCCAGAGGCTATATAGGTCAGTTTTTGGCCGTCAACATCGATGACACCAAAGCCAGTAGTACGCAAACCCGGGTCGATTCCAATCCAACGCATGCGTATTTTTTCTTCCCTTACTTAATGACGGAAGTGACGAGTGCCAGTAAAGATCATGGCAATGCCATGTTCATTTGCTGCAGCAATGATTTCATCATCACGCATACTGCCTCCTGGTTGAATCGCACAGCTCGCGCCGCCATTAACAACCACATCCAGACCATCGCGAAATGGGAAGAAGGCATCACTGGCAACTGCTGAACCTTTTAGGCTTAAGCCTGCGTTTTCAGCTTTAATGCTAGCCATACGTGCAGAGTCAACCCGGCTCATTTGGCCTGCGCCAATGCCGAGGGTCATGCCATTAGCGCAATACACAATGGCATTGGATTTGACGAACTTGGCTACTCGCCATGCAAATATCATGTCATTCATTTCGCTTGAGGTTGGCTGTCTTTGGCTAACAACGCGCATCTCACTTTGAAGAACATTCTTTGCATCTGGCGATTGAACTAGTAAACCACCGCCAACACGCTTGAAATCAAAATGATTAAATGCAGTGCCGAGTGGAATTTCCAGAAGACGTACATTTTGCTTGACTGCAAAAATGGCTTTCGCTTCATTGCTAAAGCTTGGAGCAATTAATACTTCGACAAATTGCTTGGAAATCGCCTCAGCAGCAGCCCCATCGCAGAGAACGTTAAAGGCAATAATTCCACCAAAAGCTGAACTCGGATCTGTTTTAAAAGCTTTTTGATACGCTTCTAGTGCTGTTGCGCCAACAGCTACGCCACAGGGATTGGCATGCTTAATGATGACGCAGGCTGCTGCGCCGTCAGCATTGTCAGAAAAGCTTTTGACACATTCCCAAGCAGAGTCAGCATCAGCGATATTGTTGTAAGAAAGCTCTTTGCCTTGCAACTGCTGATAGCTTGCAAGAGCGCCAGTTACTGGATAAATATCTTTGTAGAACGCAGCAGATTGATGTGGGTTTTCTCCATAACGCATCTCTTGTACTTTTTCAAAAGCCAGATGCAACGTTTTTGGATAAGCAGAGCGGGCTTTGTGATCTAGGTCATCGCCCAATGCGGACAGATAATTGGCAATGGCACCATCGTATTGAGCAGTATGTGCAAATACTTTTTTAGCCAATGCTAAGTTCGTCTTATATGAAACTGTATTGTTGTTGGCTTTCATTTCAGCCAATACTGGCGCGTAATCTTCTGGTGAAATTAAGACGGTGACATCTTGATGATTTTTTGCTGCTGCACGTAACATCGCAGGGCCACCTATGTCGATGTTCTCAACTGCATCCTCAAAGGAGCAGCTTTCTTTTGCCACTGTCTCATTGAAGGGGTAGAGATTGATTACGAGCATATCGATTGTGTCGATGCCATGCTTCTTCAGGGCCGCCATGTGCTCAGGAAAGTCTCTACGAGCCAATAAGCCACCATGTACCATTGGGTGAAGTGTTTTTACGCGGCCATCTAGCATTTCAGGAAATTGAGTTAAAGAAGATACTTCGACTACGGGCAGATTATTTTCGGCTAATAGCTTTGCCGTACCGCCGGTAGAAATGAGTTTGATTCCTTGCTCATGAAGAGCTTTAGCGAAAGGCACAATGCCCTTTTTATCGGATACGGAGAGAAGCGCTGTACGGATCATAAGTTTTGGAAGGTTTAATAAATAACTGTTTATTTAATGAGCTGATGTTCAACTAATTTCTTGTGCAGGGTATTGCGGTTGATGCCAAGGTACTGAGCAGCTAAAGATTGATTTTGTTTGGCATGTTGCATAACGAGTTCAAGCATTGGTTTTTCTACCACGGCCAACACCATTTGATAGATGCCGTTTGGTGACGTACCCTTGAGATCATTTAAGTAAATCTGTAATTGCGTTTCAATGCATTCGGTGATCGGGTGTTTATTGGTCATAAATATGAATTGATATATGAATTTGGTGCTTAAAGTCGAAAAATTAGGCTGCTTCTAAAAAGAGTAGGCGGTCAGAATGAGATTTCATTTCATCAAAATAATCATTGACCATTTGTAATTGGGTTTTGCAATCATCTGCAGTATTCATGCGCTGACGAAAAGCATGTGAGTCTCGCAAACCTTTGCAATACCAGCCGATATGCTTGCGGGCTGTGCGCAGGCCAATGTGTTCACCGTAGAACTCATAGTGATCTAAAAGATGGGCATTCATGATTTTCTGAATTTCTTTAATCTCTGGAGTGGGTAGCTTGCCACCAGTCTCTAAGTAATGATTGATTTCACGAAAGATCCAGGGGCGCCCTTGTGCGGCACGACCAATCATGATGGCATCGGCACCAGTGCTTTCTAAAACAAATACTGCTTTTTCTGGGCTATTGATATCGCCATTCGCAACCACAGGAATATCCACACTGTTTTTAACGGCAGTGATTGTTTCATATTCTGCTTCACCTAGATAAAGGTCGGCACGCGTACGGCCATGAACGGTAAGCATGGAGATGCCAGAATTTTCAGCAAGGCGTGCAATCTCGATTGCATTTTTATGCTCACGATCCCAGCCAGTCCGAATTTTTAAAGTCACTGGTACTGCATCTGGGCCAACGCCGACTGCATTAACAACCGCTTCTAATATTTGTTGTACAAGTGGTTCATCACGGAGTAGTGCCGAGCCTGCAGCAACGTTACAAACTTTCTTTGCTGGGCAGCCCATATTGATGTCGATAATTTGCGCACCATGGTCTACATTCATTTTTGCTGCTGCAGCCATCATTGCGGGATCTGCACCAGCAATTTGGACTGCAATCGGTTTGAATTCGCCAATGTGATTGGCACGACGTTGGGTTTTTTCGCTTTTCCACAAAAGGGCATTAGAAGCCACCATTTCTGAGACGGCATACCCAGCACCTAATTGCTTGCAAAGCTGTCTGAATGGACGATCTGTTACTCCTGCCATGGGCGCGACAAAGAGTCTATTTGCGAGGGTATGAGGGCCAATCTTCATCTATTGCGGGGGCGACTCGGTGAGTATTTTGCGGAAAGCATGACACTTTAGCACAGTCAGACCAAAATCTGCCTATTTTTTAGGCAGATTACTTGCTTCAGATGAACTACTGAATGTTTGGAGTTTGAAGGCTTTTGAAGCCCCTTAGCGCCTGCCAAACATCATCTGGCGAGCCAAGGCTGTTTTGACTGGTGGAAGCCACTGAAGGGCTGATAATGCCAATCCTCGAGCGACAACTACGGGGGCGAGATTTGAGGTGAATACTCTTGCCATCAAATCTGTCAAACCAATCGTTGTGGTTCTATCGGCTTTACGACTTTGTGCATAACTTTCCAAAGTATTTTGAATCTGCACTGCTGTTTGCTGATCAAGCGCGCTGGAAAATAGCCCCGCCAATTTTTCCGCTAATAAGTAAGCATCTCGTAAACCTAAGTTCAAGCCTTGACCTGCAACAGGATGCAAAGCTTGAGCTGCATTGCCAATCCATACTTCATGGTCTTTAGTAATTTGTTTGCGATAGTTCAGGCCAAGTGCAAATAAACGACGATCTTGAATTTTGAGAAAACGGCCAATGCGTGAGCCAAATTCATTTTGTAAGGATGTTAAAAATTCAGCATCACTCAATTGCAAACGTTGATGTGAGGATTCTGGTGAGCCACACCAAACGAGATTAAGAATGTTGGGCCCGTAGTGACTCGGTAATACTGCCAGCGGTCCTTCGGCAGTAAAGCGCTCCCAGGCTTGATAAGGTATGGAATTTTCTACTTCAACTAATCCTACTAAGGCTGATTGCCCATAGTCTCGACCAGATTCAACCCAATCTTGTTTTTTAAAGAGTCCACCTTCGGCGTGGACTACGCACTGAGCATTAATATGGTCATGCTCAACATTGTTATCAATATGTTGCCAAATAAAATTCGGGCTCTTTACCTGAATGTTTCTTAAGGCTTGGCGAAGCGTAATGTGAATGTCACGATAACGAATAATGTGACCAAGTGCATCCTGACGAAGCTCTTCGCGTGTCATGAGTGCGCGACCAAAGCGACCTGCTTGCGATACATGTACACGATGGATATCAGCGCAATCTGATGGCCATGCGTGGATCGTATCTAGTAGGAGCTTGCTACCATGTGAAAGGGCAATACCTCTACTATCAGCAGCTACAAGCTCTGCGTCATCGGCAGGATTACGGTCTAGTAGCGTCAGTTTTGCTTCGGGAAACTTTTGCAAAATCCATGCGGCGCAGGCAAGCCCAACAGGCCCGCCCCCATGAATCAAGATGTCGCAGTCTTTGGGACTCATTCTTTAGTTATTTTTCATGAGCGCTTCGATTTCATCGGCTTTTACTGGTACGCCACGAGAAATCAATTCACAACCTGATTCAGTGATGACAGCATCATCTTCAATGCGGATGCCAATATTCCAAAACGCTTGATCGATATCGTCTGCAGGTCTGACATATAAGCCAGGTTCAATGGTGATGACCATGCCACTTTTTAGAATGCGCCAAAGTTTTTGTTCTTCTGAGCTAGGCATTGACTCGCGATAAGAACCTACGTCATGAACATCCATACCCAGCCAATGGGAAGTGCGATGCATATAGAAGCGGCGGTAGGCGGCAGTTTCAATGGCGTTTTCCAAAGAACCTAATTCTGTAAGTTTGAGAAGTTTTTCATCGAGTAAGCCTTGGGTAAGCACTTTGAGTGCTGCTTCATGGGGTTGCATGAAAGTATTCCCCGGTTTTGTTACTGCAATGGCTGCTTCTTGTGCCGCAAGGGTAATGTTATAGAGCGCACGTTGTGGGCCGGTAAATTTTCCATTGACTGGAAATGTGCGCGTGATATCCGATGCATAGCCATCTAACTCGCAACCAGCATCAATGAGACAAAGTTCACCGCTCAGTAATTCAGTAGAGCCCGCACGATAGTGAAGGATACAAGCGTTGGCGCCACCAGCAACAATACTGTTGTAGGCAACACTTTGTGAGCCACTGTTGCGGAATTCATGAAGTAATTCAGCTTCGAGTTGATACTCCCGCATACCAGGTTTACAGGCTTGCATCGCACGGATATGTGCTCTTGCAGAGATCGCAGCAGCACGCCGCATGATCTCGATTTCATGAATATCTTTAAATAAGCGCATTTCATGAATCAGTACCTCAATATCATGAAATTCTGATGGTGGGTTGATGCCGCTGCGAGCTTGCCCTCTTAATTGTTTCATCCAGTCGCGTATACGTCGATCTGCCTCCGCACTTTCGGCTAATCGCACATAAACAGCATCTTGATCTGCTAATAATTCACCAAGCTTTTGATCAAGCTCTTGGTTGCTATGCGCAAACTCGATGCCCAGTATTTCTGGTGCAGCTTCTGGTCCTAAACGAATGCCATCCCAAATTTCACGTTCGAGATCTTTGGGCCTACAAAATAAATGTGACTCGAGTCGATAACTTTTTCCACTTCTAGCAACTTTCATTACTAAGGTTGCGCCGGGCTCTTCAAATCCTGTGAGATAGTAAAAATCACTGTCATGACGATAGGGAAAGTCGCTATCGCGATTACGTGCGAGCTCTGGCGCAGTTGCAATAACAGCAATGCCACCGCCAGTTTTACTAAAAATGTGTTTTGCTAAAGCATTTCTGCGAAGCTGATAAATATCGGTTTTATTCATATGCTGCATTGAGCTCTTGTAAGCGTTGTGGCGTACCTACATCGTGCCACGGTCCGACATATTTTTCACCAGACACTTGATTTTGCGCCATTGCAGCTTTGAGGAGGGGCGCCAGCTTAGCCTGGATACCCATTTCTAGATCTTTAAAGAGATCTTTGTGGTAAATGCCAATCCCTGAAAAGGTCAACTTTTCGGCTCCCCCAGGATCCTGAGGGTTTACCTGTGCCTCTTTAAGATAAAAGTCACCATCAGGATGGTGGCTAGGGTTTGGCACCATGAGGAGGTGAGCTAAGATTTTGTTGGAGTCATTTCTTAACTTAGAAGCTATCCCCAAAATTTTGCTCACTGGCAAGTTCGGACTAAATACATCCCCATTGATCACCAAAAAATAATCTTCAGCTTGCAGGATGGGTAGCGCCTTGAATATGCCGCCCGCGGTTTCTAAAGCAGTGCCTTCCGGTGAGTATTGGATATTGAGACCAAATTGACGTCCATCGCCTAAAGAGGCTTCAATCTTTTCACCCAACCATGCGTGATTGATCACCACCTTTTCAATCCCCGCATTTGCTAGTGTTTCTAGATGCCACGCAAGCAATGATTTATTTTGAATGGTGAGCAAAGGCTTGGGTAAATTATCTGTTAAAGGGCGCATACGCTCGCCTCTACCAGCGGCTAATAAAAAGCAAGGAAGAAGATTGCTCTTAGTCATGATTTGCTGTTGATTCTTTGTGGGTGCGTGTAGATTCTAAAATCCGTGCCAATGGCTTCAGTTCAATATAACGATTCGCAGTAGCAATCGCATATTCCAATACCAAAGGAATATCTTTGAGATAACCGTCCTTACCATCACGATGAAAGAGTCTGGCAAAGATTCCGAGAACTTTGAGATGACGCTGCAAGCCCATCCATTCAAAGTCGCGATAGAACTGCCCGAAGTCATCCGGCATTGGTAGGCCAACTTTACGACCCTCTTCCCAAAATTTAATCACCCAATCGATGACTCGTTCTTCTGGCCAAGCAATGTAGGCATCGCGCCATAAAGAAGCGGCATCATAAGTAATGGGTCCATACACCGCATCTTGAAAATCTAACACGCCAGGATTATTTTCTTCGGTCACCATAAGGTTGCGAGAATGATAATCGCGATGCACATAGACCTTTGCTTGCGCTAAATTATTCTCAAGGATGAGCTCGAATATTTTCTCGAGTTGTCCTTGTTGTGGCCCTGTTAATTTCATACCAAGATGTTTATTCAAATACCACTCTGGAAATAAATCTAATTCACGTTGCAAGAGTGCTTGGTCATAGTTTGGTAGAACGTCTGGCTTACTTGCTAACTGCATTTTCACTAATGCTTCTGTTGCACCCTGATAAAGGTGGTTTGCTGTTTTATCGCTTAGTTCGCTCAGGTATGTTTTATTACCAAGATCGCCTAGGAGAAGAAAGCCTTCAGCAGTGTTTTGTTCCAAAATTTTAGGCACATTTAGACCTGCCTCGGAGAGCAAAAAATCAACCTTGATAAAGGCATCCAAGGGCTCGTGCTGGGGAGGGGCATCCATAATGATTAGGCTGGCAAAGTTTGAGTTTTTCGACTTAACCCGAAAATAGCGCCGAAAGCTGGCATCCGCCGAGGCCGGTGCTAAGGTATCAAGATCTAATTGCCAGCTAGGCTGGAGGGCTTTTAGCCAGTTGCGAAGGGTATTTAAGCGAACGTCAGTCATGGTCGATTCGTATAATAAGGCGGGTCTGGATCCATGAGTCATTATCGCCGTCGCGCCGGCCTTTGCGCCCCTCTTTTTTTAGCCATCACCCTGCGCGTAATGTTGGGGGCGATATTGCTTCAAGTTGCGCTTCCGACAAGAGCACAAGCTCCTGCTGCGCTGCCCCCGGTTTCACAAGCGACACAAAATTTCACGCTCTTACCAGATCGTGGAAATGTGACTGTTCTCAAGCTAGATGATCAATTGCGAGTAGGCAAGCCAATTGCCGATGGGGAAGCACTTACCTTTACTTCTAGTGATGTGATTGATGGTGTGGTTGAGCGCGACATGCATCTGAAAGGACGCGCGCAAATGCGTCGCAATGGCGCTGTTCTAAAAGCCGACGAAATCACATACAACCCAGATACTGATATTGCAGACTTGCTCGGTAATGCAGAGTTATCTAAAGGTAATACCATCTTTAAGGGGCCTAAGGGACAATTTAGGGTTGATGCTCGCGAGGGCTCCATGGACACTCCTGCCTATGAGATTAGAGATACTCGCGGAAGTGGTGTCGCAAAAAAGCTAACGATTGAAAACTCTGATATTTTTGTTTTTGATAAAGCTACTTACACTACTTGTACTCCAGATAATATGGATTGGCATTTCACGGCAAGCACTTTGGAGATTGATAACGAACAAAAAGAAATGGTTGGTACGCATGGAGTGATGCATTTCTTCGATGTTCCAATTGCTTATATGCCTTATTTCACAGCGCCAACTGGTGGTCAGCGTCGGACTGGACTCCTGCCACCAGTGGCGGGATATAGCAAGACTAATGGTTTAGATATTACTCAGCCTTATTATGTCAATATTGCGCCAAATCGTGATCTGCTTCTATTGCCTCGCGAGATGAATCACCGCGGATTTATGTTGGGCGCTTCTTACCGCTTCTTGGATAGGGAATATTCAGGCATAGCAACGGGAGAATATTTACCTTATGACAAACAGACGGGCACTAATCGTTGGAAATACGATTGGCAACAAAGACAGGTGTTTTTGGGTGGCGTTGGACCCGGTGGCACTCCATTGCCGGGCTCATGGAGTGGATATGCAAATATGGCTAGAGTCTCTGATAGCTTATATCCAACTGACTTTTCGCAAAGTATTGCTGGTCAAGTCACCAGTCAGTTTCGTCAAGAGCTTGGCACCACCAAACAGTTAACTGGTGAATTAAGTAATTGGACGGTTGGCGCTAAAGCAGCCAGCTTTCAAACGCTGCAACCAGACCCCAATAATTTAGTACAGGCTCCATACAATATATTGCCCAATATTACTGCTGCTTATAACAGTCAATTAAGCCCAGTAGTATCAGATGCAAGCGGAAAGTATTTGGCTCTACCGTCTGGGCCAAAAACAACATTTTCGACTGACTACACCCGCTTTGCTTATGCTTTGGGAAGCAACTTTAATGCGCCTCCTCCAGGCGCTTATACCCAGGCAGACAGAACGGTATTAAAGGGAGCGCTAGCCCTGCCACAGATCACTCCCGGGTACTACATTACGCCCACTGTGAGTTTTCAATCTAATACTTATAACGCCACACCTTATATATCAGGAAGCGTTCCTAATGCGCAGGGGTTTACTATTCCAACCTTTAGTTTGGATTCTGGATTGGCAATTGAGAGAGAAGCCTCTGAGCTTAAGGGTTTTTTTGGCCGTGATATGTTACTGACCATGGAGCCAAGAGCGTTTTATGCTTTTACTCCATATCAAAGTCAGGCTAATACGCCAGTATTCGATACTGCTGACGCAGGTTTTGGTGTTTCGCAAATTTTCACAGCTAATACTTTTGTTGGTAATGACCGAGTTGCAGATTCTAATGCGGCGACATTGGGTTTAACCAGTCGCATGATTGAAGCCTATTCTGGTGCTGAGCGCGCGATTGTGACACTGGCACAAAAGCAGCAATTTACGGGACAGAAAGTTGGCTTAAATGGCAACATTGCCAATCCAACCACTTATTCTGATACTCTGGGTTCAGCTTCGGTACGTCTGCTTGGTAACTTCAGTGCGGATATGTTTGGTCAGTACAACACGCAGTTGAATCGCTTTGTTCAGACTACGGTTGGAGGAAGTTGGCGACCAACTCCTGGCAGAAGTCTTAATTTTGGTTACCGCAATGTTTGGTCGCCACCAATACAAGCATCGTCTCAAAATAATCAAACTGCTACACCGTCTGCTACCACTACCGATCAATACAATATTTCTGGTCAATGGCCGGTTACACGCGAAGTTTCAGTCTTGGGGCGTTGGGGTTATGATGCCTTAACAACCAGAACCTTAAATACTTTGGTGGGTTTGGAGTGGACGCGGGATTGCTGGACTTTCCGTGGAGCTTATTCCCAAGCCTTGAATACATCGACCATCACAACCACTCAAATCCTCTTCCAGATCGAATTTAGGGGTTTTGCTAGCGCCGGAAGTAATCCAGTTGATATTATGAAGTTAAATGTTCCTGGATACATGCCAACTTCAAAGCCCATCCCACCATCCATATATGAGAATTATCAATGACGCTTTACAGAATTAGGTTGAGGCCTTTTATTTACCCGGTGATTTTTTTTGGGATATCTCTTTTTGGAGGGATTGCTAGTGCTCAAGATGCATCAAAAGCAAATATATTGGCGGATAGCAAAATCCGAAATATTGATGGCGTAGCTGCCGTCGTCAATACTGGCTATATCACTCGCAAAGAAATTGATGATCGAATTACAGCCCTTAAAAAGCAGGGCGCCAAGTTGCCTGATGATGGATCAATACGTAAAATTATTCTTGAGCGGCTCATTATTGAAAAAATTCAGCTGCAAAATGCCGAGCAAGAGGGTGTAGTTGTCACTAACAAAGAGCTCGATAAAATTATTGGTGATCTTGCTGTAAAAAATAAGCTCAGTTATGCAGAATTCAAAGAGAGGGTAGTCGCATCAGGGACTTCGTTTGAAAAATATAAACAGATATTACGTGACGACATTATCGTTAGTCGATATCGTGAACGTGAAGTAGAGGGAAAAATTAAAATCTCGGATGCTGAAATTGATAACTTCATTGGCGAAAGAACCCGTGCTGTTAGTAGTGGAGTGCCCAGCTCAGTTCCTGCTGCTAAGGGCGAGCCAGAAGAGATTGATGTGGCACAGATTTTTATTCCAGTTGATGCTTCAGCAGGCATTGGCGCTCAGGCAGAGGTAAAAAAGAAAGCTGAGCAGTTATTGCGCGATGCCAAAGGAGATATAGATTTTTTGCAATTAGGCGCCATGGCGGCTAAGGACAATCCTAAAATTAAGTTTCAGGATTTGGGTTACCGAACTCCTGATAGATTGCCTCAACTATTTTATGAGGCGATTCGAAATACTGGCGGCGGTCAAGTCGCCAATGCAGTGGTTAAAAGTCCTGCGGGATACCATGTGCTAAAAGTAATGGATCGTCGGGCTGCAGTCGTCAGCGCAAATCCACAGCAGCAAGCAGCCCCACAGGAGGTCTCAACTAGCTCGCCGCAAAATATTCCTATTACGCAAACTTTGTCGCGACATATCTTATTGCGTAATCGCGCTGGTTTATCTGATCAAGATGCAGAGCGACGTCTTTCTGGATATCGTGATCAAGTGCGCGCAAAGACTGCAGATTTTGGTGAGTTGGCTAAAAAGTTTTCAGAGGATGGTTCTGCCCCAAATGGTGGAGATCTAGGTTGGATGGGGCCTGGAGACTTGGTTCCAGAGTTTGAGCAAGCGATGAACCGTTTACAAATTGGTGAAGTGAGTAACCCAGTAAAGACTGAGTTTGGTTGGCATTTAATTCAAGTCATCGAGCGACGTGAAGCCCAGCTGACTGTTGAAAAGCAACGTCAATTTGCCCGTGCTGCGATTCGGGAAAGAAAATTTGAGCAAGCCTATCAGGATTGGTTGCGTGAATTAAGAGATACAGCAACTGTAAAAATCTTGAATGCAGATGATGCTGCAAGTAGCAACCCACGTTAATTTAGCTATCACTACCGGCGAGCCAGCTGGTATTGGACCCGAGATTTCGGTAGTGGCTGCGCAGCAGTTTTTGACTGAACAGCCGAGTGCAGTGATTACCTTATTGGGTGATGCTGACTTGCTAAAGTTAGTTTCTCAAGGCCCCATTGATTTATCTGCGCGTTTAAAAATCCAGAGTATTCCTCTTTCAGAGCCAGTTGTTCAGGGTGTCGTAAACCCACGGAATGCTCAATACGTGATCAATACTTTGAATGAGGCTATTGATGGATGCTTAAGTGGGCGTTTCGATGCCATGGTTACTGCACCCATTCAAAAGAGTGTGATTAATTTGGCAGGCACGCCATTTACAGGCCATACCGAATATTTAGCAGAGCGGTGTAAGGTGCAGCATGCGGTGATGATGCTTTGCGCCACCCTTCCTAAGAGCTTCTTCAATTTGAAGGAGCCTAGAGACTTGCGAGTAGCGCTTGCTACCACCCACCTACCATTACAAGCGGTCTCTGCCGCATTAACCCAAGAGCTCGTGCTTGAAACTATTCAGATAGTTCAGCATGATTTACGTACAAAGTTTGGTATTTCCAGTCCGGTAATACATGTTGCAGGATTGAACCCACATGCTGGTGAGTCAGGTTATTTAGGTCGTGAGGAAATCGACGTCATCGGCCCTGCAATTGAGACTGCTAAAAGGCTTGGTATCGATGTTTCTGGCCCTTATCCGGGTGACACCATGTTTGATCCAGCATCATTAGAAAGTGTTGATGCCTTTATTGCGATGTACCACGATCAAGGTTTGGCGCCATTTAAATTCGTTACCTTTGGTAGTGGCGTCAATGTCACATTAGGCCTACCAATCATTCGCACTTCAGTGGATCATGGCACGGCTTTAGATATTGCTGGCAAAGGTATTGCAGATCCTGGATCTATGTTGGAGGCCTTGCGATTAGCCTACCAATTGGCCCTCAATCAAAAAGAAAAAAGTTGATTCATGCATCGTGCACGTAAACGATTTGGTCAGAATTTCTTACAAGATCAAGGTATTATTTATTCTATAGTAGCTTTAATTCATCCCAGCCCAGATATGCATGTGATTGAGATTGGGCCCGGCCTAGGCGCTTTAACTAGACCTTTACTGAGTAATCTTGATCAACTGGATTTATTAGAGATTGATCGAGACTTAGTAGCTTATTGGAATCAAGAAAATCTCAAGGGTTTGAGGGTCATTGAGGGTGATGCCCTCAAGTTTAATTTTATTGAATGGTCTCAGGATCATTCTGGAAAAAAGGGCCTATGCAAGGTAGTCGGTAATTTGCCCTATAACATTTCTTCACCACTACTTTTTCATTTGGTGTCAGCGGCAGCGCATATCGACGAGCAGGTTTTTATGCTGCAAGCAGAAGTCGTCGAGAGAATGGTTGCTCATGCCGGTAGTTCTGACTTTAGTAGGCTTTCTGTGATGCTGCAGGCTCGCTACCACATGGAATTAGTATTAGAAGTCCCGCCCGAGGCATTTGATCCAGCACCTAAAGTCAATTCTGCTGTGGTGCGGATGATTCCTAGAAAAGATTTCAGCTTGACTCTGTCTCAATGGAATGCACTAGAGCAAGTAGTGGCTGCAGCTTTTGCGCAGAGGAGAAAAATGTTGCGCACGAATTTGCATGCTTTTGCTGATCGCTTGAAATTAAGTGAGGGAGAGCTCAAAGCTAGGGCTCAAGATATTTCAGTTAATCGCTATATAGAGTGGGCTAAGCTCTTAGCCGCTTAAATGAAGTTGGTACAAGTGGATCATTTATAAGCGCTCGGATCAATGACGCGCATTTCAGTTTCAATCCAACCCTCTACCTCCTGCTGCAACTCTTCCCCAGACTTCCCTTCGGAAGCAATGGCTGGGCCAATTGAAAAAATCACAGTACCGGGTTTTTTTAGAAAGCTATTCTTGGGCCAGCAGCTACCGGCATTGTGAGCAATAGGAATAACCAATGCTCCAGTTGCGCTAGCTAGCCGAGCCCCACCTTTGCGATAGGGCTTGGTTGAGCCTCTTGGAGTTCGAGTGCCCTCTGGAAACAGCATGATCCATTTACCTTCGCTAAGGCGTTTACGTCCTTGGCTTGCGACAGATAGAGCCGCCGTTTGTTTATTGGCACGATTGATATGAATCATCTTGAGTAAAGCTAAGGCCCAGCCAAAAAATGGGATCCAAAGTAATTCTCGCTTGAATACAAAACAAAGCTGTTTGGGAAGTAAGGCAATATAAGCAATAGTCTCGTAGGCAGATTGGTGTTTGCTAAGGATCACTACTGGCTGATCCAGTACTGCATGCATATGTTCTATGCCGCGAATTTCATAATGAATGTCACAGAGATGCCAAAGTAACCAAATCACAACCTTGTTCCAGAGTCCAATAAAGCGATAGCGATTTTCAGGGCTCAAGAAAGGAAATGACAACATGCAAAGCACTGACCAAATTGGGGTGAAGATCAGTAGAAACAGGGCAAATAGGGTTGAGCGAACAAAGACCATCAATATCCTAGACTTGGTTTTCTAGCAGTGTAGTTGCAAAAGCCATCAAATCAGCATGAATTTGAGTGCCTTCAGGTAAACCACCTGTTGCAAGCGTCTTTTGCCCCTTGCCTGTGAGAACTAAATGGGGTGATGCACCCAATGCAATTCCTGCCTGAAGATCTCGCAAGGAATCGCCCACAATAGGAACGCCCAATAAAGGTTGATTGCTACTCGCTCTTTTATAGCGCAGGGCAATCTCTTTCATGAGGCCAGGCGCTGGCTTGCGGCAATCGCATCCATGGGCATCGGTGTGTGGGCAAAAGAAAATGCTGTCGATGCTTCCGCCCAAAGGTTGCAGCAGTTTTTCCATTTTGCTATGCATCGCATGCAAATCGGTAATCGCAAAATAACCTCTTGCTAATCCAGATTGGTTGGTCGCAACTGCAATTTGATAGCCTGCTTGATTGAGTAGGGCAATAGCCTCGAGGCTGCCGGGAAGTGGTACCCACTCATTTACAGATTTAACGTAGTCGTTACGATCTTCATTAATCACGCCGTCGCGATCGAGAATAATGAGTTTCGAAGAGCTAGTGCTCATGCTAGTTTGCCGAGATCGGCAACGAGATTCATTTTCTGGTGAAGTTGTTGCAGGAGCGCTAAGCGGTTATCGCGCAGCTCGGGATTGGGATCCATCACCATCACATCTGCAAAGAACTGATCAATCGGCTTACTTAAAGCGACAAGTGCTTTTAAGAGCTCTACAAATTGACGCTTTTCATAGGCCGCATTCAGGGCTGGTGTTATGGCCTCTAATGCTTGATGCAGATTAATCTCAGCTGGAATTTGCAAGAGCTTATTTGAGCAGTTTGCAGCAATATCTGTGGTGGTTTTTTTGAGAATATTGCTGATGCGTTTATTGGCAGCAGCTAATTGCGCCGCCTGCGGTAGAGCATTAAATTCACGAAGTGCACTTAAGCGCTCAATCAGATCATTAATCTGAGCTGGTGATTGACTTAGAACAGCATCAATTTCTGCGCTAGTAAATGGTTTCCCAGCAACTGATTGGTCGCGTAAGTATGCGCGTAGGCGATCGATGATGAATTCATAAATATCCGCTGCTTTGGCTTTCTCTTGCACATCTTTCTGAGAAAACTGTGAGCGTGCGAGCTCAATGATATCCGGTAGGCTTAAGGCAAGATTCTTCTCTAAGAGCAAGCGGCAAATACCTAGTGCATGACGACGCAATGCATAGGGGTCTTTATCGCCAGTTGGCGCTAAACCTACACCCCAAATACCAACCAGGGTTTCTAATTTATCCGCAATCGCAAGAATCGTGCCAGTCTGTGTTAGGGGAATTGCATCGCCTGCAAAGCGTGGCATATAGTGCTCGCTACAAGCAGCTGCTACATCAGTATTTTCGCCGTCATGCGTTGCATAGTAACGTCCCATGATGCCTTGGAGTTCCGGGAACTCACCAACCATATCGGTGAGTAAGTCTGTCTTAGCGATTTCAGCTGCGCGACTAGCTAGCTTCTCATCGGCGCTTATTTTTTTGGCGATACCAGTAGCAATACCTTGAACACGCTTAGTGCGATCGAGTTGATTGCCTAACTGATTGTGATAAACCACCTTGCCTAAATCAGCAACCCGAGAAGCTAATGAGCGTTTTTGATCTTGCTGGAAGAAAAAGCGTGCATCAGAAAGGCGAGGACGAACAACGCGTTCATTACCAGAGATGATAGCCTCTGGTGTAGTCGTTTCAATGTTGGAGACAATCAAAAAGCGATTGCGCAATTTACCTTGCTTATCTGTCAGGGCAAAGTATTTTTGATTGGTCTGCATGGTGAGGATCAAGCATTCCTGAGGAACCTCTAAGAACTCTTGGTCAAATCGGCATTCATAAATGGCTGGCCATTCAACGAGGGCAGTGACTTCATCTAGCAGACTATCAGGCATTAAGACTAGATCTTCACCAGCAGCTTTCAAAAGAGCAGCTTCAATTTGGCCGCGACGTTTATTGAAGCTTGGGATAACCTTAGCTTTACTTTCAAGATCTTTTTCATATTGATCTGCAACACTAATACTAAGAGTGCCTGGAGCTAAGAAACGGTGACCCTCAGTTTGATTGTTAGCCTCAATACCTAGACCATGTATTTTGAGAACAGTGTTGCCATGCAAGGCAATCATGCTATGGGCCGGGCGAGCAAATTGAACATCTGCTAATTCGCCATTTTTTTGTTGCACTTGATAGTGCATCATTTTGGCAATCGGTAATTTACTGAGTGTTTGCTCAAGCGCAGTTTGTGCCGTTTTTTCAAGTGCTGCACCCTTGGCTATCACGTTAAGGTAAAGAGCCTCATTCTTACCTTCACCTGATTTTTCTAAAGTGACTAGATCAATATCTGTATATCCAAGTGCCGCTAATTTTTTAAGTAGTGGAGGGGTTGCTTTACCCTCAGGGTCATAAGCAATGCTGGTGGGAAGCAGCTTCTCTCTTATTGGATAGTCTTCTGCCTGACTAAGCACATGGCTAATCTGAACTGCTAAACGACGCGGAGTAGCAAAGCTTGTAACAGCGGAGTCGTCTGTTGTTAGATTGGCGGATTTTAGGTGAGTAAAAATACCGTCACTGAAAGCCTCACCCAAACGACGTAAGGATTTTGGTGGCAATTCTTCTGTAAAGACTTCAATCAATAAGTTAGCTGATTGAGAGTTTGAATGTGATGTGCTCATACTTTAGACTGGTGTTGACACATAGGAAAGCCAAGTTTTTCTCGGGATTCAAAATAGGCTTGCGCAACTGCGCGGGATAGATTTCGAATACGACCGATATAGGCAGCACGTTCCGTAACAGAGATGGCACCCCTTGCATCCAAGAGGTTGAAGGTATGCGCTGCTTTCAGCACCATCTCATAAGCAGGTAATGCTAGGGGCACTTCCATCAAGCGTTTTGCTTCACTTTCATAATTACTGAAGTTTGCAAACAGCAGATCGGTATTGGAGTGCTCAAAGTTGTAGCAAGATTGCTCTACTTCATTCTGGTGATAAACATCGCCATAAGAGATGCCTTCAGCCCAAACAAGGTCGTACACGTTTGAGCAATTTTGAATGTACATTGCCAGGCGTTCGATACCATAAGTGATTTCGCCTAAGACGGGCTTGCAATCTAAGCCGCCTACTTGCTGAAAATAGGTGAATTGCGTTACTTCCATGCCATTGAGCCAAACTTCCCAGCCCAAACCCCACGCACCTAGCGTTGGGTTTTCCCAATCATCTTCTACAAAGCGAATGTCATTTTCTTTTAGATCAAGACCAAGGGCAGATAGGGACCCCAAGTAGAGCTCAAGAATATTTTCTGGGGCTGGCTTAAGAACAACTTGATATTGATAGTAGTGTTGCAAGCGATTTGGATTCTCGCCATAACGACCATCTTTAGGTCTGCGCGATGGCTGAACATAGGCAGCTTTCCAGGGTTCTGGACCAATGGCTCTGAGGAAAGTAGCGGTATGGGATGTGCCTGCGCCCACCTCAAGGTCAATGGGTTGTAATAGGGCACAACCTTGTTGGTCCCAATAATCTTGAAGTTTGAGAATGATTTGCTGAAAAGTAAGCATGTTTAACCTGGCTAAGCCATTGATTTTACATGGCTAGGGCGTCGCAGAGTTAAAAAAGACTAAAAACGTCTATGGCGAATAAAGGCCCAGATCAAGAGGAGGCAAGAAATGCTCAAAATTGGGAAATTTCCCCAAACGACAAAAGGTGTTTTTCCAGCATAGGCTTGAACTTGGGTGCTTAAGCTTGCTTGGGTAAATTCCGGGAGTGATTGCAGTACTTTGCCATCAGGACCTAAGACGGAGCTGATGCCGGTGTTTGTCGCTCGTAGAGCAGGTAACCCCGTTTCGAGAGAGCGTAATTGCGATAGTCTTAATTGTTGGGCAGGAGCTTGAGATTTACCAAACCATGCAAGGTTGGTTAAGTTGATTAAGAGATTTGTGGGCTCAGAATTATTGCGGATACGACTTGCAAGCTCGCCACCAAAGACATCCTCATAGCAAATTGTGATTGCGGCATGCAGTGCAGCTTGGTCTTTGCGAGCAATAGTGAAATGAGCTTGATCATTTCCGCCTCTAGCGAAATCACTCAAAGGAACACTAAAGGCATTTACAAACCAGCGAAAGCCAGGGGGAATAAATTCCCCAAAGGGGACTAGATGATTTTTGTCATAGCGATAAGGTTTTGATTCGGCTGAAAGACCTAAAGCACGATTCGAATATTCTCTACCATCATTGGGGATTGGATTTCTCCCAATCACTCCAAAAAGTAAATTACTGCCCGTTTGATTAGAAAAGTTCTGTAAGTTTTCAATGAGATGGGCTGGCAGATTATTTTCTGGCCACGGAAATGCAGTCTCAGGAGCAACAATCAGTTGCGCGCGTGATTGGTATATAGAGTTTTCATAAAACTGAATCTGCTTTAGCACACCTTCTGGTCGAAAAATCAAACTTTGCGCAAAGTTTCCTTGTATCAACTGAACTGTAATAGGTTGCCCGGTCGGCTGAGTAAAACTCCATAGACTAGACAGGCTGGTGATCAAGGTAAGCAAAGCTATTGATGCTGTGCTCGTGAAAAAAGCTTTTTTGAGTCGTAGTAATTGCCAGGAGGTGTATACAGTTAAAAAAGTACATCCCAGCCCGCCTAAATAAGGCGCAATCGAAGCAAAGGGGCCATTGACTTGGCTCTCAGCTAGTCCCATCCAAGGAAAGCCAGTAAATATTTCACCGCGCAGATACTCGCTGATCACCCAGCTCGATGCCAAGAAAAATCCCAGCAGACTGGAGTCTTTGAAAATACGAATCGATAGGCTGGCAGCAGAAAAATAGAGGGC
The DNA here is from genome assembly GCF_035012965.1 of Polynucleobacter sp. AP-Sanab-80-C2. Classification (NCBI taxonomy): domain Bacteria; kingdom Pseudomonadati; phylum Pseudomonadota; class Betaproteobacteria; order Burkholderiales; family Burkholderiaceae; genus Polynucleobacter; species Polynucleobacter sp. AP-Sanab-80-C2. The sequence goes on from NZ_JAYGQS010000005.1 coordinate 186,982, forward strand.
TACATAGGCCGAAAGTAAAAATACAGCCATACAAGAAAGCAGCGAGTTCATGCCGCCGACATCATGCAGGCTAATGTAAAGCCACCACAAACCCACTACGAAGTAGCCGAGACCAAAAGCAAGGCCATGCACAAAAAATTTCTTCAGCGATTCAGATTCTTGCGCTCTTAATTGCCACCAAATCACGCTGAGGAGGGAGATTTGAATCCAGCCGCTATAGGGTAGTTCTGCAGCTCCAGCAAGTAATCCGCCCAATACGAACAGTATCAGCAGTGCCACTGCTTTCTTGTGCTTAGAAGATTGCTGATCAACCAAGCCAGTCCTTAGTCTGCTTTTTTAGCTTTTTGTCGCGCTAGCAGGATATGAATTTGCCGTGGATCAGCGCGCTGAACTTCGAATTCAATGTCATTCATCTCAATCAGTTCGCCTATCTTGGGAACGCGCCCTAAGTGGTGAATCACCAGGCCTGCAACAGTTTCGATATCTTCTTCAGCAAAGTGCGTGCCAAGGGCTTCATTCAGTTGCTCAAGTTCGGTAATACCTTTAACGCGAATATCGCCATTATCTAAGGAGATAATATTGTCGGCCTCTTCGTCGATATCGTGCTCATCTTCAATATCACCAACAATTTGCTCCAGTACATCTTCGATCGTGATGATGCCTGCAATACCGCTGTATTCATCTACTACAACAGCTAAGTGATTTCGATTGTCTTTGAAGTCGCGCAATAGAACACTCAAACGCTTAGATTCGGGAATAAATACTGCGGGGCGCAACCAATCACGCACCTGAAAATCTTTTTCAGTGGAATGACGTAATAAATCTTTGGCTAACAAGATGCCAATGACATTGTCACGGGATCCTTCAAAAACAGGAAAACGAGAGTGAGCTGCTTCAATTGCGATCCTTACAATTTCAGGTAAGGGTTGACTGATATCGATCCAGTCGATTTGGGCGCGCGGGACCAAGATATCTCGCGCGCACAATTGACCCACCTGAAATACACCCTCAATCATGGAGAGAGCATCGGCATCAATTAAGCCTTCGGTTTGTGCTTCGCGCAGCGTTTCAATGAGTTCTTGACGGCGTTCGCTGGGGCTAGTTGGCTGAGGGGATAAAAAATCAGCTAGGCGATCTAAGAGGGATTTGGGGTCGGGCATATTGCAAGAATAGCTTAGAAAGATGTCGGAGTAAAAATTAGGTCGCTAAATAAGGGTTCGGAAACCCCAATTTTTTAAGAAGGCTGATTTCCATAGCCTCCATCTTTTTAGCGTCCTTTTCAGCCTCATGATCAAATCCCTGAGCATGAAGGCAGCCATGAACTACTAAATGCGCTAAGTGCGCTTTCAATGTTTTTTCTTGTACTTTGGCCTCTTGCTGGATCACTGGCAGGCAAAAAATAATATCCGCTGCAACACTATTTTTAGAGCACTCGTAGGGAAAAGTCAGTACATTGGTTGCGTAATCTTTTTGACGATATGCAGTATTCAGTTTTTTACCTTCCGCAGCATTCACAAACCGTAGTGTTAGTAGTCCCACGCTATTCGTGGTGACCTTGACCCATTTTTTAATGAGTGTAGATGATGCTACTTTCACCAAGGCAGATTCAATTGCTGGGCTTGCATACTGAATCTCTATATCGAGCTTGGAAGTTTTTAATTTGGTATTAGTTTGCATGAGCTTCTACCAGTTCACCTCTTAAGGTGTAGTTGAGGACTTCAGTAATTTGAATATCCACCATTTGACCAATCAAAGACTCTATCTCTTGCTTGGGGGCGGTAAAGTGAATTACCCGATTATTTTCTGCGCGGCCTTGCAAATTGACCCCGTCCTTCGCCAATCCTTCGATTAATACTTTTTCAGTATTGCCCAACATTTTTTGACTAATCTGATGAGCTTGGCCTTCGATCACAGCAAGCAGTGTTTGTAAACGTTTGAGCTTGACCTCATAAGGAGTGTCATCAGTTAAGTTCGCTGCTGGGGTGCCAGGCCTTGGGCTAAAGATGAAGCAAAAGCTGTTATCAAATTCGAGTTCTCGAACTATCTTTAAAAGCTTCTCAAAGTCTGCATCCGTTTCCCCCGGAAAGCCCACGATGAAATCGCTAGATAAAGTGAGGTCAGGGCGAACAGCACGCATTTTTCGAATAATGCTTTTGTACTCCAAGGCTGTATAGCCGCGCTTCATTGCGGATAAGATCGTGTCTGAAGCATGTTGCACTGGTAGGTGTAAGTGGCTTACGAGCTTTGGCACCTTGGCGTAAACATCAATCAAGCGCTGTGTAAATTCTTTTGGGTGGCTGGTAGTAAAGCGAATACGTTCAACTCCAGGAATCTCTGCAATGTATTCAACTAAAAGGGCAAAGTCAGCAATCTCTTCTGTGTGACCCATTCTGCCAAGATAAGCATTGACGTTTTGGCCAAGCAAGACAATCTCTTTAACGCCCTTGCTCGCAAGTCCAGCGACTTCGGCAAGTACATCATCGAATGGTCTAGAAACTTCTTCTCCACGGGTATAGGGAACGACACAATAGCTGCAATACTTTGAGCAGCCTTCCATAATAGAAACGTAGGCAGAGCCACGAGTCTGACGCGAGGCAGGGAGATGATCAAACTTTTCTATCTCTGGAAAAGAAATATCTACCTGAGAAATACCGGTTTTGCGACGTTGCGCAATCAGGTCAGTTAATCGATGTAAAGTTTGCGGACCAAATACCACATCAACATAGGGTGCTCGACTCACAATTTGTTGACCTTCTTGACTAGCTACGCAACCGCCAACTCCGATGAGTAATTCAGACTTTGTTTTTTTAAGCTCGCGTAAGCGACCGAGATCAGAAAAGACTTTGTCTTCCGCTTTTTCTCGAATCGAACAGGTATTTAAGAGCACGACATCTGCATCTTCAGGAGAGTCTGTCATGACCATGCCTTCATCAGCATGCAGGAGATCGGCCATCTTGCCCGAGTCATACTCGTTCATTTGACAGCCAAAGGTTTTGATATAGAGCTTTTTCATATGCCGTTCTCAGGTTTACAACTGGGGGCGAAGCTCAGATTTTACTGTGAAGTGCTTTGCTTTACCTATAAGAGGCGAAATGCTGCAATAGCGACTAATGTGGGTGGTAACGCAGCAAGCAGTAAATAAAGTGCTGAAACGGCGCCCCCCGGAAAGTAACTGCGCAATATCGCAATACCCGCTGGATTTGGGGCATTGGCAATGACTGTGAGACCGCCGCCAGCAACAGCGCCCCCTACTAATGCTAATTTGAATTCGAGTGAGGTACCTGACACTAGTGAACCTAAGTAAGTTAATGCCGCGTTATCGGTAATCGCAGTTAAGACTAGGCTTCCATAAAACACTGCTGTAGGGCTCATCATTTCCAGAATGGGTTGCAACCACCATCCTTGAAGAGCGCCTAAGACAACCAATCCCGCCAAGAAAAATCCAACTAGGAGTGCTTCTTTGATAATGAGCGGGCTTTGATGTTTTGGATAGGCTGTAGTGAAGCCAATAAAAAATAATAAGAGCCACATAAAAATAATAGGATCGTGTGCAAATACGACTACGCCTAGTAAAAAGATTAGGTGCATCGTAATGACGACAACTGGAATCTTGATAGGTTTATGAGACTCGTTTGGTTCAATTAGTTGTTTCTGAAATAAGAGCGTTGCGCCAAGAGCGTTGATAAAAATCGCAACACAAGATTCAAAACCAAAATGCGTGAACATGAATGCCGAACTCCAACCCCAGGTTGAGGCAACCATGAGTACTGGTGGCGCAGCAAAGTTAGTCAGCGTTCCACCAATCGAAATGTTCACAAACAGTACCCCTAGGGTCCCAAACAGCAAGGCCTTCGAGCACTGGTGGCGGTATACCAAATCGCGCAGCAAAAAAGCTGCTAAGGTCATCGCTGCCGGCTCAGTAATGAGAGAGCCCAAGAGCGGTGTGATCCCTAGAGTCAGAAAATAAAGGGTTGGAGCGCTACGAGTGCGCAGTAAGGCTTGCATACCTTTGGCAATGGTATGCAAGAGTTGTGTCGAAAAATACAAAATGGGTTTACTGCCAGCCACAATCATGATGGCAAAGACAAACAACGGCTCTGTAAAGTTACGTTGATCTAAATAGGTTTTTGCAGCGCCTAAATGATCGATAAAAGATATGTAGATAATGAGAACGGCAGCCCAAAAGCCGAAGACAATTTCTACCTCGCCCAGGAGATGCCAAAGACCAGCATGTTTCGGGATGGTTTTAGCGAGAGATTCAAAATAACTAGTACAAAAGGTGTGCAAGACTGCGATTGCAAAAATAATACTTGCACCAAGTTCTGTGAGAGTAAAGTTCATAGGAGAATGTTAGCAGGTGACCAAGCAATACAAAACATTGGCACTTTAGGAGATTTTGGTGAAATTAAAGATTGGATATCAGGCTCTGATTAATGGCGCTATGGCGCAAATTGAAACAGTTCCTTTGAATCAGGCGCAAGAATTATTGTCGGATTCCGATACGGTATTTGTGGATATTCGTGATGTAAGAGAGCTCGAGCGAGAGGGCATGATTCCCAATGCTTTGCATGCTCCGCGGGGGATGCTGGAATTTTGGGTTGACCCCGATAGTCCTTATTACAAGCCTATTTTTGGCGAAGGCAAGCGACTAGTTTTATATTGTGCTTCTGCCTGGCGCTCAGCCTTGGCGACCGAGACTTTGCAAAAAATGGGCGTACCCAATGTGTGCCATCTGGAGGGCGGATTTAGTTCTTGGAAGAAGGCTGGATTACCTACTGTCGAGAAGATCAGCAAACCCCATGCAAGTTAAATCATTTTTTTTAAAAATCAATATTCAGTTAATCAATTTGGAGAGATGATGAGAAAAGTAGTATCCCAGTTTGGCGATGGCCCGTTGCAACAAAAATTGACTACCGGCGACTTGCATTTTTTATCTGATGCTTACGTGACTCATGGTGGCAATGAAACTGGCCCTACCCCCCATGAGTATTTAGGTGCCGCTTTGGCTGCCTGCACTAGCATGACACTCAAAATGTATTCAACGCGAAAGTCGATGAATTTAGAGAATGCGATTGTGACAGTCGATATTGAGCGAGTAGATGATGTTGAAATATTGATTCGCGACATCCAGTTGCAAGGCAATCTGAGCGCAGAAGAAAAAGAACGATTAATAGAGATTGCTAATAAATGCCCAATTCATAAGGCCTTGGCTGGCGATATCCAAATAAAAACCCAGCTGGTAAATTAATACAAGCTGGGCAGTGTGTGCCTTGAAGTTGCTAAGGCGATAGCTAGATAACTAATTTAGTTAGGCGCATTAGCCGGCTTATTATTTTTACCAGCGTTGTATCCAGAGTTATATTCAGATGCTTGTTCTTTCTTATAAGCGTCATAAACATAACCAGATGCAGCGCCAACAGCTGCGCCACCAACTGCACCCCAGATCGGGTTGCCGTGGAAAATAGCGGTGCCAACTGCACCAGCAGCTGCACCAATACTTGCGCCGGATAGGGTGCGTTGTTCAGTGTTGCTCATATTTGAACAACCGGCAATTGCGAGAGTTGCTACAGTAATCGCGATAATTTTTTTCATATCAACAGATCCTTTAAATTAATTTTTAATTGAAGAGTGCTCGGATTATTTTTTAGCGCATGGAAAGCGTGCGGCCAAAAAGCCCAAAAACACGCCTGCTGCTGGTTTATCAGCAGTTTGTTGATGCTCTTGTCCAAATTTGACGAAATCAGCGATCACTTCATCGCGCGATGGGGCGGGTTGCTTCAGGCAAATAAAAGGTTGTGCGCGTTGTGGATGACGTGTAGCCAGATAAGTGTCATAAATTGCGGTGGAGTAGCCAATACAGAAGCTGCGGGATTCTGGGCTAGCAGGTAATTTGCAAACGTTTATAAGTTCTTGGGTACTCAGTAACTTTACGTTGGCGTTTGATTGAGCTTGTACTAGGCCAGAAAATGCCGTAAAAGCAGCTAAAAAAACGAGGACTTTCTTCATGGGTTCTCCCTTGGGTGTATGTAAAACCATCATAAACCATAAATATACCTAATTTATGCACTAAATAAGTGCAATTTGCACCTATTTAGATTTTTTTATTCCCCATAATGATGCAAAAAATAGAAGGGGAAAATCATATGGAAATTTTGAAATCAGGTACTGATGCTTTGTTTATTTTGCTCGGCGCAATCATGGTTCTTGCCATGCACGCTGGCTTTGCCTTCTTAGAACTCGGAACGGTTCGTAAGAAGAATCAAGTGAACGCTTTAGTAAAAATTTTGGTCGACTTTGCTGTTTCGACCATCGCTTACTTTTTTATTGGCTACAGCATTGCCTATGGCGTGAGCTTTTTCTCCGGCGCTGAATTACTAGCTGAGAAAAATGGTTATGAGTTGGTAAAGTTTTTCTTCTTATTAACTTTTGCTGCTGCAATTCCAGCAATTATTTCAGGCGGTATTGCTGAGCGCGCTAAATTTAATCCACAGCTAATCGCAACATTTGTATTGGTGGGTTTTGTGTATCCCTTCTTTGAGGGTATTGCTTGGAATCAGCACTACGGTATTCAGGCTTGGATCAAAGGCTTGACCGGTGAGGAGTTCCACGACTTTGCTGGTTCTGTCGTAGTCCACGCAGTTGGTGGTTGGATCGCTTTGCCGGCAGTGGTTCTCTTGGGTGCGCGCCGTGGTCGCTATACCAAAGAGGGCCAAATCTCCGCACATCCACCATCTAGTATTCCTTTCTTGGCATTGGGTGCTTGGATTTTGGCGGTAGGTTGGTTTGGTTTTAATGTGATGAGTGCGCAAACAATCGACAAAATCAGTGGTTTAGTTGCTATGAACTCTTTGATGGCAATGGTCGGTGGCACCCTTGCTGCATGGGTAGTTGGACGCAACGATCCTGGCTTTACCTATAACGGACCTCTTGCAGGTTTGGTAGCAGTATGTGCCGGATCCGACTTAATGCATCCGGTTGGTGCTTTAGTGGTTGGCTTAGTTGCAGGCACCTTGTTTGTCTATATGTTTACCTTGGTACAAAACCGCTGGAAGATTGATGACGTACTCGGCGTCTGGCCTTTGCATGGATTATGTGGCTTGTGGGGTGGTCTGGCTGCTGGCATCTTTGGTGCCAAGGCATTGGGTGGAATTGGCGGAGTAACTTTTACGGGTCAGCTGATTGGCAGTGTCTTAGGGGTTGGTATCGCTTTGATCGGCGGCATCTTAGTCTATGGAACCTTAAAAGCTGTCCTTGGAATTCGGATGTCACAGGAAGAAGAATTTGAGGGGGCTGACTTAAGTGTGCATCGTATTTCCTCTACTCCAGATCGTGAGCCGAACTGGTAATTCTTTTGCAGTAAGTGATAGCTTTAGTCTTTCATATATGGCCTGATTCATACCTATAATGAGTCATGGCTATATATGAACTAGACGGAAATGCCCCTCAATTAGCGGAAGGTGCTTGGGTTGCTGAGAGCGCAGAAGTGATTGGTAGGGTTGAGCTTCATCAAAGCGCTAATATTTGGCCCAAAGTTGTGATCCGCGGCGATAACGATCTGGTTCAAGTTGGTGAAGGCAGTAATGTGCAAGATGCATCAGTACTTCATACAGATCCTGGCTATCCTCTCTTGATTGGCAAGAATGTGACTGTGGGTCACCAAGTGATGCTCCATGGCTGCAGTATTGGTGATGGCAGCCTAATTGGAATTGGCGCAGTAATTTTGAATGGCGCCAAGATTGGTAAGCATTGTTTGGTTGGTGCTGGTGCCTTAGTTACTGAAGGTAAAGAATTTCCAGATGGCTCGATGATTATTGGCTCTCCTGCTAAAGCAGTGAAAGTCCTCACGCCAGAGCAAATTACAAGTATCGGCGAAATCGCTGGACGCTATGTAAAAAATGCACAGCGTTATATTAAGACGCTCAAAAAAATTGATTAAGTTTTGAACTATTCAACGCTGAGCTTTAGTTCTTTAGCCAAATTACTGTAGTCAACAATTTCTTTGCTGATGCGTACCTTCAGTTCGGCTGGGGTGCTTGGCATTGGTTCAATGCCAAGTGCTTGCAATTGTTTGCGCATCTCTGGGTCACTTAGCACGGACACAATTGCTCGATTGAGTTTATCGATGATTGCTTGATCGGTGCCTGCGGGCGCCATTAATCCATTCCAAGTGCCCACGTCGATTGCTATTCCAGACTCAATTAAGGTGGGCACATTTGGTAGGGTGCTAGAACGTTTTGCAGTTGTCACGGCCAATGTTTTTGTTTTTCCATCCTTGATATGAGGCAGGGCGGATGGAATCGTATCAAACATGACCGATATTTGACCGCCAAGCAAATCAACTACAGCAGGAGCACTACCGCGATACGGTATATGAGTTAAGCTGGCGCCCGTTTTAATTTTGAACATCTCTCCAATAAGGTGATGTGCAGACCCCGGTCCAACTGAAGCGTAATCATATTTATCGGAATTTACTTTGCTTAGGACAACTAATTCTTTGATGTTATTTGCTGGAATGGATGCATTTACCACTACAACATTGGGAATCATTCCTACCGTTCCAATCGGAATCAAATCCTTATCAATACGGTAATTGAGTTTTGGGAAAACGGATTGGGCAATCGTGAGATGTAAGGTTCCCATCAGTAGCGTGTATCCATCAGGTGCAGCTTTTGCAACAAAATCTGCGCCAACTGTACCGGAGGCGCCAGATTTATTCTCGATCACAATCGATTGCCCGAGTACTTTTCCGAGGGCTGGGCCGAGATTACGCGCCATTGCATCAGTGCTACCTCCCGCAGGGAAGGGGATAACCAGTTTTATCGAGCGATTTGGATAATCATTATCTGGGGCAGAGATAGCATGAAAACTGGGTAAGAGTGTGGCAGCAATTACCAGGGAAAGTACCTTACGACGATGCGAGTTTTTCATGACTTATCCCTGCTAATGATCATTTGAGCCACGGTAATTTAATTAACCTCTGCCAACAAAAGGCATGTTGGTAGCCATGATTGTCATTGAGAGAATATTGCTCTCTAGTGGAAGTTGGGCCATGTGGAGAACCGCTTCTCCAACATGGTCAACATCCATGCGCGGCTCAACTTTAATTGATTGATCGGCCTGCATGATTCCGGCAGCCATACGCTCAGTCATTTCGGTTGCTGCATTGCCAATATCAATTTGACCGCAAGCAATATTAAATGGGCGGCCATCAAGCGAAATTGTTTTTGTTAAGCCGCTAATCGCATGTTTAGTGGCTGTATAGGGCGCTGACATTGGTCTTGGTGCATGTGCGGAGATTGAGCCATTATTAATAATTCTGCCACCTTGAGGTGATTGCGCTTTCATCATGCGAATTGCTTCTTGAGAACACAAGAATGCGCCGCAGAGATTTGAATTCACCACATTCATCCACTGCTCGTATGTCAAGTCTTCCATCGGAATTGCTGGGGCGCCAATACCTGCATTATTAAAAAGCACATCAATGCGTCCAAAGCGTTCTTTTAGGGCGGCGAATAATTTTTTTACTTGGTCAGGCTGTCCAACATCACAAGTGATCGCAAGACAGTTCTCGCTTGTTCCGCCGATATCGATAATTGCCTTTTCTAGTTTCTCTAGATTGCGCCCAGTGACAACGACCTGATAGCCTCCTTTAAGAAGCGCTTTAGCTGCTGCCCTTCCAATCCCTACTCCTGCTCCAGTGACGAGTGCTACTTTATTTTTTTGTGGCATTACTTTCTTTCTTAATAGTGTCTCAGATAAATTCTATATTGCCCTACTTTTACTTTGGTAATGGTAAGGCAGTTTTATAGCGTACTTGTTTTAAGGCAAAGCTAGAGCGAATTTTTTCAATCCCAGGGATAGGTGTTAATTGCTCCAGGATAAATTTTTCCAATGCACCCATATCAGCTACTGCCACCCGGATAAGATAGTCACTATCACCAGTCATCAGATAGCACTCCATAACCTCATCGTGTTCAGAAATGCGTTGTTCAAATGCAGCCAACGCTTCTTTAGACTGCTCTTTCAGGCTAATAGAAATAAAGACATTTAAGCCAAGCCCTAAAACCTTGGGGTCTGCCAGAGCAACATAGTTTCTGATGACACCTTTATCTTTCAATGCTTTGACGCGCATGAGGCACGGTGACGGGGATAGGTGAACCCGCTTAGCTAGCTCCACATTGCTATGGGAGCTATCATTCTGGAGTTCGTTCAAAATTCTGATATCTATGGGGTCTAGCTTCATAAAATTCCTCAAAAATTACTAATATCAGCATATTATGCTGAAAATTAAGATTTATAGATCATTATTAGCATCCTATTTTGCCTGTAATCCAACACAATAAAGTCATTGAAACACCCGTGAATGGTTGGAGGGGTTGTGGGTATTGAGATTGCATTTCCTGGAGTTGAGAATTTGCTACAAATTGAAAGGGATCAAGCCGCTGCTGGGCCCGAGTTTTGGGCTGGCCCATCCACTAGAAAATTTGCACGTGAATTTGGTGTCGATATTGGGCAAGTTCACGGTAGTGGCCAAAGAGGTCGAGTTACCAAAGAAGATGTTCAGCAATTTATCAAGCACTCCATGTTGGCAAGAGAGCGTGTTCCTTCTCAAGTGAGTCATGGCATTCCAGGTTTTAATCTTCTGCCTTGGCCTAAAGTGGACTTTACAAAGTTTGGAGAAATAGAACGCCAAGCTCGCAGTCGCATTCAGAAAGTTTCAGCTGCCAATCTAGCGCGTAATTGGGTCATGATTCCGGCAGTAACCTATCACGATGATGCTGACATTACTGATTTGGAAGAGTTTCGTGCCGCATTAAATAAAGAGAATCAGAAAGATGAAGTAAAAATTACTTTGTTGGCATTCTTAATCAAAGCCGTAGTTGCTGCTCTTAAGCGGTACCCCACATTGAATTCTTCGCTCGATGGCGAAGATCTTATTTTGAAAAAGTATTTCCATATCGGCTTTGCAGTAGATACTGCAGGCGGTCTCGTCGTACCCATGATACGTAATGCTGATCAGAAAGGCATTCGCGAGATCGCCAAAGAGACTGCTGGGTTAGCCCTGCTGGCTCGAGAAGGAAAGCTGAAGCCAGATCAGATGCAGGGCGCATCTTTTACGATCTCTTCATTGGGCGGTATTGGTGGCACCTACTGCGCTCCCATTGTGAATGCACCCGAAGTAGCTATTTTAGCGGTGAATAAGTCGGCCACGAAGCCTGTGTGGAATGGTTCACAATTTGTTCCACGTTTGATTTGCCCACTATCCATGACCGCTGATCATCGCGTCATTGACGGCGCCTTAGCTACGCACTTCACTACCCATCTCACCCAATTATTGGGTGATTTTCGTAAGGTGATGTTATGAATTTAGAACATAAAAAGTTACAGAGGAATTTTTCGTGAACGCTCCCGATATCAAAAAATATTTAAATCCAGAGCACATCGACACTGATCCTGCAGAAACCGCGGAGTGGAATGAGGCCTTTATGGATTTGCTCGCTTCAGGCGATAGTGCGCGGGCTAAATTCATTCTGGATAATTTAGTAAAGCTGGCTAACAAAAATCAAATTAATTGGGTGCCTGATTTAGTCACACCTTATATCAACTCGATCCCTGTGGATCAGCAGCCTCCTTTTCCAGGAGATCTTGCGATTGAAGAAAAGTTGGCTTCACTCATGCGGTGGAATGCGCTGGCAATGGTCGCGAAAGCAAATGAAGCCTATGGTGAATTGGGTGGTCATATTGCTAGCTATGCTAGTGCAGCAGATTTATTTGAGGTTGGGTTTAATCATTTTTTCCGCGCAAGGACTGAGGGTGGTGATGCTACTGAGCGTGGGGACTTGGTTTTCTTTCAGCCACATAGTGCTCCGGGGGTATATGCCCGCGCATATTTAGAGGGACGACTGACTGAAAATGATCTTGCCCATTACAGACGCGAGATTACTGCGCCTGAATCAGGAGCAAGAGGTTTATCAAGCTATCCACATCCTTGGTTAATGCCAGATTTTTGGCAGTTTCCAACAGGCTCAATGGGGATTGGTCCGATAAGCTCGATTTATCATGCGCGTTTTATGCGCTACCTCAGTGATCGTAAATTACTAGATTGCTCAACTAGAAAAGTCTGGGGTGTATTTGGTGATGGCGAGATGGATGAGCCAGAAAGTATGAGTGCTCTGACATTGGCCTCCAGAGAGAAGCTGGATAACTTAGTTTGGGTGGTCAATTGCAATCTACAACGTTTGGATGGCCCAGTACGTGGCAACGGCAGAATTATTGATGAGCTAGAAAAACTGTTTAGAGGTTCTGGTTGGAACGTTATCAAATTAGTTTGGGGTAGTGATTGGGATGGGCTTTTTGCAAGAGATACTACCGGAGCGCTGGTTAAGGCTTTTGCACAAACTGTCGATGGACAAATGCAAACATTTGCAGCAAAGGATGGCAGCTTTAATCGCAAAAATTTCTTTGGACAAAATGAAGAATTAGCACGCCTTGCTCAAGGAATGACGGATGAGCAAATCGATCGACTGAAAAGAGGCGGTCATGATTTAGTCAAAATCCATGCAGCCTATCAAGCCGCTGCCAACCATTTAGGTCAACCTACCGTGATCTTGGCCCATACTAAAAAAGGGTATGGCATGGGCAATGCTGGTCAAGGAAAAATGACTACCCATAGCCAGAAAAAGTTAGACGATGAGGCTTTGATCGAATATCGCAATCGCTTTAACTTACCATTGACCGATGAACAGGCTACTAGCCTCACTTTCTTTAGGCCTGATGAGAATAGTGAAGAGCTCAAATATCTAAAAAATCAGCGCAATCATCTTGGCGGACATCTACCTAAGCGCTATTCAGAATGCGACAAGCTCAATGTGCCTGATATCACTTCATATGCAGCTTTTGCCATCAAGGCTGAAGATAAAGAGATGTCCACAACGATGGCTTTTGTGCGCATGCTTGGAAATTTGCTGAAAGATAAACAGTTGGGACCTAGAGTGGTACCCATTGTTGCAGATGAAGCACGCACATTTGGTATGGCCAATCTATTTAAGCAGGTTGGTATTTACTCCAGTGTTGGCCAACGCTATGAACCAGAAGATATTGGTTCTGTACTTAGCTATCGCGAGGCATTGGATGGACAAATTTTGGAAGAGGGTATTAGTGAGGCGGGAGCCATTGCAAGCTGGACTGCTGCAGCAACTAGCTATAGCGTCCACGGAATTGCGATGTTGCCTTTTTATATTTATTACTCGATGTTTGGCTTTCAGAGAATTGGCGATGCGATCTGGGCGGCTGCTGATCAACGTGCTAGGGGATTTTTATTGGGCGCGACCTCTGGTAGAACAACATTAGGTGGCGAAGGCCTGCAGCACCAAGATGGTAGTAGCCAACTCGTTGCTGCAACCATTCCGAATTGCAAGGCATATGATCCTGCTTTTGCTGGCGAGTTGGCGGTGATTGTGGAGCAAGGTATGCGGGACATGCTAGTTGATCAAAAAGATTTGTTTTATTACATCACCCTCATGAATGAGAACTACGCCCAACCTGATTTGCCTGAGAACGTAACTGAGGGCGTTATTCGTGGGTGCTATAAGTTCAAGACAATGAAGACCGCCAAGGGTGATGGTAATTCTTATGTGAGTTTGCTGGGTTCCGGTGCCATCATGACCGAGGTATTAAAAGCGGCAGAGATGCTTGTTCATTCTGGAATCCATGTTGATGTATTTAGCGTGACTAGTTGGAGTGAGTTAGCAAGGGATGGTAAGACAAAAGAGCAAGCAAGACTTTCAGGTGAGTCTGATGTTGAGCAGGCATTTATTAGCCAGGTTCTAGCACAAGGTCACGGCCCAATTATTGCGGCAACTGACTATGTCCATGCTTTACCAGAAAGCATACGTGCCTATATTCCAGAAGATAGAAGTTACATCACGCTCGGTACGGATGGTTTCGGTAGAAGTGATACAAGAGCTGCCTTACGTGAGTATTTCGGCGTAAATGCAAATAGCATTTATAAGGTAGCGCAAGCATCATTGAAAAAATAATATTTGCTCTTGATGCCTTATGATGACTTCATTATTTTTGATTACTGAATTTACTGGAGATTTTTAGATGTCCCTGATTCAAAAGCTCAAAGCACGCGCTGCTAACAATAACCCCGTGCGTGTAGGCATCATTGGCGCTGGTAAATTTGGCTCGATGTATCTCTCGCAAGTACCGCGTACTCCAGGCATTCATTTGGTTGCGGTGGCTGACCTTTCTCCTGCGCGCGCCAAAGAATCGCTGGCTAGGGTAGGCTGGGATGCACCTCGCTATAGCGCTACATCATTGCAAGATGCTGCTAAGTCGGGCGCCACTTTTGTGACTGATGAGGCAGAAAAAATGATCGCTAGTGAGCACGTTGATATTGTGATTGACTCTACAGGCAGCCCTGCTGCTGGTATTCGACATGCCCTGCTTTGTTTTGATCATCGCAAGCACATCATTATGGTCAATGTAGAAGCAGATGTTTTAGCAGGACCATTACTGGCACGCAAAGCAGCAGAGGCGGGCGTGATTTACTCGATGGCTTCTGGAGATCAGCCTGCTCTTATTGCGGAGCTGGTGGATTGGGCAAGAACGATTGGCTTAGAAGTGGTGTGTGCAGGTAAGGGCACTAAATATTTACCTGTCTATCATCAGTCCACACCCGATACCGTTTGGGGTCACTATGGATTTTCTGAGGAGCAAGTTGCTGGCGGTGACTTCAATGCGCAAATGTTCAATTCTTTTTTGGATGGCACGAAATCTGCGCTGGAAATGGCTGCAGTGTCAAACGCTTGCGATTTAAATCCGCCAAGCAATGGATTAGAGTTTCCACCTTGCGGAGTGGACGACTTGCCACATATTTTCCGACCGATTTCCGAAGGTGGGATCCTGACTCAAAAAGGAACTGTTGAGGTGGTATCTTCAGTTGAGAGAGATGGGCGTCCGGTATTTAGGGATTTACGTTGGGGTGTTTTTGCAGTGTTTGAAGCGCCCAGTCAATATGTGATTGATTGCTTCTCACAATACGGCCTAAAAACAGATAACACCGGTAAATATGCAGCGATGTATAAGCCTTATCACTTGATCGGTCTGGAGTTGGGTATTTCAGTAGCCAGTATTGCGGTACGTGGAGAGGCTACTGGAGCGACTGGCGATTGGAAGGGTGATGTAGTGGCTACCGCTAAGCGTACGCTCAAAGCGGGCGAGAAGTTGGATGGAGAGGGTGGCTTCACTGTCTACGGAAAACTGATGACTGC
This sequence comes from Polynucleobacter sp. AP-Sanab-80-C2, assembly GCF_035012965.1. Lineage (NCBI taxonomy): Bacteria > Pseudomonadati > Pseudomonadota > Betaproteobacteria > Burkholderiales > Burkholderiaceae > Polynucleobacter > Polynucleobacter sp. AP-Sanab-80-C2. The sequence continues at coordinate 202,260 of NZ_JAYGQS010000005.1, forward strand.
CTCAGATTCATTAAAGCTCGGAGCTCTACCTATTGGTTTGGCTCACAACATGGTGTTGAATAAGGATATTCCAGCAGGAAAGCCAGTGTGCTGGAGTGATGTAGATTACGATGCCACTAAGCAAGCCATTCAATTTCGTCGTGAAATGGAAAAAGTGTTTAGCTAATAAATGAGCCATTACTTTAGCTTGTAGCAATACCAGCCTTAATGCATATCCAGTCTTTGAAGACTTTAATTTTTTGACTGTTTTTAGTATTTGACCGATAGGATAAAAAATGGGTTCTATCGGTAGTCGGTAAAAAGATACCTTTGCCCAGTTCCACAAGCTCTCCACGCGATAGTTCTCTTTCGGCAAAGCGCACACTCTCAAGCACGGCACCGATGCCATCTACTGCAGCCGATACAGAAAGGGCTGCACGATCAAATGACATCTTCCGTGTCGATGGGTTTTTGAGATGATTAATCTCAAACCATTGCTCCCAGGTATGGTGATTAAGTGAAGACTCAATCAAGGTTAATTTACTCATTAATTCTTCTACTGGAATTCTTGGGTCAATTAATTCAGGGGAACATAGTGGCGCAATGTTTTCTTCTCCTAAAGATAGGGAAGTAATTCCTGGGCCTTCATGAGTCGATTGATAAGAGATGGCAATATCAATTTCTTGATTGCGCAATAGGTCAATGGGCTCAGCTCCGGAAGTGAGTCGAATGGTGATATCAGGATTATCTTTAATGAACTCTGGCAGTCTTGGACTGAGCCATTTGGCTGCAAAACTGGGTGAGCAGTGCAAGGCAAGAACTTGTGAGTTTGGAGCAAGGGTTACTTCATTGCATGCTGCTTCAATGACATCAAATACTCTGGAGAGTGAATCTAATAAACGCCGCCCTTCAGCTGTCGGCTCAACTTTACGGTTCTTTCGCAAAAATAGCGGCTTACCAAAATAGTCTTCAAGCTCTTTAATTTGATGGCTAATGGCTGACTGAGTGAGATGTAGCTCATGAGCAGCCAAAGTAAAGCTTTCGAGGCGTGCAGCCGCTTCAAAAGCTCGCAAAAGTACATAATTTGGTATTTTTCTCATGTAAATAGAATATACATGATTTTCATTCATCTATTCATGAATGGTTATCGTTTGTCAAAACCCTCGGGAAAGCCGATGATTACGGCTTGGTTATAGTTTGAGTGTTCTCAAAACACCAAATTCGCTTCAATTACAGAAAAAGGAATTCACATGGCTGAGGTAATGGAGAAAGAACGTAAATTGGACTTGGGCGACAGAGAGTCTATTTATCAACCTGAAGACAAATCCCAGATTTTTCCCTACCAAGCAAAATTCAATAGTTTTGCTGAGGAACGTCAGCATCTCAAGGAGCGATTGGTTGCTGCTTGCCGAGCATTCGCCTTAGAAAAGTTTGATTATGGATTTGCAGGACATTTAACTGTGCGTGATCCGGAACATCCAAATCTGTACTGGACGAATCCAATGGCAGTGCATTTTGATCAAGTAAAAGTGTCTAACTTAATCTTGGCAGACCATGAAGGCAATATTTTGGAGGGTAAGCATGCATTGAATCGTGCTGGATTTGTATTGCACGCAGCAGTTCATGAAAAACATCCCGATATCGTGGCTATGTGTCATGCACATACAGTCTATGGCACAGCCTTTGCGGCACTAGGTAAACCATTGGATCCAATCTCTCAAGATGCCGCAGCATTCTTTGAAGACCATATGGTTTTAGCGGAACAGGCTGGTCAAGTAGCAGTTGAGGATAATTCTGGCTACAACGTAGCAGGTTCTTTGAAAAAAGTGAAAGCGATTATTCACCGTAATCATGGCTTGTTAACAGTAAGTCGTCATAGTATTGAAGCTGCAGCGTTCTGGTTTATCGCTTTAGAGCGTTGTTGTAAGCAGCAGATGATGGTTGAGGCTACAGGTGTTAAGCCTGTGTTGCTATCGCCAGAAACTGCACGCTATAGCCGTGAACACGTGGGCAGCGAATATATTGGTTGGTTGCATTTCCAGCCAATCTGGGGTTATCTAAAAGAAAACCAGCCAGATATGTTTGATTAATTGAACAGTTTTAGATATAGCTAGTTACAACAGGAGTCTCAGTAATGACAAGTAAACAGGAACAAGCGGAGAAAAAGGTCGGCGCATCCGCAGGATCTGCAACGCCTAAGAAATTAGTTCCTTATGGTGGCTACTACACCAATAAAGTTCCAGGGCATGATCCCGAGCTTACAGAAGTTGGTCCCGGCACACCCATGGGTGAGTATATGCGTGGTTTTTGGCATCCGGTATGCATGTCAATTGAATTGACTGACACTCCAAAATTTTTAACCATCTTAGGTGAAGAGTTGGTGGCGTTTCGTGATGGTAGCGGAAGCGTGGGTGTATTGCATGCCCATTGCGTGCATCGTGGCGCTTCACTTGAATATGGGCAAATTCAAGAGCACGGTATTAAGTGCTGCTATCACGGTATGGTGTTTGATGTGGACGGCACTTGTTTGAATGCACCCTTCCCTAAGGGCGAGGAAGCTGAAGCAGAAAAATATGCCTGCTCGATTCAGCAAGGTGCTTACAAAGCATTTGAAAGAAATGGTTTGGTATTTGCATATATGGGACCTCCCGATAAAGAGCCACCATTTCCAGAGTGGGAGTCTGATTTCACGGTAGCCCCCGGCGATGAACTGGTGCCCTATAGCAACTTCCAGCACTGTAATTGGTTACAAGTACAAGACAATGCTGCCGATAACTTCCATACAGCAGAATTGCATGCTGCAAAAAACGTAGTAGGTGGCCATTTTCAAGGTACAACTTTTGATGAAGTGGGCTCCCCAACGATGGAAGTACACCCTGATATGCAGTTTGTGCCAATTCATGGTGGCCGAGGCTTAGCTTGTTCAGGTGCGCGTCGTGTTAATAACGAAAAATTATTTATTCGCGTTCAGCACCAGGTATTGCCAAATCTGAGCTTGCATGCCTATACCTCTGAAGATGGCTCCAATAAAAAATTATTTAGTCGTTTCCATATCATCCGTTGGACAGTTCCAGTCGACGACTTTAATAGCAAGATGATTGGCTGGCGCGTGATGGGCCCTGGTATTGATACTCGCGGTATCGGACAAAAAGAGCTGGTCGGATATGAATCAATCGACTTTTTGGATGGCCAAGTTGCCTTGAGAAGGGCTGAGCGTTTTGGCAATCACACGATTAGCGATATTGTAGATATTCCAGCAGACCATAGGGCGCGATCTAATTACAAGATGGCTCAATACGCGCCTGGTGATTACGAGGCCATCATTAGTCAGAGACCAATCGCTATTCATGCGCTTGAGAATCCAACAAAGTTTGATGCAGGCCCTTATTTATTTAGGAAGATGTTGCGTGATGCCGTTCGTGGCTCTAATCCAGCGGCAAGCGCAGAAGCCTTTGCTGAGTGGTTAAAGGAATTGAATGGCGCACCCAATAGCTATTGTTCAGGTAATGTATTTGAGTTGCCAATTGGCGCCACGACTGAAGAAGAAGTAGCGCAAAGACGCTTTGTTGCAAAGAGCGTGATTGCCATTCTCACCGAAAGCGAGCAGTACAAGGGTAAAGAGCGCTCTGACTTTGTGAAGCAAAAAATGGAAGAGCTTGAGCAAACTGCCAAAGCACAGTTTAAGTATTAATCTATAGATCAGAAGAGATGGGCTGCAATCGCAGCCCATTCTTGATGTGGAGTGAGACAAAAAAGTGAATAAAATTTCCAGCACGGACTCTGAAGGTCTAGTGATTGAGGTTCAGAGTACTGGCCAAAAAATAAATGTTACGCGAGACGAGTCCATTATCGATGCTTTGGCAAGATCAGGCATTGAGATACCGACTTCTTGCCAATCAGGTTTATGTGGTACGTGTAAGACAAGATATATCAGTGGTGACGTAGAGCACGGAGATTGTATTTTGAGTGATGCCGAGCATCAGGAGTACTTAACTCCCTGTATCTCTCATATCAAAATCGGAACACTGGTCCTTGATTTATAAAACACAAAGTAATCAAAAAATATACGTCTTAGGTGCGGGTGCAGTAGGGTGTTACTTTGGTGGCATGTTAGCCCGTGCACATCATGATGTTACTTTTATAGCCAGGCCTGAGCGAGCCACGGCCCTCAATGAATCTGGCTTGCAGATGGATTGCAAAGCATTTCATGAAACGATTGCGGTCAAAGCAAGCTCTGATCTTGCTATTCTGAGTGATGCCGATTTAGTTTTACTCAGTGTGAAGTCGCTCGATACAGAACGCACGCTTGCAGAAATTAAATCTATTTTGCCAAGTAAGGCAGTAATCCTCAGTTTGCAAAATGGGGTAGCCAATATTGATATTGCTACCAAAATCATTGTGAATCCGGTTTATGCGGCGGTGGTCTATGTTGCTGCAAGGATGATTGATCAAAGAACTATGAAACATCATGGTAGAGGTGAGTTGCTGATTGGTGATCCATCAAACACCGTTCCTCAAGGCGATCAAGGGCTTCTAGACATTTGTAAGTTATTTGAAGGGGCAAAGGTTCCGTGTTCGATTGCGCCGCAGATTAAAAGAGATATGTGGCTCAAGTTTTTGGTGAACTGTTCTTTCAATGCGATTTCTGGGATTGGTCAGATTGCTTATGGGGAGATGGTGAAGTCTCCTGGCATTGTGAAACTGATTGAAGAAATTACCAAAGAGTTTCTTGCGATTGCTGAGCTTGAAGATGTCAATATCACGATGTCAGAGGCACTTGCGGCAAATGCTTCTATTGCTAGCACTATGGCTACTCAGGTTTCCTCAACCGCCCAGGATCTGGCTAGAGGAAAAATGACAGAGATTGATTTCTTAAATGGCTTTATTGTCGAGCTAGGCAAGCGGCATGGAATTACGACGCCGTATAACGAATCTGTTCATGTCTTAGTCAAGATGATGGAATCACCAATCAAATAGAGGGGTTTGGCCCTTCTGCATCAATTTGTTTCTCCCATGAAGCATCTATAAACGCAGGTAAATTCATGCACTCATGGAAGATTTTCATGAGAGTAGGGTATGGGCTCATATCCATCTTGGTGCTTAAGGCATTAAATATTTGCGGCACTAAACAAATATCAATCAGGCTAGGTTGATCACCAAAAGTAAAACGCCCAAGGCGTGGATCGCTACATAATTGTTTTTCAACGCTGGCAAGCCCTAACTTGATCCAATGTTGATACCAGGCATCCTTTACTTGATTACTAGCGCCAACTTGTTTAATTAAGTAGCGTAGTACTCGTAAATTACTAATGGGGTGAATATCAATAGCGATATCCATGGCCAAGGAACGTACCCAAGCGCGATCGATCGGTGAACTTGGTAGCAAAGCCGGTTGAGGCGCAACTTCATCAAGGTACTCAATGATGGCAAGTGATTGATGGATGCTATTTTTTCCATCATCAAATAAGGGTACAAGGCGATTGGGGTTTTTACTTGCATACGCCTCAGATAGTTGCTCGCTACCATTTTTATTTAGGTGTACTGGCAGCACTTCATAGTCCACACCTTTGATATTCAATGCGATACGAACACGGAAGGCAGCAGAGCTACGCCAATAGCTATAGAGCTGGGGTTTCATGGAGATGCTTTCGTTGTATTCATGGCTAACAGTATATTCATGAAGCAAATTGGCGAGAAGGTTCTTTCATTTGCTTTAGACTATTTCTTATGTACGAAATTCATTTTTGGATTGGCATCATTGCAACCATAGCCTTTGCGGTCACTGGCGTATTGGCTATAGCCGATCGTGGAGTCGATCTTTTTGGTGTTTTAGTACTTGGTTTGATCACTGCAATAGGCGGGGGGACTATTCGAGACATTATCTTGGAAGCCCCTATCTTTTGGTCTGAAGGACAGATTTATGTTTGGCTTGCATTGGGTGCGAGCGTATTGACATTTTTTGCTGAGTCTTTTTTTACCCAACCACAGATATATCGCTGGATGTTGTATATCGATGGTTTTGGTGCTGCCCTATTTGCGATTCAGGGGGCAGACAAGGCCTGGGGTATGGATTTTGGCTTGCCTGTTGCGCCTGTCATCTTGGGGGTGATTACGGCAATTGGCGGTGGCTTAATACGCGACGTATTGGCCGGTAGAAAAACACTGATCATGTCTCATGAGCTCTATGCGATTCCGGTAACACTGGGTTGTTGTGCCTATGTGCTGGTATTGAACTTCATACCTCAGTATGCGATTGAGGGTTCCGTACTTTGTATGTTGGGAATCTTTGGTTTACGCGCAGCCGCTATTTATTGGGATCTGCGCGTACCCAAAATATGGATTACTAAAACGCGCTAACGGCACCGTCGCTGCGAGGATCCCAGCCCCCGCGGAGAGTGCCAGATGGTTCGCGAATGATGCAACCTGCGTGACCTACGGTTTCATCAAAAGCATCGAGCATCTCAATTTCATGACCCATCGCATGTAATTCTTTTGCAACCCATGGGCTAAAGCGAGATTCTAATTTCAGGCTGTCGCTAGTTTGGCCCCAAGTTCTCCCTAGTAGCCAGCGTGGACGACTAATCGCATCTTGTGGATCCAGTCCATACGTTGCTGTACGAGTAAATACGGCACATTGAGTTTGCGGTTGACCATCTCCACCCATCGTTCCATAGACCATCGAGCGGCCATCTTTAAATAGAGCCATCGCAGGATTGAGTGTGTGAAAAGGTTTGCGATAGGGTTCGAGATGATTGAGTGTCTTGGGATCTAAAGAGAAACTGCAACCTCGGTTTTGCCAATTCACTCCTGACTGAGGCAACACAATACCAGCGCCAAACTCGTGATAAATACTTTGAATGAAAGAGACGCAGTTACCGTCACCATCAATCACGCCCATCCAGATTGTGTCGGCTGGTCCCTTGCCTTGACCCCAGGGTAAAGCTTTGTTTGGATCTATATTTTTAGCTAACTTTTTCAGAAATGCTGGCGATAAAAAAGACTGCGCATTTTTTGTCATGTAAGCGGGGTCGGTGACAAACTGATCTCGAATCTTAAACGCTTGCTTAGTCGCTTCAACGCAATGATGAACATATTCAGTGCTATCGACCTTGAAGCGCTTGAGATTGAGTTGATCCAAGATGCCGATGATCATGAGTGACACAACACCTTGGGTAGGCGGTACCATATTGTAGACATTACCCAGGCTGTGTTTAAGTTCCAGCGGATCAATGAGTTTGGCGCGATGACGATGTAGATCGCTTAAACGTAGGGGGCTACCAATATCAGTGAGTTCTTTGCCTAACAAATCTGCAAGATCGCCACGGTAAAAATCATCTGCTCCTTTGGTGGCAATTTGCCGTAAGGTTTTAGCTAGGCGCGCTTGTTTAAAGATACTGCCCACAGCTGGCGCTTTGCCATTCACTAAAAATGTTTTAGCAAATCCTGGAATGGGATTGAGCTCTTCACGCTTTTTAGCAGTTAGGTTTGATTGGCTATAAGTTACTGGTACGCCTGCTTCAGCGTAATGAATCGCATCCGCTAGCAGACGCGATAAAGGGATCTTTCCGCCAAGACCCTGTTTTGAGAGTTTGTGCGCAGCACCCCAACCAGAGATAGTGCCGGCAACGGTGTTTGCTGCTACTGGTCCACGAAAAGGAATCGCTTTGGTAATGCCACGCTCCGCATACCACTGCTTGCTTGCTAAGCCAGCTGCCGCACCACAGGCATCAATACCGCCCATGGCTTTGCCTGGTGAATGGATCACCCAAAAAGAGTCGCCACCAATGGAATTCATATGTGGGTAGACAACAGCAATGGTTGCTGCTGCAGCTACCATTGCCTCTAATGCATTGCCACCTTCACGAAGAACTGCTAAAGCTGATTCAGAAGCGAGGGAGTGCGGCGCTACCGCCATCCCCTGAATGCCCCACTTTGCTTGCATTGCAAAACCCCTCTATTTTTTCTAATGCTTTTATATTATTTATTTTCTCGCAATTGTCGCTCGATCTCTGAACTAGAGTCTACTGTGATCTCATTTTGTTCAACGCCAGCCAATGGATCAACGGAGGGACCATTGGCATCAAAGACAGCAGCTGGCTTATCAACAAAGTAGGTCACTGTTTCTGGGATGAAGATGATGATGGCCACCAGAATCAGTTGCAAACCAACCCAGGGCAGGGCCCCATAGTAAATATCAGAGCTCTTGAGTGATTTTGGTGCTACCCCTCGCAGGTAGAACAGCGCGAAGCCAAATGGAGGATGCATGAATGAGGTCTGCATATTGGCGCCGAGAAGAACACCGAACCAGATCAGGTCGATGCCGAGCTTGTCCGCAACGGGAGCCAATAATGGAATGATGATGAAGGCGATCTCAAAATAGTCTAGGAAGAAGGCTAAGAAGAAGACAAACAAGTTCACCACAATCAAGAAGCCTACTTGACCGCCTGGAAGACCTGATAAGAGATTCTCAATCCAGAGGTCCCCATCAACGCCGCGGAATGCTAAGCCAAATACCGTAGAGCCAATCAGAATGAAGATCACCATGGCATTGATGCGCATCGTGGAAGTCATTGCCTCCCAGACTAGCGGTTTCTCTAGGCGCTTATTCATGGCAGCGAGAACTAAAGCTCCTACAGAGCCCATGGCTCCACCTTCAGTAGGCGTAGCCAGACCCATCAAGATGGTGCCCAATACTAAGAAGATGAGTGCGATTGAGGGAACAATGCCCCACAAGATTCGCTTGAATAATTTCCAGTCAATTTTTGGACGCGCTTCAGGTGGAAGTGCTGGCACATCTTGTGGTCTAAAAATGGATAAAAAGAAAATAAACAAACAGAACAGCACTACTTGAATGATAGAAGGTCCAATGGCGCCGGCATACATATCGCCAACCGATTTGCCTAACTGGTCAGCCAACACAATTAATACGAGTGATGGTGGGATGAGTTGAGTAATGGTTCCAGAGGCTGCAATCACACCCGTTGCAACACGCGGGTTGTAACCGTAGCGCAGCATGATTGGCAGAGAGATTAAGCCCATCGCAATTACTGATGCAGCAACAGTCCCAGTAATCGCACCCAGAATCGCACCAACAATGATGACGGCATACGCTAGACCACCACGGATTGGGCCAAACAATTGACCCAAACCTTCGAGCATGTCTTCTGCTAACCCGCACTTCTCCAGAATTGCACCCATGAAGGTGAAGAAGGGAATGGAAAGTAATAAGTCATTCGAGAGAATGCCAAAGACTCGGTCTGGTAGCGCTTGCAAGAAAGTGGGCTGAAACATGCCCATTTCGATGCCGATAAAAGAAAAGAATAAGCCAACTGCGCCAAGCGAAAAGGCGGCTGGATATCCAAGCAATAAAAATACAATCAAGCCCCCAAACATGATGGGGGCCATCAATTCATGGCTAATCATTGGAGCGGTCTTTCGTACTTAGGATCGATTTGAATCATGCCAATAATGGCAGCATAGCGTTTGATAATTTCTGAGATACCTTGGAGTGTTAATAAGAAAAAGCCCAAAGTAATCACGCCACGCACTGGCCAACGAATCAGACCACCAGGATTGCTCGAGGTTTCATTTTGAATTACCGACGTAATAAAAAATTCCCAAGAGTAGTAACCAATGATGATTGTTACCGGTAAGAAGAAAACAATGCCACCCCAAAAGTCTAACCAGAGTCGAAATTTGTTAGGGTACATTGCATAAAGTACGTCTACTCGCACGTGTTCATTGAGACGAAAAGTCGTTGCAGCACCAAACATCACCATACCGGCGAATAAATACCACTGCGCTTCAAGCCAGCCATTGGAGCTGACATTGAAGCCATACCGAATCAGCGCATTTCCTGTGCTGACCAGTACGGCTATCAATACCATCCAACTCGCTAATACACCAAAACGGTCATTTAAACGATCAACGAAACTTGCAAAAACTAAAAATTGTTTTGGCATATCAGATTCTCAATAAGTCCTTATTTGACTGGATTAGTCAACATGAAGCTCATGAGTGTTTGCTCAGCAACTTTGTTCCACAGCATTTGATCGTTGCGGAATTTTTTCCAAGGTTCGTAAATCTTCTTGAATGATGGATTCTTGGCTGCTTCTTCTTCATACATTTCGAATGCCGCATTGGATGCCGCTTTCATAATGTCTGTTGAATAAGATTGCAGCTTCACACCATTCTTAATTAAGCTTTGCAAAGCGATTGGGTTTTTGTAGTCGTACTCGGCCATCATGTCAATGTTGCACTCCGCACATGCTGAGGCCAAAGCTTCTTGATATTGCTTAGGTAACTTTTCCCATTCTTTGATGTTGACGTACATGGAGTACATCGAACAAGCTTCCCACCATCCTGGGTAGTAGTAGTAAGGAGCAATTTTGTAAAAGCCTAGTTTTTCATCATCGTAAGGACCAACCCACTCAGCCGCATCAATCACACCCTTTTCAAGAGCAGGATAAATATCGCCACCGGCAATCTGTTGTGGAATTGCGCCTAAGCGGGACATCACTTCGCCACCAAGACCGGCAATACGCATCTTCAGACCTTTTAGGTCAGCAACAGTCTTCACTGGTTTTTTAAACCAGCCACCCATTTGAGTGCCGGTGTTACCTGCTGGGAAAGAAATAATGTTGTAGTCACGCAAGAACTCGCGTTGGAGTTTCAAGCCACCGCCCCAATACATCCAAGCATTTTGCTGGCGCTGATTCATACCAAACGGAACGGTCGTATCAAAAGCGAACGTTTTATTTTTGCCTACAAAGTAGTAGCCGGCAGTATGAGTACATTCCACAGTACCCTGTTGTACGGCATCAACCGTACCGAAGGCTGGGACGATTTCACCTGCACCAAAAATACGAATTTGGAACTTGCCATCGGTCAGTGCGGCTACTCGCTTGGAGATAAATTCACCGCCACCGTATATGGTGTCTAGGCTTTTAGGAAAGCTAGAGGCGCAGCGCCACTTCACTTCTGGCATAGATTGTGCAATGGCGGGTGCAGCCAATACTCCAGCAGCAGCGCCGATTGCGGTTTTACCTAGAAAGTCACGTCTTTTCATTTGAAATGCTCCTTATGTAATATTTTTGGCGGCATATTGAGCTATGCCTTTTTGATAACTTCAGAGACTATTAAATCGAAGTGCAAATAGATAAATTCTGGGTGTTGCACTTGGTTTTTCGAATATGCACCTTGATTGGGCAACTTGCTATGAAATAGTGCAAATCCATGATGTCATCATGGATTAAGTGTATTGCATTAAATATGCAGTTTTCGGGAATACCCCGACTGAATTTCATGAGTAATTACCCTAAGTGTTGGATTTCTTTGAATTTTTTTAAGGATAATCGACGAGTTGTTTTTTTATTTCTATAAATAGTTAGGAGCTACTGATGTCAACATCAACTAAAGCAGCCCCAATGACCGCTGCAGAGCGCAAAGTTATTTTTGCTTCCTCTTTAGGTACGGTTTTTGAGTGGTATGACTTTTACCTTTACGGTTCTTTGGCTGCCGTTATTGCCAAGCAGTTCTTCTCAGGATTAGATGCTGGCTCTGCCTTCATTTTTGCCTTGTTAGCTTTTGCCGCTGGTTTCATCGTGCGTCCATTTGGCGCATTGGTGTTTGGCCGCTTAGGCGATTTGATTGGCCGTAAGTACACCTTCTTGGTCACTATTATGCTTATGGGTGGCGCAACCTTTATCGTGGGTATTCTGCCTAACTATGCATCTATCGGTGTTGCTGCCCCAGTCATCTTGATTGCATTGCGTATGCTGCAAGGTTTGGCTTTGGGTGGTGAGTACGGTGGTGCTGCTACTTATGTTGCAGAGCATGCCCCTCATGGTAAGCGCGGTGCATATACAGCTTGGATTCAGACAACCGCTACTCTGGGTTTGTTCCTCTCCTTGCTTGTGATTTTGTTCACACGTGAATTCACTGGCCCAGACTTTGACGTTTGGGGCTGGCGCGTTCCTTTCATTGCTTCTATCGCTTTGTTGGCAATTTCTGTATGGATTCGTTTGTCCATGAATGAATCACCAGCTTTCAAGAAGATGAAAGATGAAGGTAAGTTGTCTAAAGCACCTTTGACAGAATCATTTGGTCAATGGAAGAACTTGAAGATTGTGATCTTGGCATTGTTTGGTCTAGTTGCAGGTCAAGCAGTGGTTTGGTACACAGGCCAGTTCTATGCTTTGTTCTACCTCACCCAAGTGATGAAGGTAGATGCTAAAACTGCGAACTTGTTGATTGCTGCTTCATTGGTTATCGGCACACCATTCTTCGTAGTATTTGGCGCCTTGTCTGACAAGATTGGCCGTAAAGTGATCATCATGGGCGGATTGTTATTGGCGATCATTACTTACATTCCAAATACGCCAGTTTCAGTATTTAATGCCTTGACTCACTTCTCCAACCCACAGTTAGAGAAGGCAATGGCAACTGCACCAGCTTCTATTACGGTTGATCCAACTGAATGTACCTTCCAGTTCAACCCAACCGGCACTGCGAAGTTCACAAGCTCTTGCGATATTGCAAAACAAGTGATGGCTTCAAACTCTGCTAGCTATACCACCGTTGCCGGTGCTGCTGGTAGTACAGCGATTGTGAAGATTGGTGATACTGAAATCACTGGCTACTCCTCCAAGGGCATGGCTCCAGCAGATGCAAAGGCCAAAGATGCAGAGTTCAAGAAAGAAATTCGTGATGCATTGAATGCTGCCGGCTACCCTGCTAAAGCTAACCCAGCTGAGGTTAACCATGTTGCGGTTTTGGCCTTGTTAGTATTTTTGGTGATTTTGGTGACCATGGTTTATGGCCCAATCGCAGCGATGCTCGTTGAGATGTTCCCAACTCGGATTCGCTACACCTCGATGTCCTTGCCATACCACATTGGTAACGGTTGGTTCGGTGGCTTGTTGCCAACTATCTCCTTCGCCTTGGTTGCGCAGAACGGTAATATTTACTACGGTCTCTGGTATCCAATCATCATCGCTACGATGACATTGGTAATCGGTGTACTGTTTGTTAAAGAAACCAAAGATGTAGATATCTATGCACGTGACTAATTAGATGTAAAGCATCTTTAGTTTATAGTATCTAAAAGCCCGATCACAAAGTGATCGGGCTTTTTTATTCCCACAAATCTTTTTGATTGCGATTGTTTAGTAACTTTTGATTTTGCTGAGCAATTGAAATATCTCTTACTCCAGGAACAAGAGTAATCTGTGCTCCGGCAGCCAAGATGCCAGTCTTGATGACTCTGAGATACCAGCCACTAAAGCCCGTCTGGAGCATCGCTTTACTAGCACCTTTATAGCCCACTGCTGCATTGAATTTAAAGCAGGGTTCACGCAGCTTGACTACAGAAAATTCTAGATCGCCAATCAGTAATGTATCGCCAACGTAGACCTCGCTCTCGAGCAAACCTTCGATGGTGAAGTTTTCTCCGATAGCTCCATGTTGGAGAGTAACTTCTTTTTTAGTTTCACGGCTGAGTAGCTCGTTCCAAAAAGCGTAGTGTTCGGCTGGATAGACGTAGATCGCTTTTTCAATGCCACCATGCACATTCAAGTCAGCCTGCTCATCACTCTGCACTCCAAGAGTAGTAATTTCAACTGAAATGGGATTTTGTAAATTACTAATACTCTTTTTATGAATTGCCGAAGCGACTGATTTGTAATCGGGGTGGTGGTTGCCAAACAAAGGCAAAACTTTTCCTGCTGAAATTGAAATGAGTTTCATGCTTTAAGTTTCTTTATTAGTAACGGCAGCGTGCATCACTTTTGTATTTTGTGAAATACACAATAAGGTCGGCATCGGATTTGTATTGGGTGTAGTAGATAGTGGCTCGCGCATCACTTTTATATTTTGTATAAAACCATACCCCTGGTTCCTTGTCGCTGGAGTATTGGGTTTCGTAGACGACGCAGTTCGCTTCAGACGGGTACTTTGTAACAAAGACCTTAGCATTGGCTTCTGATGGATAGTTAGTAATGAAGATTTGGGCTGCAGAAGCGCCAAGAGGCATCAAAACACTCAAGAACACTAAGACAAGCCGTTTTTGGAAATCTCTTTTCATGCATCTATATTACGATTTCTTAGAAGGGTAGCTGCAGATTAGAGTAACTGAGCTATTTCTTAGAAAAAGGGTGCCAAGATCGATTCTTTAGAGCAAACTCAATGCACTTTAAGCCTCATAATGCACTCTTATTTTTGAGGATCGAATATGACAGCTCTGTCGCTAACTAAAATATTTACAGATATATTTTAAAAGGTGAAATTCTCATATTTAGATTTGATATCTAAACTTCAAATATGGCAGTAATTGACTAGATTCATAAACTTGTCATATGAACAGCGGAGCATCTAGGCACCCTCAATATCTAAGTCAAGAGAGAACATGTCAGGTCAAAATCCTGCCTTTACAATTTGGTATGACAATTAAATAATGAAATGGATTGTTTGCCTATTCTTATTTATCAGCGCACTGCATAGTCATGCACAAGAAAATGCGAATCCATATGATGTGCAAGTAAGTGTCATTTCAGAAGATGGGTACTTCAAAATTCAAGCTAGTTATGCAGTGCCAATCGATATCTGTGCTGCCTATGCTTTTATTACTGACTATGAGGGGGCCAAGAGTATTCCTGGGATTGTTGAATCGAAAGTGATATCGCGGACTCGTAATAAGGTACGTGTTCAAAGGTTAATTAGAGAGCAGATACTCTTTTTTCCGGTTGAAATGAAATCACTCATGGAATACACAGAGACCCCAAATAAACTGATTACTTTTGAGCAGCTAAGCGGTGATAACAAACAATATCGAGGGTCTTGGAGGCTTAGCGAGGGAAGAGATAAGACGCTTTTTAGGTATGAAGCGATTGTGGAGCCGCACTCCATCATTCCATCCCTGGTGATTGAGTATTTCGTGAGAAATAGTATTCGTAGCCGATTCGAATTGATGGCACAAAGAGCAGCGCAAGCGAAGTTTACTGAATACTTTGCTTGTAACTAAGCTATGTCATTCTTTTAATTCAGGATCGGCTTTTCGCATCTACCAATAAATTCTGCTCGAGCAATAGTGCGTTCGTTAGGGTTTATCTTTTCACCAATAGACCAAGTGGCATCAATTTCGGCAAATGAGAGCGTACTTGTATTGTAAATAATACGTTTACGCTGCCTTGCCCCGTTGGACTCTTTGATCAAATTGCAGCTAATGATGTTGGATTGTTGGGTACACTCATAATCATCGATTTTGTAATCTTTAATCTTGTAGGTCCGCGTCACCTGAGGTGTAACAATTTCTTTTTTTGCTTCCGTCTTAATAACGGCGCCGTAACAGCTTAGCGTGAGGTTGTCAGGTTTTTGCGAGCAAGCAATTAGTGCGCTAACAAAGATTAGTGTTACCAATAGTTTCACAACAACCCCTTTATATATTTTTATAACTATAAGTGATTTCTCCCCCCCCCCCGCTACTTTTAGGTCCCGATCGCTTTTAAATATAGGTTAGATGAGGTTTGCGTAAGGTAGCGGCGAAACTAATCAGCGTCATCAGCACAGTCAGCTTCATTTAGACAGCACCCCTTCTATTGTTTTATAATCATCAGTTCGGCGAATTAGCTCAGCTGGTTAGAGCGACGGAATCATAATCCGCAGGTCCGGGGTTCAAATCCCTGATTCGCCACCAAATCTACAGGGTACGTACCGGACACATGCTTTACGTCCGGTACCGACCACATGGTTTACACCTTTACCAATCACATCCCCAATACTTTGGGACCAAATGGGTTTTCTAGGGCTTGTACCCTTGAAGACTCCA
>NZ_JAYGQS010000006.1:0-142741 GCF_035012965.1 Polynucleobacter sp. AP-Sanab-80-C2
ACACAAATTTGAGCTTTTCATCCATCTTCGTACTTTCATTCCACGGCATAGAGTGGTCCCTCCTATGCCAAAAACTGTAAAGTATGTGTCCGGTATAAAGTGTTAACTATGTGTCGAGTCGTACACAGGCCATTGCCCACCGGCAGTGGCTTTTTTCTTAGGCTGGCTAGAATTCATATATGGCTAAATTTTGGAACTTTGTCTTTTTTCAAGCTGGTTGGTTTGCTTGTGTATTGGGTGCAGCTAATCAGCAGGTGCTATGGCCGGTAATTGGTACTTTAGCCTATATAGCGTTTCATGCATGGCGCTCTCCATCCCCTAGAGCCGAATTGAGCCTCCTATTAAAAGCCCTCTTCTTTGGAATTTGTACTGACTCCCTCATCATGTATTTAGGCTACTTGGATTTCCGAGATGATTGGCCTTCTCCCTTTCTATCCCCTTTATGGATGTGGACTCTTTGGGTGTTAGTGGCCACTACCGTAAACGGTTCCTTATCTTGGTTGCGAGGTAGACCCATCTGGGCAGCCGTATTGGGCGCTATTTCTGGCCCCCTTTCCTATGAGGCTGGCATTCGATTAGGGGCTGGAGGATGGGGTCCCGGAGGTCAAATCACGGGTTTTATCCTAGTTGGCGTCGTATGGGCGATTGCAATGCCTCTCTTTTTCTATTGGGGCCGCACCCCAATCGAGCAGGGACTAGTAAAAAATCTGTAAATTCCCTTGAAAAGTCGCTTGCAAATAATACTGTTTTTATATACAGTAAATCCTAAGTTGTTAAACAGTAGATGAAACTTCGGGAAAAAGCCCAATACACAGTGAAAAAGGAATAAAAAATGGCCTTGGATGACAAAAGAAAATCAGCTTCCTCAGAATTTGAGGGGATGAGTGGAGATAAACAAAAGGCGTTAACAGCAGCCTTAGCGCAAATTGAGAAACAATTTGGCAAAGGCTCGATCATGAGATTGGGCGATGCTGAAATTAGCCAAGATATTCAAGTGGTATCGAGTGGCTCACTTGGCTTGGATATTGCCTTGGGAGTTGGCGGTCTAGCACGTGGTCGTGTGATTGAAATCTACGGTCCAGAATCATCCGGTAAAACAACCTTAACTTTGCATGCGATTGCAGAAATGCAAAAGCTTGGTGGTACTTGCGCATTTATCGACGCTGAACATGCTTTAGATGTTCAGTACGCATCCCGCTTAGGTGTGGATGTGAATAATTTATTGATTTCTCAACCAGATACTGGTGAGCAAGCTTTAGAAATCGCAGATGCTCTAGTGCGCTCCGGCTCAATCGATTTGATCGTCATTGACTCCGTTGCAGCTTTGGTTCCTAAGGCTGAGATTGAAGGCGATATGGGCGACTCATTGCCCGGCTTGCAAGCTCGCTTGATGAGTCAAGCATTACGTAAATTGACTGGCGCTATCAAGCGTACTAACACCACCGTGATCTTTATTAATCAAATTCGCATGAAGATTGGTGTGATGTTTGGTTCGCCAGAGACTACTACTGGTGGTAATGCACTGAAGTTCTACGCTTCTATGCGCTTAGATATTCGCCGTATTGGTAGCATTAAGAAGGGTGACGAAGTCGTTGGTAATGAAACCCGTGTGAAGGTTGTGAAGAACAAAGTTTCTCCTCCATTCCGCGAGGCCATTTTTGACATCATGTACGGTGCCGGTATTTCAAGAGAAGGTGAAATCATTGATATGGGTGTTGAAGCCGATATCGTTGAAAAGTCTGGCTCTTGGTATAGCTATAACGGCGATCGTATTGGTCAGGGTAAAGACAATGTGCGCGATTTCTTGAAAGAGAATCCAGCGATTGCTAAAGATATCGAAGCAAAAATTCGCGAGAAACTAGGCGTCAAATCTGGTTCTGCAGTTGTGACCGATGTCCTCAGCGAGGAAGAGGAAGTCGAATAACCGCGTTGAATAATTCAATGTCAGAGTTAGGCAGCAAAAAACCTAAACAAAGCCCGAGTCTCAAAGCTCGGGCTTTGCGTCTTTTATCGCTCCGAGAATATAGTCGCAAAACTTTAGCCGCCAAGTTGGCCGAATCAGAGGCTAGATGGGCAAGGTTGGGCGCTGAGCAACTGAAGCAAACCTCGCAAGCTACCACTCTTAGTATTGAGGCTGTTTTGGATGATTTTGAGACTCGTGGTTGGTTATCCGACGAGCGATTTGCGGAAGCCTTGGTGCGAAGGCGTAGTGAGCGATATGGGACTCGAAAAATTGCTGATGAGCTAGAGAGGGCGGGGGTGGGTTCGGAGCAATCAGCCAAGCTCCTTGGAGTTTTAAAGGAAACTGAATTTCAGCGGGCATATGATCTTTGGGCAAGAAAATACGGGGAAAAAGCCCAAGATCAAAAAGAACGCGCAAGGCAATATCGGTTTTTAGCGTCTAAGGGTTTTAGTTCAGATGTGGTGGCTAGAATAATTGGCGGCCAAAGCCCTGATTAGGGCAATTACGGATCAAAAATTGCCATTTGCGGCATTGCAACATGATAGACTTATGAAGTCGGTCAAGCCGTTCGCATTTATTCAAATTTGGCTAATTTAGCTATTTCTCGAGTAAGTATGGGATCAAGGCAATATCGGTTTTACTAATCCTCATCGCTTGCTACAAAAGATACCGTTTCGGAGTAATTATGAAAATTCACGAGTACCAGGGCAAAGAACTTCTGCGCCAATTTAATGTGCCTGTTCCAAATGGCATTCCTGCATTTAGTGTAGATGAAGCTATGAAGGCTGCTGAAAAGCTCGGCGGTCCAGTATGGGTTGTGAAGGCTCAAATTCATGCTGGTGGTCGTGGCAAAGGCGGTGGTGTGAAGTTGGCGAGAAGTATGGATGACGTAAAGAAGTACGCATCCGAAATTTTGGGTATGCAACTCAAGACTCACCAGACCGGCCCAGAAGGTCAAAAAGTCAATCGTCTTCTAATTGAAGACGGTGCAGATATCAAAAAAGAGTATTACTTCAGTATCGTTACAGACCGCGCGACACAAAAAAATGTGATCATGGCTTCTAGCGAAGGCGGCATGGATATTGAGGAAGTCGCTGCATCTCATCCAGAAAAAATTATCAAAGTATTTGTTGATCCATTGATTGGAATGACAGATTCTGACTGCGATATCGTCGCAAAAGGTATCGGTGTTCCTGAAGCCTCTATTCCGATGGCTCGTGATGTATTCAAAAACTTGTACAAAACCTATTGGGATACCGATGCTTCATTGGTTGAAATTAACCCATTGATTCTTGAAGGTAATGGCAAGATCAAGGCTTTGGACGCTAAGTTCAACTTTGATCCAAACGCATTATTCCGTCATCCAGAAATCGTTGCTTACCGCGATATCGATGAAGAAGATGCTGCTGAGATTGAAGCTTCTAAATTTGATCTGGCTTACATCTCCTTAGATGGCAATATTGGCTGTCTCGTAAACGGCGCTGGTTTAGCAATGGCAACCATGGATACGATTAAGTTATTCGGTGGCGAGCCTGCAAACTTCTTAGACGTTGGCGGGGGTGCTACTGCAGAAAAAGTGACCGAAGCATTCAAGATCATGCTCAAGAATAAGAGTGTTGAAGCCATTTTGGTCAACATCTTCGGCGGGATTATGCGTTGCGATGTGATCGCTGACGGTGTTGTTACTGCTTGTAAGGCAGTAAACCTCACAGTTCCTTTGGTAGTGCGCATGAAGGGCACTAATGAAGAGTTAGGCAAGAAAATTCTTGTGGACTCTGGTTTGCCAATCATTAGCGCCGACTCAATGGCTGAAGCCGCTACTAAGGTAGTTGCCGCTGTTGCCAAAAACAAATAATTCAGGAATTTCAATATGTCTATTTTGATCAATAAAAACACCAAAGTCATTACACAGGGTATTACTGGTAAGACCGGTCAGTTCCATACTGAAAAATGTCAGGAATACGCAAACGGTAAAAACTGTTTCGTTGCTGGCGTAAATCCTAAAAAGGCTGGCGAGTCTATTTTTAATATTCCAATTTATGCGACTGTTAAAGAGGCTGCCGCCCAAACTGGTGCAACTACTTCTGTCATTTATGTTCCACCTCCAGGCGCAGCCGCTGCAATCTGGGAAGCAGTTGAAGCTGACCTTGATTTCGTGATCTGTATTACAGAAGGTATTCCAGTACGCGACATGCTGGAAGTGCGTAACAAGATGAAAGCTAAAGAAGCTAAGGGCGGCAAGAAAACTTTGTTACTTGGCCCTAACTGCCCAGGAATTATTACTCCTGATGAAATCAAGATCGGTATCATGCCTGGCCATATTCACAAGAAAGGTCGTATTGGTGTTGTGAGTCGCTCTGGTACTTTGACATACGAAGCGGTTGGTCAATTGACCGCAATTGGCTTAGGTCAATCTACTGCAGTAGGTATTGGTGGCGACCCGATTAATGGTTTGAAGCACATCGATGTGATGCGCATGTTTAATGAAGATCCAGAAACAGACGCTGTCATCATGATTGGTGAAATCGGTGGGCCTGATGAGGCTGAGGCAGCTCGCTGGTGTAAAGATAATATGAAGAAGCCAATAGTTGGCTTTATTGCAGGCGTTACTGCCCCTCCGGGTAAGCGGATGGGTCATGCAGGCGCGTTGATTTCTGGGGGCGCAGATACAGCTGACGCTAAGCTTGCTGTGATGGAAGAGTGTGGTTTCAAGGTGACAAAGAACCCATCGGAAATGGCTGCATTGTTAAAAGCTATGTTGTAATGAGCAGTCAAAAAAGGATGCTGAATATTCAGTATCCTTTTTCGTAGTAATCAGTAGTTAAAACATAAAAACGTAGGAGACATCATGGATTTTTCGGCATTTTCTGACGCTACTTTTTGGGCGGCACTCTTATCAATCATTGTTGCGAATATTTTGTTATCGGGTGATAACGCAGTAGTGATTGCTTTAGCATCACGTAACCTACCGCCAGCCCAGCAAAAGAAAGCCATTTTTTGGGGTAGCGCAGCAGCAATTATTTTGCGTGTAGTACTAACCATTACTGCAGTAGCCTTGCTAACCTTGCCTTATCTAAAAATCGTCGGCGGTTTATTGCTGTTGTATATCGGTATTCAGTTATTGTCTGATAGCGGCGGGGAAGAGCATATGGAGGCTAAGACAAGTATTTGGGCGGCCATACGTACAATCTTGATTGCAGACTTAGTCATGAGTTTGGATAACGTTTTAGCTGTAGCCGCGGCCGCACAAAAGGGTCCAGAAGAAACTCGTTTATTGCTTCTGATTATTGGACTTGGAATGTCTATCCCATTAATCATTTTTGGCAGCGCCATGTTGTTAAAGGTGATGGAGCGTTTCCCAATCATTATTACTTTGGGTGCTGGTTTATTAGGCCTTCTAGCTGGTGGTATGTTGGTTGATGATCCAGCTATTAAAGATAGTATCCAAGAGGCATTAGGTGATGCAAAGCTCGCCTTTGAGGTGATTGGTGTCGCAATTGTTATTTTGGTTGGAACCTATTTAAAGAAAAAGAATGCTCACAAAGAAGCGTAAATTTCTTTCCAGGTAATCAGAAAAGCCGGCCTTGAAAGCCGGCTTTTTTACTTCTTAGCCTCATTGAGTTCAAGAGGTATAGACTGGATGATGAGGTATTTCACCTCAGGAGCTAGAAGATATGCAAAGTAAAAATCAGGACAAGCAGGGACAACAAGAGACTCATCAAGAGTCTGGCTTTACGCTGATAGAAGTCATGGTGGTAGTGGCGATCATTGGAATTTTGGTTGCAGTGGCAGTGCCTCAGTATCAGGACTACATTGCTCGTAGCCGAGTTATTGAAGGCATGAATCTTTCCTCCAGCGCAAAGCTTGCCGTCACAGAAGCATTTGCTAGTCGTGGAACTGTGCCTATGGATGAAGCTACAAGTGGGTCTTTCACCTTTACGCCAACACGAAGCGTTAAATTGATTGAAGTTACCCCATCAGGGGCAATTGCGATTGATTACCAAATTAGTGTGGCGCCTGAAGGTAAAAATACATTGCACCTTGTTCCCACCAATGAGCCAGATGCAAACTCGCCTAAGCCAATTGATTTGTCAAAACCTGAGGGCTCAACTTGGGCTGGAGGTTGGTCATGCAGATCGACTGAGACCAATCTGATTTCTCAGTTACTGCCTTCTGAGTGCAGAATTAGTAAATAAAGATTTCTTCTTTTGTAACTATTGATGGGTAAGCCACCTTCGGGTGGCTTTTTAATGAGCTGTTATTACTCAGCCTTCCATTCCCCAGATTTACCGCCACTTTTTTCCAACAGCTTGACATCACTCATCACCATGCCCCGGTCTACTGCTTTGCACATATCATAAATTGTGAGAAGGGCCACTTGGACTGCGGTGAGGGCTTCCATTTCTACGCCTGTTGGCCCCGTAGTTTCTGCTCTTACTTGGCAGGTGATGCTGCTCGTTTTTTGATCCAGTTGAAATTCGAGGCTAACGTGAGTGAGTGCCAGTGGATGACACAGGGGAATTAGATCCGAAGTTCTTTTGGATGCCTGAATACCTGCAATACGAGCAATTCCTAAAACATCACCCTTTTTATGGGTGCCAGCCCCAACCATTTTAAAGGTCTCCGGAAGCATCGTAATAGTCCCGGTAGCAATTGCTATGCGGTGAGTATTGGGCTTATTGCCAACATTAACCATGTGGGCTTGGCCACTGGCATCAAAATGAGTTAGTTTGTTCATGGGATAAGTTTTACCATATAGGGATGCAAGATATAAAGTCGGTTAAAAATATTTCGGTTTGGCAGCGTCTTTTAGCGATGCACCTCGTTCTGGGGCTAGCTTGTACTGGGACTACTCCTCTGTATGCCGCACCTGCTACTGGGGATGTTTCTGTAGAGGGAAATTCTGCCGCCATCCAAAATATTGGTCGGGCGATGCAGTCTCCAGATGCCCGTCCTGCTAATGCTCCAACACGCAGTACTCTTCAAGGTCAGCCAACGATTATTTTGCCCGACATGGGTGATCCAGGCGGTGATGCTTTAAGTCGGGTGGATGAGCGAAGATATGGTGAGTTGATCATGCGCCAAATTAGGCCTGACGCAGATTATTCAAATGATTTACCTATATATGACTATCTCAATCAAATGGAGCGTCGCTTATTACAAGCGGCTAAAAAATTACAACTTGGCGGTGCCAACGAACAAGGTAGCGGTGCCTATAACTTTGAAGTATTTGCGGTCAAAGATAGCAGCATTAATGCATTTGCCTTACCGGGCGGCTTTATTGGTTTTCATACTGGTTTGATAGTCAGTGCAGAGTCGGACTCTGAAGTTGCTTCAGTCATGGGTCATGAAACAGGTCACGTCTTGCAGCGCCACCTAGCCAGACAAATGGATAAACAGACAACAAACACCATGATTGCGATTGCTGGCATGGTATTAGGAGCATTGGCGATGTCGCGTAATCCTCAGGCCGCCGCTGGCTTAATGCAGGGTGGTCAAGCCGCAGCAATCAATAATCAACTGTCTTATTCAAGGGATGCAGAGCGTGAGGCGGATCGTATTGGCTTTCAGATCTTAGATGCTAGTGGATATGATGTGAATGGTGCCCCTGGTTTTTTTCAGCGCTTGCAAAAAGCGACTGGCATTATGGATAAGGGCGTACCAGCATATGTGCGCACCCACCCATTAACTACTGATCGTATTGCTGATATGCAGGATCGCGCACGTACTGTTCCTTCTCGCAATGTACCAACTGCTGTTGAGTTTTATTTTATTAAGGCGCGCGCTCGAATGGAGCAGGCTGGTAGCTCGAGTGGGCTCTACGACTTAAAAAATACTTTTGATAGTCTCAGTAAGCAGCAACCAATTGGTAAACAGATCGAAGGCTTTTATGGGCTTTCACTCATCGCTCAGCGTCAGGGTAAATGGGATCAGGCAGAAGTCGATTTACAACAGGCTCGAAATTTAGCGCAAAAGGCTAGTGCACCGGGCTCGCCGATTCAGCGTCAAAGTCTATCTCTTGAGATTACCGCCTCAGAGCTTGCTTTGGCTAAGGGTAAAAAAGAAGAAGCTTTACAGATTGCACAGGCTGTATTGCGTGCTTATCCTCAGTCTTACGCTGCTGGAGCAGCTATGGTGAATGCCGAGCTCAAGACGGGTCGCACTAATGATGCAATTGCTTGGCTAAAGTCTCGCACCAGATCCCAGCCAAATGAAATTGTTTGGTGGAGCATGCTATCAAATGCGTATGATCAGGCAAATAATGTGCCTATGCGTCACTATGCTTTGGGTGAGAAATATGCGCTTGAGGGTGCTTGGCCATCTGCAATTGAGCAACTCAAAATTGCTCGCAGTGCCGGTAGCTCAGATTTTTACCAAGGTTCGAGCATTGATGCGCGTCTTCGTGAAATGCAAAGGCAATACCAAGATGAGCTCAAAGAGCAGGGTAAACAACTTCCTGGGTAGGTTTAGGTTTTTGGAGTTAAGGCTTTGGTTGTTTCACGAAACCAAATCGCTTAGCTAGCTCTTCAGAATGTATTGGGTCTAGAGGTAATTGTTCGCCATGCCAATTCCAAGACCCACCGAAACTACAGGCCTCTTCGCGAAGCTGGGCTAGCTCGGAAAATTGATCTAAATCGTGATCATGTAAGAGACCGATGCTATCGTGTTCTTCGACTTCAAACTGTTGGGTCTTAAGGTCTTGATAAATTGCTTGCTTAATCGATCCAAGAATATAGATACTGCCATTCTCATCACTAAGCGCAGCGCTTGGTTTCATTTGCGTTTGACATTGGGTCATGAGTTGCTGGCCTTGTTCGCTAGGGATGATCCGGACAATCCAAGGCGTTGCCGCTAGACTAATGAAAACCCGTTGCGGACCATTCTGGAAAAAGAATCTTCCTAATTGGTCGCTCGCGTAATTGCGGGTGATGAATTCATTTAAAGCAATATGCTGAATGACCTGACCTGGTAATTTATTTTGTTGTGCAAATTCGTCAACCATCCGCCATTGACCACGGCGATCTAAGGCTAACCAGCCAAAACAATCTGGCACATTGGGCCATTTAATGAGCGAGCGCAGTACTTGCTCGTCCATATTAATTAATGCAAGCCGTGTGGAGTAGAGGGTGCATCAAACGTATCATCCGTTGAACGACTAGCATGCAGGTGAGCAATACGCCAACCTTGACTATCTTGTAACAGTACTAAAGTGATGTTGAGAAAAAATTCAGCCTCGACTTGATCTGCTCTTAGGTGAACGGCTTCTGTAGTGTCATACACCGCCGCTCCAAGAATAGAGTGGCTAATGCAAGCAATCGGCTCTAAAAAAAAGGCTTGTTTAGATAACAGTCTTTCTAAACCTTCACGAATTTCTGCGTGACCACTGAGACGATGTCCCTCAGGAAGTACGCAAGTGATGGAGTCATCATCTAACCAAATGTCTAACGCACCTTTAACGTCTCGATGACGCAGAGCATCACGCCAAGCCTCAACCACCTCATCTGCATTGTGAAAGAGTCTGGCTAGTTTGGTCATGGTTCATACTTCCTGGGAATTTATTGCAAGGTATTCAGTGTAGCCAAAACTTGCTGCGGGAGGATGTCATTGAGGCACCGTAAGTGACCTAATGGACAGATCTTTTGGTGACAAGGGCTACAGGGAAGATTAAGCCAAAGCACTTTAGACTTATCAGACAAGGGTGGGGTGTGAGCAGGATCGCTAGACCCAAAAATGGCTACCTGAGGAGTTTTCAGTGCTGCTGCAATATGCATTAATCCAGAGTCATTGCTCACTACGGCCTTAGCTATGCCAATCAGAGCAATCGCTTCATCCAAAGAAGTACTGCCACACCAGTTATGTATGTTCGAGTGAAGGCCGGTTTCTGCTTGAATATTTTGTGCAATTTCTTGATCACCTTTACCACCCAAAAGAATGATTTGGGCGTTTGCATCCCCTTCAAGAATATTTTTTGCAAGCTGGGCGAAATGCTTGGTGGGCCAGCGCTTTGTGGGACCATATTCAGCGCCTGGGCAGAATACAAAAAGAGACTTGGGGTTGATGTTGGCCCCTGCCAATTTTTGCTCTACGGACCGCTTTGCAAGAGATGAAACATTAAGTGTTGGTCTTACTGCGGATGATGAATTTTCTTCTTTATCTCGTAAGAGCTGACTAAGGGCGAGGTAGTGCTCTACCATCGGCGGGCGATTGACTTTGCTTGGGTTATCCAGTGATAAATTAATTAAGCCATAACGAAGTTCACCGCGATACCCAATGCGGAATGGAATGTTCGCCAACCAGGGAATGAGTGCGGATTTAAAGCTATTCGGCAAAACAAAGCAGGCTTGATAGTTTTTGGATTGAAGATCTCTTGCTAACTGCTTGCGCAATCTCCACTGTAATTGCTGATGCTCAAATTTTGCTTCAATGACTTCGCTCACTTCATGACAGGCACGATAAATAGGCGCAACCCAGGTGCTCGCAAGTACATCTATTTTTGATTCTGGATATTGCGCCTTGAGCCTTGTCAATAAAGGCTGTGTCATGACAGCATCCCCAATCCAGTTAGGGGCGATGATCAGAATACCTTGCATGTGATGTATCCCGACTCAGCACCCCGAGTTAGCCGGAGGTGCTGATAAGGCTTAGTGTCCGTGTGGCTCTGTGCCAGGAATGAGTTTGTACTCAGCGCCGCAATACGGACACTTTGCTTCCCCGGTTTTGGTGATATCCAAAAATACCCGTGGATGAGAATTCCATGCCGGCGTTTTATTGGTAGGGCAATGCAATGGTAGATCTTTACCATCTACCATCATTGCTTGAGCTTGAGTCATGTTCTGCTTCCTTTTAGCTAAATTTGATTTAACTTATTTAACGTAAGTGAGCCAGGATTTGTACTTGTCGCTTCTGCCATAGACCGCATCGAAATAGATCTTCTGAATTTTTTCAGTGATAGGGCCGCGCTTACCGTCACCAATCGTCCGGTCATCAAGTTCACGAATTGGCGTCACTTCTGCGGCGGTGCCAGTAAAGAAGGCTTCATCAGCAGAGTAGATCTCATCGCGAGTGATACGTTTTTCACGCAACTCAAGTCCCATGTCTTTCACAATCTGAATGATCGAGCCACGGGTGATGCCGTCAAGACAGGAGGCTAAGTCAGGCGTGTAAATAATGCCATTACTGATCATAAAAATATTCTCGCCGGAGCCTTCAGAAACATAACCCTCGGTATCAAGCAATAACGCTTCGTCGTATCCATTGGCGGTGACTTCTTGATTAGCCAGAATGGAGTTGATGTAATAGCCAGATGCTTTGGCGCGCACGAGTGAAGAATTCACGAAGTGGCGGGTAAAGGAAGAGGTTTTAACGCGAATGCCTTTATTGAGGCCATCTTCACCTAAATAAGCACCCCATTCCCATGCGGCGATGGCAGTATGAATACTATTGCCTTTAGGGGAGATGCCCAGTTTTTGGGAGCCAATAAAGATGATGGGGCGGATATAGCAGGATTCCAGCTTATTGCTGTTCACTACGTCAATAATGCCTTTAGTGATCTCTTCCTGGCTATAAGGCATGTTCATTTGGAAGATCTTGGTGCCATTAAAGAGACGTTTAACGTGCTCTGGGAGGCGGAAAATCGCGGTACCTTGGGGGGTTTTATAGGCACGAATACCTTCAAATACGCCCATGCCGTAATGTAGGCTATGGGTTAGAACGTGAATATTGGCCTCACGCCAAGGAATTAGCTTCCCATCGGACCAAATAAAGCCATCGCGGTCGGACATCGACATTTTCTCTACCTTTTATGTCTATAGGCTATATGTAATAGCGGATTAATCGGGATGCCAGGTCAGGGGGTTTTAGGCCTTTTGACTCAAAGTGCGTCCAAACCTCTATTGTAGAGCAGGCTGCCCAGTCGGATGCTTGGGTCCTTCGGTGTGGCAGGGCTAGAGGATTTAGAATGGAGTTTTCCCATAAATCACCATATTTAGCCATCTTCATGCCGGAATCCTTATTTAAAGTTAAGCGTTTAAGCGAATTAGCCCAATCAGGCCAATTAAAGGGAAAACGGGTCTTCATTCGCGCTGACCTCAATGTGCCGCAAGACGAGGCTGGAAATATTACCGAAGACACTCGTATTCGGGCATCCATGCCAGCGGTACAAATGTGTTTGGATGCTGGCGCAGCGGTGATGGTCACTTCACATTTAGGTCGACCCACTGAAGGTGAATTTAAGCCTGAAGATAGTTTGGCTCCGGTAGCGGATCGCATTGCCACTTTACTCAATCGTAAAGTACCTCTAATTAGTAATTGGGTAGACGGCGGCTTTGAAGTCAATCCAGGTGAAATAGTTCTCCTCGAAAATTGCCGTTTAAATGTTGGCGAAAAAAAGAATAATGATGAGTTAGCAAAAAAAATTGCTGCTCTGTGTGATGTATATGTAAATGATGCCTTTGGCACAGCACATCGTGCTGAAGCAACCACGAATGGGGTGGCGAAGTTTGCACCGATTGCTTGTGCTGGGCCACTAATGGCGGCTGAGTTAGATGCTTTGAGTCGTGCGTTAGCAAGTCCGAAGCGCCCGCTCATAGCGATTGTGGCAGGCTCTAAAGTATCTTCTAAGTTGACCATTCTTAAAGCACTCTCTGAAAAAGTAGATGAGTTGATTGTTGGTGGTGGTATTGCGAATACATTTATGTTGGCGAAGGGCTTGTCAATTGGGAAGTCTCTTGCTGAGCCAGACTTGGTTAATGAGGCTCGAGAAATCATGGATCTCATGGAAAAGCGTGGCGCACATGTGCCCATTCCGGAAGATGTCGTGGTCGCGAATGAACTCTCGCCACTAGCTCGCGCAAACCGTGTACCTGCAGATCAAGTTGCAGAAGATGACATGATTTTGGATATTGGCCCTAAAACGGCGGCACGTTTATCGATCATGCTTGCGCATGCTGGCACGATCGTTTGGAATGGTCCTCTCGGTGTATTTGAGATTGATCAGTTTGGTGGTGGTACGAAAATGTTGGCTGCAGCAATTGCTCATTCACCTGCATTCTCGATTGCAGGTGGTGGCGATACTTTGGCAGCGATTGCCAAGTATGGTATTGAAAATCAAGTGGATTACAT
Source organism: Polynucleobacter sp. AP-Sanab-80-C2 (assembly GCF_035012965.1). Classification (NCBI taxonomy): domain Bacteria; kingdom Pseudomonadati; phylum Pseudomonadota; class Betaproteobacteria; order Burkholderiales; family Burkholderiaceae; genus Polynucleobacter; species Polynucleobacter sp. AP-Sanab-80-C2. The sequence continues at coordinate 13,085 of NZ_JAYGQS010000006.1, forward strand.
CTCAACTGGCGGGGGCGCTTTCTTGGAATTTCTCGAAGGCAAAACCCTCCCAGCCTTTGCAGTGCTTGCCGAAAGGGCGAAAGACTAATTATGCTTAGAGCGACCAAAATTATTGCAACCTTAGGGCCAGCATCAGAAAAGCCTGAAGTTTTACGCGACATGATTCGTGCGGGTGTTGATGTGGTCCGCATGAATTTTTCACATGGCACCGTGGCAGATCACAAGGCACGTCACGATTTAGTCCGCAGCATTTCTGCTGAGGTCGGCAGAGAAGTTGGTATCATGGCCGATCTGCAAGGACCAAAGATTCGTGTTGGCAAATTTGTGGACAGTAAAATTTTGCTGAAAGAGGGTGAGAAATTTATTCTCGATGTGGCTTGTGAGCTTGGCAATCAAGAACGTGTTGGCCTCGACTATAAAGAACTGCCTAGCGATGTGAAGTCGGGCGATCGCCTTTTATTAAATGACGGTCTAGTTGTGCTCCGTGTTGAAAGCGTTAAGGGCGGAGAAATTTTCACGCTCGTGGAGCAAGGTGGCCCGCTCTCAAATAATAAAGGCATTAACCGTGCTGGCGGTGGCTTAACCGCACCCGCTTTGACTGAAAAAGATATTGCTGACTTGGATGCAGCCATTGCAATGGGCGTTGATTTTTTAGCGATCAGCTTCCCTAAAGATGGTGCTGATATGGCTTACGCGCGCAAGTTAGCAGATGCTGCTAGCGCTAAGTATGGCGTTGGTAAGGTAAGAACAATTGCTAAAGTAGAGCGTGCAGAAGCGATTGAGCCTGAAGCATTAAAAAGCATTATTGCTGAAAGCGATGGCATCATGGTTGCCCGTGGTGACCTAGCGATTGAAGTTGGCAATGCCGCAGTACCAGCTTTGCAAAAACGCATGATTGCATGGGCTCTTGAAGCCGATAAATTCACAATCACTGCCACCCAAATGATGGAGTCCATGATTAATGCTCCAGTGCCAACGCGTGCAGAAGTCAGCGACGTGGCAAACGCAGTGCTAGATGGTACTGATGCCGTTATGCTTTCCGCTGAATCTGCCGCTGGCATGTATCCAGTTCAAACCATCAAAGCGATGGCAGAGATCTGTGTGGAGGCAGAGAAGTCAGATCGCGTGAAAATAGATACCGATTTCTTGGATCAAACCTTTACGCGGATTGATCAAACGATTGCCTTAGGCGCTTTATTTACCGCTCATCACCTCAATGCAAACGCGATTGCTGCTTTGACTGATTCAGGTTCAACGGCAATTTGGATGAGTCGTCACAATATTCATGTGCCCATCTTTGCATTGACCTCTAAGATTGCCACTCAACGTGCCTTAAGTACTTACCGTAATGTCACGCCAATTGGCTTGGATTACACCAAGGATCGTGACACTGCCTTGCAAGAAGTAGAGGCATGCTTAAAGAAATTAGGGGCAGTCAAAAAAGGCGATACGGTGGTATTAACTTCTGGTGAGCCAATGGGTGAGCCCGGTGGTACCAATACTCTCAAGATCATTCATGTGAAGTAATTCACCACTCATCAAATTTAACTATTTACTCAATACACATTAAGAGAACATCATGGCTTTAGTATCTTTACGACAACTCTTGGATCATGCTGCCGAAAATGGCTATGGCTTACCAGCTTTCAACGTCAATAACTTAGAGCAAGTGACTGCGATTATGGAAGCTGCAAATGAGGCTGATTCTCCAGTGATCATGCAAGCATCCGCTGGCGCTCGTAAATATGCTGGTGAAGCCTTCTTGCGTCATCTGATATCTGCAGCGGTTGAGGCTTACCCCCACATCCCAGTAGTGATGCATCAAGACCATGGTCAAAGCCCAGCAGTCTGTATGGCTGCTATCAAGAGTGGGTTTACGAGCGTTATGATGGATGGCTCCCTAGAGGCTGATGGCAAATCCGTTGCAAGTTATGAATACAACGTAAATGTTTCTAGAGAAGTCGTGAAGTTCTCTCACTCTATTGGCGTTACCGTTGAAGCTGAGCTTGGCGTATTAGGTTCTTTAGAAACTATGCAGGGCGACAAAGAAGATGGCCATGGTGCTGATGGCAAGATGACTCGCGAGCAATTGTTAACGGATGTGGAGCAGGCTGCGGACTTTGTGAAGGCAACTCAGTGTGATGCCTTGGCTATTGCGATTGGTACCAGTCATGGGGCCTATAAATTCACCAAAAAACCTACGGGCGATATTTTGGCAATTGATCGTATTAAAGAAATTCATGCGCGTATTCCGAATACCCACCTGGTAATGCATGGCTCCTCTAGCGTGCCACAAGAGTTGCTCGCTGAGATTCGTGAGTTTGGTGGTGATATGAAAGAAACCTACGGTGTGCCAGTTGAAGAGATTCAAGAGGGCATCAAGAATGGTGTTCGTAAGATCAACATTGATACCGATATTCGTTTGGCGATGACGGGTGCTATCCGTCGTTATCTATTTGAGAACCCAAGCAAATTTGATCCACGTGATTATCTGAAGCCAGCCCGTGAAGCAGCTAAGAAAGTTTGTATTGCGCGTTTCCAAGCATTTGGTTCTGCTGGCCAAGCTTCTAAAATTAAACCGATTCCTTTGGAAAAAATGGCTGAGCTGTATAAGAGCGGCAAGTTAGCTCAGATCGTCAAGTGATTTAAATATGCCCGCTCTATACGCAACTTCGATTAAGTCATTGCCTTTGCTGTCCAAAGGCAAGGTACGTGATGTCTATGCACTGGGCGATGACAAGCTTCTCATGATTACAACGGATCGCTTATCTGCGTTTGATGTAGTGATGGGCGAGCCTATTCCAGAAAAAGGTATTGTCCTCAATCAAATGGCTAACTTTTGGTTTAATAAGTTAAGCAAGGTAATCCCAAACCATTTGACTGGTATCGATCCTGTAACTGTCGTCGCAGCTGATGAAGTGGAGCAAGTTAAGGGGCGCGCAGTAGTTGCGAAGCGTTTAAAGCCTATATTGGTTGAGGCAGTGGTACGAGGCTATCTTGCTGGTAGCGGTTGGAAGGATTACAAAGACACCGGTAAAGTTTGTGGCATTGCATTGCCCGCTGGATTAGAGAACGCCCAAAAATTGCCCAAACCTATTTTCACTCCTGCCGCTAAAGCTGAAGTTGGTGAGCATGATGAAAATATTTCCTTTGAAAAGGTTATTGAGTTGATTGGCGAAAAATTAGCTAATCAAATTCGTGAAGTCAGCATTCGTCTTTATCAAGAAGCTTCTGAATATGCTGCTACTCGCGGAATCATCATTGCTGATACGAAGTTTGAGTTTGGCCTGGATGATGCCGGTCAATTGGTTTTAATGGATGAGATTCTCACGGCAGATTCTTCACGTTTTTGGCCAGCTGAGACCTATTACGTGGGCTCAAACCCACCGTCTTATGACAAGCAGTTTGTACGTGATTGGCTGGAAACTGCTCAGGTAAATGGCCAGCTATGGCCTAAGACAGCGCCTGCGCCACAATTGCCTGCTGAAGTGATTGAAAAGACCGCTCAAAAGTATCGTGAAGCCCTGAGTCGCTTAACTGAGTAGGCCTAACTCAGGGATAATAGAGTCCTTAATAGATATTGACTCGATAGTTAGGGTATTTGGAGAGGTAAATGAGCAAGAAGCCAATAGTCGGAATAGTGATGGGTTCCAATTCAGATTGGGATACCATGCAGCACGCCGCTCAGATGCTTGAGCAATTTGGTATTGCTCACGAAGCAAAAGTACTCTCCGCACACCGCATGCCCGATGATATGTTTCAGTATGCTGAAAACGCCCAAGCTAATGGCTTGCAAGCCATCATTGCTGGTGCAGGTGGAGCAGCTCACTTACCAGGTATGCTGGCCTCTAAAACAATTATTCCGATTTATGGTGTTCCAGTCGCCAGTAAATATTTGCGTGGTGAAGACTCTTTATATTCGATCGTACAAATGCCAAAGGGTGTTCCTGTAGCAACCTTTGCGATTGGCGAAGCTGGTGCAGCAAACGCGGCTTTGCATGTTATTGCAGGCTTAGCTTTGCATGATGCTGATTTGGCTAAGCGTCTTGAAGAGTTCCGCGTGAAGCAATCAGATACCGCGCGTTCTATGAACTTGCCGGGATATTAATTACATGGCAGATCGCATGGAGCCCATTTTGCCGGGTTCGTATTTAGGAATATTAGGTGGCGGTCAATTGGGGCGGATGTTTACTCAGGCTGCTCAAGCGATGGGCTACAAAGTTTGCGTTCTAGATCCGGGCTCTGATAGTCCCGCAGGCTCGATTGCTGAAAAATTTATCCAAGCTGATTACACCAACTCTGCAGCTTTAAAGGAAATGGCATCTCTTTGCTCATCTGTGAGTACTGAGTTTGAAAATGTTCCTGCACAAGCATTGGATGAGTTGGAATCTTTAGGCGTTTTTGTTGCTCCTCGTAGTAGCTGTGTTTCTTTGGCGCAGAACCGGATTGCTGAAAAAAATTTCTTGGCTACCTGGAAGTCTGAAACTAATATTGGGCCAGCTCCAAACTTTGTCATTGAGCACGATGCTGATATTGCGCATACGCCAGGAGAACTGTTCCCTGGGATTTTGAAAACAGCTCGCATGGGTTATGACGGTAAGGGTCAAATCACCGTCCTTGCTGCTGCTGACTTGCCCGCTGCTTGGGCGGAGCTAGGTAAAGTGCCTTGCGTATTAGAAAAACGTATGGAATTGGATTTTGAGGTCTCTGCTTTGGTGGTGCGGGGCTATGACGATACGGTAGTTGCTTATCCCGTCTCTCAAAATATTCATCGCGATGGTATTTTGCATACCTCTACGGTGCCAGCACCATCCTTAAAGCCTGCTCAAGAAAAGAAAATTATTGAAGCGGCCAAAGCGCTGATTCGGAAGATTGATTATGTAGGCGTACTGTGTATTGAATTTTTCATTCTGAAGAATGGAGACATCGTTGCTAATGAGATCGCACCACGCCCCCATAACTCCGGTCACTACACCATGGATGCTTGTGTGAGTAGTCAATTTGAGCAGCAAGTCAGAGCTATGGCTCGCTTGCCATTGGGTGACACTCGTCAATTGGCGCCAGTTTCGATGTTAAATCTTCTAGGCGATCTTTGGTTCGAGGGTAGTGAAGATCAGGCAAAAGAACCTGCCTGGGATAAAGTGCTTGCGCATCCCGATGTGAAGTTGCACCTCTATGGAAAATCAGCTCCCCGTATTGGCAGAAAAATGGGACACATTAATTGCTTAGGTGAAGTTTTAAATGAAGCACGCCAAAATTGTGCAGCTGTTGCTACTGAATTAGGTATCGAGCCCTAGAAATGTCTAGGGATACATCGGACAGTGCACCACTGCAATCTTCTGCAGTGATTCATGAAGCGGTTCAAACCTTGCGTAATGGCGGATTAGTCGCATTCCCTACTGAGACGGTATATGGCTTAGGGGCAGATGCCAGAAATCCTGAAGCCATCAAAAAGATCTTCACAATGAAAGGTAGACCTTCAAACCATCCTTTAATTGTGCATTTAGCAGCACCAGATAAATTTGACCAAACTCAAGTGGATTGGGTCCTAGTCTTAGCGCCATGGGTAAGAGATTTATCTGAGCATGCGCTCAAACTCATGAATGCATTTTGGCCTGGACCATTAACGCTGGTATTCAAAAAAGATAAGAGTGTTCTGAGCGATCTTACTGGAGGTCAAGACACCGTTGCGATTCGTGCACCAGCCCATCCGGTGGCTCAAGAGTTATTGCGAAAATTTAAGGGCGGTGTTGTAGCGCCCTCAGCAAATCGTTTTGGTAAGGTATCTCCCACTAGCGCAGCTGATGTTCGCAGTGAGTTTGAGGGTGAATTAGGATTGATGGTGCTTGATGGTGGCGATTGTGAAGTGGGGATCGAGTCGACCATTATTGATTTATCAAGTGGCGATCATGCGGTCTTACTTCGCCCAGGATTGATTACTCCGAAAGCAATTTTTGCTAAGACGGGGATCAAGGTCTATCAAGTCGGTGAAGCATTGAAAGACCTTCATAGTCTACCCAGAGTATCAGGTAACCTCAAGGCGCACTACGCGCCAACAACTCCATTGCGCTTGTATGCTCCAGGGCGAGTGCTAGATGCGCTCAGTGAGTTCCCAGATACTAAGTCACGAGTGGCGGTAGCGGTGTGGGACTCAGAGTCTTCCTTGGTTTTGGAAGACCATCCCTCAATTGATGTTGAGGAAATAATTGTATCTAGTGATGCCGCTACTTTTGCTAGCCGTCTTTATCGTACGCTCAGGGATCTGGATCAGCAGGGTTGGGATCTCATTTTATTCCCGGAGCCTCCTGCTGGTGAGGAATGGGATGGCGTTAGAGATCGACTTCAGCGTGCTTGTTTTGGTTCAGGGCCACCTTCTAATAACCACGACAGCAATTGATCGTGGGCATCTAAGCCACGCCATGCATTAGGATGGTTAATAAAAGAGCTTACTGCATACATCTTTCCAGATTTACTCACTACGTAGCCAGCAATTGCGCGTACATCAGCAAGTGATCCCGTTTTAATTCTGGCCTCAGGCTTTTTCTTAAGATGTAAAAATTTACGGAGTTTCGTCATTAAGCGATTGCGCATAGTGCCATCTGCCCCAGCAATTGGCAGACTGTTATAAAACACCTCTTTAATTGGTAGGTTGTGGGCAGTTAGTAATAGTTGATTCATTTGCCCTGCAGAAATAGCTTCATTGCGAGATAGACCAGAGCCATTCTCGATCACTAAGCCAGGGAACTCCAAACTATTTTGTTTGAGCCAACCTTGTATGACAAGCTCCCCATTACTAGTGGTTGCTGGTTTACCCATTTTTTCTAGTGCTAGTGTGAGTAAGAGTTGGCGCGCCATCACATTGTTGGAGTATTTATTAATATCCTGTACATCTTCGGCCAAGTTGATGCCTTCGAACTGCAGCAAAAGTCTCGCAGCTATTGGGACTAGGGCATCTTTGCCGGTAGGGGGCTTTGCCCAAGTGCCACCAGCTAATTCCCAGGCTGCAGTAAATCCTTGTGTTAGAAAGGTATTGGCATCAAGAGCGACCACGTTGTAATCAACCCCCTTGCATCCACTAGGAAAGGGGCCTGAGAACTGAGCAGTCAGTAATCGATCTGTATTGATCCCTGTTTCTGGTTCTAGGCTAAAGCGAATATTACTTTTCCAGCTATCACAGGAACGGTCAACCAATTGCATTTGGTTTACAACCTTGAGTTGGGATAATGCAGGTGTATAGCTAAGATCGATGAAGTCAGCCGTGCGTGATTTGCCTATTTGAAAGGACAGCGTTCTAAACGCGTATAGCAAGGGGTCTGGCGGCACGTTATACGCACGCAGTGATTCGCCATCAATCGTATTGTGTTCCATGACGTTGGGAGCAAAGGCGCTTCGATCAAACAATAAATTACCATCAATTTTTTGGATACCCAGTGCTTGCAAGTTCTTCATGAGCTTGGCAAGCTCTTCGGGGATCATTTTAGGATCGCCACTACCTTGCAAATAGAGATTGCCTTTAAGTGTGCCCTTACGAATAAACCCATCAGTAAATACTTTGGTACGCCAGCGATACTGTGGCCCAAGAATATCCAGGCCAGCCAGCGTTGTAAGCACCTTCATGGTTGAGGCGGGATTCATGGCCTCAGTAGCGCGCCAGTCTAGGATAGTTTTGGCTTCGTACTTGCCAGACTTACTCTGCTCAATTTCGGTTACTGAAATGCTAATAGCATCTAGTGGGATCTGATTGCGCTCTAAGCTGCCTGCAATAGCAGGAGGGATTACAGGATTTCCCGATTTCGCAGCATGAGCGATGAGGGGGTTACCAATCCAAAGGATTGCTAAAAATAGGTAAGCTAATCGGTGAATGGCTTGTTTCATTCACCATAGAATAAACCTAGAGAGCCAGAATATAAATCTCCCCAGGTTTAGGGGGCAGCATACTTTGTTTGGTAACGCTTGATTACTTGGTTTTGTTCCTCAAGAAGCTTTTGGAAAGAAGAGATCTTATTTTGAAGATCCTGATCTTTTTCTAAAGATTCACAGGATTGAATAAATTTCTTTGCATTAAGCAATTGTGCGCCACCCTTCACCTTATGAATGAGGCTTGATACGGTCGCTTCATCGAGGGCCTCAGAGTCAATCGCTAGTAGAGCTTCGTCATGCACTTTTTTAATCTCATCCAGTATGACGAGTATATGTGCAGGATTATTTTTCAGAAGATTGGAGAAGGCATCAAACCGGTAATCTCCCTCAGAAGGCGATCCATATTGAACTACCTCTTTGGAGTCAAAATAACGTGCGAGCTCATTTTCAAGACTCATAAGGCTGAGGGGTTTAATGAGTACACCATTCATACCCGCTGCTAGAAACTGGTAGCGAGATTCAAGGGCGTAGATATCTGCCGTTACCCCAATGATGACAAGATTCTTAAGACCCAGTGCTCGAATTTTTTGTGCTAATTCAGAGCCCTGCATACCCGGGATCGATTGATCTGTGATTAAAAGATCAAAGTCATCTTCAGTAATCATCTTAAGTGCTGTGTTGGCGTTATCACAGACGGATACTTGGATGCCAAGCGCTTGAAGCTGCAGGGAGATAATCTGCCTGCTTGCAGGATGATCCTCGACCACCAAGGCAAATAGTTCCCGATCTTTCTCCCGAGGATTTTTTGAGACGAGTTTTCTAGAGGTTAAACCTGTAGGACATTGATTTTTTGATGGTGCAATGCTCGTACGTGGGAAGGCTACGCAAAAATGGATATTACTTCCAAAACCAGGAGCGCTCTCAAAGTAAAGTTGGCTGTTCATGGAGGTGACAAGATGATTGGTAATCGTTAGACCAAGACCAGTGCCATTCTCTTGATCACCTTTGCCTGGAATCTGTTCAAAGGCTTGTAGAGCAAGATGAATTTCTTCTGCACCCATGCCTACGCCAGTATCAATTACACGAAATTCAATGAGTTGACCCGCATGATCATCCGCTAAAACACTTATGGAGAAGTAAATTTCACCATGATCGGTAAATTTAATGGCATTGCTGATGAGGTTTTGTAAGGTTTGACGCAGGCGCAATGAATCAATCATGAGCACTTCAGCAATCCGAGGATCCTTGGAGGTATGGAGTCTGAGATTTTGTTTTTGAGCGACCGCCGAGAACGCATGATCAATATTGTCGATCAAACTATTGAGGCAGCAGGGTTCTGGGTTCAAGATCAGCTTACCTGCTTCAATTTTAGAAAGATCTAATACTTGATTGAGAATCCCTAAAAGGGATTCGGCAGAAGTATGGGCGCTCTTTAGTAAAGATTTTTCATGCGGAGGAAATTGTTGGCTATTTAAGAGCAGTTCTTGTACCCCAAGAATGGCGTTCATCGGCGTACGAATTTCATGGCTCATGGTTGCTAAGAAGGAGGACTTGGCGGCGTTTGCTTTTTCAGCTAGTTCTTTTGAGGAGAGTAGCGTCGCAGCCTCTTGCTCTTGAAGTAACTGTCTTTTACGCATCTGCCATAGCAGCAAGCTTCCACCTAAAAATATTGCTAAGGTCGATAGCCAGGGTAGCGTCTTCCAGTAATTGCTTCTGAATTCTGGCTTGTTGATCTCTAGCGCAAAGAGTTGACGTGACTCTATGGGGTCAAGGTTATCTAGAAATCGATCGAGCACTGCATGAAGCGCAGCATCTTCATGCGAAACCAACCATCGATAGGCAAAAGGCTCGCGCTGATATAAGCCATCAATCTGTACTTGTGGTTTATCCAGCCTCTCAATGAGTTGTTGTGCCAAACGAATGGGAAGTACTAATGCCTCGATATCATTTTTTAAGAGATCAACCATGAGTTTTTCTGCATGATTTGAAACGCGGGCTTGTGGGTCAGATCCTATTGGTGAGTTTTCATAGCCGCGATCAAAGTAAGCAATGTTTGCTGGAGAAATCATGCTACTTGCTCTATCTGTTCTAGTAACAACTGCATCCTGCCCCCAAAAGATAGCTTCTGATAAGGAGCCAAAGCGAAGGTAGTCATCATTCATGGTGGGTGGATCAATCATGAAGTCAACTTCACCGCTAGAGAGTTGCTTTAATCCTTCCTGCTCTGATCGTCTCCACTTTGGACGAAATTCTTGCTGGGTAAAGTTCCCAAGCTTTTGGAGTAATCCATTGAAAACTCCAGCTGTTCCCCGGCCTGGTTGATTTTCAAGATATGGGGCATATTTTTCATGAATACTAAAGTGCACTACTGGATGGGCATCGATCCACCGTTGCTCTACAGGGCTCAAGTTCATGGCGTGTAATGCACCACTAGAAATTAAGCCAGACATAACAATAGAGCGAATGATGAATCGATGCATACTGTTTAGCTTTCGATAATATTGTTCATTCGGCAGAACAAAATCAAATCCGCAATATTATTAATACCAAGCTTGTCAAAGACTCGTGTCTTGTAAGTAGCCACCGTTTTATTGCTGATGTGAAGCATGTCAGAAATTTGTTGGTTGGTATTACCTTTACCAAGGTATTTCATGACTTGTAATTCTCGGTCTGAGATCAGGGCAAGTTTGTCGTTATCAGTTAAAGAGCTATTACCATTTTTCCCGTGGGTGAAAAAGTTATAACCCTGAGAGATTGCAACACAAGCTGCCAAGATTACATCAGCACCAGCCGTTTTATTGACAAAGCCATGACCGCCTAAAGATCGCACTCTACCGCCATAAACTGCTTCATCCATGCTGGACAAAATCAACATGCGCACATCCGGGTACATAAGACCAATGCGTCGAATAACATCAAACCCATCTGTTTTGGGCATATCCAGATCTAGAATTACCATATTTGGATTGACCTCTTTAATGGATCGAAGGCACTCCTCGCCATTCTGGGCTTGGCCCACTACCTCGAATAGCAACTGGTCTTGCAACATACTTTTAAGAGCCATCAGCATTGCTGGATGGTCATCTACCAACATCACGCGTTTTCTCATTACTTGTCTCCGTTTAGGTTTAGGTGTTGATGAGGGTGCAGCGAAAAAATGGCTTTTGCTATGCGGCTATCGTTGATCTGGAGCATTTGATGTCGGCTTATTGGCGCCATCATAAGGCCGCCATAGCAGTGATCCATTTGCCAATCTGAGGCATTCTCTAAATCTTTAACGAGTCCTATATTGCTTGCATAAATTTGTGTTGGTGAATATGGTGAGCGTCTGATTTTTGCGAGCGCATCATGTGAGAGTGTTTGCTCGCGAAGAACGCTCATGTCTAAATGGACTCCCTCCATCTGCATCTCTTCAACCCAATGCAGCTGATCTCCACTTCCTGTGAATTGAAGGTAGTGCAGTAAGACGCCAAGTCGACGCATGCGCAGCAAGCCTTCTTTACAGCCATCCACAAGTTCTGGTGTTGGAAGTGTTTGCATACCCAGAGTCACTAGACCTACTGGCAGTCGTGAATTGAGAATGAGGTCGCTCAGAGCATCCACATAAGCACTCGAAGCAATGACGTGCGTTGGGATCGGCAAAATGCCAGGAATAAAACGGCCACTTCGATACCAGTAAGAAATCGTATCTAAGCCCTCCATAAATAAACGCAGTAATTGCATATCGGAGGCTGCGAGCAATGGTCTAAATAAAGAGCTGGTCAGTTTTGTTCCCTTGCAGTTAAAAATGGGTTCATGACTAATCGCTTGTCGCTTGGACCAGGATTGGTGTTCTTCAAGAGCTTGGCCACTTAGGCCAAGCCAGGGTGCGCCACAGGCGTCGCGTACTTCTTGGAAGGGTTTGTTCTTCCATGCCTTTACAAGCGTGTACAGCCGGGATTTCGGGCTCATCAGCATTCTCCAATCGGTGACTGTCCAGTCTAGGCAGGACGGATTGGAGCGGTAAGGGCTTTGGGCTGATTTATCTGTAGGAATAGTCCTACCAGCCTGTCCAAAGTATAGGGAAGAGTTAAATCCTTAAAGAATTTATGGAGATCTGCCCTTGAAATCTTGGCAATCAGACCTATATAATCAGCACTCCCTACACGCGAGTGCTAAAAAGCTGGTTTTCCAGTAAATTAGCTTTAGTTTGTTTGTGGGAGATTATAAAGCATTGATTTATATAGATTTTTAATGAGTTAACACTTACTAACATAGGAGAAGAGATGAATTTGCGTCCCTTACATGATCGCGTAATCATCAAGCGTTTAGATCAAGAATCAAAAACTGCATCTGGAATCATCATTCCTGACGCGGCTGCAGAAAAGCCTGATCAAGGTGAAGTATTGGCAGTTGGCCCAGGAAAGCGCGATGAAACTGGCAAGTTAAATGCACTCGACGTCAAAGTTGGCGAGCGCGTGTTGTTTGGCAAATATGCTGGTCAAACCGTTAAGGTCGATGGCGACGAACTCATCGTGATGCGTGAAGACGACATCATGGCTGTTGTACAGAAGTAATTTCGGTATTTAAGAGAGGAATTTAATCATGGCAGCAAAAGACGTTGTATTTGGAGATAACGCTCGCACCAAGATGGTCGAAGGCGTCAATATTCTGGCGAACGCAGTAAAAACTACTTTGGGGCCAAAAGGTCGTAACGTAGTTATTGAACGTTCATTCGGTGGTCCAACCATCACTAAAGATGGTGTAACTGTCGCAAAAGAAATCGAACTCAAAGACAAGCTTCAAAACATGGGCGCGCAGATGGTGAAGGAAGTTGCTTCTAAAACTGCAGATATCGCTGGTGACGGAACAACGACAGCGACTGTTTTAGCGCAATCTATCGTTCGCGAAGGTATGAAGTATGTAGTTTCAGGTCATAACCCAATGGACTTGAAGCGTGGTATCGACAAGGCAGTGACAGCCGCAATCGGTGAGCTCGCAAAAATTAGCAAGCCTTGCACTACTACTAAAGAAATTGCTCAGGTAGGTTCTATTTCTGCAAACAGCGACCATAGCATTGGTCAGCGCATTGCAGAAGCAATGGAAAAGGTAGGTAAAGAGGGTGTTATCACCGTTGAAGATGGCAAGTCTTTAGAAGATGAGCTTGAAGTAGTTGAAGGTATGCAGTTTGACCGTGGCTACCTCTCTCCATACTTCATTAATCAACCAGAAAAACAAGTAGCGGTATTGGAATCTCCATACGTTCTCTTGTTTGACAAGAAAATTGCCAACATCCGTGATTTGCTCCCAGTGCTCGAGCAAGTGGCTAAGTCTGGTCGCCCATTGTTGATTATCGCTGAAGATGTTGAAGGTGAAGCCTTGGCAACTTTGGTTGTAAACAATATTCGCGGCATTATCAAAACTTGTGCTGTTAAGGCTCCTGGTTTCGGTGATCGTCGTAAGGCAATGTTAGAAGACATCGCTATATTGACTGGCGGTACTGTTATTGCTGAAGAAATTGGCCTGACGCTTGAGAAGACAACTCTTGAGCACTTAGGTCAAGCAAAGCGTATCGAAGTAGGCAAAGAAAACACCATCATTATTGACGGTGCTGGCGATGCTAAAGCGATTGAAGCTCGTGTGAAAAATATTCGTGTTCAGATCGACGAAGCGACTAGCGACTACGACAAGGAAAAATTGCAAGAGCGCGTTGCGAAGTTGGCAGGCGGTGTTGCAGTGATTCGTGTTGGTGCAGCTACTGAAGTAGAGATGAAAGAGAAGAAAGCACGTGTTGATGATGCATTGCATGCAACTCGTGCCGCAGTTGAAGAAGGTATTGTTCCTGGCGGTGGTGTGGCTTTGATTCGCGCGATGCAAGGCATCAAGGGCTTGAAAGGCGATAACGCTGATCAAGACGCTGGTATCAGTATCGTATTGCGCGCCATGCAAGAGCCACTTCGTACTATCGTCAGCAATGCCGGTGAAGATGCTGGTGTAGTTGTGAATGCCGTACAAGAAAGCAAAGGCAATAATGGCTACAACGCAGCTACCGGTGAATACGGTGACCTCGTTGCACAAGGTGTGATCGACCCAACTAAGGTGACTAAGACAGCATTGGTAAATGCAGCTTCTGTGGCTGGTTTGTTGTTGACTACTGACTGCGCAATCTCCGAAGCACCAAAAGATGAGTCTGCTGGTGGCGGTATGCCTGATATGGGTGGCATGGGCGGTATGGGTGGCATGGGCGGCATGATGTAATAGCTATTCATTTCTGCGGTCATCTGATCGTTGAAGTAAAAACGCTTGGTTCAAAAGACCAGGCGTTTTTTATTGCTTACTCTTCTTTATTAATCAGGCTGAATGCCGCCATCCTTGATGACCTTTTTCATCCTCACCAATCCCTGTGCAATCATTTCTTTTAGATGATCAGGGCCAAGCGGGACAAATTCAAAGCCTTGCTGAATGAGTTGTTCCCGTATTTTCGGGTCCTTTAGAGCGGTAGCTAAAGACTCATTTAGTTTTTCAATCATGACTGGTGAAGTACCTTTGGGTGCTAGCAGAGCGCCCCAGGTTGAGAACTCATACCCTTTCACACTTTCGTTGATTGTTGGTGTGTTGGGTAGCAATGGAGACCGTGCTTTACTGGCAACTCCTAATACCTTTAGCTTCCCGGCGCGAATATGGGGAAGTACTACAGACAGGGCGCTAATCATTACGGGCACTTGGCCAGCCATGACGTCAGTGACTGCAGCAGCCGCACCACGATAAGGAATATGCACAATGGGAGCGCCCGTATATTGACGGAAGATTTCCATGCCGATATGTTGTGGCGAGCCATTGCCTCCAGAGGCATAGTCAATCTTGCCGGGTTTCTCTTTGGCAATGCGCACTAAGTCTGCTGCAGTGTTGCCAGGAAAGGACGGATTGGCAACCATCACAAAGGTAATTGCAGCAACTTCAGATATTGGTGCAAAACTTTGTACGGGATCGTAATCAATTTTTTTATAAAGATTCGGCAACATGGATAGGATGCTGTCATTAAATGCACCTAAAACATAACCATCAGCTGGACTTTGTGCGACCTTGGCTGTTCCAATTAACCCTGCACCTCCAGGAATATTCTCGATGGTGATTGCTTGACCCAAGCCCTCACTCATTTTCTGCGCAATCGGGCGCATCAAGATATCAACACCGCTACCAGCTTGAAGTGGCATGATGGTTTGGATAGTACGAGTGGGATAGTTGGTTTGTGCGTGTGCGAACCCAATCCACAATAGATTACATATGGAAAAGAGTAAAGCTCGTAATGCTGACTTGATTTGCATATTGTCTCGACTCATAAAGTGATGAAGCATTCTGTTGACACTTCTTTGCTGTATCTTAGCGCATTAAAAAACCGCCCGTAGGCGGTTTATGAAGTTACTCATTGTTTACTCTTACTCAACAGCCTTGACCATATCCTCTACGACCTTCTTCGCATCACCGAAGACCATCATGGTTTTATCCATATAGAAGAGTTCATTATCCAAACCGGCGTAGCCAGCAGCCATAGAGCGTTTATTCACAATAATTGTTTTAGCTTTAAAGGCTTCCAAAATCGGCATGCCAAAAATGGGGCTACCGGGTGTGCGAGCAGCAGGGTTCACCACGTCGTTTGCACCTAGTACTAAGACAACGTCAGCCTGTCCAAAGTCGCTGTTGATATCTTCCATTTCAAATACTTGATCGTATGGCACTTCAGCTTCTGCTAAAAGAACGTTCATATGACCAGGCATACGACCTGCCACTGGGTGAATCGCATATTTCACTGTCACACCATGGTGAGTTAATTTCTCAGTTAATTCTTTTAAGGCGTGTTGAGCGCGCGCAACTGCGAGACCATAACCAGGAACGATGATGACAGTATCCGCATTCTCCATTAGGAAAGCCGCATCTTCTGGGGAGCCAGTTTTGTAGTTCTTAGGACCACCATCATCGCCGCCACCAGCGGCTGCTTCAGCGCCAAAGCCACCAAGCAATACCGCAACAATAGAGCGGTTCATTGCTTTACACATAATGTAAGACAGAATTGCGCCTGAAGAACCTACGCAAGCGCCTGCAATGATCAATACTGGGTTGTTCAAGGTAAAGCCGATGCCTGCCGCTGCCCAACCAGAGTAGCTGTTGAGCATGGAGACCACTACTGGCATATCAGCGCCACCGATAGGAATAATTAAGGTCACCCCTAATACCAAGGCAATCGCGCACATTGCCAAGAAAGCGGCATGGCTATCGCCCATGTAATAAGCGATGCCAGCGCCAACCATCGCAATAGCTAAGACTAAGTTGAGTAAGTGCTGACCAGAGAAGGTCACCGGCTTACCGCTGACCTTGCCTGATAATTTACCGAAAGCAATCACCGATGCAGTAAAGGTGATGGCACCAATAAATGCGCCAATAAAGAGTTCAATCTTTTGCGCGCCAGTATGGTCTTGTGCTGGATTAAAGACTGCTGCAATCGCGATCAATACTGCTGATAAACCAACAAAGGAGTGCATCAATGCTACGAGCTCAGGCATCTTGGTCATTTGCACACGTTTAGCTGCGATCGTACCAATAATGGCACCACCGACAACGGCGCCAATGATGAGCGAAAAGACTGGCTTAAAGTCCGGAATGAAGAAAGTAGTAATGACGGCGAGCAACATACCAACCATACCGAAGGTATTGCCTTGGCGTGAGGTAGTTGGTGATGACAAGCCACGCAATGCGAGGATGAATAACACCGACGAAATGAGATAAGAAATAGCAGTTATGTTTGACATTATTTTGGTCTCTATAGATCTTGTTCTATTTATTTGGCTACATCAGCCGCATTTGCTTTAGGTGCTTTTTTCTTAAACATCTCTAGCATGCGACGGGTAACCATAAAGCCACCGAAAATATTAATTGAGGCTAAGAAAACCGCAACGGCACCAATCACGCTAGTGAGGGTAATTTCATCGCCGCCGATGACTTCCGTCTGCAAGAGTGCGCCAACAATGATAATTCCAGAAATAGCATTAGTAACAGCCATCAAAGGTGTGTGTAGCGCAGGAGTGACGTTCCAAACCACGTGGTAGCCAACAAAAATGGCCAATACAAACACAGTGATGTTTTGAACAGTGAGGATGCTTTGAAAAGCAGCGAGATCCATGATGTTTCCTTAGTATGAATGTTCTATTAGTTTTTGCGGATGGCTTGACCATCACGACACATTAAGCAGGCAGTCACGATGTCGTCATCACTTGGGATCACTAACTTCGCTTCTTTGTCGACGATGAGTTTCATAAAGTCAAGTAAGTTGCGTGCATAGAGTGCAGAGGCATCAGCAGCCACCATGCTTGCTAGATTGGTATAGCCGACAATTTTCACGCCATTAACGTCAACTACTTTGTCTGCTTGAGTGAGAGGGCAGTTACCTGAACCGTTATCTCCTTTACCAGCAGCCAAGTCGATCACAATTGAGCCTGGTTTCATATTGGCAACCGTATCACTATGCAAGAGAACAGGCGGTTTACGACCTGGGATCAAGGCAGTGGCAATAACAATATCAGCTTGTTGTGCACGCTCTGCAACCAATGCTGCTTGACGCTTCATCCAAGCTTCTGGCATTGGGCGAGCATAGCCACCAACACCTTTAGCAATTTCACGTTCTTCATCGGTCTCATACGGAACATCAACAAACTTGGCGCCTAAAGATTCAATTTGTTCTTTCGCCGCAGGACGAACATCAGATGCTTCAATCACAGCACCCAGACGTTTTGCTGTTGCAATTGCTTGTAAACCAGCAACGCCAGCACCCAAGATCAATATACGCGCTGCCTTAACAGTGCCAGCAGCTGTCATTAGCATTGGCATGAAACGTTGATATTCATTGGCAGCAACCATCACGGCTTTGTAGCCAGCGATATTTGCTTGAGATGACAAGACGTCCATACTTTGTGCGCGAGTTGTACGTGGCGCAGCTTCTAATGAGAAGCTAGTAATGCCTTGCGCAGCCATTGCAGCAATGTTGTCGTTATCAAATGGATCGAGCATGCCAATGAGCACGCTGCCAGACTTCATTTGCTTCAGCTCTGCAGCTTCGGGAGCGCGCACCTTGAGAACAATTTCCGCGCCAAAGGCATCTGCTGCGCTACCGATAGATGCACCAACGGCTACATAAGCAGAGTCAGGTTGGCTTGCTTGGACACCAGCATCTTTTTGGATGACAACAGTATGGCCTTGAGCAATTAATTTTTTAACAGTTTCTGGTGTGGCAGCAACCCGCGTTTCCCCAGATTTAGTTTCCAGCGGCACTCCTATGCGCATGGCATGTCTCCAAAAGCAAAATTTATAAAGTATCTATTTTATAGATAAACAGGGAAGGTTTTACCTATCTATTGGGACCCCAGGTCTGCCGGCTATGGTTTTGCCTAAAATCATGAGAAGTCTGGTTGAGACTTCTACAATGGGGTTTATCTGTCTATAAAGCATTTTCGCATTTTTTTGATGAGCCAGCCTAATTCTTCTGAAACCCCCCTTAAAAAGCCCAAGAAAGTCGTCATAGGCATGTCTGGAGGGGTAGATTCGTCAGTTGCTGCTTGGATGCTGAAGGAGCAAGGCTATGAGGTTATTGGCCTTTTTATGAAGAATTGGGAGGATGACGATAACGATGAATATTGTTCCGCCCGCCAGGATTGGTTAGATGTCGTTTCTGTAGCGGATTTGATCGGCATTGATGTTGAGGCGGTCAATTTTGCCGCCGAGTATCGTGAGCGGGTATTTGCCGAGTTTTTGCGCGAATATGCTGCAGGGCGAACCCCTAATCCCGATGTACTTTGTAATGCTGAAATTAAGTTCAAGGCCTTCTTAGATCACGCCATGAGCTTGGGCGCAGATGCGATTGCTACAGGTCACTATGCAAGAGTACGTCATGAGGGCGGCAGGGTGCAATTATTGAAGGCCTTGGACGCCACCAAAGATCAAAGCTATTTTTTGCATCGCTTAACTCAGCAGCAGTTAGCCAATGTTTTATTCCCTTTGGGGGAAATTCCAAAAACTGAAGTGCGCACGATTGCAGAAAAAATTGGTTTACACAACGCCCGCAAAAAAGATTCGACTGGAATATGTTTTATTGGCGAGAGACCATTCAGAGAATTTTTAAATCGCTACTTACCGCGCGTGCCGGGTCCCATTAAAACTCCCGAAGAAAAAATAGTGGGTGAACATATGGGTTTAGCGTTTTTTACGCTCGGCCAGCGTAAGGGTATTGGACTAGGCGGGAGCCAAGATGGCAACGGAGATGCTTGGTATGTCGCGCGCAAAGATATAGTCAATAACACCTTGTATGTCGTTCAGGGTCATGAGCACCCGTGGCTATTGGCCAATCGGCTTGAGGCCATCGATGCTACTTGGATTGCGGGCACTGCACCCTCTCCTGGAAATTACTCTGCAAAGACACGCTATCGTCAAGCGGATTCAGCTTGCACTTTGAATCCAGGCGCTGAGTCCTTGAATTTCAGTTTGAATTTTTCAGAGGCTCAATGGGCAGTAACGCCTGGACAATCTGCTGTCTTATACGACGGCGATATCTGTTTAGGCGGCGGTATTATTTCCGCCTAATTGTAAAAATAGAATTTACGCAACGGGTGGTTCAGTTTCAATAAACGAAGGGCGTTGTAATAATTTTTGATACAAGCGGTCTAAGTTTGGATATTGTGCTTGCCATTTGATATCTGGGAAACGCAGTAACAAATAGCCAACTGCGCATCCAACAGCAACATCAGCCAAGGTCATTTGATTGCCATGGCACCATGCATTCCCACCGAGTTTCTCGGACATTTGGCGTAGCGAGTTTTGAATTTTGCCCATTTGACGATCAACCCAAGCAGAGCTTTGTTGGTCCGCTGGGCGCCAAGTGCGCTCTAGGCGAGCCAAAATACCGGCATCCATCACGCCGTCAGCAAGGGCTTCCCAAGTTTTAACCGCCGCACATTCACGATTATTCGCAGGAATGAGCTTGCTGACGGGGCTTAAGGCGTCGGCATATTCTGCAATCACGCGGGAGTCATAGATTGGCTCGCCATCATCTGGAATCAGGCACGGAACCTTCCCCAAAGGGTTGGAATTGGTAATTTTGGTGTCTGCAGCCCAAACATTCTCTAATTCAAGGTCTACATCAAGCTTTTTTTCCAAGAAAACGATACGTACTTTACGTACGTAGGGGCTGGTAAGGGATCCGATCAGTTTCATAGGGCACAGTATAGCCAAGCAAACTCAGGTTTACCCGGGCACAGAACGCATTAAAATCAGGTTTTATTGAAATATCCAATGCAAAGGCAATATTCGTGAGTCAGCCGCTTTCTACCCTCAATGCCCTTTCCCCTCTAGATGGCCGCTATGCTGGAAAACTAGACGCTTTACGTCCATGGCTATCTGAAGCTGCTTTCATGCGCCAGCGCGTTTTTGTGGAGATTCATTGGTTGCTGGCTTTGGCGGGGGCGGGCCTCCTAGATGTACCTAAAATCAATGCCGCTGATGAAGCCTTTTTGCTTTCCTTGCCGGAAAACTTTTCTGATGCTGATGCACAGCGTATTAAAGATATTGAAGCAGTAACCAATCATGACGTTAAGGCGGTTGAATATTTCTTAAAAGAAAAAGTAGCTGGTCGCCCTGATTTATTAAAAGCGAGCGAGTTCATTCATTTCGCCTGCACATCTGAAGATATCAACAATACCTCACATGGTTTGATGTTGCGTGGTGCGCGTGACGAAGTACTTTTGCCACAGCTTCGCAAAGTACTTTCAGTATTGACTGATTTGGCTATTGAGCATGCCAAGGTGCCATTACTCTCGCGCACACATGGGCAACCCGCTTCACCAAGTACTCTGGGTAAAGAGATTGCTAATATTGCCAAGCGTCTAGAGCGCGCAATTGAATCCATTGTCGCAGCCCCATTACTTGGCAAAATGAATGGCGCCGTTGGTAACTACAACGCACATTTGTCTGCTTACCCTGATTTTGATTGGGAGAATTTCTCCAAGAGCGTTGTTGAGAGGCGCCTCGGTTTAACTTTCAATCCCTACACGATTCAAATAGAGCCGCATGATGGTATGGCGCAATTGTTTGATGCGATTGCGCGTGCGAATACGATTCTCTTGGACATGGATCGTGATTTTTGGGCATATATTTCTGTCGGTTACTTTAAGCAGCGCACTAAAGCGGGTGAGATTGGTTCATCCACCATGCCACATAAAGTTAACCCTATCGACTTTGAAAATTCTGAAGGTAACTTAGGTGTTGCTAATGCGTTGTTGCGTCACTTGGCGGAGAAGTTACCGATTTCTCGTTGGCAGCGCGACCTCACCGACTCAACGGTTTTGCGTAATCTAGGCCCTGCATTTGGTCACAGCGTATTGGCTTATGACAGCGCACTGCGCGGTCTTGGCAAATTGGAAGTTAATCATGCTGCAATTGCAGCTGATTTAGATGGATGTTGGGAGGTATTGGCTGAGCCAGTACAAACCGTGATGCGTCGCTTTGGCATTGAGAATCCCTATGAACAATTAAAAGAATTGACTCGTGGTAAAGGGATTAATCAAGCAGATTTGCAAAACTTCATTCGTGGTTTGAAGATTCCAGATGATGCAAAAGCGCGCTTACTAGAGATGACACCATCTTCTTATCTAGGCAAGGCGGTTGAATTGACCGAACGTCTCAAAAAGTGAGTGTGACTTCCCATTCAGAATATGGGGCGCGTCCTCTATTCTGGTTTGCTGTTTATCAACTGCTCTGGCATCTCTTGCTGCCATTGGCTTTTGTCCGTTTAGCTTGGCGCGCACGCCATTCATTTGCCTATCTGCATCACATCCCAGAGCGTCTTGGTTTTGGTTATGACAAACCAATTACCAAAGACTCGATTTGGATTCATGCAGTTTCTGTTGGTGAGACTCGCGCAGCTCAACCATTGATTGATGCCTACCTTGCGAGGGGCGAATCTATTTTGCTCACGCACATGACTTTAAATGGTCGTCGTACTGGTAAGCAACTCTTTGCTAAAGCGATTGCCGCAGGACAAATTCGTCAGGTGTATTTGCCTTATGACCTCTGTTGGTGTGTAGAACATTTCTTAAAAACATTCAAGCCCAAGTTTGGTCTCTTTATGGAAACCGAGGCTTGGCCAACCGTAGTATTTCGTTGTGCCGAAATTGACTTGCCTTTATTTTTAGTTAATGCCCGTTTATCAGAAAGAAGTGCTCGTCGAATCAAGCGCTTTGGTAAGGCCGGACGTGCTTTATTCCAGGCATTTGCAGGCGTTCTGGCACAAACCGAATTTGATGCGCAGCGTTATCGCAGCCTTGGCGTAAAGAATGTTCTCATCACTGGTAATTTGAAATTTGATGTGCCCCTTGATCCTCAGCTAGTTGCTAAAGGAAAAGAGTGGCAACATGATTTGCGTGCTACTAAGCGCCTCATGGTATGTGCTGCTAGTACGCGTGATGGCGAAGAAGGGCTTATTCTCAATGCCTGGAAAGATTTGCTCCTGAGCAATGCTTTTGAAGCACAGCCTTTACTTCTGTTAGTGCCCCGTCACCCAGAACGCTTTGCCGAAGTGGCTAATCAAATTCATGCTGCTGATCTCAAGTTTCGCCGCCGTTCTGAGTGGTCTGGCTTACCAAAAGATAGTGCAGGATTAGATGTGATCCTAGGCGATTCTATGGGTGAGATGCCCCTGTACTACAGCGCATCTGATTTAGTGGTGATGGGTGGAAGCCTATTGCCCTTCGGCGGCCAGAACCTCATTGAAGCTTGTGCAGCTGGTTGCCCAGTATTGCTTGGTGAGCATACCTATAACTTTCAGCAAGCTGCTTTAGATGCAATTGCGGTTGGCGCTGCAAAGCGAATCAAGGGTGATGTGCTCTTGGGAGATACGACTGCTTTAGTGGAGTCTTTAAAGAGCTTGCTCTTAAACTCCTCAGAACTTACCAAGATGAGTGAGGCTGCGAAGACGTACTCAATTGAGCATCAAGGGGCAAGCAAAAGAATCTTCGCTGCTCTTGATTAATAAAAAATTGCTTAAAGCTAGTTTCGCTTAAACCCGTGCTCCGAAGTTCGGGTCATCATTGCGAGCATTGTCATCTGGCTTTTTATCGCCCTTCACCAAATCTTCCCGAGTGACACCAAGCCACATCGCTAATGCAGCAGCAACGAAGACTGAAGAGTAAATACCAAACAAAATACCGATAGTCAGCGCCAAGGCAAAGTAGAACAGTGTTGGTCCGCCAAAGATGAGCATAGCAAGTACCATCATCTCGGTGCTGCCGTGAGTAATGACGGTCCGACTGATGGTGCTGGTAATAGCGTTATCAATAATTTCACGGGTATTCATCTTGCGATATTTGCGGAAGTTCTCACGAATTCGGTCAAAGATCACCACAGACTCATTTACGGAGTAGCCTAGAACTGCGAGGACAGCTGCTAATACGGAGAGCGAGAACTCCCAGTGGAAGAAAGCAAAGAAGCCCAAAATGATCACCACATCATGTAAGTTTGCAATGATGCCGGCAAGAGCAAACTTCCACTCAAAGCGGAAGGAGAGATATAGCACGATGCCAATAATCACAAATATCAAGGCTTTTAAGCCATCAATCGCTAACTCTTGACCAACTTGCGGACCAACGAATTCAACACGCTGCAGCTTCACTCCAGAAGTCGCTGGGTCAAGCGCTTGCATCACAGCATTACTTTGGTCTGCAGAGGAAATCAGTTTGCCCTCAGCATCTTTTTGCAAAGGCAAGCGAATCATCACATCACGTGAACTACCAAAGTTCTGAATTTGGCTATCTGCATATCCCAGTTTTTCGACTTTAGAGCGAATGGACTCTAGCGGAGCAGTTTGAGGATAGGCAACTTCCATTACCGTACCGCCGGTAAATTCAATCGAAAGATGAAGGCCGTTTTGCCAAAGGAAAAAAACTGCTGCTAAGAAGGTAATCAAAGATATTGCATTGAGCACCAATGCATGGCGCATGAATGGAATATCTTTTTTGATTCGAAAAAATTCCATGGCTTATTTCCCCTGTGGACGCCAAACTTGGCCGATCGCGAGTTTTTGAGTTTTCTTGTTTCTGCCGTACCAAAGATTGACAAGACCGCGCGAGAAGAAGACAGCTGAGAACATTGAAGTCAGAATGCCTAAGCAGTGAACTACTGCAAAGCCTTTGATGGGGCCAGAACCAAAGGCAAGGAGCGCTAAGCCAGCGATCAAGGTGGTCACGTTAGAGTCCAAGATGGTTGCCCAAGCCTTATCAAAGCCAACGGCAATCGCAGTTTGTGGAGGTGCGCCGTTACGCAACTCCTCACGAATACGTTCGTTAATTAACACGTTGGAGTCAATAGCCATACCGAGTGCCAATGCCATCGCTGCAATACCCGGCAAGGTGAGAGTGGCTTGCAGCATCGACAGTACAGAAATCAACAATAGCAAGTTCACAGCCAAAGCAAGGACTGAGAAAGTGCCAAATAATAAGTAGTAAGCCATCATGAAAATCGCGATTGCAGCAAATCCAATTAAGAGAGACTTGAAGCCCTTCTCAATATTTTCAGCGCCTAAGCTTGGTCCAATAGTGCGCTCTTCAATAATTTCCATTGGAGCTGCTAAAGAGCCAGCGCGCAGAAGCAGGGCCAAATCATTAGCGCTCTCTGTAGTCGGTTGACCGGTAATTTGGAATTTAGAACCGAATTCACCTTGAATAGTTGCAATCGTGAGAACTTCACCCTTACCCTTCTCAAACAAAATCATGCCCATGGGTTTGCCGATATTTTCACGAGTGACTTCTTGCATCACGCGACCACCAGCAGCATCCAAGGAGATGTTGACCGCAGGGCGTTGGTTTTGATCAAAGCCAGCGCTAGCGTCAGTAATACGATCACCGCTAAAAATCACGGATTTTTTAAATACACCTAAGCGGTTCTCACCAAAGCGGAAGGTATCCATACCTGGAGGAGGCGTTTCGCCAAGACCAATCGAAGAAACGATTGGATCGGCAAGGCGAGATTCTAAGGTTGCTGTACGACCAATAATATCTTTGGCACGTGCGGTATCTTGAACGCCCGGGAGCTGTACCACGATACGCTCAGCACCTTGCTGTTGAATGACCGGCTCTTTTACTGCTAACTCATTGACACGCTTGTTCAAGGTAATAATATTTTGCTTAACCGCGCTATCTTGAATTTCTTTTAAGGCTGTTGGTTTAAATTCACCAACCAATTTTGGTGAAAGCCCAGTTGGTTTCACTTGCCAAATGAGCTCTGGTTGAGAAGTCATCAAGATCGAACGCGCAGCATCGGCATCTGCAGTGCTGCCAAAATTAATGGAGATAGAATCTGGGCCGCGATCAATGCCTTGGTGACGGATATTTTTATCTCGCAATTGACTGCGAATATCGGTCGCTAAAGAAGTCACTTTCTTCTGTACTGCACCCTTCATATCCACTTGAAGAAGGAAATAGACGCCACCGCGCAAGTCTAGGCCTAGCGGCATTGGAAGGGCGTTAATTGCATTTAACCAGCCAGGTGTATTGGATAGGAGGTTTAATGCAACTGTGTAATTAGGATCATTTTGATCAAGATTCAATTTTTGCTGCAAGAGATCTCGTGCACGTAATTGAATATCGGTATTGTTAAAGCGAATTTTGATAGAGCCTACATTACCAGTGCTCTCAAAAAATATCCCAGTGCTCTTGATATCAGCATCAGTCAGGATCTTTTCAACTCGAGACTGTGTCGCCAAATCAACCTTAATGGTTGGTTTGGCGGACGAGACTTGAACCGCTGGCGCCTCACCATAGAAATTAGGTAATGAGTACAGTCCGCCAATCAGTAATGCAACAGCGATAACTATATATTTCCAAAGAGGGTAGCGATTCATATCGAGATACTTTTAAACAAACGTATTAAGCAGACTTCAGAGTGCCTTTAGGCAAGACGGTGGTGATAGCGCCTTTTTGCATTTGCACTTGTGTGCCAGTAGCAATCTCAACAGTGACTGCATCATCCTTTAGCGCCGTTACTTTGCCAAAAATGCCGCCAACAGTGAGCACTTCATCGCCAACTGCTAGAGCCTCAAGCATTGCCTTGGTTTCTTTTTGACGCTTCATTTGTGGGCGAATCATGATGAAGTACAACACTGCAAACATCAACACCAAAGGAAGGAAGCTCATTAAGCCACCAGCATCTGCGCCCGCGGCTGGAGCCTGAGCAAAAGCATTACTAATCCACATACAAAACCTCCGTTAATTACCAATTGGAAACTGCTTTATTTTTAGACCTTAAAAAGAAGCCGTAAACCCGCAATTCTAAACGGTATGGGGCTTTAGAGGTGATTTGAAGGGGTCAATACCCCTCTTAGGGTGATTAATCCTGCCCAGGCTCGACGCCCCGCTGGCGATTGGCATGGAATTCCTCGCGATAAGCGCTAAAACGATCCTTGCTGAGGGCTTCCCTAACCTCGGTCATCAGTTGAAGGTAATAAGTGAGGTTATGGATGGTATTAAGCTGTGAGCCTAAAATTTCATTCGCTTTTTGTAGATGATTTAAGTAGGAGCGAGTGAAGTTTTGGCAGGTATAGCAAGCGCATGTGGGGTCAAGCGGGCGATCATCGTCCTTATAGCCAGAATTGCGTAATTTAAGGTCACCAAAACGCGTGAATAGCCAGCCATTACGAGCATTGCGTGTAGGCATGACGCAATCGAACATATCAATTCCTAGGCTTACGCCCAAGATGAGATCTTCAGGAGTTCCTACCCCCATGAGGTAGTGAGGCATATGTTCCGGCAATTTGGGTGCTGTGAAATTGAGAATTCTTTCAAACTCAGGCTTTGGCTCTCCAACAGATAAACCACCAATGGCAATGCCATCAAAACCTTGCTGACTGACAGCGTCTAAAGAAAATTCCCGCAAATTTTCAAACATGCCACCTTGCACGATTCCAAAGAGCCCATTACCTGTATTAAGTTCTCTAAAACGTTTGAGTGAGCGATCTCCCCAACGCAGTGACATTTCGAGTGAGGCACGCGCTGTTTTCTCAGAGGTAGGCTGACCCTTGATTTCATAAGGTGTGCATTCATCAAATTGCATCGCAATATCACTATTTAAAACCGCCTGAATCTCCATTGAAACTTCTGGAGACATAAACAGCTTGTCACCATTAATTGGGGAGGCAAAGGTCACGCCTTCTTCAGAGATCTTGCGCAATGCGCCTAAGCTAAATACTTGAAAGCCACCTGAGTCAGTCAGGATGGGCTTATCCCAGGCCATGAAGCGATGCAAGCCACCATGTTTTTTGATGACATCTAAACCTGGTCTCAACCAAAGATGAAAAGTATTTCCTAAAATGATTTGTGCTTTGGCTTCATTGAGGTCACGCGGAGTCATCGCCTTTACAGTGCCATAGGTTCCGACCGGCATAAAGATGGGGGTTTGCACACTGCCATGGGGCAGGTCAAGCTGACCAAGACGCGCAGGACTTTGGGAGTCGCGCGCCAAAATATTAAAGTGAACAGGTTTGGTCATGGCTTTATATTCTCAAGTCGACACAGAAACATGGCATCTCCATAACTGAAGAAACGATATTTCTGATGAATAGCGTGTTGGTATGCAGCACGAATATGATTCATACCTGCAAAGGCGCTAACCAACATCAATAAGGTAGATTTTGGCAGATGAAAGTTAGTTAGCAAACAATCTACGACCCTAAATTGAAAACCCGGGGTAATAAATAAATTGGTTTCATCACTGCTTTGACCATTCAAAGCTTGGCTCTCTAGGGCGCGCAGGCTGGTAGTGCCAACTGCAATGACTCGTCCACCATGACGCTTAGTTTTTGCAATGGCTTGTGAAGTCTTCTCTGGAATGGAGAACCACTCATAGTGCATCTTATGTTTAGAGAGGTCTTCTTCACGAACTGGGGTAAAGGTACCGGCACCAACATGCAAGGTAACTGTAGCCTGCTCAACTCCCAGATCATTTAATTGCTGCAGAATATCTTCGTCAAAGTGCAGACCTGCTGTGGGCGCTGCAACTGCACCCGGATTTTTAGCAAGGACAGTTTGATAGCGCTGAACATCCTCCCCGTCGGGCTCATGCTCAATATAAGGCGGTAAGGGGAGTTCACCAAAACGCTCAAGCAATCCAAATACATTCTCTGGAAAGCGAACTTCATAAAAGCGTCCGTCGTAGCCAATCATTTCAACAGGAAAGCTCTCTCCAGCCTGATTATGGATATGAACAATAGATCCAGTCTTGGGAACTTTGGATGCCCTGATCTGGACCCAGGCTTGTTTATCACCGCTAATACGCTCGATCAGGAGTTCGACATTACCCCCCGTCTCTTTTTTGCCGTGTAGTCGAGCTGGAATGACCTTGGTATCGTTAAATACTAATAAGTCCCCTGGCTTAAATAGGCTCAGAATGTCCTTAAACTGACGATCTATTAAATGGACATGATTTCCCCCATCAAGCTTGAGCTCAAGCAGGCGGCTGTCGGTTCTATTCGCCAAGGGATGTTGGGCGATTAGTTCGGCTGGGAGTTCGTAATTGAAGTCGGAGAGTTGCATAGCATTACCATCAGGTATTGGATTTTAACGATGACCACTAAGCCAGCGCCAAACATACTCCAAAAAATGGGTTTAGACAGCCCAATGGCCCTTGCTTTGCATCTTCCATCTCGTTATGAGGATGAGACAGAGTTATGCACTATCGAAGAAGGCTTGATTCAAGGGCGCTTTCACTCGGTACAAACTCAGGGCGTAGTGATTAGAAATCAGGTCCTTTTTCGACCTAGACGGCAGATGCTTGTCACTATTGAAGATGACTCTGCAACTTTGCAGCTACGGTTTTTGAATTTTTATCCAAGTCAGCAAAAGCAAATGGCAGTAGGCACTCATATTCGTGTGCGAGGAGAGGTGCGCGAGGGCTTTCAAGGTCTCGAGATAGTTCATCCAACTGTGCGAGCGGTCACTCCAGATACACCACTGCCGACCAGTTTGACGCCAGTCTATCCAGCAAGCGCTGGAGTATCACAAGCTGCAATTCGTAAGGCGGTCACTCAGGCATTACGTGATCCAAGTTTGCATGAGAGTTTGGCCGAGTTTTTACCTCAAAAACTGATGGCTGAATTACTGCCCAGTAACGATTGGCCTAACTTACAGTCTGCAATCACCTATTTGCATCAACCACCAGCAGATGCTGATACACAGGCTTTACTAGAGCGGACTCATTCTGCATGGCGCCGCGTACAGTTTGAAGAACTCCTTGCCCAACAAATTTCTTTAAAGCGTGCACATGCCATACGTCAAGAGCGTCATGCACCGAGCTTTAAACAAGCTGAAAAGACTCAGAGTCTTGAAGTAGGATTGCTGAAGGCTTTGCCATTTGAATTAACTACTGCCCAAACACGTGTGTGGGATGAAATTGGTCATGACTTATCCAAATCATTTCCGATGAATCGCCTTCTTCAGGGCGACGTTGGTAGTGGTAAGACAGTCGTGGCCGCCTTAGCAGCAGCGCGTGTCATAGATCATGGCTATCAAGCAGCAGTGATGGCGCCTACGGAGATATTAGCTGAGCAACATTATCTGAAGATGAAAGAGTGGTTTGAGCCTTTGGGAGTTCAAGTTGCCTGGTTATCAGGTAGCTTAAAGGCAAAAGAAAAAAGATTAGCGCAAGAAATGATTGAGAGTGGTGGCGCTCAACTCATTATTGGTACGCATGCACTGATTCAGGAGAATGTGAGTTTTGCTAAATTAGGTTTAGCGGTGATAGATGAGCAACATCGTTTTGGAGTGCGTCAGCGTTTAGAAATTCAGCAACGGGTAGGCTCTGAATTATTTTACTGCCATCAGTTGATGATGTCTGCCACACCCATTCCTCGTACTTTAGCAATGACCTATTACGCTGATTTAGATGTATCCGTAATTGATGAGTTGCCGCCAGGGCGTAAGCCAATTACTACCAAAGTTGTGAAGGTTACCCGTCGTGATGAAGTGATTGGTGGTCTACAAAGCTGGCTCTCTAAAGGTTTGCAAGCTTATTGGGTTTGCCCCTTAATTGAAGAATCAGAAGCTTTGCAATTACAAACAGCTGTGGAAAGTTTTGAGCAGCTAACTCAGGCCTTGCCAGAATTTAAAGTCGGTCTAGTGCATGGACGTTTAAAGTCAGAAGAAAAAGCAGCAGTGATGGCAGCATTTAAAGCCAATGCAATCCAATTGCTAGTAGCAACCACCGTGATTGAAGTGGGTGTTGATGTTCCTAATGCGGCCTTAATGGTGATTGAGCACGCTGAACGATTTGGTTATGCCCAGATTCATCAGTTGCGCGGGCGCGTAGGCCGAGGTTCTGCGGATTCAGTATGTATTTTGATGTATGCAGAACCTTTGTCTTTAGCAGCTAAAGAGCGCCTACAAACTCTACGCGAGACCTCTGATGGTTTTGTGATTGCCGAGCGCGACTTATCCCTTCGGGGTCCTGGTGAGCTATTGGGTGCAAAGCAATCTGGTGATGCCATGTTGCGCTTTGTAGACTTGCAACGGGATGCTTGGCTGATTGAGTTGGCTCAGCAGGCAGCAGAACGTTTGCTGGCGGACCATGCTGATATCGTTGAGCGTCATTTAGAGCGTTGGCTAGGCTCTCGAGCAGAGTTTCTGAAGGCATAATTCTAGCTATGCCACTCACTGAACGTCTGAAAGCTTACGCCTACTTAATCCGCCTAGATAAGCCGATTGGTACGCTCTTGCTCTTATGGCCCACTTTATGGGCGCTGTGGTTGGCAAGCTCGGGCATTCCGGATTTGACTATTTTGTTTATTTTTATAGTCGGTACGTTTCTGATGCGTAGTGCGGGGTGCGCCATCAACGATTATGCAGATCGTGGCTTTGACCGTTATGTAGAGAGAACGAAAGGGCGCCCTGTCACTAGTGGAAAAATTTCTGGGAAAGAAGCAGTTGCTGTAGCGGCTAGCTTGGCCCTAATTGCTTTTTTGCTGATTCAACCCCTCAATACTTTTACTAAGCAACTCTCAGTACTCGCCTTATTGGTAGCCTTTGTTTATCCATTCACCAAACGCTTCTTTGCCATGCCGCAGGCTGTGCTAGGGATTGCATTTGGTTTTGGGATTCCCATGGCTTATGCAGCGATTTTGAATTTCATTCCTTTGGAAGCGTGGGTCTTGTTTGTGGGGAATATTTTTTGGGCCATTGCCTATGACACGGCATACGCAATGGTCGATCGAGATGATGACCTGCGTTTAGGTCTGAGAACTTCGGCGATTACTTTCGGAAAGTATGACGTGCTAGCAATCGCTGTAAGTTATGGCATCTTGTTTGTAAGTCAACTTTGGGTGGCGCAACTAGCGGACTTAAGCAATTATTTTTTAGTCGGATGGTTTATAGCTTTAGGCTGCTCGATGTATCACCTTAAACTCATCTCTACTAGAGGACGAGAAGAATGTTTTTTGGCTTTCCGTCACAACAATTGGTTGGGCGGTTTTTTATTCTTGGGAATTGTGTTGGGACTCGGTATTCACTAAGCTAGTTTTTACCTAGTTCATCGCCCATCGTTTTGCCGCGCTGACTTGCTGCATCAATCGCTTTTTCCAAGATCTCATGCCAGCCATGCTGCTGCATGACCTCAAGTGCAGCTGCGGTTGTACCGCCTTTGGAGGTGACGCGTTCACGTAAGATGCCAGCATGCTCATCAGAGTTGTGCGCTAGCTGGGTAGCGCCTTCGAGGGTCGCATAAGCTAATTGACGAGCAGTTTGTGCGTCAAGCCCCAGCTTTTCACCAGCGGATTGCATGGCTTCTAAAAATGCAAACACATAAGCAGGGCCGCTACCAGAGACTGCTGTTACGGCATCCATTAATTTTTCTTCAGAAACCCAAACCGCTTGACCAACAGCATTACAAATCGTTTCTGCTAGGTCGCGATCAGATTCATTGACTGCAGCATCTGCAAATAAACCTGTGATGCCTTTACCAATCAGAGCAGGCGTGTTGGGCATAGCGCGCACGCAACGCGTATGGTCGAGCCAGCGACTCATATCTTTGAGTCGAATGCCTGCAGCAATACTCAGAATCAGTGGGCCAGGTGCGCTGGCATGTTTGAGTTTGGAGGCTAAGTTCTTGGCAACGACATTAAAGTCTTGTGGCTTGATGGCCATAACCACTACATTATTTTTTGAAAAATCGAATGCAATTTGTTCCAGGGCACCGATACCTTGAACACCAAAATCTTCATATAGCTTTAAGGCAGTGCTTGCATTTGTTTCAACCACTGAAATTTGCTTAGATTCAAACCCATTTGCCAATAGACCGCTAATTAAGGCGCGACCCATATTGCCACCACCAATAAAGGTGATGTGTGCATTACTATTCTTTTGCAGGTTCTTTTGTTGGCTCATTTGCTAATCTTATCGCGCTTCCCAAAAATAGCAGTTCCAATACGAACCATGGTGCTGCCTTCGGCTATGGCTGCCTCTAAATCATCGGACATCCCCATGGATAAGGTGTCGAAGAATTGATAGCCTGGATCAACCAAATGACTCGCTTGAATACTTTGAAAACAAGCGCGGACGGCAGCAAATGCCTCCCGCTGAATCTTGGGGTCTGGGTTGGGTGCTGGGATGGCCATTAAGCCTCTCAGGATCACGTTCGGCAATTTGCTGATGGCGTCGCAAAGAGCCTGTGCATCTGCAAGCGGAACACCACTTTTACTATCTTCTTCGCTGACATTGACCTGTACGCAAACTTGTAATTCTGCCAAGTGAGGAAACTCTGCTCGCTGCGCTGATAGGCGTTCTGCAATTTTGAGTCGATCCACGCTATGCACCCAGTCAAAATGCTCAGCGACCTCCCTGGTTTTATTGCTTTGGAGTGGCCCAATAAAATGCCACACCAGCCAAGGACGTAGCTTTTCAAGCTGGATAATTTTTTCAACGCCTTCTTGGACATAATTTTCACCAAAAGCCGATTGACCTGCATGCATCGCTTCTTCAATAGCAGATGCTGGAAAGGTTTTGCTAACTGCCAAGAGTTCAATCTCTTCAGGCTCACGTTTTGCAGCTAGGGCTGCAAGCTCAATACGCTGCCGAACCTGCATGAGATTAACAACAATTGAATTCATCGGGCCTTAGATGATTTACTAATTAGTTGATCTACGATCTCAATCCAGTGAAGTACTGGTGTGTCGTCTTGTTGGAGGTGGGCAATGCACCCAATATTTCCAGAAACAATGACTTGTGCACCAGATTCTTCACATGCTGCATTTAGGTGGGTCAGTTTGTTCTTGCGTAATTGTTCCGAGAGCTCTGGCTGAGTGACTGAGTAGGTTCCAGCCGAGCCACAGCAAAGGTGACTGTCACTACACAAGCGCACACCAATTCCCAGGCCAGAAAGCAAGCCTTCAACTTTGCCACGTATTTGTTGGCCATGCTGCAAGGTGCAAGGCGGGTGATAGACCACGTCTGGTTTTTGATCCGAGCCAATGAGTTGAACTAGCTCATTTTGTAACGAGGGCAAAATCTCTGCAATATCTTTAGTTAACTCAGAAATCTTTTTTGCCTTGGTAGCATATAAAGAATCGTTCACCAAGAGATGGCCATAATCTTTGACCATCACACCACATCCAGATGCAGTCATCACAATAGCTTCAACGCCTTGCTCAACGAGGGGCCACCAAGCATCAATATTTTGCTTGGCATTCTCTAGTCCACCTGATTGATCATTTAGGTGATAGCGTAGCGCACCACAACAAGTTGCATTGGGAGCGCTGATGAGTTGAATCTTGAGTGCATCTAATACTCTTGCTGTTGCTGAATTGATGTTGGGTAGCATGCCAGGTTGAACGCAGCCCTCCAGAATCAGCATCTTGCGCGTATGTTGTGTGCTGGGTCTTGCATAAGGATCAGTTGTTTGATCTAAGGCTTTATTTTTAGCGAGTGGAATCTTGCGTTTGACGCTACTTGGCATGAGGGGGCGTACTAAACGACCTAATGCCATCGCGGAATTAAACAATGCTGGCTTCGTTAAGCCTTCCTTGAGAGCCCAACGAGTAAGGCGCTCACCTAAAGGGCGCTCGGGAGTATTTTCTTCTGCCCATTTACGACCAATATCTACCAAGTTGCCATATTGCACGCCACTAGGACAAGTGCTTTCGCAGTTACGGCATGTTAAGCAGCGATCCAAATGTAAGCGGGTCTTTTCAGTTGGCGCTTGCCCTTCAGCCATTTGCTTGATGAGGTAGATGCGACCGCGAGGACCATCGAGTTCGTCACCCAGTATTTGATAGGTTGGGCAAGTGGCAGTACAAAAACCACAGTGAACACAATTACCAAGAATGCGCGCTGCCTCTATACCTTCTGGTGTATTGGCAAATTGAGGAGCAAGTTGAGTGTACATAGCAATACTTATGGAAGACGGTTAGTGGCAAATACACCAGCTGGATCAAATGCAGATCTCAGGCGTGCTTGTACTGCTTCAAGAGCTTTAGAGTACGCTTGCTCGCTTAGCAAGGTGAAGCGCTCAAAAGAGGGATTAACCTTGCTACCCTGCCTGAAGCGCGTTGCATGACCACCATGACTATTAGCCAATTGCTTAATAGCGGTAAATGTAGCTTCATCACCAGCAGCTTTCATCCAGCGTTGCTGCCCATGCCACTCCAGCACGAAATCATCGCTGGAGTTGGGTAGTGCAAGTGGGCCACAGGCTGCTGGAAGCGCTAAGCGATAGAGAGTTTGGTCTACGCCAAGATTGGTAAATGCTGCAAGTTTTTGCTCACGTAAATCTTTCCAAAAAAGCTCAGCTGTTTCAGGATCCATTTCCTTGGCAAGCACTAGAGAGCTCATTAAAGGAATGGCAGCTTTCACTGCTGCTGCAGCGCCTGCTAGGCGAATCGTCAGTTCGCCATCGCCATCTTTGCTATTCCCAATCCAGCAGCTAGCTGAGAGAGGAAAGGGTTGTCCTGCCCACTCATTTAGAACTTTCAACGCTTTCTCTTGAGAGAGTTGGCAACGTATTGTTGCTGTTGCAGCAGGTTTTGGTAATACCTTAACTGACGCTTCTAGTAACAAAGAAAATGTACCCATAGATCCAGGTAGCAAACGAGAAATGTCATACCCGGCAACATTCTTCATGACTTTGCCGCCGAAGGATAAATCTTGTCCCTTGCCATCTAGAATGCGGGCGCCTAAAACAAAGTCGCGGAAATTACCGGCACTGATGCGACCGGGCCCAGCGAGCCCTGCAGCAATCGCACCGCCAAAAGTAGCATACTCACCAAAGTGAGGTGGCTCAAAGGCGAGTACCTGATTTTTTTCCTCGAGAGCTGCTTCAATTTCTTGCAGAGGGGTACCAGCGCAAGCGGTAATGACCAACTCTTCAGGCTGATATTCCAAAATACCGGAATAGCTGCGCGTATTTAATTTTGTAAATTGATTTGGGTTGCCGTACCAAGCTTTCGAACCGCCGCCCTCAATGGAGAGTTGCGCTTTATTTTTTGCTGCGTTCAGGACTTGTTCGCGGAATGCATCAATCTGGCTGTTGGAGCTGGTCATTAGAAGCGCTCCAGTTCCGGATGCGGTAGTTTGCCTCCACTAATGCGCATGCGGCCATATTCAGCGCAGCGACTCAGTGTTGGGATGCCCTTATCAGGATTCAGAAGTTTTTTAGGATCAAATGCTGCTTTGACACCCCAGAAAGATTCGCGCTCACCTTCGCCAAACTGCACGCACATCGAATTAATTTTTTCAATGCCCACACCATGTTCGCCTGTAATTGTGCCACCGAGCTCAACACAAGCTTCTAATATTTCGGTACCGAATTCTTCTGCGCGATGCCACTCTTCTGCATCTGCACCATTAAACAAAATGAGAGGGTGCATATTGCCGTCACCCGCATGAAATACGTTTAAGCAGCCAAGACCGTATTTGGCTTCCATGCCTTGAATACGCTTGAGCAAGGTTGCAATGTGACGACGCGGAATCGTGCCATCCATACAGTAGTAGTCAGCAGCAATGCGACCAGCAGCGGGAAAGGCGTTCTTACGACCACTCCAAAACTTCAAGCGTTCAGTCTCATCTTTGGAGATCCTAATACCACTAGCACCAGATTGCTCAAGCACTTTAGTCATGCGTTCAATTTCTTCGGTGACTTCTTCAGGCGTGCCATCAGATTCGCAAAGCAAAATGGCTTCAGCCTCTAGGTCATAGCCTGCATGCACAAATTCTTCTACTGCACGAGTGGTGGCTTTGTCCATCATCTCAAGACCGGCAGGAATAATGCCGGCAGCGATGATTGCCGCAACAGCATTGCCACCTTTTTCAATATCGTCAAAGCTAGCCATGATCACGCGGGCTAGTTTTGGTTTAGCAACTAACTTCACAGTGACTTCCGTGACAACCGCTAGCATGCCTTCACTGCCCAGAACAATCGCGAGTAAATCTAAGCCAGGAGAATCTGGAGCCAAGCTACCGAACTCTACGATCTCGCCATTCATGAGTACGCCACGAACACGCAAGACGTTATGAAGAGTCAAGCCATATTTAAGGCAGTGCACTCCCCCAGAGTTCTCATTGACATTGCCTCCAATTGAACAAGCAATTTGAGATGACGGATCTGGAGCGTAATACAAACCTAAATGACTTACTGCTTCTGAGATTGCCAAATTACGAACGCCCGGCTGAACCACTGCAGTTCGAGTAAATGGATCAATGCTGATGATCTTTTTGAGCTTCGCTAGCGAAAGTACAAGACCTTGAGAAAGCGGCATGGCTCCCCCAGACAGACCGGTACCAGATCCCCGAGGTACTACTGGGATTTGCATCTCAGAGCAAATCTTCAGAATTTGGGCTACTTGCGCTTCCGTTTCTGGAAGGGCAACAGCTAAGGGCATACGCCGATAGGCTGCTAAACCATCACATTCATAGGGAATGGTGTCTTCAGGCTCCCAAAGGAGGGCATGTTCTGGGAGGATTGGGCGTAGAGCCGAAACCAGTTTGGACTGAAGGGCGCTAATCGCAGCAAGATCGGGGGGCGGGGTCACCATATTCATGACAACCATTTTAGCCATTTACCTATAATTAAGCTCATGGGAAATCGACTATCAAAAATCGCTACTAGAACGGGCGATGCTGGCATGACTGGCCTTGGAGACGGCAGTCGCGTTGAAAAGGATCATTTACGTATTTGCGCTATGGGTGATGTCGATGAGCTCAACTCCGAAATCGGTGTTTTGATGACCGAAGAGATCCCAGAAAGCATTGCCAATGAGTTAAAACCCCTCTTTTTACAAATACAGCATGATTTGTTTGATTTAGGCGGCGAACTCTGCATTCCGAATTACAAGTTACTCAATCCGGAGCACGTAGCTCAATTGGATATCTGGCTAGAGAAATACAACCAGCAATTACCCCCGCTAACAGAATTTATTCTGCCGGGTGGTACTCGTGCTGCTGCACAAGCTCATGTATGCCGCACGGTATGCAGAAGAGCGGAGCGCTCGATTGTACGTTTAGGTTGGGAAGGGCCTTTGTATGACGCGCCACGACAGTACGTCAATCGTTTATCAGATCTTTTGTTTGTCATCGCACGTATTCTCAATAGAGCTGCGGGCGGTACCGATGTATTGTGGAAGCACGAAAAAAAAGAGACTAAGTAAATTAGTCTCTTCTACTTGCCCTAATTATTTTTTAAAGCATTACTTTTTCTTACTTCTGCGTTTTTTTACGGCCGCAGCAAGACGCTCCAGTACTTGAACTGAATCATCCCAATTAATACAGGCATCCGTAATACTCTTGCCGTATTCCAGCTTGCTAGGATCATCTTTTCCTGGGGTAAATTTCTGAGCACCATCGTTGAGATGACTTTCAATCATCACACCAAAAACTTGTTGAGAACCAGCTTCAATTTGCTT
Organism: Polynucleobacter sp. AP-Sanab-80-C2; assembly: GCF_035012965.1. Classification (NCBI taxonomy): domain Bacteria; kingdom Pseudomonadati; phylum Pseudomonadota; class Betaproteobacteria; order Burkholderiales; family Burkholderiaceae; genus Polynucleobacter; species Polynucleobacter sp. AP-Sanab-80-C2. Next base: position 50,889 of record NZ_JAYGQS010000006.1, read on the forward strand.
GGCAACGTCATCTGCCACCAGGATTTGACGCTCATGCTGTTTACTAGAATTGGCATGAGACAGATCAACCATCAAACTACCGCGAAGCTTGCCAGCTGCTAGCTCAGAGCAGGCTGCCTGAACATATTTTTCTTCATAATTAGGCTCTTTACCACCGCGCAAAATAACGTGGCAATCTTTATTGCCCTTAGTTTCCACAACAGAGACTTGACCGTTCTTATGAACTGACAAGAAGTGGTGTGGACGACCTGCCGCTTGAATCGCATCTGTTGCAATTTTGATGTTGCCATCGGTGCCATTTTTAAACCCAATGGGTGCAGATAAACCGGAAGCGAGCTCACGATGTACTTGGCTCTCGGTTGTACGCGCACCAATAGCGCCCCAAGAAATCAGGTCAGCAATATATTGCGGAGAAATCACATCCAAGAATTCGCTGCCAGCAGGCATGCCAAGACGATTGATTTCCATGAGTACTTGGCGAGCAAGGCGGAGACCTTCTTCAATGCGATAGGACTCATCGAGGTAGGGATCATTAATTAAACCCTTCCAGCCAACAGTAGTGCGAGGTTTTTCAAAATAGACCCGCATCACGATTTCTAATTCACCAGCAAAGCGTTCACGCTCGGCTAAGAGTCGTTGGCAATATTCCAATGCTGCCCTTGGATCATGAATCGAGCAAGGCCCAATGATGACGAGTAAGCGGTCATCTTTACCGTGAATAATGTCGCGAATCTTTTTCCGAGTTTTACTGATTAATGCTTCAGTCGGCGTTCCGGAGATCGGAAAAAAACGAATCAGATGTTCTGGAGGTGGCAGAACGGAGATGTTATCAATGCGTTGATCGTCAGTATCCGACGTTTTATCAACGGCGGAGTACCAATTAGCGGGATTAGTATTTTGTTGGCTCATCTGGCTATTTTAAGCCGTAATTTGCCAATATCAGGCAGTGCCACCAACAGTCAGGCTGTCGATTCTTAAAGTGGGCTGTCCAACCCCAACTGGCACACTTTGACCTTCTTTGCCACAAACCCCAACGCCGCCATCTAATTTGAGGTCATTACCGATCATGGAGACCTGTTTTAAGGACTCTGGTCCGCTACCGATGATAGTGGCGCCTTTCACGGGATATTGAATTTTTCCATTCTCTACCCAGTAGGCTTCTGAAGCTGAAAATACAAATTTACCGCTGGTGATATCTACTTGGCCACCGCCAAAATTGACTGCATATAGGCCTCGCTTAATGCTGGCCACAATTTCTTGGGGATCATCTTTGCCGGCCAACATATAGGTATTCGTCATGCGCGGCATGGGCAAGGAAGCAAAACTTTCGCGGCGCCCATTACCTGTTAAAGGCATATTCATGAGTCGTGCATTGAGGCTATCCTGAATGTAAGCCTTCAAAATACCGTCTTCAATCAATGTAGTGCACTGCGTCGGAGTGCCTTCATCATCAATATTGAGAGAACCTCTACGCCCAGATAATGTTCCATCATCCACTACAGTGACGCCCTTGGCTGCGACGCGTTGACCAATGCGTCCTGCAAATGCAGAGGAGCCCTTACGATTAAAGTCACCCTCAAGACCGTGACCTACTGCTTCATGTAAGAGTACGCCCGGCCAGCCTGGACCCATAACGACTGTCATTGGGCCAGCTGGTGCAGGGCGCGATTCTAAATTGACTAGCGCCCCATCGACCGCCTCATCAACATAACGATTGATCAACTCAGTATTAAAGTAGAGGTAGTCATGGCGAGCGCCACCACCCGAAGAGCCAGATTCACGTCGGCCATTTTGTTCCGCAATGACATGAACAGAGACACGCACTAGCGGGCGAATATCGGCTGCAAGTAATCCATCCGCTCTTGCAACTAAGACGACATCAAATTCACCAGCAAGGCTAGCCATGACTTGAATGATGCGAGGGTCGCGAGCTTTGGCGCGACGCTCAATGCTTTCGAGCAAAGCAATTTTTTCTTTAGGTTGTAATGAATCAAGGGGATTTAGATCGGAATACAGCTTATTTGATAGGGGGTTGAATAACTTACTTGCCACCGCTTGTTTGCCACCCTCTGGGCCAATCACGCGGGTCGCTTTTGCAGCCTTGCTTAAAGCCTCTAAATTGATTTCATCAGAATAGGCAAAAGCAGTTTTATCACCATAGATAGCGCGTACCCCAACACCTTGGTCAATGTTGAAGCTGCCAGACTTCACAATTCCTTCTTCAAGGCTCCAGCTTTCACTGCGAGTATGTTGAAAATAGAGGTCAGCATCGTCTAGCCGATGAGAAAACATATTGCCAAAGGTGCGATGTAGATCTTGCTCTGATAAACCGGTTGGCTCAAGCAAGATGGATTTGGCTACTTTGATGAGGTCTGCCTGCTTTTTGGTTTTTGTCCAATTGGCTGGAAATAGTGCTTCGGGTGCATTCATGTGATTCGGCAGATCTTTCTTTAAAGCTTGCGGTGCGCAAGAGCTGGTAACTGAGAGCGTACCTCGTTTAATTTTTCTTTGCTTAAAACCCCTGAGATAAAGCCTTCTCCTTCGGGCAGGTCGGCTAATACGGTGCCCCAAGGGTCAATCAGCATACTGTGACCCCATGTACGTCGTTGATTGAGATGAATACCGCCTTGTGCCGAAGCTAAAACATAGCATTGATTTTCAATGGCGCGAGCGCGCAAGAGAATCTCCCAGTGATCTTTACCGGTAGTGTAAGTAAAGGCTGCAGGAATGATATGGCAATCGACAGCACCCATTGCTCGATATAGTTCGGGAAATCGCAAGTCATAACAAATACTCAGCCCAAAAGACCAATCTTGCTGATTGTGAGTGATGATGAGAATCCCTGGCGTAATACCAGCTTCAATCGTTTCGGATTCTTGATAGCGCTCGGTTTTAGTTTGAAAACCAAATAAATGAATTTTGTCGTAGCGTCCGATATGTTGGCCTGCTGTATCAAATGCGAGCATCGTATTGAGTACCTTGCCTGGGTCTTTGGACTCCAGCGGGATTGTGCCTGCAACAAGATAAATTTGATTGTCTTTGGCAAAGCTGGCAAGCTGCTCTTGAATAGGGCCGCTGCCAAAAGGCTCTCGAACACGTACTTTGTCAGTGTCTTTCAGGCCCATCATGCAAAAGTATTCCGGAAGTACGATGAGTTGTGCGCCATCTTGGGTAGCTGCGCTAATGAGTCTGCCCGCAGTATTGAGATTTTCTTGAAGATCTGGAGAGGAGACCATCTGAATAGATGCGATCTTCAGTGTCGTTGAGGTGCTCATAAGAATCTAATTGGAGGATTTAGTAGGATTGCCCAAATTATTTTGGGGTGGGGAGTTTGGGGTGGCATTGGAGTTCGGTTTGCTCTGCTCTTTCAGCAATTCTTTGCTGCGAATGGAATTGAGTGTTTTGGTGTCAATGGGTTGACCCTTTTGATCTAAGGGGATGACTTCAGGGTCATCCCAAGATCCTTGGACTAAGTAATCTGATTGCAGGCTACGGTTGATCTGGCTCGTGAGGAGATATTGCCCAACGAGAGCGCCTAAGCCAACAATGGGGTTGATTGCAAAAGCAGCCAGTGAGCCAGCTGTGGCATCAATCGTTGGAAAGATTGTGATCCGCAGATCTTGCGTTTGTTTTGGAATATTAATTTGACCGCTCATCGCCACACGAGCTTGGTCTAAATTCATATTGAATTGCTGAGTTTGTGCAACACCATTGCTGATATCGAAGTTACTGTTAATCGAGTTAAAGGGTGTCCCCTTGGTCACAATGTTGCCAAGACTGCCTTGCAGGTCGAGCGTAGCAAAGCGGAATAAACTTTGCAGACTAAGTACGTCTAATATTTTGGCGCCACTAGTATTTACCTCTAACAATCGACCCTTTTCAAGATTAATGCCTACCTTGCCAGAAAGTGTTTCGAATTTCGGGCTGAAGGGTGAACCATCCCATTCCATATTGGCAGTAACTTTTCCTTGTCCACCTTCAATCGATTTTTGAGGGGTCCAATGCGCAATAATTTGGCCAGCATCTTTTACGTTCATATCGATACTGAGAACGCTGTGATTCATGGTATTTTTCGTGCCGCCATTCCATTGACCGTTGATAGTGCTCGAGCCCTGGGGATTGTTGGATTGGATGGAATCAATTTTTAGAGTGTTGTCACTTGTTTTGGTTTTGATTTTGACTTGACCAAGCTGGGCTTTCATCCAAGATAAGTCATCGATACTGATATCTAAACTGGGAATGGATTCAGGACTCAGTGCCTTTTTGACAGGAGCATTTGCTTTTGCAGGGGGCTGTGGAATTGACCCGGCGATTTTGAGCTTTGCAAAGCGCCCACTAACAAGGCCGCTAGTATGAGTCTTGTCGGATTCATAGTACTGAATTTGTCCAGTAGCCTGTTGTGATTCAAGACGTATATCCCAAACATTCTTTTTATTGTTTGCAAGGACATTCACATCCTGCCAGAGACGTTCAAATAAGGTCAGTTTTTTAACTTGCGCTGTGACTTGAAAGCTTGAACTCATTTCTGCTTCTTGACTACGTGACCCCTTCTTACCCCCCAAGAAATCTTGCCAGACATCAAGATTGAGTTCATTGCTAACGAGATTTAAGTTAAACCCTTGTTGAGGTAGATTCGGCGCTGCGCCAACTCCCAGGCTGTAACGCAATTCGTCATCACGACCTAGCGCTCCTTGAATGGTATAGAGATCGCCAATCTTTCCAGACCAGCTCAGTCGATTAGGATTTGTTTTGTCATTGGCGAAAGTTTTAACGTTGATATCGCCAGCCATGGAAGTACCCGCTAATTTCCTAGTTGGTGCTGGTAAATTCATGGACCAGTTCCGAAGATCAAAGTGGATATTAGAGTCACTGCCTTGTTTATTAAAGCTGAGAGTGCCGTCATATTTAACTGAGCCATTCATGGCATTCAGTATTGAGCTAAGCTCTGAACGAGCAGATTTTGCAAAATATTCTTTTATAAAATTTGCTTGAATGTCGCCAGCAATTTTGAAGTTTTGCTTATTGCTATTTTGATCGGCACTGCTAATTTTGATGGATCCACCCAAGAAATTAGCTGATACATCCTCAAATTCAGGATTGATTTCGGTGATACGAATACTGCCCTTGAGGTTTTCAAAAGGTGGAATACCAGCCCATTCGGCTTTATTGCCTGGTAGTGTTAATTTGAGATCAACATTAGTATCGGCAGAGTTAGAGAGTGGAACCTTGAGACCAAGACCTATATCTACTGGACCACTGACGCGGAGATTTTGTTCCATTTTGGCCTGTCTTTTGCCTACAGGAGAAGCATAAAAATACTCTAGCATCTGTTGCGCTTCACCGGTTGCTTTACCAGTGACTGAGAGTGTTAGTTGTTTTGCACTGACATTCGGAATTTCTGCGTGAAATGTATTCAGGGCAATTTGTTTGTAATTGGCTTTTGCAATGTCCACCGTCAGGTTTGAGTTTGTCATCGCGACACTACCATTCACATTCGTGAAGGTAGACCAAGTTCCTTGATTGTTTGGTAATAGCGGAACTGGACTAAACGCTGCGCCTGCAATCGGAAGCGTCAAGCTGAACTCACCCTGTTGCTTATCGGGAAAGGGCACTTGATTAGGATCCCCCTTGATATGCACTTGCCCATTTTGAATGACACCTGCATCAAATGCTTTGCTGAGATATACCCTAGCGTCCTTACCCATGCCAAGCGGTAAATAGCGATAGGCAGTTTTTGCATTGGCTTTGACAAGCTCCATGTCCATGGTCATGAAGTCAGCCTCTTTGGGATTGCCGAGGATATAGTTCAGACTCAGATTAGTTGTGAGTTCTGAATTGCTCAAAGTAAGCTTTTTGGTATTAACAACCCAATGCCCTTTTTGCTTTGACCAATTGATTTGTCCGCTGGCACGCTCCAAATGAATTTTGGGGTCTTCCAGAAAGTCATAAATCTCTAGACCAAGATCACTTGAATCTAAGGAAAAACTCCCCTCTTTTTGGTTGCCAGTAACAAAGCCGGATAAATTGGAAACAGAAGGTATCGATTTATTGATACCAGTAAAACTGAGGTTGATGAGTTTGGCGCTCACGGTGAAGTCTAATTTATTAGATTTAAACCAGCCACCAGGAATATTAAGAGCGGATAAAGGGGATTTGCTTTCTGACCAACGAATATTTAGATCTTCCAAATCTCCTTCAGCCTGAGAAGTCTTAATCCATTGATGAACTTTTTTAGAGAGCGGTAAATTGAGTGCAAATAATGCGACATCTTCAACTGAAATCTTTGGCGATGAAAATTCAAATTCTTTAATTTCTCCATCCGCACCTGGAGGCCGCCAGCGAAACGTCATCGGACTCAGATTTTCCAAGGGTGCAGATTTTGGGCTATCCATATCGCGCCAAGTGAATGTTTTGGTCGAGATGGCGATTAAGCCATCATTGGTTTCTTGTAGAAGATTGGCTTCGAGTCTTCCTAGTGCAATAGCATCTTCGCTTTTTGAAGATTGCACCACTAGGTCATCAACCGCGACAAAAAATTCACCACCATCAGGTTGGGCGTTATCAATCTTGAGACTTCCTTTTGAGCTCAGCACCCCTTCTAAGGTATGGAGGCCGAGTTTGAACTCTTGAGATATCTGCTTCAGATTTAGGTCAGTAAGATTCCAAGTGATTGTGCCAATCCAGTCGTGCCAATTTCCTGCTTGCCCACCTAGATGGTGAACGAAGTCGACTTTGACTTCTGTTGGCCCCTTGGTCCACGGGGTAGTTGTGGTGATGGAGCCCTCGTGTCTACGAATACCGTTCTGAAGCGATAGGTTTAAGACTTCAATAGAGGTTTGTGATTTTTTGTTGAGCTGATCATCCCAAAAGAGTTTGACTTTGCTAACTTCAATAGTGTCTTGTGAAAATAACCAATTCTCTGCAGAGTAATCGCTGGTGCCGCTATCAATCGAAATTCCAGCAATCGTGATTGCACCCTTGGAGTTTCTTTGTGCATAAATTTCCGCGCTTTCAAAATGAATTTCATGAAAATAGGGCGCTAAGTGATAAAAAGATTTCCAGCTCAGTTCACCATAAATCTTTTCGATCATCAATAATGATTTTGAATGATCGGGGCTGCTGAAGCGCAGGCCATCCATCTCAAAGGAAGGTCTGATGCCTGTCCAAGAAACTCGGAGATCATCAATCGAGACATTAACGCCGACGCGACTGCTAATGAGCTTTTCAACTGAAGCCTTGGATTTTTCAATTTGAGGCCAAAGCACATAGCGCACACCAAGATGGCCGAGTAGAAAAAGCGCCATCACAAAACCTAGCAGAATCAGGGCGCGCTTACGCCACTCGCCACCTAAACCTGGAGGACGTTTTGTTAATACGCTCTTGAGTCGAGGCGGAATGATGTTTTGCAGCATGGCCTCTATTATCCGTCAGGCTCTGCTAGACCGCCAAGCACCGGGTGCTTGAATTTTGGTCGGTATTAAGATGGGGGTATGGATAATATTTCTAGGCAAACTGCGTTTTTAGAGCAGCACTCCAATTACGCGCGGCGTTGGCTCCATGCCAAACCCGAGTGGCTTGAGTGGCTAAAAGCCCATGGACACCAAAAAATTGATTTGCCCGGGATTCAAGGTCTACTTGAGACCTGTAAGGTCGATAGTCTGAGTAGCGAGCATGATGAGGCGCGATGGATGGCCAATTTGCGCTTGGCTCGTCAACGCCTCATGCTATGGGTGGCCTTTCGTGATCTGAATGGCATGGCTGATTTAGAGGAGGTCACGCATAGCCTCAGCCATTTTGCCCAACTAGCGATTGCTGATTCCATTGTATTTCTGCGCAGAGATTTGCAAGATCGCTTTGGACTGCCCTGGAGTCTTTCAACCAATAGTGAAATGCCCTTGATGGTGGTGGGTATGGGTAAGTTGGGTGGGTATGAGCTCAACCTGTCATCGGATATTGATCTGATCTTTTTGTATGAGCATGAGGGTGAGACGCAAGGTGGTCCCAAAAGCTTATCCCATCACGAGTGGTTCACCCGTTTGGGGAGAAGCCTCATGAGGGTCATATCAGAGGTGGACGCGAATGGTTTTGTATTTCGTGTCGATATGCGCTTACGACCTAATGGGGACTCTGGTTCTTTGGTATGTAGTCTCGATATGTTGGAAGAATATTTACTAGTACAGGGCAGGGAGTGGGAGCGTTACGCCTGGATTAAAGGTAGGCTTATTGCGCCCTTGCCTGACTCACATGATTTTGCCCATTGTGAAAAAGCCCTCGAGCAACTGATTCGGCCCTTCGTGTATCGCCGGCATTTGGACTATGGCGTGATTGCCTCCATTCGAGATCTGCATGCACAAATACAGCAAGAGGCAGAGAAGCGATCTACTGGACATCAAGGTCGATCACACGACATTAAGTTAGGTCGCGGCGGTATTCGGGAAATTGAGTTTTTGGCGCAAATGTTTCAACTGATGCGGGGTGGTACTGATCCTCGTTTTAGAGTGCGTCCCACATTACAAGTGCTTACTCTTATCAAGCAGCGCGGCATATTGCCAGCACAAGAGATTGATGAGCTACAAGATGCCTATATTTTTCTGAGACGCCTTGAGCATCGCATTCAGGTTTGGGATGATCAGCAAACCCATTATTTATCAGATGATGCGCTTGTGCGTGCTCGTTTGGCTGATACTATGGGCTTCTCAGACGAGTCAAGTTTTTTGACGGAGTTAGAGCGTCATCAAAATAATGTAGCGCGTCTATTTGAAAAAGCCTTTGTATTAGATGATGAAAATCGTCTGGATCTCGCACCCTTAAGTCATGACTGGGAGTTAGATGCAGCCTGTTTTCCTAAGTCCTTGCTCCATTGGCAATCATGGATTGCAAGCCCCAAGGTAAAGCAGCTACCAGATAAAAGTCGCTTGATTTTTGATAACTTAATTCGTAGTGCTGCAGAAATTTTGATGGCTGAAGATAGTAAGTTAGCGACTGCAGATCAAACTTTATTGCACTTCTTCGATTTACTCGAAGCCATTGTGAGACGTAGCGCTTATTTATCTATCCTGGCCGAATATCCAAAGGCGCTGTTGAATATCTTAGCTTTGCTCCAAGCATCTCAGTGGGGCGCGCAGTACCTCACCCAGCATCCACACTTATTAGATTATTTACTGAACTCTCGTACTGAAAGGTCGCTGATTGAGCATCCAGAAGACTATTGGCATGAAGTAAAGATGAATTTAAATATTCGTTTAGACGATGTCATGGCTGATGGCGATGGTTCAGAACAGGCAATGGATATTTTGCGCGTGACCCATCACACCGAAACCTTCATTACCTTGCTAGCAGATTTGGGAATAGGGGTGGACCACGCTCTTCCTGTAGAAAAGGTTAGCGATCATTTATCTGCTTTAGCGGATTTGATTTTGCAAGCTACCCTTGAACGCGTTTGGCCTACCGTAGCGAAAAAGTATGGCTTACCCGCTGATAAAGCCGCCGCTTTTGCTGTGATTGCATATGGTAAGTTGGGCGGTAAAGAATTGGGCTATGCCTCTGATCTAGATTTGGTCTTCTTATATCAGTCGAGTGAAAACGATTATGCCGCCCAAGAAATTTACGCGCTGTTAGCTAAACGTATGATTAATTGGTTGACGACCTTTACTGCGACCGGAAGCTTATTTGAAATTGATACTCGCCTTCGTCCCAATGGGTCAGCTGGTTTTTTGGTGACCAATACGGAAGCGTTTAAAAAATATCAGATGCGTGAAGGTGACAACGCCGCCTGGGTATGGGAGCATCAGGCTTTAACTCGTGCTCGCTTTGCTGCTGGTAATGCTTCAGTTGGTATTGAGTTTGATGCAGTTCGTTCAGAAGTCTTGAGTCAGAAGCGCAATGTAGATCATTTGCGTGCTGAGATTTTGGCTATGCGTCGCAAGGTGCATGAGGGGCATCCCAATGGAACTGGGAATTTTGATTTAAAGCACGATGCTGGCGGCATGGTAGATATTGAGTTTATGGTGCAGTTCTTAGTCTTAGCCTATGCAAATCAATATCCCCAGCTGATAGGCAATCTTGGCAATATTGCTTTACTGCGAATTGCTGGTGAAGTGGGCCTAATCGAGGGCGTTAGTGCTGAACAGGTTGGTGACGCTTATCGTTTATTAAGAGCGCGTCAACACCGTTTACGTTTAGACGGTGCAGAAAAAACTCGTATTCTGTTGGATATTGAGCCTGAACTCTTGAATGCTAGGGATTGTGTCTTACAACTGTGGCAAGAAATTTTTAAAGCGCCTTCCAGCGTTTAAATCAATTTAATCTTGCTCAAGTAGTTCGCGTGCGTGGCGACGGGTGGTATCGGTAATGGTAGCGCCACCTAGCATTCTGGCAACTTCCTCTACTCGTTCTGTTCTTCCAAGCGATTGAACTTGTGACACAGTCTTATCGCCACTTTGAGATTTACTGACTTTAAGGTGATGATTGCCTTGGGCGGCTACCTGCGGGAGATGGGTAACGCACAGAATTTGGTGGGACTGACCCAACTGATGTAGAAGTTTGCCAACAGTTTCTGCAACAGCTCCCCCAATACCAGCGTCGACCTCATCAAATATCAAGGTAGGGGTGAATGAAGCTTTGCTGGTGATCACGCTAATTGCCAGACTAATACGAGCCAGTTCTCCACCCGATGCTACTTTGGCTAATGAGCGAGGAGTGCTGCCTACATGGCCTGCCACCAAAAACTCGATTTGCTCGAGACCATGCGAGCCACCTTCTTGAAGTGGCGATAGGGCAATCTCCAAACGTCCGCCGGCCATCGATAAATTTTGCATAGCATCTGTCACTAACTGACCTAGGTCTGTAGCTGCCTTACTGCGTTTTTGGGAGAGTTGCTTTGCTAGCTTGAGATAGGCCGCCTCTTCTTGCTTTACTTTTTCTCGGAGGGCATCCATATTTTGTGAGGCAGTCAGTGCCTCCAAGCGTTCGGTAGTTTCCAAAAGCAGTGTTGGTAATGCCTCTACTTCAGTGCGATATTTTTTAGAAGTACTGTGCAGGGCCTGCATACGTTCTTCGACTTGTTCAAGGCGAGCGGGATCTAAATCAATTTTTTGGAGATAGCGATTTAATCCATGAATCGCCTCATCTAGCTGAATTTGCGCACTCTCCAAGGATTCGCTAATGCCACTTAAGGCTTGGTCATGTTCGGCTAAGGCGCTGATATTGCCGCAGACCTTAGATAGAGAAGACTCTAGAGAGTTGTCCGCGTCACTCAATATGTCTATAGCTTCTTGGCAGCCGCTAATTAGCTTGGCGCCATTAGCCAATCTAGCATGCTCGCTTTGAATGTTGATCCACTCACCTTCTTGTGGAGCGAGCTCGGTGAGTTCTTCTAATTGCCACTGCAGTCTTTCACGTTCCCGCTCAACATCCTGACCAGCATTTTCTGCTTGTTCTAAACGACGACGAGAATCGTTCAGTGTTTTAAAGGCTTGTGCCACTTCTGTGGCTAGTGGCAGTAATCCAGCATGACGGTCTAAGAGCTCACGTTGGGCGCCGCCCTTTAAAAGAAGTTGATGCGCGTGCTGCCCATGGATGTCGACCAACTGATCGCCTGCTTCACGCAACTGAGTTAGCGTGGCAACACTTCCATTAATAAAAGCGCGACTGCGTCCGTTGCTCTCAATAGTTCTTTTGAGCAATAGACTCTGACCATTATCTTCAACTGGGAAGCCTTGAGCATCTAACCATTGGCCAAAGGATTGAATAAGTTCTGCGTCAATGCGAAAGAGGGCAGAAATCTCTGCACGATTGCTACCTTCACGAATTTGACTGCTATCTGCGCGTTCACCCAGGACAAGGCTTAAGGCATCTAGCAAAATAGATTTACCAGCCCCAGTTTCACCAGTGAGCACCGTGAAGCCACTAGCGAAGTCGAGTTCAAGCTGATCAACAATGACAAAGTCACGAAGGGAGATAGTTTGAAGCATGTATTAGCGTAGCAATAAACTCGACATCAGAAAGTCGATGGGTATTCATTCCAGTGCAATTTCTCACGCAAAGTTTTGTAGTCGCTGTGATTGCTGGGGTGTAACAGATCGATTGTTTTGTCGGATTGGCGCACCTCAACCTTATCGCCACTTTGCAAATTTGTTTGTGATTGCATATCAAAATTGACGATCACCTCAAGTCCGTTGACTACCTCAATCACCGTCACGCTATCTTGTGGCAAAACAATGGGTCGATTGGAAAGTGAGTGTGGCGCAATTGGTACGAGCAATATGCCTGCTACATGTGGATGCAAAATCGGGCCACCAGCAGAAAGTGCATAGGCAGTTGAACCAGTCGGGGTAGAGACAATCAAACCATCAGAGCGTTGGTTGTACATGAAGGAGCCATTGACATGAACAGCAAGCTCTACCATCCCAGAAATGCCGGAGCGATTCACAACAACATCGTTAAGCGCTAAGCCCTGGTTGATTTTCTTGCCGTCACGCAGAACAACAGCATGCAGGAGAGTTCTAGTATCCGCTTCATAGTCGCCCGCAATAATTTTGGGCAAAGTAGTTTGTACAGACTGAATCGGGATATCAGTCATGTAACCAAGGCGACCCATATTGATTCCCACGAGGGGAACATGGCTGCCTGCTAATTGGCGAGCAATGCCCAGCATGGTGCCATCACCACCCAAAACCACAACTAGGTCAATTGCCCCAGTAAAGTCTTGTGCGGTTTTAGTCGGATAGTCACTCAAACCGAGGTGAGTGGCTGTATCGGCCTCAATAAAGACCTCACAGCCCAAGCCTGAGACCAATTTAGCCAGGTCTCGCAGGTGATCTTCAATGCCGTCCGCTTGAAATTTGCCGACGAGTGCCACCCGGCTAAATGCCTTCTTGGAGGAATTGGGGGATGGGCTTAACATATAACGATTAAACCATAGGCATAAAATCCCTTCCACCATGGACGAACGTTCCCGCGCCTTACTTAAAACCCTCATCGAGCGCTATATCGAGGAGGGTCAGCCTATTGGCTCGCGCACGCTTTCAAGGTTTTCGGGTTTAGACCTCTCTGCTGCCACCATCCGCAATGTCATGGCTGATCTAGAGGATATGGGCTTGGTGACTAGCCCTCATACCTCTGCCGGCAGAATACCCACACCACGGGGTTATCGCTTGTTTGTGGACACCATGGTGACGGTTCGTCCTCTCGAAGAGATCGCCGCCCGTGAGGTTGAAAAAGGGCTTTTGCCAGACTCCCCACAAAGGGTTTTGAATTCAGCCGCCCAGATTCTGTCTAATCTCACCCATTTTGCTGGTGTGGTGATGACACCAAAGCGTGCCCAAGTTTTTAAACATATTGAATTTCTTCGTTTGGGTGAAGGCAAGATTTTGCTCATCATGGTGACTCCCGAGGGTGATGTACAAAATCGTATCTTGCCAACAAATCAAGACTACACACCAAGTCAATTGATTGAGGCGGGAAATTACATTAATGCACAATTTGCTGGCAAAAGTTTTGAGCAAGTGCGCCAACATTTGAAATCTGACCTCGATACTTTGCGTGCCGATATTTCTGGTTTGATGGCCTTAGCCTTGCAAAGTGGTGTTGCGGATTACGATATGAGTCGCGGTGAGATGGTGCTCTCTGGTGAGCGTCGCTTACTGAATGTAGGAGACTTAAGTTCTAACCTTGATAAATTGCGCAAGATGTTTGATATGTTGGAGCAAAAATCGGTCTTGATGCAGTTGCTAGACGTATCGAGCCATGCCGACGGTATTCAGATTTTCATAGGTGGCGAGAGTGATCTTTTGCCATATGAGGACCTAGCGGTCATCAGCGCTCCGTATAGCGTTGATGGTCAGATCGTGGGCACCTTAGGCGTCATTGGACCAACCCGTATGGCTTATGACCGAGTGATTCCGATTGTGGATATCACCTCTAAGTTATTATCAGGCGCCTTGAGCTCTTGAGTCCACATTGATGCTGAAAATTATTTACTAGAGAAATTACTTTGAATCAAAATCCCCACTTACGCGCTTCTAAAACAGCCGTGCTCTTATTGAATTTGGGTACGCCAGCTGCGCCAACAGCAAAAGCGGTGAGATCGTATTTGAAAGAATTTCTTTCGGATCCACGCGTCGTAGAAATTCCACGCTTTATTTGGTGGTTTATTTTGAATGGCATTATTTTGCCAATTCGCAGTAGTGCCTCTGCAAAAAAATATGCATCTATTTGGTTGCCACAATTCGGTTCGCCACTCATGCATTACTCGCGCTTGCAAGCGAAAGAGTTGGGGGAGAAGTTTGCGAATGAGGGCCATACTGTTTTGGTTGATTTGGCGATGCGTTATGGCAAGCCTTCTGCCCAAGAGGTCCTAGAGAGCCTGAAGGCTCAAGGGATGGAGCGTTTACTGTTATTGCCCCTTTACCCACAATATTCAGCTACCACTACCGCCTCAAGTTTTGATGAAGTATTCCGTGTTCTGAGTACTTGGCGTGATCAGCCGGAGCTGCGTTTGGTAAAGCACTATCACGACAACCCTGCGTACATTGCAGCACTGCGTGATCAAGTTCTCAGTCATTGGGATCAAGATGGAAGGCCTGATTTTGCAAAGGGTGATCGTTTTGTGATGTCATTTCATGGCCTGCCCAAGCGCAATTTAATGCAGGGCGATCCCTATCACTGCGAATGTTTGAAGACCGGACGATTGCTTGGGGAGTCTTTGGGTTTAGAGCCAGGTCAATACATCGTTACCTTTCAGTCCCGTTTCGGAAAAGCGGAATGGTTAAAGCCTTACACGGCGCTAACGATCGAAAACTTGGCTAAAGATGGTTGCCAGCGAGTAGATATTTTTTGTCCCGGCTTTCCGGCAGATTGTCTTGAGACCTTAGAAGAGATTGCGATGGAAGCAAGAGAATCTTTCTTAGAGCATGGCGGCAAAGACTATCGCTATATTCCCTGCTTAAACAGCAACCCTAAGTGGATCAAGGCGCTGCGTGATATTGCCTATCAGCACTTACTAGGGTGGTCTTTGGGGACTGAGTCTGAAGCTGAATTAGCTAAGCGGAACGAAAGAGCAACGCTAGCCGAAAAATCTAAGTCTTGAAAAAAAGCGAATTATCCCAATATGAAGAAGCACTAGCCACTTTGATAGAAAAGTAAAATAGCGTCTATGACACAAGAAAATCAAAATCCTTCACCAGAGCAAGACAATCCTGCAACTGAGCCAGCGGCGGATGCTGCAGCAGAAACGCCGGCTATCAAAACGCCTGAGCAAGAAATTGCTGAACTCCATCAGCAGGTGTCTGATTTGCAAGACAACTTTTTGCGTGCCAAGGCTGAAGGTGAAAATATTCGTCGCCGTGCTGTTGAGGACGTTGCCAAGGCTCACAAATTTGCGATTGAGAGTTTTGCTGAGCACTTAGTTCCGGTGACCGATAGTCTCTATGCGGCCTTGAGTACGGATGCGGGTGATGCGAAGGCTTTTAAAGAAGGCCTAGAAATCACCTTAAAGCAGCTTTTATCCGCTTTTGAAAAGGGACGCATGACTGAAATCAATCCTGCGGTGGGCGATAAATTTGATCCACACCACCATCAAGCGATTGCTTCGGTGCCTTCTGAGCAGGAAGCTAATACCGTAGTTTCGGTGCTCCAGCGTGGCTATACCGTGGCCGATCGAGTCCTCAGACCTGCTTTAGTGACGGTCAGCGCCCCGAAATAAGCCGCATCAATAAGGGCTAAAACCTCAAAAAAGGGATAAAAAAGGCAGATTTCTGCCTTTTTTGCTATTTCACCCCTTGAATTCACTTTTTTAGACCCCATTTATTGAGTATTGGAATATTCGCGGCGGTTCAGATGAGTTGCCTAAAACAGACTAGAAGTACAACAAAGTAACTTAATTTTTTGGAGCAATTATGGGAAAGATCATCGGTATTGACTTGGGAACCACGAATTCGTGCGTTTCAGTCGTTGAAAACAATGCACCTAAAGTGGTCGAGAACGCAGAAGGCGCTCGCACAACTCCATCCATCATTGCCTATGTTGAAGATGGCGAAGTATTGGTTGGTGCGCCAGCTAAACGTCAATCAGTGACGAATCCTAAGAACACCATCTACGCAGTGAAGCGTTTAATGGGTCGTAAATTTACAGATCCTGAAGTGCAAAAAGACATCGGCTTGATGCCTTATTCAATTATTGCTGCTGATAACGGTGATGCTTGGGTTGAAGCGCGTGATAAGAAAATGGCACCACAGCAAGTCTCTGCTGAAATCTTACGCAAGATGAAAAAGACTGCCGAAGACTATCTCGGCGAAGAAGTGACCGAGGCGGTCATTACGGTCCCTGCTTACTTTAACGACAGCCAACGTCAAGCAACTAAAGACGCTGGTCGTATTGCTGGCTTGGATGTAAAGCGCATCATCAATGAACCAACTGCTGCTGCATTGGCATTTGGTTTAGACAAACAAGACAAAGTCGATCGTAAGATCGCTGTGTATGACTTGGGTGGCGGTACATTCGACGTATCCATCATTGAGATTGCTAACGTGGATGGTGAGAAGCAGTTTGAAGTGCTCTCTACTAATGGCGACACTTTCTTGGGTGGTGAAGACTTTGACCAGCGCATCATTGACTGGATCATTGCTGAGTTCAAGAAAGAACAAGGCGTGGATTTGAGCAAAGACGTTTTGGCATTGCAACGTTTGAAAGATGCTGCAGAAAAAGCCAAGATCGAATTGTCATCTGCGCAGCAAACGGAAATCAATTTGCCATATGTGACGGCTGATGCTAGTGGTCCTAAGCATTTGAACTTGAAGTTGACTCGTGCCAAGTTAGAGTCTTTGGTTGAAGAGCTTATTAAGCGCACAGCTGGCCCATGCTTAACCGCAATTAAAGATGCTGGCGTGAACGTAGCAGATATCGACGACGTGATTTTGGTCGGCGGTCAAACTCGTATGCCTGCGGTTCAAGACAAAGTAAAAGAAATCTTTGGCAAAGAGCCACGCAAAGACGTTAACCCAGATGAAGCAGTGGCAGTAGGTGCTGCAATTCAAGGTTCCGTATTGTCTGGCGATCGTAAAGACGTATTGCTCTTGGACGTTACCCCATTGTCATTGGGTATCGAAACTCTTGGCGGCGTCATGACTAAGATGATTCCAAAGAACACGACGATTCCTACCAAGCATTCACAGGTCTACTCGACTGCCGAAGATAATCAGCCTGCAGTAACGATTAAGTGCTTCCAGGGTGAGCGTGAGATGGCTGCGGCTAATAAGTTGCTTGGTGAATTTAATCTTGAAGGCATCGCGCCTGCGCAACGCGGTATGCCACAAATTGAAGTGACTTTTGATATTGATGCTAACGGTATTTTGCACGTCACTGCAAAAGACAAAACCACTGGTAAAGAGAACAAGATCACCATCAAGGCAAACTCTGGTTTGACTGAAGAAGAAATTCAACGCATGGTGAAAGATGCTGAAGCCAATGCTGCTGAAGATAAGAAAGCATTAGAGCTAGTCACTGCTCGTAACACTGCAGATGCCTTGGCTCACTCTACTAAGAAGGCTTTAGAAGAGCATGGTGCTAGCTTAGAGGCTGCTGAAAAAGAAGCGATTGAAGCAGCTCTGAAAGAGTTGGATGAAGCGATCAAAGGCAGCGATAAAGAAGCGATTGAAGCCAAGACCGAAGCGTTGGGTAAAGCAAGTCAGAAATTGGGCGAAAAAGTCATGGCTGCTGAGCAAGCGAAGGCTGGCGCTGCAGCTGGTGCAGCCCCTGGCGGCGAAGCTAAAGCTGCTCCAGACGCAGATGTTGTTGATGCTGACTTTAAAGAAGTTCATGATAAGAAGTAAGCGAATGCTAGACATTCAATTACATACTCATTAACGTAGTTTTGCAGTGCTTAAATAACAAGTCGGCCCCGTGCCGACTTGTGTCATTCAGGTTGTAGAGAGGAATAGGCCGTGCCTAAAAGTAAACGCGATTTTTATGAAGTGCTTGGTGTAGCAAAAGGTGCTAGCGATGAAGAGCTCAAAAAAGCCTATCGCAAAATGGCAATGAAGTATCACCCTGATCGCAACCCCGATAGTAAAACGGCTGAAGCCCAATTTAAAGAAGTAAAGGAGGCGTACGAAACGCTGACCGATCCCAACAAGCGCGCTGCATACGATCAGTATGGCCATGCTGGTGTAGATCCATCTATGGGTGGTGGGGGTTTTGGGGGTGGCGGTTTTGCTGGCGGTGGCTTCGCAGATGCTTTTGGAGATATTTTTGGAGATATCTTTGGTCAAGGTGGCGGTCGTCAGTCTGGTCCACAGGTCTACAAAGGTGCTGACTTACGCTACAACATGGACATTAGTCTTGAGCAAGCTGCTGAGGGGCATACCACCCAGATTCGGGTGCCTAGTTGGAGTAACTGCAAACCTTGTCACGGCACTGGTGCTGAGCCTGGCTCCAAAGCGGAGAAGTGTTCTACCTGTGATGGTCATGGTCAAGTCCGTGTACAACAAGGTTTCTTCTCGATGCAGCAAACCTGTCCAAAGTGTCGCGGCACTGGTGAATATATTCCGAAGCCCTGCAAGACTTGTCATGGCACAGGCAAACACAAAGAACAAAAAACACTTGAAATCAAAATCCCCGCGGGTATTGATGATGGTATGCGTGTTCGCTCGGTTGGTAATGGGGAGCCTGGCATTAATGGCGGCCCCTCTGGAGATCTCTATGTAGAAGTGCGGGTGAAGCCGCATCCAGTATTTGAACGTGACGGTAGTGACTTGCATGTGCAGATGCCAATCTCTTTTGCGATAGCAACTATTGGTGGCGAGATTGAAGTGCCAACCTTATCAGGTCGCGTCGAATTTCCGATTCCTGAAGGTACGCAGACCGGTAAAACATTCCGTTTACGGAACAAAGGTATAAAAGGGCTGCGTTCAGCACTGGTTGGCGATCTGTTCGTGCATGTTTTGGTAGAGACGCCAGTGAAGTTGACTGATGAGCAAAAGAAATTACTGCAACAGTTTGACGATAGTCTAAAATCTGCCGGGGATAAGCATAGCCCGCAGCAAAAAGGCTGGTTTGACGGTGTAAAGAGTTTCTTTAGTTAATTAGCCAGCAAAGCTATGCTCGGGTCCGGGAAATTTTCCGGACTTCACTTCCCGTACATAGGCTTTAATAGCAGCTTCGATCGAATGCTGGCCTTCCATAAAGTTCTTCACGAACTTAGGAGGCTTACCTGGGCTGATGCCCAGCATATCTTGCAATACCAATACTTGACCTGAGCAATTAAGGCCAGCACCAATGCCGATCGTCGGGATATGTAGTTCAGCTGTAATCTTTTCACCCAGTGATGAAGGGATGGCTTCTAGAACTACCATTTGAGCGCCGGCTTCTTGGCACGCAATGGCTTGTTCCAACATGAGGGTTGCGGCATCTTTTGATTTGCCTTGCACCTTATAGCCGCCCAAGACATGAACCAATTGAGGCAGTAATCCGAGGTGGGCGCAAACAGGAACGCTACGCCCAACTAGGTATTGAATGATCTCTACTTGCCAATCTCCGCCTTCCAGCTTGACCATATCAGCACCGGCGCGCATGAGATCTGCTGCAGCATCTAAAGCCTGCACTGGATCGCCATAGCTAGCAAATGGTAAATCGGCAATTAAAAATGCATGGGTATTGGCACGCGCCACACACTCAGTGTGATAAGCCATTTGCTCAACAGTGACGGGTGTAGTGCTAGAGTGACCTTGAATCACATTACCCAAAGAGTCGCCAATCAAGATGACTTCAACCCCGCAGCGATTCAACAATGCAGACATCGTCGAATCATATGCAGTCAGCATCGTGATTTTTTCTTGCTCAGCATGCATTGCCAAGAGCTTAGTAATGGAGATTGGCTTGTCGCCTTGTAAGTAACCCATGGCGAGAGTTTAATGAATTAATGGGCCGTTTGGCTATAAACGTCTTTTCCCCCGCAATTGCAGTTGCGGCAGGTGAGTTTTTCGATTTTTTGATGCGCCACCTTGGGAAGGTAAGCCTTGAGTTCGCCAACATTCGGTAAAAAGAAGTCGGGTGCAATTTCTAGCAAGGGCAGAAGAACAAATGAGCGCTCAATAATTTTTGGATGAGGGAGTATGAGCTCAGTCTCATTTTGAATAACGCCCTCAAAAGACAAAATATCTAAATCAAGAGTACGCGGCGCATTGGCATAAGGACGTTCTCTGCCAAACTCTAATTCAATGGCTTGGCAAACATGCAAAAGACCATAGGGACTTAACTGCGTCTCGATTTCAATCACGGCATTGATGTAGTCACCACCAGTGGCTTCAACCGGCGCGCTTTGATAAAAGCAACTCTTTGCTAGAACATGTAATTCTGTGCGTTGTGCAAGGCAGACGATTGCGTCAGTGATTAGTTGACGGGTGTCGCCGATATTGCCACCAAATCCGATAAAAGCTCGTGCCATACGATTCCAAACTAGAGATGAAACTACTTTACTGAAATTTCTCTAAGTCTGCTTAGTCTGCTAAAGGTTCTGGTGCGATGGCTGCTTTGGGTTTTCTGCGCCGCCGTCTTTTGGCTGGGGAGCTTGCGCTTAAGCCGGATTCATTTTTGGCACTAGCCATCAAATCTTCTTGCCCTGCAGGGTCGGTCGCAATGAAGTTAGTCCACCAGTCTCCTATGGCTGGGTTTTGCTCCCCAGTTGCACAACGAAGCAGCATGAAGTCATAGCCTGCCCTAAAACGGGGCGATTCGATGAGCCGGTATGGATAGCGTCCAACCCGCTTTTCAAAGCGAGGCTGCATGGACCAGATTTCCCGCATATCGCTTTCAAAGCGACGTTGAATCGTCATGCCACTGCTTTGGGTGGCAATAGTGTCGTCCATCGCATCATGCAGTGCGGGGATGTTGGCCATCCCTTTGGCGATATTCGCTTTCCAGTTCTGTAAGAGATCTGGCCAGAGTAAGGTGGCAAATAAGAATCCTGCCGAAACACTCTTGCCCGATTGAATGCGTTGATCGGTATTAGCTAGGGCAAGCTTGACAAAATCATTGGCTCCTTTAGAGGATTCGCTGCTATCGAGAATGTGATCTAGGAGCGGCAACAGGCCATGATGCAGGCCAGCATCTTTGAGGCCCTGAATGGCCGCCCAAGAATAACCTGACATTAAGAGCTTGAGAATTTCATCAAAGAGTCTTGCTGATGGTACGTCTTGTAATAGCTTGCCTAACTTAGCAATTGGTGCGCGCGTATCGGCATCCAAAGCAAACCCCGTTTTAGCAGCAAAGCGGATTGCTCTGAGCATACGTACTGGGTCTTCGCGATAACGCTTTGCGGGGTCACCGATCATGCGCAAGGTTTTCTTTTGCATGTCTACCATGCCGCCGTGATAGTCCAAGACAGTCTCGGTGGACGGGTCGTAATACATTGCATTGATAGTGAAATCACGGCGTGCAGCATCTTCGCCTTGTGAGCCCCAAACGTTGTCGCGCAAAATGCGACCACTTTCTGCCACATGGTCACCAGCGTTATCTAGTAAGGCTCTAAAGGTAGAAACCTCAATAATTTCGGGATGGCCTTTGCCAAAGAAAGTCACATGCACAATCTGAAAACGACGCCCGATAAGGCGGGCTTTGCGAAACAATCTTTGTACTTGATCGGGCGTGGCATTAGTAGCGACATCAAAATCTTTGGGGCCAATCCCCAAGACGAGATCGCGCACGGCGCCGCCCACAATGAAAGCCTCATAACCAGCTTGCTGCAAAGTTTGGGTTACTTTGACAGCATTTTTAGAAAGCAAGTGTGGATCGATGCGATGTGATTTTTTGGGGATACGCTTTGGTGCTCCCGTATTGTTCGCATGCGTATGCTTGACCATGGGGTCACGACGCAAAATACGGTTAATGAATTTAGTAATCATGCAAACAGCTCAAGAATAGGCCAGTTGCGCTTTTGAGCTTCACTACGAAGGCGATCATCTGGATTGGTGGCAACTGGATGGCTGACTTGCTCCATTAAGGGTAAGTCGTTCATGGAGTCAGAGTAGAAATAACTCCGCGGCAATGCGCCCAAGGCAAGCTTCTGTTTTGCCAGCCAATCCTGCACATTCTGAATTTTGCCTTCACGAAAATTTGGAATACCTTTCACTTCGCCTGTGAAATTCGCTAAAGGGCTCTCACTGCTGGTTGCTGGCTCGGTAGCAATGAGGTGTTCAATCCCAAAGCTTTCAACAATCGGACGGGTAACAAAGCTATTGGTTGCAGTGACAACGCAACACAAGTCTCCAGCATCTTGATGCTGCTTTACCAAATCAATTGCTTTTTGACGAAGCTGCCCATGAATCACTTCTTCCATGAATTGGTCGTGCCATTCTTTTAATTGTGCGCGGGAGTGCTGAGACAGAGGCTTTAAGGCAAAGCGCAGAAATTCATGAATATCAAGCGTGCCATCTTTGTAGTTTTGATAGAAGCGATCATTTTGGCGCGCATAGTCTGCACTGTCGACAACGCCAATACGCGCTAAAAATTGACCCCACTCATAATCGCTATCGCAGGGTAGTAAGGTGTGATCTAAATCGAAAAGGGCTAGCTGGGTCACAAATGGAATATTGAATAAATTATTTAGGCTGCAAGAGCTCGCGTACTAGTGGCAAGGTTACAGCACGTTTTGTTTCTAATGAATAGGCGTCCAAAGCATCCATGAGGGCCATCAAATTGGGCATATCGCGATAAAAACGGTTTAACAACCATGGCAATACGTCTGGGGATAGAACTAGTCCTCGAGCTTTGGCTGCTTGCTCTAAGGCTTGTATTTTCTCATCATCGTCTAAAAGTTGGGTTTGGTAGACCAAACCCCATCCTAGGCGTGTCCTGAGGTCTTCCCGGAGCGTCAGGTTGGCAGGGGCCTCGTTGCCGGCCATGAAGATGTGAATATTCTCACTGGCTTGCACCTCGTTCAGTATGCGAAAGAGTGCTCCAACTAAGCGCTCATCTAAACGATCCACATCGTCTATGGCGATAACTGAAGGGGCATTACTTTGGGTGAGGCTTGGCAATTTTTCCTCAAGGCGCACCCAAGAGATTGGCTCATTCGGATTGAGAGAGAAAGATTCAAGGCCGGCATCATCAGCTGCACTCGTCATTGCTGTGAGCAAATGCGTGCGACCAGAGCCTTCAGGTCCCCACCAATACATCCAGCGGTGATTCAGAGGATTGTTTGGTATTGATTCGGATGATTCGGATGATTCTTTCCAAGAGCTACAAAGTGTTTGTAGTGTCGACAGAAGAGCGAGGTCTTGGCTAGGCAGATAATTGTCGAGACTTGCTTTGGGTGTGTGACTGATGTCTAAAGCGAATTGTCTTGGAAGCGAGGGCGTATTCATTCAAGCAAAATTATTTTTGATACCAGGAGCTTTGCGTATAAACAGACCAAAGATATTGCACTAGCACCAAGCTCACTGCGCTGATTGGTAAAGCCAATAGGACGCCAAAGAAGCCAAAGAGTTTTCCAAAGAGCAGCAAGGCAAATACCACTCCAACAGGGTGTAGCCCAATGCGCTCACCAACTAGGCGTGGCGTTAAGAAGAACCCTTCTAAAAATTGCCCAAGCCCAAACACAAGGAGCACCCCAATAAGTTGGGCGCCAAGGCCGAATTGCAAGAGCGCAGAAAGAATTGCTAGAGTTAAACCAAGGGCGATCCCAATGTAAGGAATCACAATCATGAGGGCAGTAAAGACACCTAGCGCAACGGCACCCTTTATTCCGACTATGCTCAAGCCCACTCCATAGAAAATAGCCATGATGGAAATCACAATCAACATGCCACGCAGATATTGTGAAAGTAAGCCATCGGTATGCATCGCTAAGTGATGAACGGTTTCTTGCGCACGGAGTGGAACGGTATTTTTGAGAAGGCTGAAAAAATGATCCCAATCGATCAGCAAATAAAACATTACAAAAATAATTAATACGCCATTTACAAAGCCTGCGATAACTGAGCTGCCAGATACCAATACGGTATCCAGTGTGTTGCTAATGAGAGTGTCAGCGTTATCGTTAATGTGCTCAGTGATTTTTTGGGTAACACTGGTTTTGAGGTTCCCCCAATCAATATTGATATGAAGCTCTGTCAACTTAGGCCCAAGCCAGGCTTGGGTATTGGCAATCCATTCTGGGAGCTGCGCCTTAATCAAGGGAATTTCGAATTTCAGAAGACTAATCAACAGACCAAAAATAAAGAAAACCAGGCTCAAACCAATGAGCATGGCCAATGCTGCAGCTAAGGCCCTAGGAAGGTGACGCCTTTCCATCCACAGGCAAAGGGGTCTTAAGGCATATGCCAGAATGAATGCAGTCAGAAAAGGGGTAAAAATTTCAGCCATTACTAGTAATCCTCTAGAATTCAATGATTCTACTGACCCAGTAGCAATTTTTACTAATATTCCAGCTCAGACATGACTTCACCTACTCACTCTTCCTCAAAAGGCCTTTCTTACCGTGATGCGGGCGTTGATATTGATGCTGGCGATGCCTTGGTAGACCGGATCAAGCCTTTGGCTAAAAAGACTATGCGGGAAGGTGTTTTGGCCGGAATTGGTGGTTTTGGTGCTTTATTTGAGGTGCCTAAGCGCTATAAAGAGCCTGTTTTGGTATCCGGTACCGATGGTGTGGGTACAAAGCTACGCTTGGCATTTGAATGGAATCGTCACGATACGATCGGCCAGGACTTGGTGGCGATGAGCGTCAATGATATTTTGGTCCAAGGCGCTGAACCACTCTTCTTCTTGGATTATTTTGCTTGCGGCAAGCTGACGGTAGATACAGCAGCTACTGTCGTTGGTGGCATTGCCACAGGCTGTGAATTATCTGGCTGCGCATTGATCGGTGGTGAGACTGCAGAAATGCCAGGCATGTACCCTCCAGGTGAATATGACTTGGCTGGTTTTGCAGTAGGTGCAGTTGAGAAATCTAAAATTATTACAGGAAATACCATTGTTCCAGGAGATTTGGTGTTGGCAATTGGTTCCAGCGGCGCTCATTCCAATGGTTATTCTTTGGTACGCAAAATTATTGAACGTGCTGGTGCAAAACCTACTGATGATTTAGGTGGTCGCTCATTAGGCGATGTGGTGATGGCGCCGACTGAAATTTATGTGAAGCCGCTTCTGAAATTAATTTCTGAGATTGATGTCAAAGGGATGGCGCACATCACGGGTGGCGGCTTAGTGGATAACGTGCCACGTGTCTTGCCAGAAAATACGCAAGCAGTTTTACATCGTGACAGTTGGCAAATGCCAGAACTCTTTCGCTGGTTACAGATGAAGGGCGGGGTGGCTGATGCGGAGATGGTGCGAGTATTTAACTGCGGTATTGGTATGGTGGTGATTGTTGCTCCAGCCCAAGCGGATGCTGCAATCAAATCATTAACTGCACATGGCTTAAAAGCTTGGACAGTTGGTGAAGTGCTTGAGCGCCCTCAGGGTGCACCACAAACGATTGTGATCTAAACGATTACTGCAAACCTACTTCTTCAAATGACTTTTGCAGTAATCCAATGCGGCCTTAAGCTCTGCTGGTTTAAAGGGGTCGAAGGTGTTTCTGCCGGCGATGGCTCTGAGCCATGTCAGTTGGCGCTTTCCAAGTTGCCTGGTTGCTGCTAATGCTTTGTAGCGCATTTGCTCAGCGTCGATTTCTCCGTTGAGATATTCCCAAGCCTGTCGATAACCGACCGACCGAATGGCTGGCAGATCCGCATGTAACGCAGAATTATTTCGTAGAGCTTTGACTTCATCTAAAAATCCTGCGAGCAACATTTCGTCAAACCGTTTTTCTAAATTTTGATGCAAGCGTTTGCGATCACTTGGTTCTAGGGATACTAGATGAATCCAGGCAGGAATCACCGATCCTTCTCTGCCATCTTCGCTAGGTGAATCTGCGAGCAATGCCGACATCGGTTTGCCAGTAATTTCAAATACCTCTAGCGCACGCTGCACTCGTTGTGAATCATTGGGCTTTAGGCGAGCGGCAGTTTCTGGGTCTACCTTGGTCAACTTGGTATGCATCGCGGGCCAACCTAGAGTCTTGCCTTCTTCGTCTAGGCGGGAACGAATCTCAGGATTTGCTGTTGGTAAAGTAGAAAGGCCATGCGCCCAAGCTCTCCAATACAGCATGGTTCCACCAACCACTACTGGAATATTGCCTCTATTACGAATTTCTTCACAAAGTCGTTTTGCATCTTTGGCAAATCGAGCTGCGGAATAAACCTCTGTCGGCTCTAGGATATCGATCAGGTGATGAATCACTGCAGCTTGTTCTGCTTTGCTAGGTTTGGCGCTGCCAATATCAAGGCCGCGATAGACTAACGCAGAGTCCATACTGATGAGTTCGATGGTCAGGCCAATCGATTTAGCATGTTCAGCTAAAGACATGGCGAGATAGGTTTTGCCTGCACCAGTAGGCCCCACAATACAGAGTATGGGATTGACTTCTGATGACTGCATAGGCTGAATGTAGGGTTCAGATTGCATGATCCATTATAAGAGCCTGTTAATATCCGCATCAAACCTATCTTTGGAGTGCAAGTTGATTGATACCCTTTTGCAATTAAGCGATTTATTGCTACATATTGATCGTCATTTGGATGTTGTGATCTCGCAATATGGTCCTTGGGCATATGGCTTGCTATTTGCGATTGTGTTTGCAGAAACTGGCCTGGTTATCGCCCCCTTCCTCCCAGGGGATTCTCTTTTGTTTATTGCGGGTGCTTACTGTGCAACCGAGCACTTCAACATTTGGACTTTGTGTATTGGTTTGTTGATTGCAGCAATAGCTGGCAATACAGTGAACTACTTCATTGGCCGTTGGATTGGTAAGAAAGTATTTAGTAGTCAATCACGCTGGATTGACCAAGGCGCTTTACTCAAGACCCATGCTTTTTATGAAAAGCATGGCGGCAAAACCATCATCGTTGCACGCTTTTTACCCATCATCAGAACCTTCGCACCCTTTGTTGCTGGTATCTCGGAAATGAATTTCTCACGCTTTCAGTTATTCAATATCACTGGCGCTGTGCTCTGGGTCTTTGGCTTGGTGATTGCAGGATATTTCTTTGGAAATATTCCAGTGATACGTCAAAACTTAAATGTGATCGTACTAGTGGGTATTGGTGCAGCAGCGATACCAGTCGTTTTGGCTGCACTCTATAAAATTTTTCAGCGCAAGAAAAATTAAATCAAGTCAAACAAAACTGAATCATTAACTTAGTGCAGCTTGGTTTGACTTTCTAAAGTGGCGATGTGTTCACGAATGTCGCTAGCATCTTCCGCTTCAGGCGCTTCACTGAGATAGCGATGCATATCGGCTATAGCAGGGCGTAAATACTCTAGTTGCGCAAAGATCAAACCGCGATCTCTAATTTCCTCAACCGAATCGGGCAATAAAATGACCAAGCGCTCTTGAATGCCCAGTAAGCGCTCCCAGCGCTCATGCTCGGAGTAGATCATTTTGAGGTTTCTGAGGAAGCGCGACAAGATCTCTCTTGGGCTGGAGGCCCGCAGGAAGACGTTAAGAGGAAGACTGAGCTCACCGCGATAGCCTTTGGCGTCAAGGTAGGGGTCCAACATCTCTTGCAATTGATTCTTCGAGAGTGAATCACCAGTCAACGGATCCATGATGATTTCACCCTGTTGTAATGAAATACGCATCATAAAGTGATTGGGGAATGACACGCCACGAATCTTCAAGCCAATTTGCTGACCTAGCTCGATCATCAAAATCGCTAGTGAGATAGGAATACCTCTGCGATTTTCAAGCACATAGTGCAAATACGAATTTTCGGGTGCGTAGAAATCATTCGGGTTTGGACCAAAGCCTAACTCGGTATAAAAGAAGTGCTTCAGAATTTGTAAGCGTTGCATCGGCGCAGTATCTGGCGTAATGCGTGTTTTTAATTTATTGCCTAACTCATCGAGGTGATCGAGTACACCTTGTACATCTAAATCTGGATAGGCATGTTGTGCTACCGCGATGGCAGCTTCCGTTAATGGAAAGTGTTCGTCTTCAGCAACTAATGAAGTGAAATAGTCGAGTTGTTGTGTTGGCATACATTCTATTTTGCATGACGCAAGAATTTTTGCCAGCGAATTCCGACTAAAGCGAGGGCGCCAAAGTAAACCAAGGCTGCGGCAGCCAGCCACATCGCCAATAGACCAATGCGGATCCAGGGTTCGGCCTGGAGGGTGATCCAGTTATGCGCATTTGCCGCATAAAAAAGCACTGCCGTAAAGGGAATTAAAGCCAGCAAGAGTTGTCCCAAATACTTTGCCCAGGAGGCGCTTGGGAGTGCGCCCCGTTTATGCAGCCCAACCCAGAGCAGGGCAGCATTCAGACAGGCGCCAGCGCCAACCGATAGAGCCAGGCCGGCATGACCAAGCCAGGGCACGAATACCAGGTTAGCCAGCTGCGTAGCTACCAGCACGAACAAGCCAATCTTCACTGGAGTCCGAATGTCTTGGCGGGAATAAAACCCGGGCGCCAAAATCTTGACGAGGATTAGGCCTATCAGACCAACGCCATAGGCTGCTAAGGCACGTTGCGTCATTAAGACATCCAGCGCATTAAATTTTCCATAGTGATACAAAACAGCAGCTAAGGGCTCGCCAAAAATAAAGAGTGCAATGGCGGCAGGTGCTGCAAGCAAGAAGGTAAGTTGTAATCCCCAAATGAGTAATTCGCCTGCATGCGTTAAGTCATTTTTGGCATTGGCTTTACTCAAACTGGGTAGCAACACTGTACCCAATGCAACTCCAAGTAGGGCAGTTGGGAACTCCATTAAACGATCGGCATAAGAGAGCCAAGAGACGCTACCCGCTTGTAAGCGCGATGCGATATTGGTGTTGATGATTAAAGAGATTTGCGCAACCGATACAGCAAAGACTGCTGGCCCCATTAGCTTGAGAACGCGCCGAGCACCAGGATTGCTGATTGCTGCTTTGATGGCACCAGGCAATAAACCAATGCGCGGTAAAAGACCAAGACGAGCAAGCGCCGGAATTTGAATGGCTAATTGCAAAACGCCGCCCAACAGAACGCCAATGCTTAATGCATAAATGGGTTGCTCCAAGTGGGGCGCCAAAAAGAGGGCGCTACCGATTAAAGCCAGGTTGAGTAAAACAGGGGTAAAAGCGGGAATCGCAAAGCGATGATAGGTATTCAAAATCCCTGCGGACAGAGAGACCATGGAAATTAGCCCAATGTAGGGAAACATGATTTGGGTCATGACAACGCTGGCGTCATAGGCTGGTCCACCGGAAAAGCCTGTAGCAATCACCAAAATGAGCAAGGGGGCGCCGATGACTCCCAGGAGTACCGTCAGCAACAAGGCCCAAAATAAGAGCGTGGCGACTGCGTTAATGAGGATTTTGGCCTTATTTTGGTCCTCATTTGTGGAGATTTCCCCCAAAATGGGTACAAAAGCCTGGGAAAAGGCCCCTTCGGCAAAAAGCCGGCGCAGCAAATTCGGTAGCCTAAAAGCCACATTAAACGCGTCTGTCCACTCTGAGGCCCCAAAACTACGTGCGATCAGGGTCTCCCGCAGCAGCCCCGTAATACGGGAAAGCATGGTCAGGGAACTAACCTTGGCGGCGGCAGAAAGCAGGTTCATGAGCCGATTTTCACCTATTTATGGGAGGACTGGGCTTTTTTGCCCCTTTCAGGTAAAATCATGGGTTTTGGCGAGCTTGCTTATGAATCTGGCAAGTCCGCGAGATTTTTAACTAATCGCATTTTGCAATTTATAGAGGCAAGGTTTAAAGATGGCCAACACAGCACAAGCGCGTAAGCGCGCACGCCAGGCAGTAAAACAGAACGAGCACAATTCCAGCTTGCGTTCAAAGCTTCGTACTTCCATTAAGGCAGTGCGTAAGGCGATCGATACTGGTGATAAAGCTGCTGCAGCGAAAGTGTTCGCAGCAACTCAAGCAACTATCGACAAGATTGCTGACAAAAAGATTGCTCACAAAAATACTGCAGCACGTCAAAAGTCACGTTTATCTGCAGCTATCAAGGCGATGGCAGCGTAATTCAGTAAAAGTTTTAGGCTGGTCGAATCATCATTTCGACCTAAGCCCGCTCCTTATCAGAGCGGGTTTTTGTTTTTAGGACTGGGTTTGGGGTTTGGGTTCAAACTCACAGGCCTCTTCAATCGGTAGACTGTTGTCTTTGGCAAAGTTCATGACAAAGTCGAGCGCTCTTGGATCGAGGTCACCTAGTCTAGTATCGATAACAACGCATTTCACTTTTGCAATCAGCACTGGTCTGACATAGGGCGAATAAGTGAAGCGAGGGTCTCCAGAATCTCCTGGAGGGCGAAACGTAGCCATTACCCCGCAAAGACGCTCCGCCCAATCACTGGGCCGAAATGGTTTGCCAGAAGTGTTGATGCCTTGAATGAAAAGCTTTTTGTGGTTCAAGTTGGCGTAAAGAAGTTCGTAAGAATCGTATTGCTAAGCCCTCTAGCTTAACAGCCGGAGGTGACCGTAAGATGGCTTTATGTTCTATTTTCGTGCAGTTGAATGTTTTAAGAAAAAAATGCAAGCCAAAACTTTAGTAGAAAGCTCAACTATGACATCTCTGGCAAAGCCTCAAGTGCCTGGTCAGGTAAGGCACTATCTGCAGTTTTCTGACCTCACTCGTGAGGAGTATGACTACCTGCTCAAAAGATCAGCATGGTTAAAGTCCAAGTTCAAAAGTTATGAGACTTGGCACCCTTTGCATGATCGCACATTAGCCATGATTTTTGAAAAGCATTCCACGCGTACACGCCTCTCCTTTGAAGCGGGCATCCATCAGCTTGGTGGCCACGCTGTATACCTGAACACCCGAGATACTCAGTTAGGTCGTGGCGAGCCTGTAGAGGACGCTGCACAGGTGATTTCACGGATGACCGACATCATCATGATCCGCACCTTTGGTCAGGAGATCATTGAGCGTTTTGCTACGAACTCTCGTGTACCAGTAATTAATGGTTTAACCAATGAATATCATCCATGCCAAGTTTTGGCAGACATCTTCACCTTTGTTGAAGCCCGTGGACCGATTCAAGGAAAAACCGTAGCTTGGGTTGGTGATGCTAACAATATGGCCTACACCTGGATTCAGGCGGCGGAGTGCTTAGATTTTCAGTTGCACTTCTCTGCACCTGAGGGGTATCAATTAGACCCAACACGTTTAACAAAGAACGCCGCAAAACATTTAAGTGTTTATGTTGATCCAAAAGATGCTTGTAAAGGTACTGACTTGGTGACTACCGATGTATGGACTAGCATGGGCTATGAGGCTGAAAACAATTTACGTATGAATGCTTTCCAGGATTGGATGGTAGATGAGGAGTTAATGGCAGTCGCAAAGCCAGATGCTTTATTCATGCATTGCTTACCAGCGCACCGTGGCGAAGAAGTTTCTGCGGGCGTGATCGACGGTCCGCAAAGCATTGTGTGGGAAGAGGCGGAAAATCGTTTGCATGTTCAAAAAGCGTTAATGGAGTATTTGCTCTGCGGTCGTTTGGATTAATTAATAAAGCGTAAGCAATAAAATATTAAGTAACTTGTCTTTAATTAATTTTGATTGAATAA
This sequence comes from Polynucleobacter sp. AP-Sanab-80-C2, assembly GCF_035012965.1. Lineage (NCBI taxonomy): Bacteria > Pseudomonadati > Pseudomonadota > Betaproteobacteria > Burkholderiales > Burkholderiaceae > Polynucleobacter > Polynucleobacter sp. AP-Sanab-80-C2. The sequence goes on from NZ_JAYGQS010000006.1 coordinate 82,494, forward strand.
GAAATCATGTCTGATATTAAAAAAGCTGTACTAGCCTATTCTGGTGGACTCGATACTAGTGTGATCTTGAAGTGGCTTCAAGATACCTATGGTTGTGAGATCGTTACCTTCACCGCTGACTTGGGTCAGGGCGAAGAATTAGAGCCGGCGCGTGCCAAGGCGTTACAGTTTGGTATCAAGCCTGAAAATATTTTCATTGATGACTTGCGTGAAGAGTTTGTGCGTGATTTTGTGTTCCCCATGTTCCGCGCCAATACGATTTACGAAGGTGAATATCTTTTGGGTACATCCATTGCCCGCCCATTAATTGCGAAGCGTCAAATTGAAATCGCCCGTTTAACTGGCGCTGATTCTGTATCTCATGGCGCCACTGGTAAAGGTAACGACCAAGTTCGCTTCGAATTGGGCTACTACGCACTTGAGCCGGGAATCAAAGTAATTGCCCCTTGGCGCGAATGGGATCTGCTGTCACGCGAGAAGTTGATGGCTTACGCAGAAAAGCATGGCATTCCAGTTGAAATGAAACATAAGCAAGGCGGCTCTCCTTACTCTATGGATGCCAATTTATTACACATTAGCTATGAAGGCCGTCATTTAGAAAATCCAAATGCCGAGGCTGAAGAGTCTATGTGGCGTTGGACAGTTTCTCCAGAAAAAGCTCCCGATGCGCCGCAAATTATTGAAATCGAATTTAAAGCGGGCGACCCAGTTGCGATTGATGGCAAATCCTACAAGCCACATGAATTATTAGCTGAGCTCAATCGTATTGGTGGCATGCATGGCATTGGTCGTCTCGATTTAGTTGAAAACCGTTTTGTTGGCATGAAGAGCCGTGGTTGCTATGAAACTCCTGGTGGCACCATTCTTCTGAAGGCGCACCGCGGCATTGAGAGCATTACCCTTGATCGCGAAGTGGCCCACTTGAAAGATGATTTGATGCCACGCTACGCAAGCTTGATCTATAACGGCTTATGGTGGTCTCCTGAGCGTCTTGCTTTGCAAACCTTAATTGATCATACGCAACAGATGGTCAATGGCGTTGTGCGCTTAAAGCTCTACAAAGGTTCTGTATCGGTGATTTCTCGTGATTCAGCCAATACCTTGTTTGATCAAAATATTGCAACCTTTGATGATGATGGTGGTGCATACAACCAAGCGGATGCTGGTGGCTTCATCAAGCTCAACGCATTGCGTATGCGTATTGCCGAAATAGCAAAGCGTAAGCGCGCCAAGAAGTAATTAGAAAAAATATTGAGAACTAAACAAAATAGAAAGAACCCAGATGCAATTTGATCAAGTTTCAGTCGGCAAAAAAGCCAATGTATATTTTGACGGTAAATGCGTTTCCCACACAGTGACTTTGCCAAATGGTGTGCGTAAGTCAGTTGGGGTGGTGCTACCCAGTACTTTGCGTTTTGACCTGAGCACCAAAGAGATCATGGAAGTAGTTGATGGCAATGCTTTTGTCAGCATCAACGGCGCTCCAGAGCAAGAATTTAAGGCTGGCCAAAGCTGGGAAGTAGAAAAGGGTGGTTATTTCATCATTCGTGCTGAGCAGCCAGTGCACTACGTTTGCCATTTTGAGTAAACGCATTTACACCTAAAGAAAACGCAGACCTAGGTCTGCGTTTTTTATTTCCTTGCCACACTGCGTTGATTAATTATTTCTTAGGTAAGCCACTAATCACGCTGCCAGGCGCAATCACTCTTTCTGAGAACCATTGCTTATTCATCTCCAGGGCGTAACGAATCGCTACTTTGGGACAATGATTGTTGGTGGTCTCTGCTTGCATCTCTTCAATATTCACAATCTTGCCATCGTCAGCAATGAATGCAATCGAGAGTGGAATCTTAGTGTTATTCATCCAAAAGCAATGACCTGCTTTTTGTTCAAAGATAAACAGCATTCCTGAATTCGTGGGCATGCTAGTGCGATTCATGAGGCCCACTTCTCTCGCCTTGGGCGTATCAGCTAGCTCTGCTTGGATACGATAGATTCCCGTTTTGAGTTCAATACTCGGTAGCCCAACATTGACCTGCGCTAATGCGAGGGCGGGGCAAATGAGAAACGCAATAGAGAAAAGCGTGTGAACTAGTTTGTTATTTGTATCCATGTTGAGAATTTTAGGCGAGTCAATTTGTAGGCGAAAAAAAACCCAGGAACGAATCCTGGGTTTTCCATAATGATCTAAGGACTATTAAGCCGCTTGGATATTGGTAGCTTGCTTGCCTTTAGGGCCTTGGGTAATGTCAAACGTTACCTTTTGGTTTTCCTTAAGGGTTTTAAACCCAGGCATAGTAATTGCGCTGAAATGCGCGAACAACTCTTCTTCACCATCATCAGGTTTGATAAAGCCAAAACCTTTTGCATCATTGAACCACTTAACAATTCCGGTCGCCATGCGAACTCCATTACATAAACTTAAAACAACCGTGATGAGGGTAAATACTTTTTAATCAGTCTCAATCCACAACACGCCTAAATAGAACCTCTTTTGAAGCCTACCCCCCGATTGTTTGCCCTTTTTGTAGGGGTGTCAAGGAGTTATGTGTACTTCACTCTCAGTAATTACCCCTTTTTTTATCGAAAATTGCCCCAATATGGGTTAAACAAGGGTTTTTGAGGGGTTTTCGCAACAAGACCCTGGTTAAATCAAGTTTAGATATCTGTTTAGAATGTTTCTCATGAGCCGCACACCTAAAAATCCCACTACTGGCGTCCCTGCCAATCCTTATGTTGAGGACACCCTTCTTCTCGAAAAACAGGTCGAGCAAGTTAAGGCGCCTTCGATGTATAAAGTTTTATTACTGAATGATGATTACACGCCAATGGAATTTGTGGTGATGGTTATTCAGGAGTATTTTAATAAGGACCATGAAACAGCAACGCGCATCATGTTGCAGGTTCATTTGGTTGGCAAAGGTGTTTGCGGAATATTTACCCGTGACGTTGCTGCCACGAAGGTGCATCAAGTTATTGAATTATCCCGTGAAGCGGGTCACCCACTACAGTGCACTATGGAGGAAGTATGATTGCCCAAGAACTAGAAGTAAGCTTGCATATGGCGTTTGTTGACGCGCGGGCATCAAGACATGAGTTCATTACCGTAGAACATTTGCTCGCCGCCTTGCTCGATAACGCTACTGCCGTCGAGGTATTAAAGGCTTGCGCCGTTAATATTGCAGAGCTACGTGCTCAACTCAAAAACTTTATCAATGACAACACCCCTGTGGTGCCAGGCAATGATGAAGTGGATACACAACCAACCTTAGGATTTCAGAGAGTGATTCAGCGGGCGATCATGCACGTTCAATCAACATCCAATGGCAAAAAAGAAGTTACTGGTGCCAATGTTTTGGTGGCGATTTTTGGTGAAAAAGATTCTCATGCAGTGTATTTCTTGCAACAGCAAGGGGTCACCCGTTTAGATGTGGTGAACTTCATTAGTCATGGTGTGCGTAAAGATCAAGCTGAGCACGTCAAACCTGCTGACAACACGCAAGAAACCGAAGAAGCTGCTTCTTCAGGCAAAGAGAGTCCATTAGATCAATACACCCAAAATCTCAATGCCCTCGCTCGCCAAGGCAAGATCGACCCATTGATCGGCCGTGAGAGTGAAGTAGAGCGAGTGATTCAAGTCCTTTGCCGTCGTCGCAAGAACAACCCGCTATTAGTCGGCGAGGCCGGTGTTGGTAAGACTGCGATTGCAGAAGGTTTAGCTTGGAGAATCGTTAAAGGCGATGTGCCTGAAATCTTGGCTAACGCAACGGTATATTCCTTAGATATGGGCGCTTTGTTAGCAGGCACTAAATATCGTGGTGATTTTGAGCAACGCCTGAAGAGTGTGCTCAAGTCATTAAAAGACCATGCACATGGTGTCTTATTTATTGATGAGATTCACACCTTGATTGGTGCTGGTGCTGCATCAGGCGGAACATTGGATGCAAGCAACTTATTGAAGCCGGCTTTGTCTAATGGTCAACTCAAATGTATTGGTGCAACTACCTTTACTGAATACCGCGGCATCTTTGAAAAGGATGCTGCTTTATCGCGTCGCTTCCAGAAGGTCGATGTGGTTGAGCCAACAGTTGATCAAACGGTACAAATTCTGCGTGGCCTGAAATCTCGCTTCGAAGAGCACCACAGCGTCAAATATGCTGCTGGTGCCTTGGTGGCAGCAGCAGAACTTTCTGCTCGTTATATCAATGACCGTCATTTACCAGATAAAGCAATTGACGTGATTGATGAAGCGGGGGCAGCACAACGCATCTTGCCAAAGTCTAAGCAGAAGAAAACCATTGGCCGCCCTGAAATTGAAGAGATTGTGGCTAAGATTGCGCGCATACCGCCTCAATCTGTCACCGTTGACGATCGTAGTAAGTTGCAGACCTTGGATCGTGACATCAAGAGCGTAGTCTTTGGTCAAGATCCTGCTATCGAAGCGTTAGCGAGTGCGATCAAGATGACTCGCGCTGGGCTTGGCAAGATCGATCGTCCCATTGGATCTTTCTTGTTCTCGGGTCCCACTGGCGTCGGTAAGACCGAGGTTGCAAAACAGCTTGCTTACATTTTGGGTATTGAGCTCTTGCGCTTTGATATGTCTGAGTACATGGAGCGTCATGCAGTGAGCCGCTTAATTGGTGCGCCTCCAGGTTATGTGGGCTTTGATCAAGGTGGTTTACTTACGGAAGCGGTAAATAAAAAGCCTCATTGCGTCCTCTTGCTCGATGAAATTGAAAAAGCTCACCCTGATATTTTCAATATTCTCTTGCAAGTGATGGATCACGGTACTTTGACGGATAACAACGGTCGCAAGACTGATTTCCGCAATGTGATCATCATCATGACTACTAATGCTGGTGCTGAAGCAATGCAGAAGTCGACCATTGGCTTTACTAACGCACGTGAGTCTGGCGATGAGATGGCCGACATTAAGAAGTTCTTTACGCCTGAGTTCCGCAATCGCTTGGATGCCATTGTTTCCTTCAAGGCGCTGGATGAGACCATCATCATGCGCGTAGTTGATAAGTTCTTAATGCAGCTAGAAGAGCAATTGCATGAGAAGAAGGTTGACGCCACTTTCAGTGCGGCACTACGCGCGCACCTTGCAAAACATGGTTTTGATCCCTTAATGGGCGCTCGCCCAATGCAGCGCATCATTCAAGACACGGTTCGCAAGGCTTTGGCTGACGAACTACTCTTTGGTAAGCTGGCGCAAGGCGGTCATGTCGATGTGGATATTGATGCTGATGGCAAAGTGCAGTTGAACTTTGAGGCTCCTAAGTTACCTGGCAAAGCCGCCAAGGTGGACGTAGCACCTGCAGAAGAAATGTAATCAATTACAGACGCACTACTCAAAAAGGAAAATATGTCCCATCACGATAAATTGCTAGAGGCCTTTGAAACTTACAAAGCGGAGAATGAGAAGTTCCAAGGCAAAGGCATTAAAGCGTCTGCTGCTCGTGCTCGCAAGGCTTTGCAAGAGATTGCTGGTTCTTGCAAAGAACGGCGCAAGGAAATTACTGCAGAAAAAGAATCTCGCGAAGGTGCGGGTGCTGGTATGTCACAAGATGCTGCACGCAAAGCGCATATTCGCAAGTAATGAGTAGTAGGATTTATAGAAGTAAAAAGCCACCCTTTGAACTGACCCCCAAAAGTTGGACAGTTTAGTTAGGTTAGCACGAGGGATTGGGTTCGGTAATTTACCGGGCTCAATCCCTTTAGTTTTTGTTTGATTCGATCATGGTTGTAGTAGTGGATATATTTCTTAAGCTCTGTTTTAAATGACCCGACATCGTCAAACTTCTTTTGATAGAAGAACTCGGTTTTCATAATCCCAAACCAGTTCTCCATGACTGCGTTATCCAAGCAATTACCTTTTCTAGACATGCTTTGAGTAATACCTTGCTTGTAAAGAGCCTGTTGATATAGCCCCATTTGGTATTGCCAGCCTTGGTCTGAGTGCAATACTGGCCTGTCTTCATTCTTGAGTCGTTTGAAGGCGCTCTTTAGCATCTGCATTACTGAGCTAATCTGTGGCCGATCAGCAATCTCATAGGAGACGATCTCTTGGTTATAAAGGTCTAAGATCGGCGATAAATAGACTCGCTCACCCTTGATATTGAACTCAGTGACATCGGTGACCCACTTCTCATTAGGTTTGCTTGCTCCAAAGTTACGCTCCAATAAATTGGGAGCCGCTTTACCAATATTCCCCTTAAAGGACTGGTATCGCTTAGGCCTCACAAGGGATTTAAGTCCTAGCTGCCCCATGAGCTTTTGTACGGTCTTGTGGTTTAAATATTGCTGTTGATTGCGCAGCTCTAAATGTACCCGCCGATAGCCATAACGGCCCTGGTGGGCATTAAAGATCTGGGTAATACGATCTTTAGCCAACTCATAAGGATCAGGCTCATGATTACTACTGGCTGCTCGCCAGTAGTAGTAAACGCTTTTAGCCATCTTGGCGATGAGTAGTAAGTCTGGTAAACGGTAATACGGCCTTAGCTCAGTAATTACTTGGGCTTGTTCTCTTTTGTTGCTTTGCTCTGAGCTAAGGCTTCTAACTTTTTTAGGTAGGCAGCCTGTGCTTCGGCGAACTCCAAACGTCTTCGCAACTCTGCCGGCGTGAGTTCTGAGATAGGCTTTTTGAGTAATGCTTTGATATTAAATTGGGACATAGGCGGTTGTCCTCTCTGTCGATTGGCAAGGGCTGTAATACCGCCTTCATTGTAGAGTTTTTGCCATTGCAAAATGGTGGTCATACTACCAATCCCAAAGTGGGCAGCAGCTGGCCTAGCTGATATCTGATGCTGTGCCATATATTGGAGAACTTGGACTTTGAACTCTGGGGAATGGCGTTGGTAGCTGGGATTAAGACCACTATGGCCATGTGCTTGATAGGCTAAAGCCTATTTGCGGACATCTGAGTGACTAATCTCAAATAAGTGACTTACCCGCTTAAGACCACCTGACTTTAGAAACTCTTTAACTACCTTTAGCTTGAACTGCTTGCTGTACTTGCTCATAAAACAAAACCCCCTTGGTTGGACATAGCGTCCAACTTTTGGGGGTCAGTTCACTCGGGTGGCTTTTTTGTTCATTCGTATTGGTAGATGAATTAGCTGCGACCGGTGCTGCCAAAGCCGCCTGCACCACGGCTACTTTCACTGAACTCCTCGACGACTTTGAGTTCAACTTGTTGCACTGGCATCACTACGAGTTGTGCAAGGCGCTCCATTGGCTCAAGCTTAAATGGAGTAGATCCACGATTCCAGGTGCTCACCATCAATTGACCTTGGTAGTCAGAATCAATGAGGCCAACTAAGTTACCCAAGACGATGCCATGCTTATGACCAAGGCCTGAGCGAGGAAGAATAAAAGCCGCATAGCGTGGATCTTCTACATAAATGGCTAAACCGGTAGGCACTAAAATAGTTTGGCCCGGAGCAATCTCCATCGTTTCATCGATACAGGCACGTAGATCTAGTCCAGCGCTACCAGGGGTGCCATAAGTAGGTAGTTGAGACCGCATCCGTTCATCGAGAATTTTGACTTGTAAAGATTGCATGAAATTTCCTAAAGCAGGGAATGTAAGTAAAGAGAATGCTGTTAAATTTTCTTGGCTACTAGTTGAATGAGTTGGCGAGCAAGGTGAAGTTTTTCAGCCTTCGCTATTTTTTTACTACCACTAGCATCCATAACGAGTAACTGATTGAAGTCGCTTCCAAAGGTATCTGGACCAATGTTGCCAACAATCATTGGAATACCTTTGCGCTTCAGTTTCTCGTCCGCATGCTTTTCGAGATCGGTGGATTCGGCAGCAAAGCCAACGCAATAAGGGGAAGGTTTGCCGTTTTTGGTTTTGACTGTCTTGGCAACATCTAAAAGAATATCTGGATTGGCTACAAATTCCATGTTTGGAGCACCATCACCTTGGCGCTTTATTTTTTCTTTGGCAGGCTTTGCAATGCCCCAGTCTGCTACTGCCGCTACCGCAAAGAACACATCGCAATCAGTGGCTGCCAATGTTGCAGCGTGCATTTCTTTAGCGCTCACGACATTAGTCCGGATAATCTTTCCAGTCGCCTCTAATGGCGTAGGAAGATCGCAGGGGCCTGCAATCAGACGTACTTGGGCACCAGCCTCCAAAGCGGCTCTAGCAATGGCAAAGCCCATCTTTCCGGAGCTGTGATTGGTAATGCCGCGGACTGGATCAATCGCTTCAAAGGTGGGGCCAGCAGTAATCAATACTTTTTTACCTACAAGTGATTTCTTTTGAAAGAAGGCAATGACTTGCTCAGAAATTTCTGCAGGCTCAAGCATTCTTCCCATGCCCACTTCTCCGCAAGCCTGAAAGCCACTCGCGGGGCCGAGAAGAGTTACCCCATCATGGTGGAGGCGGTCAGCACTCCTCTGAGTGGCTGCGTGCTCCCACATCTGTTTGTTCATCGCAGGGGCAATTAGCAACGGGCAATCTCTTGCTAAGCAAAGCGTGCTGAGCAAATCATCCGCCAACCCAAGGGAAAGTTTGGCCATAAGGTCTGCACTCGTTGGCGCAATCAGGATGATGTCAGCTGAGCGTGATAACTCGATATGAGCCATATTGTTACTAATGCTGTTATCCCATTGGCTGGTGAAGACTGGATTGCCTGTGAGCGCTTGCATGGTGACAGATGTCACAAATTGTTGTGCAGCCTCGGTCATCACTACCTGTACAGAAGCGCCCTCTTGTATTAACAGGCGAGCGAGCTCTGGTGTCTTATAGGCGGCAATGCCGCCGGAGATGCCGAGAACGATTTTCTTATTTAAAAGTGATTGCATGGCGCCAGCTTAATGGGATTGAGGGGATTTGCCAAATGACTTGCGCAATTCGCTCCAGATGATGAGGCCTGCCCCAATACAGATTGCGCTATCGGCAATATTAAAGGCTGGCCAATGCCAGTTGGCGTAGTGCAGATCGATGAAGTCAACTACGGCGCCATACATGATTCGGTCTAAAACATTGCCTAGCGCACCACCCAGAATCAGACTGAGTGCCAGGCACAGTAGTTTCTCGCCAAGGCTTTTACGTAATAAGTAAATGATGTAGATGCTGGCTATGAGACCAAGGATAGTAAAGAACCAACGCTGCCAACCTGATCCCTGCGCCAAGAATGAAAACGCCGCGCCTGGATTAAAAAGCAGTAGCCAATTCAGAAAAGGAAGGACGGGTTCAGGCACACCCATTTGCAAATTGCTTAACGCAGCCCACTTACTCAACTGGTCTAAGAGCAGAATCATCGTTGCAATAGCAAGATAGCGAAGCATTGGCAGGCTCATCAATTGCTGCTACTTAGGCAAACAAGCGGTGGTCACCAGCGCCAAAGAGATTGCTGATACAGCGACCACAGAGCTCTAGATGATCAGCATTGGCACCTACGTCTTTAGTGTGATGCCAGCAACGACCACATTTTTTATATTGGCTACCGCGTACTAGGACCTCGAGACCATCATTGCTGAGTACAATCTTAGCGCTTGAGGTGATGGTTACGAAACGCAAGTCATCCTCAAGTGAATGCAAGATAGCAAAGTCAACATCACCTAATTTAATGGTCAGCTCAGCTTGCAGGGATGAGCCAACATTACCGGCCTCACGTTCTAACTCAATGGCTTTGGTCACTTCAGAGCGGATTTCACGAATGCGATTCCATTTGGCCAGCAATTCATCAGCATGAGCGACTTCTGGTAATGCGCCGAACTCTTCCATAAAGATGGATTCAGACGGTTTACTACCTGAGCCATGCGGGAATGATTGCCATGCTTCTTCAGCAGTGAAGGAGAGGAATGGCGATAACCACTTCAAGAGATTGCGAGTGATGTGAAAGAGCGCATTCTGGGCGGCTCTGCGATCAGGTGAGTTTGGCGCACTGGTATAGAGACGATCTTTGAGGATGTCTAAGTAGAAGCCGCCTAAATCTTCTGAGCAAAAAGTGAGCATGCGAGTCACAGCTGGATGAAACTCGTAAGCCTTGTAATGGGATTCGATATCGCCTTGTAATTGATTAGCAAGTGCCACTGCATAACGGTCGATCTCAAGCCATTTTTCAGCAGGCATTGCGTGCTTGCTAGGATCAAAATCAGAAAGATTGGCGAGCAAGAAACGCAAGGTATTGCGAATGCGGCGATAACTTTCAGTCACGCGCTTCAGAATCTCATCAGAGATAGTCATTTCACCGGAGTAGTCGGTTGAGGCAACCCAGAGGCGAATGATTTCAGCACCAAGTTTGTCAGCCACTTGTTGTGGTGCGATGACATTGCCTACGGACTTACTCATCTTGCGGCCTTGACCATCAACGGTAAAGCCGTGAGTGAGTAGTGCTTTATAGGGTGGCTTGCCATCGAGCATGGCGCCGGTGAGTAAGGAGGAATGGAACCAGCCGCGGTGTTGGTCTGAGCCCTCGAGGTATAAGTCAGCCAATCGACCGTTCGGTGTCTCAGCATCGGTAGTTAGTAATTCATTGCGATGTGATCCGCGAATCACATGCCAGTGTGTTGTCCCTGAATCAAACCAAACATCTAAGGTGTCACGATTCTTTTCGTATTGTGATGCTTCTTCACCAAGCAACTCAGAAACTTCGAGTTGCTGCCAAGCTTCGATGCCACCTTTTTCAACACGCTTAGCAACTTCTTCCAGTAGCTCAATAGTGCGAGGATGTGGATCACCCGTTTCCTTATGAACAAAGAACGCCATGGGTACACCCCACTGGCGTTGGCGTGACAAGGTCCAATCAGGGCGATTGGCAATCATGCTATGGAGGCGCTGTTTACCCCAAGCCGGAAAAAACTCGGTACTATCAATGCCAGCTAAGGCAGTCTCACGCAAGCTAGCTTTGCCATCAGATGGCTTCTTGTCCATGCTTGCAAACCATTGTGAAGTAGCGCGATAAATAATCGGCGACTTATGACGCCAGCAATGCATGTAAGAGTGGGTATACGTTTTGTCGCGCAATAAACTGCCCGCTTCACGCATTGCTTCCACAATTTTGGGGTTGGCTTTCCAAATATATTCGTTTGCAAAGAGTGGCAACCAAGAAGCATAGACACCATTACCCATCACAGGATTGAGAATATCTTTATCGGCTAGCTTATTTGCTTTGCAAGACTTAAAGTCTTCTTCGCCGTAAGCAGGCGCAGAGTGAACAATACCTGTGCCAGTATCGAGCGTGACGTATTCAGCGGGATAGATTGGAGAGAGGCGCTTATATCCCTCATGTAATGGGGCTAGCGGATGCCAGAAAGAAATATTCGCTAGTTGCGCGCCTGGGCAGGTAGCAATCACTTTACCTTCAAGACTATAGTCCTGCAAGCATGTGTCAACACGATCTTTTGCCAGGATCAATAACTTATCGCCAACATCTACTAATGCATAAGTCACCTCTGGATGAACATTCATTGCTTGGTTTGCAGGAATAGTCCAAGGCGTTGTTGTCCAGATGACAATCTGGCCAGGCTTATTAGGTAACTCAGGAAGACCAAATGCTTTTGCGAGCTGTGGTCGCTGTGCATCATCAAACGCAAAGCCAACATCAACCGTTGGATCAGTTTTATCTTGGTATTCCACTTCGGCCTCAGCGAGTGCAGAGCCACAATCAAAACACCAGTTCACTGGTTTGAGACCACGAAAGACGTATCCTTTTTCCCAGATCTTACCTAGTGCACGAATTTCATCAGCCTCATTGCGGTAGCTCATCGTGAGATAGGGATTGTTCCAGTCACCCAAAACGCCAAGGCGCTCAAAGTCTATCTTCTGCTTATCTACTTGTACTTGGGCGTAGGCACGTGCTTTAGCTTGTACCTCTGCAGTTGGCAAGTTCTTGCCAAATTGTTTTTCAATCTGAATTTCAATTGGCATGCCATGACAATCCCATCCAGGTACATAGGCAGAGTCATAACCCATTAGCCAGCGCGACTTCACAATCATGTCTTTCAGAATCTTGTTTACTGCGTGACCAATATGAATATCGCCGTTTGCATACGGAGGACCATCATGCAAGATGAACTGAGGTTGATTAGCATGAGCTGCACGAATCTTTTCGTAGAGCTTATTTTTTTGCCATTGAGTAACCCATTGTGGTTCACGCTTAGCCAGATCCCCTCGCATTGGGAAGGAGGTATCTAGTAAATTGACTGGATAGGAATTTTCTTTTTCAGACATAAGCTTTTTTCTGGAAATAATTTCTGGCGTGCTGTGCATCCGCTGCAATCGCATTTGTTAGGGCGTCAAGGTCATCATACTTGGCCTCATCACGAATTTTTTCTAAGAGCTCAACGGTAATAATTTTTCCGTAGACATCTTCTTGGTAGTCAAAGATGTGTGTTTCAAGCAGAACACGACCTTCATCTTCAACGGTAGGCCTTACTCCTAAACTAGCCACTGCTGGCAGGGGTTTGTCACTAAGTCCCAATACCTGTGCAGTGAAGATCCCGGTAGTTGCTGGCTTGCGATGGTGTAAGTGATTGGCAACTGCTAAGTTCAAGGTAGGGAATCCGAGTTTGCGTCCGAGTTGCTGTCCATGTATCACATGTCCGGAAATTCCATAAGGACGACCTAATAATTTTTCAGCTAGAGTCATATCGCCATGAGCAAGGGCAGTACGCAAGGCTGAGCTGGAGATGCGCTCGCCATCCTCTAAGATAGTTTGAATACTCGATACCTTGAAGCCATATTTTTCACCTGCTGTTTGGAGGCTTGCAAAATTCCCAGCACGTTTTGCGCCATAGCAAAAATCATCGCCAATCAAAATCCATTTGGCGTTGAGACGTTTCACAATAATTTCTGAAACAAACTCATCGGGTGTGAGGCGAGCAAAAGCAGCATTGAAATGTTCGACCACGACACGGTCAATACCAAGCTCGGCTAAGGCGGCCAGTTTGTCCCGCAGATTCAGAATGCGGGGCGGTGCTTGCTCTGGAGAGAAGAATTCTTTGGGGTGCGGCTCAAAGGTCATGACGCAACTCACCAAACCTCTTTCATGGGTGCCATCAACTAACTGCTTGAGCAGGGCGCGATGACCCCTGTGCACGCCATCGAAATTACCGATGCTTAAGGCACAAGCAGGTCCTGCAGAAAACTGGGTCGGGCCGCGGAATACGTTCACAAAATCGCTTTCAGGGTAGCCATCAATTATATTGTGGGCATGCTTTCTATCGTTACCTTAATCTCAGGCCGCGGATCCAATTTCGAGGCGATCGTCAAAACAGCTCAAAAAGAGCAGTGGCCAGTCAAGTTTGCAGGGGTCATCGCCAATCGCTCTGGGGCCAAGGGCCTTGATTTTGCTCGCGCGCAGGGTATTCCAGCCCATGTCCTGGAGCACAAAGAGCATGCAAGTCGCGAATCTTTTGATGCTGCCCTCACCCAGAAAATTGATGACTTAGGGGCTGATTTGGTGGTTCTAGCCGGTTTTATGAGGATTCTGACGCCAGGTTTTATTCGTCATTTCGGTGGTCGATTAATCAATATCCACCCAGCGCTCTTGCCAGCATTCCCAGGATTGCACACCCATGAGCGGGCTTTAGAGGCGGGCGTTAAAGAGCATGGCGCCACAGTTCACTTTGTAAATGAGGGTGTGGATGAGGGGCCTATTATTTGCCAGGCCTCTGTTCCAGTCCTGGATGGGGATGATGCAGAGACTTTGGCGGCTCGTGTTTTAACTGCTGAGCATCAAATTTACCCGCGGGCCGTAAAATGGTTCCTTGATGGACGATTGCGAATAGAAGGTAATCAAGTGAAGTTACAACCCCCAGAATCGCAATTTTTTAAATTATGAGCGCAGAACGTCCACCCCGTAAATCCGGCACCCGCTTAAGCTCACAAAAAAGTTACGCTGCTAAATCTAAAGATCCCTTGCGCCGTCCTGAACGACGTAACGCGAGTGGCAATCTCATTGCGCCCGAAGGTCAGAAGAATTTTTCGAATGCAAAAGCATTACCTCAGCATGCTATTCACTTGGAGCGTCTACTTCCTGAATTGCTCAGTTTTGAGCAGCCAGCAGATCGTGTAGTGAGTCGCTATTTTCGCGCAGAACCACAGCTCGGTAATCGTGATCGCGCCTTGATTGCAGAGAGTGCCTTTGCTATTTTGCGTCGTAAAAATGAGTTCTCTCAATTTGCTGTCAGTGGTGAGGGCTCACAGGCTAGACGCTTAGCCCTATTGGGTTTGCTGTCCGCTTTGTCTGAGGGTGGCTTGGGTTCCGCGAACCGTGCTGAGAGTGCTATCGCCGATTTGGCGCATGTTCTCAAGCCTGGTGAATATGAATGGTTGCAACGATTTCCAACGGTTGATCCTGCTGCATTAAATCCTTTGGTACGCAACAATTTACCTGAGTGGTTATGGGATGCTTTTGGAAAATATCCTGGTGAAGCAACCCGTGAAGAGCTCGCAAAATCATTGATGCATCCTGCACTCCTAGATTTGCGTGCGAACACCATGAAGATGAATCGGGAAGAATTGCTCGTGCAGATGAATGCCTTGGGCGGTCGCTACCAAGCGATCCCAACGCCATATGCACCCGATGGTGTGCGCATCATGGGCAAGCCGGCATTACAAAATACTGCTGGCTTTAAGGCGGGCATGTTTGAGGTGCAAGATGAAGGTAGTCAGCTTTTGGCATATTTACTTGCACCCAAGCGTGGTGAGATGGTGGTTGATTTTTGCGCCGGTGCTGGCGGTAAGACTTTAGCGATTGGTGCCTTGATGCGTTCTACAGGACGCCTTTATGCTTTTGATACATCTGAGCGTCGTTTGGCAAATTTAAAACCAAGACAAGCCCGTAGCGGCCTTTCAAACGTCCATCCTGTATGGATCGATAGCGAGAACGATGCCAAGATCAAACGCTTGGCTGGAAAGATTGATCGAGTCTTGGTAGATGCCCCTTGTAGTGGAATGGGTACATTGCGCCGGAATCCTGACTTGAAGTGGCGTCAAACTCCGGAAGGCGTTCTAGAGCTTAATCAGAAGCAAATGAATATTTTGGGTTCAGCAGCTCGCTTATTAAAGCCGGGTGGTCGCCTGGTTTATGCCACTTGCAGTCTTTTGCCCCAAGAAAATCAAGCCATTGCAGAAGATTTCTTGGTGAAACACCCAGAATTTGAGGTGGTTCCAGCGGCTGAAGCACTTAAGCCCTTGTTTCCAAAGGATAAATTACCTTTAGGGTGCTCGTCAGATAATCCGTGGTGGCAATTGTGGCCCCATATTCATGGCACAGACGGCTTTTTTGGCGCTGTTTTCCAGAAAAAAGGTAGTAAGCTGGAAAAAGCAGAAAAGCCAAAAACCCCTGAGATAGCGAAAGATAAGCCCAAAAAGACCTAAAAAGATCTAAAATAAGAGCTAATACTTAAATAGGACTCTCTTTTGAATACAGTTTCAAGTTCAGGTTTTGATTTATTCCTCAATTGGCTTGCCAATGGATCTTTAGATTGGTCTTGGTGGCAGATTGCCTTGTTTACCTTGGCTGTTACCCATGTCACGATTGCTGCAGTCACCATCTTCTTGCATCGCTGCCAAGCACACCGGGCTTTGGATCTGCATCCGATAGTTTCCCATTTCTTCCGCTTTTGGCTTTGGTTAACCACTGGGATGGTGACTAAGGAGTGGGCCTCGATTCACCGTAAGCACCATGCGAAATGTGAAACCGTAGATGATCCCCATAGCCCGCAAATTTTAGGCATTAACACTGTCCTCTCACGTGGTGCTGAGCTTTATAAAAATGAAGCTAAGAATCCAGAGACGATGGAGAAGTTTGGCCACGGCACTCCCGATGATTGGCTCGAGCGCAATATCTATTCCAAGTTTTCTTGGCAGGGCGTTGCCATCATGTTGATCATTGATGTGTTCTTGTTTGGCGGTATTGGATTAACCGTCTGGGCGGTGCAAATGCTGTGGATCCCAATTACAGCGGCTGGTGTGATTAATGGTATTGGCCACTACTGGGGCTATCGCAACTTCGATTGCGAAGATGCTTCAACCAATATTTTCCCATGGGGCATTTTGATTGGTGGTGAAGAACTGCATAACAATCACCATACCTTTGCAACGAGTGCTAAGCTTTCCAATAAATGGTACGAGTTTGATATTGGTTGGCTCTATATTCAGATGATGAGTGCAGTTGGTTTGGCGACAGTAAAGAAAACGCCACCTAAACCCGTCTTGAGTGATTTGCGTCCCGCCGATCAAAACACCCTAGAGGCCATCATTGCTAATCGCTATGAAATCATGGCGCGCTATAGCAAAACATTACGCAACTTCTTTAGTAATGAAGTGCAACACATGCAAGTTCTTGCCTCACATTTAAGCGACGCCCGTACTTGGCTATCTAAGGATGAGTCTCGCTTGAGCGAGGATGAGAAGGCTAAGCTAGAGGAGCTGATGGCGAGCAATGCACAGCTGCGTAAGATGATTGAGATGCGTCGTGATCTACAGGCAATCTGGGGTCGTTCTAGCGCCACCAGAGAGCAATTACTTTCACAGTTGCATACTTGGTGTCAGCGCGCTGAAGATAGCGGTCTAACAAGCTTGCGTGAGTTCTCTTTGCGATTGCGTCGTTATGCTTAGGCAGGTAGTAGCGATCTAAAAGAGCGCAAAGATTGAGGCAATAAAAAACCCGCAACTAAGCGGGTTTTTTATTTGCATGAAGTTTGAATTACTTCAGCTTAGTTTCTTTGTAAGCAACATGCTTGCGAATGGTTGGATCAAACTTCATGATCTCCATTTTTTCAGGCTTAGTACGCTTGTTTTTTGAAGTTGTATAGAAGTGACCAGTACCTGCTGATGACTCTAACTTGATTTTTTCTCTGCCGCCTTTAGCCATTTGCGTGCTCCTTAAATTTCGCCACGTGCACGAAGATCAGTCAAAACAGCATCGATGCCGTTTTTGTCGATAACGCGCAAGCCAGCATTGGTTAAGCGCAAGCTAATCCAACGGTTTTCAGATTCAACCCAGAAACGACGGTTTTGCAAATTCGGCAAAAAGCGACGCTTCGTTTTATTGTTTGCATGGGATACATTGTTGCCAACCATCGGCTTCTTCCCAGTGACTTGGCAAACTTTTGCCATGACATAACTCCATTAATTGCGAAAAAAGAAGATTGTATCAGCCTAAGCCTATTTTGGGCTAGTCCTTATTGGCTTTTGCTTTGGGGTTTGAGCCTCATAGGGTGCATAAGGCCTGCAAAAATCTCCGGCTCATTATTGTAAGTTAGCAATTACTATCAATTTTTCTCAATATTCATAAGGCCTGATTCTGAAAAAGAGAAAAAACCGCTATTACTGACAATGCAGTGGTCTAAAAGCGGAATATCTACCAACTGGAGGGCCTTAGTCAGGGTCTTGGTGAGTTCTTGGTCTGCTGAACTGGGGAGCGGGTTGCCGCTGGGATGGTTATGGGCCACGATCATGGCGCTTGCATTTCTGGCTAGCGCCTCTTTGAGGATTTCTCGGGGATAGACGGCGGTCTGGGTAATAGAGCCTCTAAAAAGCTCTTGGCACTCTATGAGATGTAGGTTTGAGTCTAAATAAAGGCATAAAAAGACCTCATGGGGTAGACCGCCAATTTTGGCCTGTAAAAACTCCTTAACGTGACCTGGTGATGAAAAAATCGAGCCTTGAGCCAGACCATCCTCAAGACTGCGCTTTACGAGTTCATAGGCAGCCTGTATTTGAGACCATTTTGAGATTCCCATACCGTGGATTCGGGTCAATTCTTCAGGGGTGCTGGCCAAGAGGCGAGGAAGGCTACCAAAGTAGCGCAATACATCGTTGGCTAAGGTGACGGCGCTTTTCCCCTTAACGCCGACCCGCAAAAAGATGGCGAGTAATTCAGCATCTGTGAGGCAGCGGGCGCCATACAGACGAAGCTTTTCTCGAGGTTGCTCATTTTTGGGCCAATTTGGGATGGGAGAATCCATAGCTGACGCAGGGCTAGATACAATTACCTTATGACCAAGCTTAACGTTTTGCCCAACTCCTATTTGACTCTCAACTACCGGCTTACTCTGCCCAACGGGGAGGATTACATCAATACTTTTGTTGATCGTCCTGCGACGGTTCTGATGGGCTCTGGACAATTTGCACCTTGCTTTGAAAAAGTGTTGCTAGGGTTAAGTGTTGGCGATAAAAAAAGCGCTTTGTTATCGCCCGATGAAAGTTTTGGTGAGCGTAAAAAAGATTTGGTGCAATGGGTTACTTTGCAGGCGCTCAAAGAAGGTCGTGATGACGATGCTGAATTTAATCCCGGTGATGTAATTGAATTTAATGCGCCGGGTGGAGCTCAATATGCGGGTGTTTTGCAGTCTATTGATGAGCAGGGCGCCTGGTTTGATTTCAATCACCCTCTGGCTGGAAGAGAGGTTACCTTTGAAGCACAAATTGTGGCTATTCTCTAATATATGAATACAACTGATAACGCAGAGATCTTGATGGCGCAACCCCGCGGTTTTTGTGCGGGCGTTGATCGTGCAATCAATATTGTGAATGAAGCACTTACACGCTTTGGTACACCTATTTACGTGCGTCACGAAATTGTGCATAACGCCCATGTCGTGAATGAATTGCGTAGTAAGGGCGCCGTATTTGTCGAAGAGTTGCACGAGGTGCCCAAGGGCGGCATTGTGGTGTTTAGTGCCCATGGTGTTTCTCAGGAGGTGCGAAAAGATGCTGAGGAACGTGGCTTGCAGGTGTATGACGCTACTTGCCCACTGGTAACCAAAGTGCATCTCGAAGTGATTAAGTTGTGTAAAGAAGGCTACACGGTCTTGATGATCGGTCACGCTGGCCACCCTGAAGTGGAGGGCACGATGGGACAAGTGAAAGAAGGCGTGTTCTTGATTGAAAATTCGACCGATGTTGCCAATTTGTCTTTTACAGGCGATATAAAACTAGCTTTTGTCACGCAAACGACTTTGTCAGTAGATGAGACTAAAGAAATTGTTGCGGCACTCACTCAAAAATTCCCTGATATTGTTCAACCGCGTAAGCAAGATATTTGTTATGCCACTCAGAATCGTCAAGATGCAGTGAAATTTATGGCACCTCAAGTGGAGGTAGTCATTGTGGTGGGGAGTGCGTCTAGCTCGAACTCCAATCGCTTGCGTGAATTGTCAGAAAAATTGGGTGTACCGTCTTACATGGTCGATGCACCTGATCAATTGAAACCAGAATGGTTTGCTGGCAAGAAGCGCGTGGGATTGACTGCTGGAGCATCTGCTCCAGAGAGTTTGGCGCAAGCGATTGTTGCGCGCATTCAAGAATTTGGGCCGCGCAGCGTAAGGGCTCTCTCTGGGGTAGTTGAGGATGTCACATTCTCCCTGCCAAAAAATTTAGTCGATTGAAGTATTGATTTATAACCAAGGAGCTGTAGATGATTCATTCAAGTGCATCAAAAATGATTTTTATGAAGAGTGCTATTGCGTTATCAGCAGCAGCCTTGATTCTGGCAGGTTGCGGTAAGGGCGGAGATAAATCTGCGGCTGTACCGGCAGATGGTATTGAAGTCAAAATTGGCCATGTAGCTCCATTGACTGGCCCTATCGCCCACTTGGGTAAAGATAATGAAAATGGCGCACGCTTGGCGCTAGAAGAAATTAATAAAGCAGGCTTGACGATTGATGGCAAAAAAGTAGTTCTCACTTTAGTGCCTGAAGATGATGCTGAAGATCCAAAAACTGCAACTCAAGTAGCGCAAAAATTAGTAGATGCAAAAGTCGTTGGTGTTGTAGGTCATCTGAACTCTGGCACTAGTATTCCTGCTTCAAAAATCTACAGTGATGCTGGCATTACGCAGATTTCTCCGTCCGCTACTAACCCAGATTACACCAAGCAAGGCTTTAAAACTACCTATCGCCTAGTAGCAACCGATGCGCAGCAAGGCCCTGCTTTAGCTAATTATGTTGCCAAGACTTTGAATGCCAAAACAGTCGCCATCATTGATGACTCGACTCAGTACGGCAAAGGTCTAGCTGATGAGTTTGAGAAGACGGTGAAAGCGGCTGGTGTGAAAGTTGTCACGCGTGAAGCGAGCAATAACAAAGCAACTGACTTCAAGGCTATTTTGACTAAGATCAAAGGCAGCAAACCTGATGTCATCATGTACGGCGGCATGGATGCAACTGGTGGCCCATTAACGAAGCAAGCAACTGAGTTGGGCATCAAGTCTAAGATTGTTGGTGGCGATGGTATGTGCACTGAGAAGCTAGCTGAATTGGCTGGCGATGCAGTTGTCAATGTTACTTGCTCTGAGGCAGGCAAGGCACTCACAAAGATGGCGCAAGGCGCTGATTTCCAAAAGCGTTATAAAGAGCGCTTTAATGCTGATGTACAAATCTATGCACCATTTACTTACGACGCTGTCTATGTATTAGTGGATGCGATGAAGCGTGCCAACTCAACTGATCCAGCGAAGATCTTGGTAGTCATGCCTGAAACTAAAATGAATGGCTTGGTAGGCGATATTGCTTTTGATAGTAAGGGCGATATGAAAGAGGGCGTCATTACCCTCTATGACTTTAAAGACAAAAAGAAAACCGTTCTTGACGTCATCAATATGTAAGAAACATGAAAAGGGCGCCGCAAATGCGGTGCTCTTTTTTTGTGCTCTAAATTTCTGATAAATATTTTTTAATGGATA
This sequence comes from Polynucleobacter sp. AP-Sanab-80-C2, assembly GCF_035012965.1. Lineage (NCBI taxonomy): Bacteria > Pseudomonadati > Pseudomonadota > Betaproteobacteria > Burkholderiales > Burkholderiaceae > Polynucleobacter > Polynucleobacter sp. AP-Sanab-80-C2. The sequence goes on from NZ_JAYGQS010000006.1 coordinate 103,155, forward strand.
TTTTTCTACAGCAGATCATCAATGGTTTGGTGCTGGGTAGTATCTATGCCTTGATCGCCTTGGGTTACACCATGGTCTACGGCGTGCTGGGGATTATCAATTTCGCCCATGGCGAGGTGTTGATGATCGGCGCAATGGTCTCGCTCTCATTGCTGCGCTTGATTTTGAGTTTGACTAGTGATTTACCGGGCTGGCTCACACTCCTGATTGTCTTGCCCATCACGATGGCTGTCTGTGCGGGTCTGAGTTATTGGATTGAGCGTATTGCTTATCGCCCTCTGCGTCATGCGCCACGCTTGGCGCCACTGATTTCTGCAATCGGTATGTCCATACTGTTACAAACAATCGCCATGTTGATTTGGTCTCGAAATCCGATGACCTACCCACAATTATTACCATCCAGTCCTATCGAAATAGGCGCTACTGGTGCAACGATTACCGGTAAAGAGATTGTGATTGTTGCGGTTGCCTTGGCAGTGATGTGCGGCCTATTGTTCTTGGTTGAGAAAACCAAACTCGGTAGGGCTATGCGCGCTACTGCAGAGCAAACCCAAATTGCCGCCTTGATGGGGGTGAACCCAAACCGGGTGATCTCAATTACGTTCATGTTGGGTGGTGCTTTAGCAGGTTTGGCTGGCGTCATGATCGCTAGCAACTACGGTAATGTGCACTTTTATATGGGCTTTATTCCTGGCCTAAAAGCCTTTACAGCGGCGGTGTTGGGCGGTATTGGTAACTTGCAGGGTGCGATGCTTGGGGGTTTGCTGCTTGGTTTAATTGAGTCTTTGGGCGCTGGCTACATTGGCGAACTCACTGGTGGCGTCTTTGGTTCGAACTATCAAGATATTTTTGCTTTCTTGGTATTGATCTTAGTGCTGATATTACGACCTACTGGTTTGCTGGGTGAGAAGGTTTCTGACCGTGCTTAAGAAGCTTGTCTCAAATCATTTGAGTCAATCTACCTATCTTTACTTAGGCGCGTTTGCATTAATACTGTTGCCATGGATTGTGGGTGCGAGTGGCGGTAACTATTGGGTCCGCGTGCTTGATTTTGCTTTGCTCTATATCGTTCTCGCCCTTGGCCTCAATGTAGTTGTCGGTTTTGCTGGTCTGCTCGACTTAGGTTACATCGCATTTTATGCATTAGGTGCTTATAGCTATGCCTTATTAGCTTCGCCACATTTGCCTCAGCATTTTGAAACGATTGCCTCTGCATTTCCGCAAGGCATGCATTTTTCTCCCTGGATGGTGGCAGTGTTTTCCATCATCTTGGCCGCTCTCTTCGGGATTATTTTGGGGCTGCCCACCTTGCAATTGCGCGGGGATTATTTAGCGATCGTCACTTTAGGTTTTGGTGAAATTATTCGAATCTTTATGAATAATCTAGACCGCCCATTGAATCTCACCAATGGCCCTAAAGGTATTACAGCGATTGATCCAATTCAGATGTTTGGGGTTTCATTTACCAAACCGTTTGACCTGGGCTTTGTACAGATCCCGGGTTTGTATTTGGTGTTTTACCTTTTTCTGGCTTTAGCTATTGCTGTAACCATTGTGTGTTTGCATTTACAGAACTCTCGTATTGGTCGGGCTTGGGTTGCGATTCGAGAAGACGAGATCGCTGCTAAAGCGATGGGTATCAATACACGCAATATGAAGTTGCTCGCTTTTGCGATTGGCGCTTCATTTGCTGGCGTTGCGGGGGTGCTCTTTTCTGCATTTCAGGGATTTGTTTCCCCTGAGTCATTCACTCTTTGGGAATCAATCGTTGTTTTAGCGATGGTGGTGTTGGGCGGCATTGGACATATTCCTGGGGTGATCTTAGGCGCAATCGTATTGGCAGTCTTTCCAGAAGTATTACGGGGCGTAGCCGAGCCAGTGCAAAAGGCGCTCTTTGGTCATGTAATTGTTGATGTTGAAGTGATTCGTCAATTGATCTATGGCTTAGCGCTGATTTTGATCATGCTGTATCGCCCAGGCGGTATTTGGCAAAAAGGAGGAGGCAAATAATGTCTGCTCATTTGCTACTTGATGTAACTGATGTTTCTAAACGCTTTGGTGGAGTGCAAGCCTTAGATTCTGTCGGTTTGCAGGTGCCAAAGGGATCGATTGTCGGTTTGATTGGCCCTAATGGCGCAGGCAAGACTACTTTCTTTAATGTCATCACTGGCCTCTACCCTGCAGATTCCGGCATCTTTTTATTTGATGGTCAATCCTATTTCCCAGAGTCAGTCTCAGAAGTCACTAAATCGGGATTAGCGAGAACCTTTCAGAACATCCGTCTCTTTGGAGAAATGTCTGTTTTAGAAAATGTGATGGTGGGATGTCACTGCCGATCTAAGGCGGGCTTCTTGGGCGCTATCTTCCGCTTTCCATCCACGCAGCGCGAGGAGCAAGCGATTCGGGAGAAATCTCTTACATTGCTGGCTTACGTGGGCTTGAGTGATTATGCAGAGATGCAGGCGCGTCATTTATCTTATGGGCATCAACGTCGCTTAGAGATTGCTAGAGCCTTAGCAACTGAGCCTCAGCTCCTCGCTTTAGATGAGCCTGCTGCTGGCATGAATGCGACCGAGAAATTAGAACTGCGTGAGTTGTTGCTGCGTATTCGGGCGGATGGCAAAACTATTCTCTTGATTGAGCACGATGTGAGTTTGGTGATGGGGATTTGCGATAGCTTAACGGTGCTCGATTACGGCAAGGTGATTGCTGCAGGCAAGCCAGCCGATGTTCGCATACACCCTGAAGTGATTAAAGCCTATCTTGGTCAGGGGGCAGTGTCATGAGCGCCTTGCTGCAAGTACAAGATCTCAAGGTAGCCTATGGCGGCATTAACGCCGTTAAAGGTATTGACCTACATGTCAATCAAGGTGAGTTAGTAGCCTTAATTGGTGCTAACGGAGCAGGTAAGAGCTCCTCCCTGAAAGCGATTGCAGGCTTACTGACTCCTACATCAGGTGAGATTGAATTTCTTGCGCACAAAACTAATCAGCTACCCGCTTATGAATTGGTTCGTCTTGGCTTAGGTCTTGTTCCTGAGGGGCGTGACGTATTTAAGCGCATGAGCATTTTAGAAAATCTGCAGATGGGCGCATTTCTGAAAACGGATACCAAAGCCATCCATCAAAAACTAGAGGAAGTATTTTCTTATTTCCCGAGACTGAAAGAGCGGCTCTCGCAACTCGCTGGCACGTTGTCTGGTGGCGAGCAACAAATGGTGGCGATGGGTAGAGCGATGATGGCTGAACCTAAGCTCTTATTGCTAGATGAGCCATCTATGGGTTTATCCCCCATCATGGTGGAAACAATTTTTGATGTGATTCGTAATCTTTCAGCAAACGGGATGACCATTCTGCTAGTTGAGCAAAATGCCCGTCTAGCCTTAGAGATGGCCGATCGTGCTTATGTGATGGAGAGTGGTTTGATCACGCTTACAGGGGCCGGCAAAGAATTGCTTCAAGACCCGAGAGTGCGCACTGCTTATTTAGGGGAGTAAGGTAGGCGACTAAGGTAGGTGACTAAGTGAGGCGACTAAGCAGTCATGAAAATGGCTTAAGCAGTTTCCTTCAGCAACTCACGTAGCATGCTGCACATCTGATGAATCTCATCATCGCTCACATTGAGTGCTGGCATAAAGCGTAACAAGTTAGGTCTGGGTGAGTTAATCAATAAGCCTTCAGGGCTACGCTCACGAGCTAAATCAACTAGCTTACCGCCAATATCTTTACCGAGCATGAGGGCGCGCAATAAACCTTCACCACGCTCACCTTCCAGATTAAATTCAGCGCAAAGCTTGAGTAATTCTGATTTGAGTAGTTCACCCTTGGCTTTCACGCTCTCTAAAAATCCGGGAGCCAGTAATTGCTCGATCACGCTGATGCCTACCGCAGTCATCAAAGGATTACCGTTATAGGTGCCACCTTGATCGCCAGGCACAAAGCAAGCTACCGCATCAGTCGCCATTAGGGCTGCTAAGGGAACGCCACCACCAATGCCTTTACCTAAAGTCATGATGTCTGGCTCGATACCGTATTGCTGATAAGCAAACAGGGTGCCTGTGCGGCCACAGCCCGCTTGCACTTCATCGGCGATGAGTAGAATATTATTTTCTTTAGTGAACTGGCGTAGTTCACGCATAAATTTTTTCGTGGTGGGAATGACGCCGCCTTCACCTTGAACAGGCTCTAACATCACGGCCACTGTTTTATCCGTCACTAACTTCTTAACAGATTCCAAATCATTCAAATCTGCTTTCGGAAAACCGGCAACTTGTGGTGCAAACATGGTGTCCCAGTTTGGCTTACCAGAGGCGCTCATGGTGGCTATGGTGCGACCATGAAAACTGTGATCAAAAGTGATGATTTCAAAGGCACCATTTTTATTCAGCTGACCCCATTTGCGGGCTAGCTTAATGGCACCTTCATTGGCTTCGGCGCCACTGTTGGCAAAAAAGACTTTGTTAAAGCAGCTATTAGCAGTCAAGAGGTTGGATAAGCCAATCATCGGCTCGTTATAAAACGCTGGACTGGGGTTAATCAGTTTCTTGGCTTGAGCATTTAGTGCTGCAATCATTCCTGGATTGCTGTGACCCAAGCAATTTACCGCCCACCCTTGTAAGAAATCTAAATAGCGTTTGCCGTTGTTATCCGTTAGCCATGAGCCAGCACCCTCAACCATCACCACATCTGGGCGTTGAGTAATAAACATGACTGAATGGGTGTCAATAGGGGCTGGAGTGTTCATGCTGGGCTGGGGTAATTAAATAAGGCTAGTGAAGTTTCTATTATCTAACTTTATGGGGATTAGTTTGTGGCTAAATCTGCCGCGCTAGTGAAAGAATCAGCAAAGAATTCTTCCTCAGGCAGATGACATTTGGATGAAAAGTCCTCACGGGCTGCGTTGACCATGACAGGCGCCCCACAGGCGTAGACCTGAAAGTCCTTGAGGCTAGGGTGGTCATCTATGACCGCAAGGTGTACAAAGCCTGTCCGGCCCTGCCACGTATCTTCTGGTAAACCGTCTGAGATCACTGGGATGTATTGGAAATGGGGGATGTCTTGTTCCCAGGTTTTGCATAGATCATGGAGATACAGATCGCTTGGGCGCCTACCGCCCCAATACAGCTTAATCGGGCGATCCATTTTCTTGGCTTGCATTTGTTCAATGATGGATTTAATTGGCGCAAAGCCAGTACCAGCGGCGACAAAAATGATGGGCTTTTTAGAGTCCTCTCTGAGGAAGAAGCTACCCAAGGGCCCCTCGAAACGCAGGATATCTTTTTCTTTTAGTGCTGGCGTTGCAGCCCCAAATACAAAGTCTGTAAATACGCCGCCAGGTAAGTGGCGAATATGCAGTTCTAATGGACCTTCTTGCTCGGGCGCAGTGGCGATCGAATAAGCACGACGTTGCCCGTCTTTTAAAAGAAACTCGAGGTATTGCCCCGCTAAGAACTGGAAGCGTTCAGCAGCTGGAAGTTGCAACTTCAGAATCGCCACATCGTCACTAGGCTTAATGATGGTGTTAACGCGGCAAGGAATCTTCCGAATCGCGATATCGCCTGCGCCTTGGACTTCACGAGCTTCAATGAGTAGATCGGATTGTGGATGAGAGCAGCAAAACAAGATGCCGCCTGCTGTTTCATCGGCTTTGCTTAAAGCGCTCTCGCTGTGTTGATCATGGCTGACTTGACCCTCCAAGACCTTACCTTTACAAGAGCCGCAGGCACCATTTTTGCAGCCATAGGGTAGCTTAATGCCTTGGCGAAGAGCGGCCTCCAGGACGGTTTCATCCTGAGTTACAGTAAATTGTTTGCCGCTCGTTTTGAGCGTGACCTGATGAGACACTCTCATTCCTTTCAATAAATCGTTACGATGTCACTTATGCAATCTTTTGGTAAACCTTCAATCCTGATTATTGGCTGCGGTGACATTGGTCTTCGGGTAGCAAAACAGCTTTCCCGTAGTCATCGGGTTTTTGCACTCACATCTTCGCAAAATCGTTTTCAGGAGTTGAGGGAGGTTGGCGCGACTCCGATGTTGGGGAATCTGGATCATCCAGAAACTTTATGGCGTCTAGCCGGTTTAGCTCAAACCGTCATTCATTTAGCGCCACCCCAAAACCAAGGAAATCGTGATTGCCGAACCCGCAACCTATTGAGAATTTTAGCCCAAGGCTCCAATGTCGTCAGGCGCTTGATCTATGTCAGCACCACAGGCGTATATGGCGATCATCGTGGCGCCAAGGTGAGCGAGGCAACCCCCGTTAGCCCTCAGAGTGAGCGAGCCCAGAGAAGAGTAGACGCAGAGCAGGCACTCCGTTTATGGGGGCCAGCACATGGTGTGGCTGTCACCATTTTGCGTGTGCCCGGAATCTATGCGGCTGATCGTTTGCCACTAGAGCGCTTACAGTCTAAAACCCCGGCGCTACTCCCAGAGGAAGATGCTTACTCAAATCATATTCATAGTGATGATCTAGCGCGCTTAGTGTGCGCGGCGGTATATCACGGTAAGCCACAGCGCATTATCAATACCTGCGATGGGAGTGAAACCAAAATGGGCGATTACTTTGATGAAGTGGCTGATGCCTTTGGTTTGGATAGGCCACCACGTATGCCTGCTAGTGAACTGCAACAGATGGTGAGCCCGATGCTGTGGTCATTTATGCGGGAATCGAGACGAGTGACAAATGCTCGACTACATGAGTTGAAAACTCCGCTGCGTTATCCCAGCGTAGCCGATTTTTTGCAGACTACTTCCAAGAATCCTTAAGACCAACTGTGCGATTAAATACAGGCTTGCCAGGTTTGGAGTCTGTTTTATCTGCAACAAAGTAGCCGTGACGTTCAAATTGAAAACGATCTTCAGCTTTCACATCTTTCATACAAGGCTCTAGGTAAGCTGTCATTGTTTCTTTAGAGTTTGGATTGATGGCATCTAAGAAATTTTTATCGCCACTATCCGGATGTGGATCAGTGAAGAGATGATCATACAAGCGCACTTCGGTTGGGATTGCTTCTGCAGCGCTAATCCAGTGAATATTGCCCTTCACCTTATAGTTATTGGAACCAGCGGTGCCGCTCTTACTGTCTGGGAAGTAGCTCACATTGACTTGCGTGACATTGCCCTGCGCATCCGTCTCAAAACCAGTGCACTCAACAACAAAGCCATGACGTAGGCGCACACGGCTACCAGCGTGATCGCCAATTGGTGGGTAGAGCCTGAAGAAGCCTTTAATCGGTTCTTGCATAAAGTCATCCGCTTCAATCCAGAGTTCGCGGGTGAAGTTGAATTCACGATTACCCCATTCAGGGTGTTGAGGATGGCGCGGTGCTGAACAAGATTCTTTTGCAGCAGCATCAAAGTTTTCAACTACCAGCTTAAGTGGTTTTAAGACAGCTGTTGCGCGTGGTGCTCTTACCTCGAGGTCATCACGCAAGGCTTGATCGAGCGTGCTCATATCAATCCAGCTATCGGCTTTTGAGACACCAATCCGTTCACAGAACAGGCGAATACTTTCTGGGGTGTAACCACGACGACGGATACCAACAATGGTTGGCATCCGTGGATCATCCCAGCCATCAACCTGTTTTTCTTCAACGAGCTGCAATAACTTACGCTTGCTAGTAATGGTGTAAGTTAAATTGAGCCGGGCAAATTCATATTGGTGAGGGACGGGATCTTTAAAGACACCCAATTCTTTAAGTGAATTCACGATCCAGTCATACAGTGGACGATTGTTCTCAAATTCGAGTGTGCAAATCGAGTGAGAGACACTCTCCAGCGCATCGGAGATGCAATGCGTGAAGTCATATAGTGGATAGATGCACCATTTGCTTCCGGTGCGATGGTGATCAGTATGGCGAATACGGTAGACCACAGGATCACGCATCACGATATTGGGATGCGCCATATCAATTTTGAGACGCAGAACATGTTCACCATCCTTGAACTTGCCATCGCGCATTTCGCGAAAGAGGGTCAGATTTTCTTCAGGGCTACGCTCACGATAGGGACTATTTTTTCCAGCTTGTCCAAAGTTGCCACGATTAGTATGAATATCATCCGCACTTTGGCTATCGACATACGCTTTGCCATTCTGAATCAGAATTTCTGCAAACTCATACAGTCGATCAAAGTAATCGCTGGCATGATAAAGATGTGTACCCCAATCAAATCCAAGCCACTTCACAGCATCTAGAATGCTGTCAGCGTATTCAACATCTTCTTTAACGGGGTTGGTGTCATCTAGGCGCATATTGCAACGCGCACCACCAGCTTGATGGTTGTAATCGGCAGCTAAGCCAAAGTTGAGGCAAATACTTTTAGCGTGGCCAATATGCAAATACCCGTTTGGTTCCGGTGGAAAACGAGTGATGATCGATGGGATATGCTCGCCCGCTAAATTCGTACGCTGTGAAAAAGCACCGCTGGCTAAGTCATGATCGATGATCTGACGTAAAAAGTTGGAAGGCTCGGCGACTGCGCCGGCAACGACTTTAGAAGATTTGCTATCTTGGGACATAGCCACATTGTAGAGAAAACCCCCGCACCATAAAGAAAAAGCCCGCAAACTGCTGCGGGCTCGTTTCTGTAAGGTCTAAGACAATCAGTCTTCGACGAATGCCTCTTCGCGGGTCTTCTTCACTGCTGGCAAAGCCACGATCACGACTAAGAGGGCTGCTGCAATGAGCAATCCTAAGGAGAGTGGGCGAGTGACAAAGGTTGTGAAATCACCGCGCGACAAGAGTAGCGCACGACGGAAATTCTCTTCCATCATCGGTCCAAGCACAAAGCCCAAGAGTAATGGAGGAGGTTCGCAACCAAGTTTGAAGAAGAGGTAGCCAATCAAGCCAAAGCCTGCCGTGACATACACGTCAAACACCGTATTGTTCACGGTATATACACCGATACAGCAGAAAACCAAGATCGCTGGGTAGAGGAAGCGATAAGGAATTTTCAAGAGCTTTACCCAGATACCAATCAAAGGCAAGTTCAAGAGAATCAGCATCACGTTACCAATCCACATGGATGCAATCAGACCCCAGAACAAAGCTGGGTTGCTGGTCATTACTTGTGGACCTGGTTGAATGTTATGAATTGTCATCGCACCAACCATCAAGGCCATCACCGCATTTGGTGGAATGCCTAATGTGAGCAATGGAATGAAGGAGGTTTGAGCAGCTGCGTTATTTGCTGCTTCTGGACCAGCAACACCCTCAATCGCACCTTTACCAAACTCATGGCTGTACTTGGAAGATTTTTTCTCGACAGAGTAAGCACCGAATGCGGCTAGAGCTGCGCCACCACCGGGCAGAATGCCTAAGATCGAACCAATCGTTGTACCGCGCAAGATCGATGGAATCATGCGCTTCACATCAGTCTTGGTGGGGACCATACTCGTGAGCTTATTAAGGAAGCCTTCGTCATCACCTGTTTTTTCAAGGTTACCCATGATTTCAGCGAAGCCAAATACGCCCATAGCAACTGCCACAAAGCCAATACCGTCACTCAATTCAGGAATATCAAACGCATAGCGCGATACACCAGAGTTCACGTCAGTACCAATCAAGCCCATCAATAGACCAAGCACGATCATGCCGATTGCCTTGATCAAAGATCCGGATGCCAATACCACGGCACCAATTAAACCCAAGACCATGAGGGAGAAGTATTCAGCAGGTCCAAACTTAAAGGCAAGCTGTGAGAGTGGCGCAGCAAAAGCAGCCAACACCAAAGTTGCGACGCAACCCGCAAAGAATGAACCCATGCCAGCGGTAAACAAGGCAACACCTGCTCGGCCATTGCGGGCCATTTGGTAGCCGTCAATCGCCGTCACCACCGAGGACGTCTCCCCCGGGATGTTGAGCAAAATCGCAGTGGTTGAGCCTCCATATTGTGAGCCGTAGTAAATGCCGGCCAACATGATCAATGCGGCAATGGGAGGCAAGGCATACGTTGCTGGCAAGAGCATCGCAATCGTAGCGATCGGACCAAGTCCAGGCAAAACACCAATGAGGGTTCCTAAGATACAGCCAATCAGGCAGTACAAAAGATTCTGTAAGGTAAATGCGGTTTCAAAACCGAGACCTAAGTTAGCAAATAAATCCATTTTTCAGAGTCCCGTTTCGTTATTGTTGTAGGAAGACAGGCAGGAGTGGGAACTGAAGTTTCAAGCCCACTACAAACACGGAATAAGTGAAAGTCACTAAGAATGCTGCATTAATAGCAGTGCCTTTCCAGGTGAATTCTTTGCTGGCACTGGCAGATACGAATACCAAAACCACTACGGCAACTAAGAAGCCCATTCTTGGAAGCAAAAGTCCGTACAAGACAACCGCACCCGTAATTTGAGCAATGATCTTCCAGTTGAATTTCGGAATGGATTCGATGGCAGCTTTTGCGTTGAATGCTTTAACGGCGACCAGTAAACCTAGCAAAATCATCAATATGCCCAAGTAGAAGGGGAAGTAGCCAGGACCCATTTTGGCGGCAGTTCCCATGGGGTAATTTCTAGCCACAATGGTAAAGAAGAGGCCGATGACCATATACATGACCCCCGCCCCAAAATCCCGTTGATTGCGAATTTTCAAGTTGCTCTCCTTGTATGTCGACTTAATTGCTAAGGTGCCGATTTATATTAATGTTGTGGGATTGTAAGGCAGGACGAGGGCATATTGCCTAGCTTTTGCCCTAGGCTAGTGCCAATGCGATAATTATTGACATGAAAGTCTCCCAAATTCGCCAGGCTTACCTGGATTTCTTTGCCGAAAAAGGCCACCAAATCGTCACTTCCAGCCCGGTAGTGCCTGGGGATGATCCTACCCTGCTATTTACGAATGCAGGCATGAACCAGTTTAAGGACGTGTTTTTGGGCTTTGATAAGCGCTCCTATCATCGTGCCACGACAGCGCAAAAGTGCATTCGGGCGGGTGGAAAACACAATGACTTGGATAACGTGGGCTATACCGCCCGCCACCATACCTTTTTTGAAATGTTGGGTAATTTCTCATTTGGAGACTATTTCAAAAAAGATGCGATTCAATTTGCTTGGGATTTATTGACCCAAGTATTTAGGCTGCCAAAAGATAGACTGTTAGTTACTGTCTATGCAGAAGATGACGAAGCCTATGCCATTTGGAAAGACCAAATTGGTGTTCCTGCAGATCGCATTATTCGGATTGGGGATAACAAAGGGGCGCGTTACGCTTCCGATAATTTCTGGATGATGGGTGACACCGGCCCTTGCGGACCTTGTACTGAAATTTTTTATGATCACGGTGATCACATTCCAGGTGGCCCTCCTGGCAGTCCAGAGGAAGATGGCGATCGTTTTATCGAAATTTGGAACAACGTGTTCATGCAGTTCAATCGCGATGAGGCAGGCGTCATGCATCCATTGCCTAAGCCTAGCGTCGATACGGGTATGGGCCTTGAGCGCATTGCTGCCGTCTTGCAACACGTGCATTCTAATTATGAAATTGACCTCTTCGTCAACCTACTCAAGGCGTCCAAGGAAGCGGTAGACGCTGCTGGCGGCGAGAACTGTGATGCGGAAAGTCCTTCATTAAAAGTCATTGCTGACCATATTCGGGCTTGTAGTTTTATTGTGGTGGATGGTGTGATTCCCGGTAATGCAGGACGTGGTTATGTCTTGCGTCGTATTGCACGTCGTGCGATTCGGCATGGCTATAAGTTAGGGGCACGTAAACCATTCTTCTATCAACTAGTCCCTGCACTCGTAAAAGAGATGGGCGAGGCCTATCCAGAGTTGCGTGCTGCGCAAGATAAGGTGAGTGAGGTACTCAAGCAAGAAGAAGAACGCTTCTTCCAAACGATTGCCAATGGCATGGAAATTTTGGATGGTGCATTAGCGGGTGGCGCTAAAGTGGTTGACGGTGAAACCGCTTTCCGCTTGCACGACACATTTGGTTTCCCATTAGATTTAACAGCAGACGTTTGTCGCGAACGTGGTGTGACAGTAGACGCCGAAGGTTTTGAAGTCGCTATGCAAAAGCAGCGTGATCAAGCCAGAGCAGCCGGCAAGTTCAAAGTGGCTCAAGGTTTGGATTACAAAGGCAAGCCGACGCAGTTTCATGGCTACGATTCCTTGAAACACGAGGGCTCCAAAGTGACTGCGCTATACATCGATGGCTCTGAAGTTACCTCAGTACAAGCAGGCGATGCTGCGGTAATCGTTTTAGACAATACCCCTTTCTACGCTGAATCTGGTGGTCAGGTCGGTGATCAGGGCGAGCTTCGCAATGAGTCTGTCCGTTTTTCAGTAGATGACACCTTCAAGATTCAAGCTGACGTATTCGGTCATCAAGGTGAGGTGCTCGAGGGCGAGCTTAAAGTAGGTGATGCACTCAATGCCTTGGTCGATGTACAGCAAAGAACCGATACGATGCGTAATCACAGTGCAACCCATATTTTGCACAAAGCTCTGCGTGAAGTCTTGGGCGATCATGTGCAACAAAAAGGTTCCTTAGTCGATGCAACTAAAACCCGTTTTGACTTTACGCACAATGCTCCTATAACGGCTGAACAGATTCGTCGTATTGAAGATATTGTGAATGCAGAGATCTTGGCGAATACAGCCACCTCTGGAAAAGTCATGTCTTTAGACGATGCCCAAAAGACTGGTGCCATGATGCTCTTTGGTGAGAAGTATGGCGATGAAGTCCGTGTTTTAGAAATCGGTAGCTCTAAAGAATTGTGTGGCGGTACTCACGTGTCACGTACTGGCGATATCGGTAGTTTGAAGATTGTTTCTGAAGGCGGGGTTGCTGCTGGTATTCGTCGAGTTGAGGCGGTGACCGGTAGTAATGCACTCCACTTCTTGCAAGGCCTTGAAGACAAAATCAACGAGGCTGCAGCCATCCTCAAAACCCATCCTGGCGATTTAGTGAATCGGGTTGCGCAACTGCAAGATAGCTTGCGTCAGGCTGAGCGCGAATTAGAAAAAGTCAATTCCAAATTAGCCGCTAGCCAAGGCGATGAGCTAGCTGGTCAGGCTATTGACGTCAATGGCTTAAAAGTATTGGCTGCTAGATTAGACGGCGCCGATGCAGGGGTTCTTCGCGAAACTATGGACGCACTAAAAGCCAAACTCAAAACGGCTGCGATTGTCTTGGCTTCTGTGCAAGGCGATAAGGTCAGCTTGATTGCTGGTGTGACTGCAGATTCGATTGGCAAAGTGAAAGCTGGTGATCTCGTGAACTTTGTTGCGCAGCAGGTAGGCGGCAAAGGTGGCGGTAAGCCAGAGATGGCTATGGCTGGCGGTAACGATCCTACTAAGCTTGGTGCTGCTTTAGAAGGTGTTAAAGATTGGGTGGCTAGCAAATGAATGATGTAGCAAGCATTGCATTTAATGCAGAAGTGGATGCGATTGGCATGAACTGCCCACTGCCGATTTTGCGCACCAAGAAAGCATTGGCAACAATGCAGTCTGGTGAAGTCTTAAAGATCAAGGCAACTGATTCAGGAGCGGCGAGAGATTTTCCAGCCTTTGCGAAGCAAACGGGCAATGAGCTGATTGCTAGCAGTACTGAAGGTGATGTCTTGGTGTTCTTCTTAAAGAGAAGATAAGCAAGGCAAGCAGTCTTAAGTTAAAGAGCGACTCTTTAAGTAGGCTGCAAAATCAGCAGAGACCTCCGGGTGGCGCAATGCAAATTCCACCGACGCTTTGAGATAGCCCAACTTGCTACCGCAGTCATAACGTACGCCATCATATTCATAAGCAAATACTGGCTCTTCCTTAAGCAAGGTTGCAATCGCATCGGTGAGTTGGATCTCGCCACCAGCGCCAGGCTTGAGATTGCGGATGTGTTTAAAGATTTCTGAGGAGAGCACATAACGACCAACCACAGCGAGGTTGGAAGGCGCATCTTGAGGTTGAGGCTTTTCGACAATGCCATTGAGGCGGTAGATGCCCTTGGCCACTTCTGAGCCGGCGACGATGCCATAAGAACTACTTTTTGCTGGATCAATTTTTTCAACTGCAATGACAGAGCCGTTTTGCTCATTAAAGACTTTGAGCATTTGCTTGAGGACTGGAGGCTGACCATCTAATAAGTCATCAGCCAAAATGATAGCGAAGGGTTCATCCCGAACGAGTTTTTCTGCACACAATACGGCATGACCTAAACCTAGTGCTTCAGGTTGACGGACGTATACGCAGTCAACATGGCTAGGTTTCACGTTACGCACGATGTCTAGTAGCGCTTGTTTATTTTTAGCCTCGAGCTCTGCTTCGAGCTCATACGCTTTATCAAAGTGATCTTCAATGGCACGCTTGCTGCGACCAGTGACAAAAATCATTTCAGTAATGCCAGCGGCAATCGCTTCTTCTACTGCGTATTGAATCAGTGGCTTGTCGACCACATTGAGCATCTCTTTTGGGCTTGCCTTGGTGGCTGGCAAGAAACGGGTACCAAGACCGGCAACAGGGAAGACGGCTTTTGTAACGGCTTTAGTAGTCAATGGCATGGGATATCCGATCTTTATTGAAGACGCTCTAATTGTGCAACAAGCTTCTCATGATTTTGTTCAAATCCAGCAAGGCGCTGTTTTTCTTGGGCCACAACCTCGGCAGGGGCGCGAGCCACAAAGCTTTCATTTCCCAATTTACCGCGGGCTTTAGTGATTTCATTAGCAAGGCGTTCAATTTCCTTACCAAGTCGAATACGCTCAGCCGCCACGTCCACTTCGATTTTGAGTAAGAGCTTGATATCGCCAACCAATGCAATTGGTGCGCCAGGCGCATCTTTTTCGAGGGCGGATTCATCGCTATAGATTTTGACTTCAGCGAGCTTGGCTAATGCGAGTAAGTAAGGAGTCGCTTTTTGTAAGAAGACTTCTGGACCATAAATCCACAGCGGCACTTTTTGCCCTGGGGGTACCTGCATTTCGCCGCGAAGATTTCTGCAGGCATCCACAATCGCTTTCACTTGGGCAACCCACGCTTCACTTTGCTCATCAATCTTTTCAGGCTGAGCAACAGGGTAGGGTTGCAAGGCGATGGTTTGCTGACTTTGTTTTGCTAATTCCTTGCCAGACTTTGGTCCAACGGTTTGCCAAAGTGTTTCAGTGATAAACGGAATGAGTGGATGCGCCATACGCAAGATGGTTTCTAGCACGCGTAGCAAGGTCCGACGAGTTGCGCGTTGCTGCGCTGGTGTGCCGGTTTGGAGTTGTACCTTGGCAAGCTCTAGGTACCAATCGCAATACTCATCCCAGACAAATTGATAGATGCTGCTAGCAATATTGTCAAAGCGATAGTTCTGGAAGCCTTTTGCTACCTCGGCTTCCGTTCTCTGTAGTTGGGACACAATCCAGCGGTCTGCTGGTGAGAAATCTAAATAGCCTTCTGGGCCGCATTGGTTATCACAAGGCGCTAAGCCATTGTCTTCATCACCACCAGGGCAGTTCATCAGTACAAAACGCGTTGCATTCCAAAGCTTGTTACAGAAGTTGCGATAGCCTTCGCAGCGCTTCTGGTCAAAGTTAATGTTGCGACCGAGCGAGGCAAGGGATGCAAAAGTAAAACGTAAAGCATCAGTACCAAATGCTGGAATACCTTCCGGAAACTCTTTCTTGGTTTTCTTGCTAATGCTTTCTGCTTGCTTGGGATTCATGAGGCCTGTAGTGCGCTTACCTATTAGGTCTTCAATCTGGATGCCATCGATCAAATCAATTGGATCCAAAGTGTTGCCTTTGGACTTACTCATCTTTTGACCTTCTGCATCACGCACTAAGCCATGAACATAGACGGTATGGAAAGGCACCTTGCCGGTGAAGTGGCAAGTCATCATGACCATGCGCGCCACCCAAAAGAAGATGATGTCAAAGCCAGTTACTAATACGGATGATGGCAAGAAGTGATTGAGAGCAGCTGTTTCTTCTGGCCAGCCTAGTGAACTAAAGGGCACAAGGGCGGAGCTAAACCAGGTATCCAACACATCTGCATCGCGATTGAGTTTGCCTGTGTAGCCTGCAGCAGCAGCCTTCGCTTTGGCCTCATCTTCTGAGCGTGCCACAAAAATCTGTCCATCATCACCATACCAAGCCGGGATTTGATGGCCCCACCAGAGTTGGCGAGAGATACACCAGTCTTGAATATTGGCTAACCACTGGGTGTAAGTATTAATCCAGTTTTCTGGAACCAGTTTGATATCACCTTTGGTTACCGCATCCAATGCAGCACCGGCAATCGATGAGCCAGGTTGATATTGGTTATCTGGACTGGGTTTAGACATCGCCACAAACCACTGGTCAGTGAGCATGGGCTCAATAATGGTTTGGGTGCGATCACCACGGGGCACCATCAGTTTATGTGGCTGAACTTTTTCTAATAAACCAGCAGCATCTAAATCGGCCACGATTTGTTTACGAGCAGCAAAGCGCTCCATGCCTTGATAGGCGGCAGGAGCATTCTCATTAATCTTGGCATCCAAGGTGAAGATGTTGATGAGCGGTAATTGGTGACGTTGTCCAACTGCGTAGTCATTAAAGTCATGCGCTGGAGTAACCTTCACTACACCAGTACCAAAGTTCAAATCTACATAGTCATCGGCAATAATCGGAATTTGACGATCACATAAAGGCAAATTCACTGATTTGCCAATGAGGTGTTTGTAGCGTTCATCTTCTGGGTTGATCATGACTGCTACGTCACCTAGTAAGGTTTCTGGGCGGGTAGTAGCAACGGTCAAGCGGCCTGAGCCATCAGCCAAGGGATAGTGGATGTGCCACATGGAGCCATCTTCTTCTTCACTCACCACCTCTAAATCGGAGACTGCCGTTCCCAATACAGGATCCCAGTTCACCAAACGCTTGCCGCGATAAATTAAACCTTGTTCATGGAGGCGCACAAACACTTCAACCACTGCTTTGGACATTTTGCTGTCCATCGTGAAATATTCTTTTCCCCAATCAATCGAAGCACCGAGGCGACGAATTTGACGAGTGATGGTGTTACCAGAAGTTTCTTTCCACTCCCATACCTTTTCTAAAAACTTCTCGCGACCTAAGTCGTGGCGTGACACTTTTTGCGCATCGAGTTGCCGTTCAACAACAATTTGAGTGGCAATACCAGCATGGTCGGTTCCTGGAACCCACAAGGTATTGTTGCCAGACATGCGGGCATGACGCACCAAGCCATCCATGATGGTTTGGTTAAAGGCATGACCCATATGCAGGGTGCCGGTCACATTGGGTGGTGGCAGCTGAATCGAAAAATTGTCTTTGCCCTCATCCATGCTGGCATCAGCAATGCCTCGGCGTTCCCACTCTGGTCCCCAGTAAGCTTCGATTGGGGCGGGTTCATAGGATTTGGCCAGTTCGTCAACTGAACCGGCTACTGGTGAATTAGGGGTATTTGAGGCGTTTGGCATAAGAGGCAAATTATAATTGGGCTGATGTACTCAGACTTGCTCGCGAACCTCAATCCAGAACAGCGCGAGGCAGTGACCCTCCCGCCTGTTAGCCCAGATGGCCAAGCCCAATCAGCCTTAATTTTGGCTGGCGCTGGTAGCGGTAAGACGCGTGTACTGACAACCCGTATAGCTTGGTTGATCCAGACCGGTCAGGTTTCTCCCATTGGTGTGCTGGCAGTTACCTTTACGAATAAAGCAGCTAAAGAGATGATGGTGCGTTTGAGCGCCATGTTGCCCATCAATACTCGGGGAATGTGGATTGGCACCTTCCATGGTCTTTGTAACCGTTTATTACGAGCTCACCATAAAGAAGCGGGCTTGCCGTCCACCTTCCAGATATTGGATACCCAAGATCAACTTTCAGCGATTAAGCGTCTTTTGAAGGGCTTAAAGGTAGATGATGAAAAGTATCCACCCAAGCAATTGCAGTATTTCATTGCGCATGCCAAAGAGCGCGGTCAACGCGCCAAGGATTTATCGGTAGGCGATGACTTTCAGGCGAAGATGGCGCAGCTCTATGCCGCTTATGATGAGCAGTGTCAGCGTGAGGGTGTGGTTGATTTTGCGGAACTACTCTTACGTAGCTATGAATTACTAAAGCATAGCGAACCTATTCGTACGCATTATCAAGAACGTTTTCGTCACATCTTGATTGATGAGTTTCAAGATACCAACGCCTTGCAATACGCTTGGCTTAAATTGCTCTCCGGACATGATGCTAGTCGAGTCAATGTGAGTGGCATGGGTAGTAGTTCTGTCTTTGCGGTGGGTGACGATGATCAAAGTATCTATGCCTTCCGTGGTGCCGATGTCGAGAACATGCGCCTCTATGAAAAGCAATTTCACCCTTTATTGGTCAAGCTCGAGCAAAACTATCGCTCACACGGCCACATTCTCGATACTGCGAATCACCTGATTGCAAATAACTCTGAGCGTCTTGGTAAAAATCTGCGGACTGATGCAGGACATGGCGAGCCAGTCCGTATTTATGAAGCCCCCAGCGATCATGCTGAAGCCGCATGGTTGGTAGATGAAATCAAGGCGCTGATCAATAGCGGGATCAAGCGTACAGAGGTAGCATTGCTGTATCGAAGTAATGCACAGTCACGCATTATTGAGCACGCTTTGTTCTCGGCAGCGATTCCTTATCGAGTTTATGGTGGTCTACGCTTCTTCGAGCGCGCTGAAATTAAACATGCACTCGCTTATCTCCGCTTGCTTGAGAATCCGAACGATGACACCTCATTTTCTCGGGTGGTGAATTTCCCAACCAGGGGAATTGGTGCAAGATCGATTGAAGCCTTACAAGATGCGGCAAGAGCGCAGCAATGTTCTTTGTATTTGGCCGCTTCGTCTCTTGAAGGTAAGGCCGGCGCTTCCTTGGGTGGTTTCATTCGCTTAGTCGATCATATGCGCGAAGCAACCCGTCATAACACCCTGCCTGAAACGGTGGAGTTTGTGATCCAGCACAGTGGCTTGATTCAACATTATTTATCTGAACGCGAAGGACAAGATCGTGTTGAAAACTTACAAGAATTAATCAACGCCGCTACTGCCTTCATTGCGGAAGAAGGCTATGGTCAAGATGCTGCCGCTGCGATGCTACCCGGTGAAAATGCGCCTGGTGTTGTAGATATTTCTCCCTTGGCTGCGTTTTTATCTCATGCTTCATTAGAGGCAGGTGATAACCAAGCTCAAGCAGGTCAAGATGCGGTGCAATTGATGACAGTGCACTCTGCCAAAGGCTTAGAGTTCACCTCGGTCTTTATTACCGGTCTTGAGGAAGGCTTGTTCCCTCATGAGAACAGCATTAACGAGCACAATGGTCTCGAAGAAGAGCGTCGTTTGATGTATGTGGCAATTACTCGTGCTAAAGAGCGCTTATATTTGTCTCACACCCAATCGCGAATGTTGCATGGTCAGGTACGTTACAACATGCCCTCCCGTTTTTTAGAGGAGCTACCCTCTGACTCACTGAAATGGTTAACGCCTAAAGCAAAAGATGCGCGCTGGGGCGGTAGCTCCAGATCAGGCTCGACTTGGCAAGACGGCTATACCCGTCAACGTGAATATGAGTCTAATGATTTCTTTGATTCCGGCAACGATCAACGGCGACCTGTGAAGCGGGTAGGCTCAGCTTCAATGGAAGTGAAGCGCTTAGCATCACCGCCGCGTGGAGATTATCCATTTAAGATTGGACAGAATGTATTTCACACTAAATTTGGTGAAGGTCGCGTGACTGGTTTAGAGGGCGTTGATGCAGATGCTCGTGCGCAAGTGAGCTTTAAGCGTCACGGTGTGAAGTGGTTACAACTCAGTATTGCCAAGCTTGCTGCGATTGATTGATGAATCTTAGTCTGTAAAACGAAGTTTATAAAACCTACAGAATGACTTCATCTTCAGTGAAGCACGCTTTCCAGGTGGCATAGAAAGAGCAGTGCATGAGTGTTAGGCCTGCCATAGAAATGGGGGCCACGAGGAAGGATGCCGCTTGACCAAAATCTAAGGCATCAAACAGTATGCCAATCGTCAAAGGAATGGCAATCAACACGACACTCCAAATGGAGAGGTAGAAAAAGAAAGCTCCTTTATTTGTCCAACAGGCAAGCCAACTAGAAAAAAGCGCTTGAGAAACCGACATATCTGCCCAAGCCACTAAGACAGGGGAAAACCACATCAACATCGCTATAGGGATATATAAGATAGCGCCAAACAAAAGTACTAAATAGATTTGACGCAGTGCTTCGGGCGTAATGACGGTGTCACTCGTCAAGAGAGGTATGAGCATTTCAAAATCGACTAAGAGACTTAAGACAAAGCTGAGTAATAAGATTAGAGCCGCATAAATTAATCCCAACTGCAGTATCCGTTTACGAATCAGTTCTCCTGATTGAAGTGCTACCAAATACACAGTAGGACGAATACGCTCCTTTTGAATTGCTTGGCGACAAGCTGTCATGAAACCAACTGACAAAGTGGGCGTTAAAAGCAATACTGCAAACACCCCAATCACCGGGATGATGACGGCGAGTTGTGCGGCGAAGATATACATAAAGACCAGCATTAAAAAGCCCAAGGGATTTTGCTTAAAAAGCCAAATCCCTTGTCTGATCCAGGTATAACCCTCTTTTGGGGCGACAGTGTTTAGTTTCATAAGGAGCGACGGCTGAGAAGAATGCGTTCAAAGTGACTTGGGTCGTGAGGGGTGAGCATCTGCGCATTGCGCGGTAAATAAAAATCCCAGAGGCGAGAGACCCAGAAACGCAGTGCCGCAGCGCGCATCATGAGGGGCCAGCTAGCTTGCTCTTCTTTGGTGAGGGGGCGTATAGCTTGATAGGCTTGCAGCAGGGCATCACAGCGCGTCAGGTCAAGATCTTGTTTATTGTCAGCTAGACACCAATCATTTACGGTCACAGCAAGATCAAATAACCACTTATCGGTACCGGCGAAATAAAAATCAAAGAAACCACCGAGTTGATCCTCGTGAGGATCGTTGCTGCTATTGGGATCGAAGAGCACGTTATCTCTAAAGAGATCGCAATGGCTGGCACCTTGTGGAAGTGCATCGTAGTTGCTGGAAGCAAAAAATGCTTCTTGCGTAGCAAGTTCATTTGTCAGCAAACCTTTTTGGGATGAATTGACATGCGGCAACACTAAAGGAATGGTTTGTTGCCACCAGCCAAGGCTCCGCAGATTTTCTTGTGAATGAGGAAAATCTTTGCCAGCTAAATGCATCTTGGCTAACATCTCACCAACCAGGGCGCAGTGTTTTGCTGCGGGTTGCAGTCTAGATACGCCCGGTAATTTACTGACGATGGCTGCAGGCTTACCTTTTAGAGAGAAAAGAATTTCTCCCTGATGATTTTCAATTGGCTTGGGTACTGGGATGCCCTTGTTTGCCAAGTGGCGCATTAACTCTAAGTAGTAGGGGAGTTGCTCGGCGGACAATCTTTCAAAAATAGTGAGAACGTATTCTTGCTTTCTACCATTTTGGATCGTATCTAAAAAGAAATTGGAATTTTCAATCCCACCATGAATGCCGCGAATATCGGTGGCTTCACCAATATTGAAATGTTGAGAAATCCAAGGAGAGATCTCACTCAATTCAATAGGTGTGAATACAGCCATAAAGCAGTAACTATGCTTTCAATTCTTTACTTAATGGGAATGCTAATACTAGGTACGCTTAAGAGACCGCCTTCACCAGATGGGGGTCCAGGCATAACAGAGTCAGGTGGAGACATCTCATAAGTGGTGTATTTGGTTTTCACTTGCACTTGAGTTGGGCTGTTAGCGTCTTTGTACTCAATGATTTCAGTACCAGTAGACTCTTTGTGCTGAAAACTGGGTTTGCGACTTTCTGGGCTACCCAAGACTCCCCCTGGACTCACCGCAGGAGCAAGCGGCTGGTTGTTGATTCGGTTGAGCTCAGATTGGCTGAGGGCTTGGCTGGTATTCTGAGCTAATGCCGATCCTGCTCCAAATAGGCTAAAAGCTAGCAAAAAGCTGATTAAAGCAGGGCTTTGGCTGAGGTTATGGCTAATTAAGTTTGTTAGAGCATGCATCATTTTCACCTTTTTTGGCCTACTCTCGGGTGGTTCTTTAACCAGACCTGTAGGCAATTCATAACTAGATTGTACGATTGCGGTATGACTAAACATAGACTCTTGTTGGTAGACGGTTCTAGCTACCTGTATCGCGCCTTTCATGCCATGCCAGACCTTAGAAACGGGGCTGGGGAGCCTACTGGCGCCATCTATGGCATGGTCAATATGATGCGCCGGGCTAGATCTGAGCTCAAGGCTGACCATATCGCCTGCGTCTTTGACGCCAAGGGCAAGACGTTCCGAGATGAAATGTATGCCGAGTACAAAGCCCATCGCTCTCCCATGCCCGAGGATTTGGTGAGGCAAATTGAACCGATTCATGCGATGGTCAAAGCTTTAGGTTGGCCGGTATTGATGGTGTCAGGCGTTGAGGCGGATGATGTGATCGGTACTTTAGCTTGCCAAGCAACCCAAGCAGGTTGGGAAACGATTATCTCTACTGGTGATAAAGATCTAGCCCAGTTAGTCAATCCCTCTGTCACACTTATTAACACGATGACCAATGAAAAGCTGGACATCGAAGGGGTAAAGGAAAAGTTTGGTGTACCTCCTGAACTCATCGTCGACTACTTATCCATCATTGGCGATGCAGTGGATAACGTGCCAGGCGTTCCTAAAGCAGGCCCCAAAACTGCGAACAAATGGTTAGCAGAGTTTGGCAATCTCGATAATTTGATGGCCAACGCTGATCAAGTCAAAGGTGTAGTGGGTGAAAATCTTCGCGCTTCTTTAGAGTGGTTGCCACAAGCACGACAACTCATCACCGTCAAAACGGATTGTGATTTATCTCCTCATTTGCCAGGCTTAGATGATTTGCATGCGAAGTCAGAAGATGCTGCTTTGCTTCGGGAACTATTCGAACGCTATGCCTTTAAGACTTGGTTGCGTGATGTTGAAAAGCAGCTCACCAGCCTAGGAAATGATAGTTCTGAGCCCGCTGCCTTTGATTTGGTGGGTACGCCCATCACCAATACCAGCGCAGAAAATGACTCTAAAAAATCACGAGCTATTGCCACTGCCCCCACTAAAGCGCTCTCGCAAGACACGACAGATCTTCAGGATGCAATTGAGCGTCACTACGAGTGTGTCACTGATGACCTTGCTTTAGAAAAGTGGTTGAAAAAAATTGCAAGCGCGCAACTGACTGCGGTCGATACAGAAACAACCAGCCTAGATGCATTGGCTGCAGAGTTGGTTGGGATTTCTTTATCAGTAAAGCCAGGTGAAGCTTGTTACATTCCAGTTGCGCATCGTAATGGTGAAGTACAACTTAATCGAGATGCTGTGCTTGCTAAATTAAAACCTTGGCTAGAGAGTGCGAGTCATTTCAAGGTAGGGCAAAACTTAAAGTATGACGCGCATATTTTTGCAAACTATGGAATTACTTTAGGCGGCATTACATTTGATACTCTGCTCGAGTCGTATGTGCTGGAGTCACACCTTCCGCACAATATGGATAGTTTGGCTGAACGCCACTTAGGGATGAAAACGATCCGCTATGAAGAGGTGTGTGGCAAAGGGGTTCATCAAATTGGCTTTGACCATGTCGATCTGAAGATTGCTACTGAATATGCGGCAGAGGATGCGGACATTACCTTGCGCCTGCACCACGAGCTTTGGCCACAGATCCAGGAAAGTCCGGGCCTGCTCTATGTGTATGAAAAGATCGAGATGCCTGCCATGCGAGTTCTGGGAATCATGGAGCGTAATGGCATACGAATCGATTCTGCTTTATTGGGTAAACAGGGTCAGCAAGTTGGCAAGCGCCTTTTGGAACTGGAGGGTGAGATTCATCAACTGGCGGGGCAGCCATTCAATATTCAATCACCCAAGCAAATTGCTGAAATCCTCTTTGTACAACTGGAACTGCCAGTGATTAAGAAGACGCCATCAGGCGCACCGTCAACCGACGAGGAAGTTTTGCAGAAATTGGCGGAGGACTATCCATTACCGGCGCGTATCTTGGACTATCGTAGCTTAGCCAAGCTAATGTCGACCTATATTGAAAAGCTACCGCGCATGGCTGACCCTAAAACAGGGCGCGTCCACACCAACTTTTCGCAAGCAACGGCAGTCACCGGGCGTTTGGCATCGAGTGATCCAAACTTGCAAAACATTCCGGTGCGCACAGAAGAGGGTCGTCGCATACGCGAAGCCTTTATAGCGGCTGAGGGCTGCAAATTGTTATCAGCCGACTATTCTCAAATTGAGCTGCGCATCATGGCACATATTGCGGAAGACGAAAATCTCTTGGCAGCCTTTCGTGATGGCAAAGATGTACACCAAGCCACTGCCGCAGAAATTTTTGGTATCCCGCTAGATGATGTCAATTCAGAGCAACGTCGTTATGCCAAGGTCATTAACTTTGGCCTGATCTATGGCATGAGCGCTTTTGGTTTAGCAGGCAATCTGGGGATTGAGCGTTCAGCAGCGCAAAACTATATTGCAAAGTACTTTGATCGTTATCCTGGGGTGGCGCAATATATGGAGCGTACTCGCCTAGAGGCTCGAGAAAATGGTTATGTAGAAACTGTTTTTGGTAGACGCCTCTGGTTGCCGGAAATTAAAGGCTCCAATGGTCCGCGTCGTCAGGGTGCTGAGCGTGCTGCGATTAATGCACCGATGCAAGGAACGGCTGCCGACCTGATTAAGCTTGCCATGATTGCCGTGGAAGACTGGCTTGAAAAGCAACAACTTAAGACGAAGCTGCTATTACAGGTGCATGATGAGTTGGTATTTGACGTTCCCTTGAATGAAATCGATCTGTTGCAGGAAAAGTTACCGGATTTGATGTGCAATGTGGCTCAATTGAAGGTGCCATTGGTCGTTAGTATTGGGATTGGCGATAATTGGGAAGAGGCGCATTAGTAGCGTTAGTAAATAGCTAGGAGATAAACACGATGAGCAATAAGACACTGAATAGTAGAAGAAATTTTATGAAAACCTCGGTCGCCGGCGCTACCGCATTACGTGGTGCTGTCACTACACTGGGTGTTGGCTTTGTAGTTGCCTCTGATCCTGTGATGGCGGCCGCCATTGAGACCGACTTCAAGGGCCTCAAAGCAGGCGAGCAAATGATTCCTATCGGTAACTTCCAGCTACCTGCTTATGTTTCTCGTCCAGAAAATGCAAAAGGCAATTTGCCGATCATCATCGTGGTGAGTGAAATTTTTGGTGTTCATGAATACATTGCTGACGTCACACGTCGTTTTGCAAAGCTTGGATATCTCGCGATTGCCCCTGAGTTTTTTACGCGCGCAGGAGATCCTAATACTTACGGCACCATTGCTGAAATTCAGGCAAATATTGTGGCCAAGACACCCGATGCTCAAGTCTTAAATGATTTGCAGGCTGCCTTAGTATGGGCTGGCAAAAATGGTGGTGATCTGAAGCGAGTCGGTGTAACTGGTTTTTGCTGGGGTGGGCGCATCACTTGGCTATCTGCAACTCTGCCGCAAGTCAAGGCAGGTGTGGCTTGGTATGGAAGAGTGATTGGTGAAAAAACTGAAAATAGCCCACGTCATCCAGTCGATTTGGCTGCGGATTTAAAAGCCCCAGTACTAGGCCTGTATGGTGGCGCTGATACTGGTATCTCTTTGGAGAGTGTTGAGCAAATGCGTGCAGCACTTGCGCAAGCAGCACCGAAAAATCCTGCGGCAAAAGCCTCTCTGATTGAGGTGTATCCCGATACCCCTCATGCCTTCCATGCTGACTATCGCGCAACCTATCGCGAAGGCCCTGCTAAAGATGGTTGGGAGAAATGTCTTGCTTGGTTTAAGAAAATGGGCGTAGCGTAACTCTCAATGACGGTTCTTCAAAGTATTCTTTTGGTGACAGCATTAGCAGGTACTGCTAGCGTTTTGGTCGCCGCCAGTTTTTCAATCGCACTGCTGTCGAAGATGGTCAATAACATGGTCAGCTTGTCGGTTGGTATTCTGCTGGCCACAGCACTCTTACACTCATTACCCGAGGCATTCAATATGCAAGGTACTAACCCCCAGTACTTATTTGCGACTTTGTTGGCTGGGCTTTTGGGATTTTTCTTGCTAGAAAAAATTGCCTTGTTGCGCCATGACCATCATCACGAAGGTGATGGTCACCACCATCATGACGGTCATGATGCGGAGAATGCAGGGCGCAGTGGTTGGATGATTTTGGTAGGTGATGGTATTCATAACTTTGTGGACGGCATTTTGATTGCTGCTGCTTTTATGGCCGACTATCAAGTGGGTATCTTTACGGCGATCGCCATCATTGCTCACGAGATTCCACAAGAGATTGGTGACTTCATTGTGCTTCTCAATGCAGGTTTCTCACGCGCGCGCGCCTTGCTCTACAACTTCATCTGTGGTCTGTCAGCTGTAGTGGGCGGGGTATTGGCCTACTTCTTTTTAGAGAAGGCGCATGCAGCGATGCCGTATTTGCTCGTGATTGCTTCAAGCAGTTTTATTTACATTGCGGTGAGTGATTTAATTCCGCAAATGCACCGTCGCCCACACTGGGCTGAGTCACTGCGTCAAACAGTATTGATTGCCTGCGGCGTAGGATTTGTGATCCTACTCTCGCTCCTGCACTAATTCTAAAAGTTTGTTTTTAAGTTTCGACTGGTCTGCTAGGGTCAGCACACCATTCACTCCAGCTGCCCGCATATAAGCGAGAGCCTTTGAGACCAGCGACTTCCATCGCCAGAAGGTTGTGACATGCAGTAACGCCTGAGCCACATTGGTGAATAACTTCAGCAGGTTTGACAGGGCCTAGTAATTCAACAAAATCTTTAAAGAGTTGCTCTGCGGGTTTAAATGCAGTCGCAGATAAATTGCCTTTGAAGAAATGATTGATTGCGCCAGGGATATGTCCAGCAATGGGGTCTAAAGTTTCGTTTTGACCATGGAAGCGATCGTTAGCTCGCGCATCAATGACCGTAAGTTTCTTGGTTTGTAAGTTGGCCACCACTTCATCTACTAAGGCAAGCCCAACATAGGTTCTTGGCTCAATGGCTTGGGGTGCAGGGTTAGGTTTGCGTGGCACTGTGCCCATAGGGCCATTCCAGGCATCAAGGCCGCCATCTAATACTTGAACCTTCGCATGGCCAGTAGCTTTGAGCATCCACCACAAGCGGCTGGCATAGACCGAGCCCTGCTTATCATAAGCAACTACAAGAGTATTGGAAGTCATGCCTAAACGGGTTTTAGTTTGTGCCCATGCCTCAGGACTTGGCAAAGGGTGTCTGCCATTGCTGCCTGTTTTATTGCCTGACATATCGCGATCAAGATCGACGTAAATCGCACCAGGAATATGGCTCTCTTCATACGCTTTCTTGCCTGACTCTGGATCGGTTAAATCAAAGCGGCAGTCGCAGAGCAAAACATCTTCACCACTATTGATGATTTCTTCTAACTGGTTTGCGGTAATTAGAGGAGTCATGATGTTTCCTATATTGAGGTAGCGAGGAAAGGAGTAAGGGAGTAAAGGAGTAAAGCTACTAATTTAGATTATGCACCTTGAAAATTCATAGCGCGACGGTACCATTCATGAAAATGTTGCATGCCATCTTCCATCGGGCTTTGATAAGGACCAACCTCATTAATGCCACGAGCAAGTAGTGCTGCTCTTCCTTGATCCATGCGCTCTGCGATTTCATCATCCTCGATGCAGGTCTCCATGTAAGCAGCACGTTCGGCTTCCACAAATTCACGCTCGAATAAGGCAATTTCTTCTGGGTAGTAAAACTCAACGATGTTCCGAGTCTTGTTGACACCCATCGGATGCAATGTAGAAACGCACAGAACACCTGGGTACCACTCCACCATCACATTAGGGTAGTAGGTCAGCCAGATCGCCCCATGGCGTGGTGCTTTGCCGTCAAATTGGCGCAGCACGGCTTCGTGCCAATGACGGTAGGTTGGCGATCCCGGGATTTGGAGATCTTTATGAATGCCCACAGTTTGTACGCTATGCCAATCACCAAATTCCCAATGCAAGTCTTCGCATGAAACAAACTTGCCTAAGCCTGGATGAAACGGCACCACGTGGTAATCCTCGAGATATACCTCGATGAAAGTTTTCCAGTTGTAATTGCAATCGTGTACTTCAACATGGTCGAGCAGATAGCCATCAAATTGGAGATCGTCTGCCACACCGAGTTTGGCAAGATCAGCGCGCACATCGCGGGGACCTTCAAACAATAGGCCTTGCCAATTTTGCAAAGGGGACTTGCCAAGATTTAAACAAGGCTTATCTTCAAAGTGCGGTGCACCCAGTAAATTGCCACCTAAGTCGTACGTCCAACGATGCAGGGGGCAAACAATATTTTCAGTTTTACCTTTGCCATTGAGCATCAGTGCTTGGCGATGCCGGCAAACATTGGAAAGCAGTTCAACACTCTCGTTATTGCGAACGAGGATGCGACCTTCATTTTCTGCGCTTAAAGTTTGATAAGAGCCCACTTCAGGCACCATGAGTTCGTGGCCAACATAGCCAGGACCCTGCTTAAAAAGCAGTTCAATTTCTTGCTGATACAAATCAGCATCGAAATATGCCGAAACCGGCAGTTGTAGATTGGACGGCGCAAGCTTCTGCGCGGTAGCCAGATTAGTCATTCTCCCCACCCCCGAAAACGTCAGCCGAAGCTAAGCGGAATAACCAATCCAACCATCGACGGATCGATATTGGAAAGGAAGGGGTCGATTATACCCATCTGAGGGGCATCTCGCTTTAATATGGAGGGCAATCCGTATCGGAAATATGAAGGAACCCGCTTATGTCAGCCAAGAAATCAGAGAGTCAAATACCAGGTCTTGAAATCCAAATCGACCCAGATCTGCGCTATGAGCAAGCTGTAAAAGAGCTTGAAAAGCTCATTTCTGACATGGAGTCTGGCAAATTTTCTCTAGAAGAGACTTTATTGGCCTATCAACGGGGCGCAGCTTTGCTGAAACATTGCCAAGGGGTTCTTGCGCAAGTCGAACAGCAAGTGAGAGTGTTCGAGGCTTAATTGGGTACTCCTTTTCAATTTCAGGCGTGGATTACCGCTCACTCTGAACGCACTGAATCTGCCTTAGATCGTTTGCTTGATTCTGCGCAGGTAACGCCTCAGCGTTTACATGAAGCCATGCGTTATGCAGCACAAGGTGGTGGCAAACGGATTCGTCCTCTATTGGTTTATGCGGCAGGTGAACTGGGTGATCAATCTTCCCAGGAAAAGAATGCGGCATTAGATGCTGCAGCAGTAGCGATCGAATGTATTCATGCATATTCATTAGTACACGATGACTTGCCTTGTATGGATGATGATGACTTGCGCCGCGGTAGACCAACAGTACACAAAGCCTTTGATGAAGCAACTGCATTATTAGTGGGCGATGCTTTGCAAACCCGCGCATTTGAAATTCTGGCTACCGCCCAGTGCGATATGAATAATCGTTTACGCATGATCAGTGGCTTAGCTGCAGCCTCTGGTTCGCGCGGTATGGCGGGTGGTCAGGCTATTGACTTAGAGAGCGTTGGTAAGAAATTGGATCTGGCAGGTTTACAACAAATGCACGCTATGAAGACCGGTGCTTTGCTTTCTTGTGCGGTAGAGCTCGGTGGCATTGCTGCCGATCTCAATGCAAATCAATTGGCCCAACTCCAAAAATACTCAAAAGCCCTGGGTTTGGCTTTCCAAATTGTGGATGATGTGCTGGATGCTACGGCTGATAGCCAAACTCTTGGAAAAACTGCTGGTAAAGATGCAGCCAATGACAAGCCAACCTATGTGACCTTGATGGGTTTAGACTATGCACAGAAACAGGCGAAAGAATTGCAAGAAACCGCCATCAGTAGTTTGGATGGTTTTGGTGATCAAGCGCAAGCCTTAAAAGATTTAGCCCTATTGGTTGTCAATAGAGGCAAATGAGACAAACTAGATTCGATGACTTTGCATTCCGTTAATTCTCCTGACGATTTAAAAACACTTTCTCGCGAAGAGCTGCCTGCTCTTGCCGATGAGTTACGCCAATTTGTTTTGGAATCCGTTTCCAAAACTGGCGGACATTTGTCTTCCAACTTGGGCACAGTAGAGTTATCGATTGCCTTGCATTACGTATTTGATACGCCGCGCGATCGCATCGTGTGGGACGTAGGTCATCAAAGCTATCCACACAAAATTTTGACTGGTCGTCGAGAGCGCATGAGCACTCTGCGTCAATTCAAAGGATTGTCAGGATTTCCTCAGCGTGCTGAAAGCGAGTTTGATGCTTTTGGTACTGGCCACTCATCGACTAGTATTTCTGCAGCAATGGGTATGGCACGTGCTTTTCAAACCAAGGGTGAACGCCAAGTTGCAGTTGCTGTGATGGGTGATAGTGCGATGACGGGCGGCATGGCTTTTGAAGCGATGAATAATGCGGGTGTGTATGACGATTTGCCCCTTGTGGTGATTTTAAATGACAACGATATGTCGATTTCACCAGCAGTGGGTGCGCTTAATCGTCACCTTGCCAGATTGCTCAGTGGCAATATTTACTCAGCAACCAAAAAAGGAATTGATAGCGTGCTATCGATCGCACCCCCACTGCGCGAGTTTGCTAAACGCCTGGAAGATCATGCCAAGGGCATGGTCTCACCATCAACCATCTTCCAAGAATTTGGCTTTAACTACTTTGGCCCGATTGATGGTCATGACTTAGATGCTTTGATTCCCATGTTGCAGAACGTACGCCGCCTAGCGCTCGAGGGAAATGGCCCACAGTTCTTGCACGTGGTGACTAGAAAAGGTCAGGGCTATGAGTTGGCTGAGGCTGATCCAGTGCTGTATCACGGGCCAAGCAAATTTAATCCTAAAGAGGGCGTCAAGAAAGCTGCTGCTAGCAAGAAAACATTCACTCAAGTGTTTGGTGAATGGCTTTGCGATATGGCCCATGCCGATCCTTTGTTGATTGGAATTACACCAGCCATGCGGGAAGGCTCTGGTCTGGTTGAATTTGAAAAGACTTTTCCTAAACGCTATTACGACGTTGGTATTGCTGAACAACATGCAGTGACTTTTGCAGCAGGTATGGCCTGCGAAGGCATGAAGCCAGTGGTGGCGATCTATTCCACTTTCTTACAACGCGCCTACGATCAATTGATTCATGACGTTGCTCTACAAGATTTGCCAGTTTTGTTTGCGCTCGATCGCGCAGGTTTAGTGGGTGCTGATGGCGCAACACATGCCGGTGCGTACGACATTCCATTCTTGCGTTGTATTCCAAATATGTTGGTAATGACGCCAGCAGACGAAGCAGAGTGCCGCGATTTATTGACGACTGCATATCATCAAGCTCACCCTAGTGCCGTGCGTTACCCGCGTGGTTCAGGTGTTGGCACTATTCCTTCAACAGAGCTGCGTACTTTGCCTTTGGGTAAGGGTGAGATTCGTCGTAAATCGAATGCGCCTGCTGGACAGCGTGTGGCGATCTTGGTATTTGGCACTTTGTTGTATGCCGCATTAGAAGTAGCTGAAGGTTTCGATGCGACTGTTGCCAATATGCGTTTTGTAAAGCCACTCGATATTGATCTCATCAAATCATTAGCGGCCGATCATGATTATTTAGTCACCATTGAAGATGGCGCCATTGCTGGTGGCGCTGGGGGCGCTTGCTTGGAAGCGCTCTCCTCATTCGGGATTAACAAGCCCCTATTGCAGTTAGGTCTTCCTGATGAATTTATTGAGCATGGCGACTATCAGCTGCTCATGACTAAGTGTGGCTTGGATGTCGAGGGTATTACAAACTCTATTAAAAAGCGTTTTCCTGCGGTATTAATGGCAAATTCAGCAATTTCAGGCAAATAAGCCCGTTTTGCTTGAAAATAGAGTCATGAATGACATGAACCCCGCCTTTCTGAAAGCTAGTGCAATGCCTGACGTGCAATCCACTTTGGATGTGCGCGCGTTGCCCATTGAGCAAGTCGGTATTCGGGGTGTACGTCATCCACTGATGATTCGCAGCAAGACTGGCAACTTTCCATCGGTTGGTACTTTTGAGATGGATGTGGCATTACCTGCGCATGTCAAGGGCACGCACATGTCTCGTTTCATGGCGCTCTTGCAAAAGCAAGATGCGGCAGTCGATAGCACTACGGTTGTCGCACTCGTAAAAGAGATGTTGCCTTTGTTAGATGCTAAAGAAGGCCATGTGCAATTTACTTATACCCACTTCGTTAAAAAAGCGGCGCCCGTTTCTGGTGTCGAAAGCTTGATGGATTACGAAGTTACTTGGATGGCCACTGCTAAACAAAATACGCAACCTACAGCTAGTGGTACTGATATTGAATTGGTTCTACGCGCACAAGTACCTGTGATGAGTTTATGCCCTTGCTCAAAAGAGATCTCGGAGTTTGGTGCGCACAATCAGCGCTCACATGTCACGATGACGGTGACATTGGATTCCAAAACACAGATGACTGTAGAAGATTTAGTTGCCGCTGCCGAGAGCGAGGCATCTAGTGAACTCTGGGGTTTACTTAAGCGCCCTGACGAGAAGTGGGTGACTGAGCATTCCTACAGTAATCCTAAATTCGTTGAAGACTTAGTGCGTGATGTAGCTGGCAATCTTAAGGCAGATCAGCGTATCCAGTCTTTTGTAGTTGAGGCTGAGAACTTTGAGTCTATCCACAATCACAGTGCATTTGCTCGTATCAGTCATAAGAAGTAAAGCAAGCTAAACCAAATTATTGCTTTGCAAATCCCAACGGGGTTTGATATCAAAGGCTCCAGAAGTTGTGGAGCCATTATTTTTGGCAAGCATGCGTAGTGCACCAGCAAAAGCAATCATTACGCCGTTATCGGTACACAACTCTAGTGGTGGGTAGTGCACCTCAAAACCTTGACGTGTAGCCTTCTCATTTAAAGCGCCACGCAATTGCAAGTTGGCACCAACACCGCCAGCAAGTACTAAATGCTGACAGCCAGTTTGTTTCAGTGCTTTTTCAGATTTACTGACCAAGACTGCGACGATGGCATCAACAAAACTTCTCGCAAGATCCGCATGAAATTGTGCAACCTTAGTAGGATCAGATACTTTTTTCTCTTCAAACTTTTTGACTTGATTCAGAACTGCAGTTTTCAATCCCGAGAATGAGAAATCCAAGTCACCAGAGTGCAGCATCGGTTTTGGTAAATCAAATATTCCGACGCGACCCTGTTCTGCGAGTTTAGAAATAGCTGCACCACCGGGGTAATCAAGACCTAATAATTTGGCAGTTTTATCAAAAGCTTCACCCGCGGCATCGTCTAAGGTTTCACCCAAAAGTTCGTATTGGCCAATACCAGAGACTTTCATGAGTTGGGTATGCCCACCAGAAACCAGGAGGGCGATAAAGGGAAATTGGGGTGCAGTTTGGCCCAAAAGTGGTGAAAGTAGGTGTCCTTCGAGGTGATGAATCCCGATCGAAGGCAAATGGAGGCCTTGGGCGAGGGATTTGGCGAAAGCACTGCCAACCAGTAGGGCGCCCGCTAGGCCCGGACCTTGAGTGAAAGCAACCGCATCAATGTCGGCTAATTTCAGGCCAGATTGGGTCAAAGATTGGTCTAAAAGGGGTAAAACCCGGCGAATATGGTCTCGAGAGGCTAACTCCGGGACTACGCCCCCGTAATCTCGGTGCATGGCGATCTGAGAGTGCAAACCCTGCCCCAGAATGCCTTGGAATGCAGGTTTGCCCTCTTCCCAGGGGGCGGTGTTGTATAAAGCCACCCCGGTTTCGTCACAAGAAGTTTCTATTCCTAAAACAATCATTTTTTGGTTTGGTCGTGCTAGAATCGCAATTCAGTTAATTTTTCGATATTTATCGAGCATATACGAGTTAAATAAGTATGACTACAGTCCGCCTCCGCGAAAACGAACCATTTGAAGTGGCATTGCGCCGTTTCAAGCGCACAATTGAAAAAAATGGTCTTTTGACAGACTTGCGTGCCCGCGAGTTTTACGAGAAGCCAACGGCTGAGCGTAAGCGTAAAAAGGCTGCCGCTGCTAAACGCCATTACAAGCGTATTCGTAGCCAAATGTTGCCGAAGAAGCTTTACTAATAGAATTTAAAGCTCTCTTCACCGAGAAGCTTTGAAACCCGCTGACGGTGAAACGCAGCGGGTTTTTGCTTTTTAAATAGCCAAATAAAACTGGATACATTCAACATCAGAAAGAATCAAATGAGTTTGAAAGATCAAATTACCGAAGATATGAAAAACGCGATGCGCGCTAAAGAGACTGCACGTCTTGGCACCATTCGACTTTTGTTAGCCGCTATCAAACAACGCGAAGTAGATGATCGCATTGTGCTCGATGACGCAGCCATCATTGCAACAATTGAAAAAATGATCAAGCAGCGCAAAGACTCGATCTCTCAATTTGAAAAAGCACAGCGTGATGATTTGGTCGCGGTGGAATCTGCTGAGATGGTCATTCTGCAGGCTTACTTGCCTGCCCAAATGTCCGATGCTGAAGTTGCTGCTGCAGTAGCAGCCGCGGTTGCCTCTACAGGCGCTGCTGGTCCACAGGATATGGGTAAAGTCATTGGCGTACTCAAAGGTCAATTGGCTGGTAAAGCGGATATGGGTAAGGTATCTGGCTTAGTAAAAGCCGCACTCGCAAAATAAGAGAACTCGCTCCATACTCTTAGCCTTATGGCGCTCATTCCACAATCCTTCATTGCCGATCTTTTAAATCGGGTCGACATCGTTGATGTGGTTGGGCAGCACGTAAAGTTAAAAAAAGCAGGCGCAAACTACCAAGGCTTGTGCCCCTTTCATTCAGAGAAGTCCCCCTCATTTTCTGTATCACCAACCAAACAGTTCTATCACTGCTTTGGTTGTGGTGCCCATGGATCTGCCATCAGTTTTCTGATGGAATATTCTGGTCTTGGATATGTTGATGCTATTGAAGAGCTCGCGCGTTCTGCAGGTTTAGATGTACCGCGTGAAGAGCGCACAGCGAATGATGTTGCAAGACAACAGCAGGCGATGGCACTTAGCGAGGTAATGAGTTCTGCAGCTGATTGGTATCGCCAACAACTCAAGGGTAGTACCCGCGCAGTAGAGTATTTAAAAGGGCGCGGTCTGACTGGGGAGATTGCTAAACGATATTCACTCGGCTATGCCCCTGATGGTTGGCAAGGTCTTGAAGCTGTCTTTGGCTCCTACGCCAACGATGAAGTAGCCAAAACTTTAGTGGAAGGCGGCTTACTGATTCAGGGGGGGCAGACTGAAGGCTCCCCTGTGACTAAGCCAGCAGTCAAGCGCTACGATCGTTTTCGGGATCGTGTGATGTTTCCGATTCGGAATCCCAAAGGTCAAACGATTGGCTTTGGTGGTCGTATCTTAGATCAAGGTGAGCCTAAATATTTAAATTCTCCAGAGACACCACTCTTTTCTAAAGGCAATACGCTTTACGGTTTATTTGAGGCAAGACAAGCGATTCGTGCGCAAGAATATGTCTTGGTATGTGAAGGTTATATGGATGTTGTAGCACTGGCGCAATTGGGTTTCCCTAATGCAGTGGCCACGCTGGGTACGGCGTGTACTGCAAACCATGTACGCATGTTATTGCGTCAAACTGACAAAGTTGTTTTTTCATTTGATGGCGACTCTGCTGGTCAACGTGCAGCCCAGCGCGCTCTTGAAGCCTGTCTACCTCTCATGTCTGACGATAAAGAAATTCGTTTCCTATTCTTACCAACTGAGCACGACCCTGATAGTTATGTGCGTGCTTATGGCGCACCTGCTTTTGAAAAAGTCATCAAAGAGGCAATGTCGATCTCCAGCTTCTTCTTTAAGATTGCGAGCGAAGATCACGATCTAACAACTCCGGAAGGTAGAGCCCATACGCATCATGCGGCCAAGCCTTTGCTACTATCCATGCCACCGATTGCGTTGCGTACTCAAATTTTGCGTGAGCTCGCCATTCGAACTAACACCACTCCTGCTGAGTTAGAAGCTTTTTGCGGATTAACGGTAGTGCCTGTTCGACAGACAAGCTATCAGCCTGCTCAGGCAAAGCAAACCCATTATCAAAACAATCAAAGCAATTACTCTAATACCGGCAATCGACAAGGCGCTCCATGGCAAGCCTCTAAAGGCTCTGCAAAGCGAGTGGCGACACAGAATATTGAGCCACCAAAAGCGCCAACCGATTTAGCCGAGCAGATGTTACGTGTGTTAATTCAGTTTCCGCATTTAGGTAAAGCGCTCGATAGCAATCAGCGTGCGCTCGCACTCAAAGCTGCTGAGCAACGATCAGCCAATGCACTCGCATTAATGAAAGATCTTTTATCTCAATGTGATCAAGTGGAATTGATTCCAGGGGAAAACGGAAAATCTGACACAGTAGGCGCTGGGGCATTTGCAATGTTCCAAGATCAACTCTCTCGTAGTGAGCTTGCCTCAATGTATGAAGTACTCAGAAAGCGTGTCATGGATTCTGACTTGGAGCTTGAGGGGGCAGCTGCCGATTTAGACGGGGCCTTTAAGAAACTAGAGCTGATTCACCTCAAACAAGAAATGACCGACATTGCCCAAAAAATCGCTGGCGAGACCGCTAGCGACGAAGATAAAGCCCGATATCGTGAATTGGGTGAAAAGCTGAAATTCTCCTAAGAATTTACTGAAACACCCCTAGAAATACCTGAAAAAATACCCCATATTTTTAGGTAATCAGGGGTTAAAAAAGTCGCAATCGACTATAATCCTCTGTTCCCAAGAAAAAAACGAATTAATTCAGCCACTTGCGCTTTATTTTGAAGAAATTTGGGGTAAGTGAGTAAGTGAGTTACGGGGCTGTGTTTTATCAGTCGAGATCAATAACAGTAATGTGAGTAAGTGCTAATAAATGCCTAATACCAAGACCAAAAAACCAGTTAAAACAGCAAAAGCTCCAGCTAAGCCAGTAAAAGCGCTTGCAAAACCAGCAGCTAAAAAGGCGACCACAAAACCGGTTGCTAAGAAGGTCCCTGCTAAACCAATAAAGGCTGCTGCCAAGCCAGCGGCTAAGAAGGCCACTGCTAAACCAGTAAAGGCTGCTGCCAAGCCAGCTGCCAAGAAAGCACCTGCTAAGCCAGCTGTAAAAGCGAAGACTCCTGTGAAAGCAGCTAAAGCACCAGTGAAAGCTGCTGCAAAGCCAGCCGCAAAGAAAGCACCTGTAAAAGTTCCAGCCAAATCGGTCAAGGTTGCTGCTAAAGCACCAGCTAAGGTTGCAAAGGTAGAGCCAGCTAAAAAAGGCAAGGCTGCACCAGCACCAAAAGTAGAAGAGTTAAAAGGTAAAAAAGCAAAAGGAGCCGAGCTTGCTGCTCCAGTCGTTGAGGAAGAAAAAAAGCGCGGCCGTAAAGCCAAGGCTGAGGCTCCTGCAGATGGCGCTGAACCAGTATTAACGGATCGTCAAAAAGCCCGTGAGCGTAAAGCGAAAGAAAAAGCCCTCTTAAAAGAATTCGCAGCACAACAGTTAGGTACTGAAGAGCAACAAGAATTACGTCGTGCGCGCTTGAAGACTTTGATCAAGATGGGTATGTCCAAGGGTTACTTAACCCATGGCGAGATGAATGACGTGATGTCTGACGAGTTGTCTGATGCTGATGCATTAGAAACCTTGATCAGTTTGTTGAACGACATTGGTATTACTGTTTACGAACAAGCGCCTGATGCTGAAACCTTAATTCTGTCTGACAACACTGCTGCTGCAGCGTCTGAAGAAGAAGCTGAAGAAGAGGCTGAAGCAGCGCTCTCTACAGTAGATTCAGAGTTCGGTCGTACCACTGATCCAGTCCGTATGTATATGCGTGAGATGGGCACGGTAGATTTGTTGACTCGCGAAGGCGAGATCGTCATTGCCAAGAAGATTGAGGCTGGCCTCAAAGACATGGTGATGGCTTTAGCTGCTTGCCCTGTCACGATTGCAGAGATTCTGAGCAACGTGGATAAGATTGCTTCCGGCGAAATGGAAATCGATCAGTTCGTTGATGGCTTGGTAGATCCTAATGCGGAAGATATCAAACTGGGACCAGAAGAGCCAGAGATTGATCCTGATGCTGAAGAAGGTGAAGAGGAAGGTGAAGACGAAGGTGGTGGCGGTGGCGCTGCAACTGCGAATGCTAAACAGCTTGAAGAGTTAAAGCAAATCTCCCTAGAGAAGTTTGCAATTGTTCGCACGCAAGCTGACAAGATGCGTCGTGCTTTTGATAAAGATGGTTATAACTGCCCGGCCTATATCAAGGCACAAGATGCAATTCGTGCAGAGTTACTGGGTTTCCGTTTAACGGCGAAGAGTGTTGAGAAGTTATGTGACACGATGCGCTCACAAGTAGATCAAGTGTGGAAACTAGAGCGTGGCATTGTTAACTTGTTGGTAGATAAAGTTGGCGTTAATCGTGGTGAAGTATTAAAAGATTTCCCTAAGATGTCGATGAATCTTACTTGGACTGACAAGTTACTCAAAGAGAGCAAGCCCTATAGTGCTCTCTTACAACGGAACGTACCAGCGATTCAGGAACTTCAACAGAAGTTGATTGATATTCAGAAGAATGTGGTTATCCCACTTCCTGAATTAAAAGAAGTGAATAAGCAAATGATTGCGGGCGAGAAGCGTGCGCGTGAAGCAAAACGTGAGATGACCGTAGCCAACTTACGCTTGGTGATCTCGATTGCTAAGAAATACACCAACCGTGGTTTGCAGTTTTTGGATTTGATTCAAGAAGGCAACATTGGTTTGATGAAAGCGGTAGATAAATTTGAATACCGTCGTGGTTATAAGTTCTCCACTTATGCAACTTGGTGGATTCGTCAGGCGATTACTCGCTCTATTGCTGATCAAGCGCGTACGATCCGTATTCCAGTTCACATGATTGAGACCATCAATAAGATGAACCGTATCAGCCGTCAAATCTTGCAAGAAACTGGTCATGAGCCAGATGCTGCAACCTTGGCACTGAAGATGGAAATCCCAGAAGACAAGATTCGTAAGATCATGAAGATTGCAAAAGAGCCAATCTCTATGGAAACACCGATCGGTGACGACGAAGATTCTCATTTGGGTGACTTCATTGAAGATGGCAACACCTTGGCTCCAGCTGAAGCAGCATTGCATGACTCGATGCGCGATGTAGTGAAAGATGTTCTTGATTCACTGACACCACGCGAAGCAAAAGTATTGCGTATGCGCTTTGGTGTTGAGATGAGTACAGATCACACGCTCGAAGAAGTAGGTAAACAGTTTGACGTAACCCGTGAGCGTATTCGTCAGATCGAAGCAAAGGCCTTGAGAAAAATGCGTCACCCAAGCCGCAGCGATAAACTCAAGACTTTCCTCGAGGAGGATTGATCGAAGGATTAACGGGCCTATAGCTCAGTTGGTTAGAGCAGAGGACTCATAATCCTTTGGTCCCAGGTTCAAGTCCTGGTGGGCCCACCAGTAACATCAAGGTACGTACCGGACACATGCTTTACGTCCGGTACCGACCACATGGTTTACACCTTTACCAATCACATCCCCAATACTTTGGGACCAAATGGGTTTTCTAGGGCTTGTACCCTTGAAGACTCCATA
>NZ_JAYGQS010000007.1:0-110240 GCF_035012965.1 Polynucleobacter sp. AP-Sanab-80-C2
CGACACAAATTTGAGCTTTTCATCCATCTTCGTACTTTCATTCCACGGCATAGAGTGGTCCCTCCTATGCCAAAAACTGTAAAGTATGTGTCCGGTATAAAACGTAAACTATGTCTCGGGTAGGACAGGCGATATTTATAGTGACTAGTCGCTAATCAGCCTGTAAGTTATTTTCTTTAATCACATTTGACCACTTGGTTAGCTCGCCTCTAACAAAAACATTTGCTTCAGCACGTGAATTAGCTATCGTTTGTATCCCATCACGCTCCATTAATTTCTCCATACTCTCAGTGCGCATTGCTTGAGCGCTAGATGCTTGTAATTTATCAAGTATTACGACTGGAGTATTAGAAGGTGCTGCCAATACAAACCAATTAGAAGCATTAAAGCCAGGGAGCGTTTCAGATACAGTCGGGGTGTCGGGCGAAATTGGAGAGCGCTTTAAGCCAGTGGTAGCGATTAGCCTTAATTTACCTCCTTTAACAAAAGTTAATGAGGATCCTGGGTTATCAAACATTACATCTACCTGGCCACTGATAAGATCGGGAAATGCTGCACCCGCACCTTTATATGCAATGTTATTGAACTTAACGCCAGCAGTCGATGCCATCATTACAGAGGCTAGGTAATGAATTCCTGCATTTCCAGGTTGCGCAAAATTAATTTGTGAATTTGCTTTTGCCATTCTCACCATATCTCCAACAGAATTTCCTTTGAAACTATTTGAGGCAACCAAGACTAGAGGGTTGGACGCCAAAATAGAAATTGGATCTAGGTCTTTTAAAGTATCGTATGGCAGTTTTGGGTTAAAAGCAGGAGCAATTGCATATGCTGCTGAGGTGAAAAGGAGTGTATAGCCATCAGGTTTAGCACGAGCAACCTCAGTATTTCCGATTTGACCGCTTGCACTCGGCTTGTTCTCAACTATGACATTTTGCTTAAGAATCTCAGACAATTCTTTTGCAAAAGGCCTAGCAAGGGCATCAACACCACCACCAGGCGCAAATGGCACGATGATTCTTATCGGGCGATCTGGATATTGAGCCTGAGCAAGGTTAAGCCCGAATAGATCAACAATGAAGAAGGATATTAATAAAACGGTACGATTTCGTAATTTCATTTCAGCCCTTTAATCGTTCTAATCTATCATATGAATGATGTATCAATATACTGATTTTTTTGATTAAGGAGCTAGGGTGAATACTGATTTATACGAAAAAGGGCTAAAAATACGTCGTGAAGTTGTTGGTGACGCCTACGTTGATGTTGCATTAAAAAATGCCGATGAATTCAGCATGCCTATGCAAAAATTGGTGACAGAATTTTGCTGGGGTGAGGTATGGAGTCGCCCTGGAATTGATCGTAAAACACGCAGTATGTTGAATCTTTCTATGATTGCTGCTCTAAATCGTAATGAAGAGCTTAAGGCTCATGTTCGTGGAGCCATTAATAATGGTGTGAGTAAGGATGAAATTTGTGAAATATTTTTGCAAGTCGCTGTCTATTGCGGAATGCCTGCAGGATTAGGTAGTTTCAAGGCAGCTAAAGAGGTGTTTAAGGAAATGGGCATCTAATAAATGTTAAAAAAAGATAAACCTAATATTTTATTTATTGGCTTGGGGATGATGGGCCAACCAATGGCCCATCGTTTGATTCAGGCGCACTACCCATTATTTGTCCATGATACTAATCGAGAGACAGTCAAGAATTACTGTAATCAAATAGATGCGAAAGCCCTATTGCCCTCAGATGATTTGAGCTTAATTGATGTTGTTATAACGATGTTGCCTGATTCTGGGATTGTTGAGAGCGTAATTTTAGGCGTAGATAATTCCCCTGGAGTTGCCTCTAAATTAAAGCCCGGCAGCATCATCATCGATATGAGTAGTTCTGAGCCCATGCGTTCCCGAGAGTTAGGGGCAAGCTTAACAAAAATGAATTTAATTTATTTAGATGCTCCCGTGTCAGGTGGGGTAAAGAGGGCGATTGATGGTTCTCTTGCAATCATGGTTGGAGGAACTCTCGAGGCTTTTGCAGATGTGCAGCCAATCTTAGAGAACTTAGGTAAAAATATTTTTCATGTTGGCGACCCCGGTTCTGGTCACGCAATAAAAGCTCTAAATAATTACTTATCTGCCATTACAACCCTTTCTGTAGCAGAAGCTTTAATCATTGGCAAACGGTTTGGTCTTGATCCAAATAAGATGGTTGATGTATTTAATTCCTCGTCCGGTAAAAGTAACGCTACAGAAAATAAGGCAAAGCAATTTATGTTGAACGGTGCATTTAGTGCTGGCTTTACAGCTA
The DNA here is from genome assembly GCF_035012965.1 of Polynucleobacter sp. AP-Sanab-80-C2. Taxonomy (NCBI): domain Bacteria; kingdom Pseudomonadati; phylum Pseudomonadota; class Betaproteobacteria; order Burkholderiales; family Burkholderiaceae; genus Polynucleobacter; species Polynucleobacter sp. AP-Sanab-80-C2. Next base: position 2,308 of record NZ_JAYGQS010000007.1, read on the forward strand.
AGCTTATGCTCAAAGACATTACTATTGCTAACCAACTTGGTTCAGCGGTTAACTCCTCGATGGAATTGGGTGAAGCTTCTTTAAATGCCTGGAGAAATGCTCTTGAATTTTTGGGTGACGATGAAGACCATACTGCTATTTACCGTTATGTAGAGCAAAACCAATCAGCTTGATCTTACAGGTCTCGGTTTTCTAGATAAATCACCATTTTTGCTAACCACGTCGACTGGTAGAAACATCAGTGCCAGATACTCGGCATTGGAAATGCTTTTTTCAGCAATGTTTCATAGAATTTATCCTGGCTAAGGCATGGGCCATGCATTCGAATCGTGCTGGGAAGGGTAGATCCTCCATTACCCTTAGTTTTACCTATGTTAGTGCTGAATTTTTGAATAAAAAGCGCAAGATAAGGCCTTAATACCCATATAGCCATCATAAATTTGCTATAAATGCAGATGTGAGTATTTTTACCAAATATATAGAAGTAAACGACTGGAGAAAACGATGAAGAACAAGTCCTTAATTAAAGCTGGCCTGATTGCTGGGCTATTCATAAGCACCATGAGCGTTCACGCTGCAAGCGCGACGATGGACAAAATTAAATCTACTGGCGCTGTCACGATGGGTGTGCGCGAATCCTCTATCCCAATGTCCTATACGACTGGCGATAGCCGCTTTGATGGTTACCATGTGGAAGTGTGCCGCATGATTTTGGGTGATATCAAAGATAAGCTTGGCCTGAGCACTTTGCGTATTAATTATCAGCCAGTGACTTCCCAAAACCGTGTGCCTTTAGTGCAAAACGGCACTGTTGATATTGAGTGTGGCTCAACTACTAATAATTCTAATCGCGCTAAGGATGTGGGCTTTGCGAACACTTTATATATAGAAGAAGTCAGGATTGCTGTGAAAGCAAATTCCGGCATTACTTCTATTTCTCAATTAGCTAACAAGAAAGTAGCTACTACTACCGGTACAACCTCTGTTCAGTTGCTCCGTAAGCATGAAAAAGCCAATGGCGTGAACTTTGATGAGGTGTTTGGTAAAGACCATGCGGATAGCTTCTTATTGCTTGAGTCTGGCCGCGCTGATGCATTCGTGATGGATGGTTCAATTTTGGCCGGCAACATTGCTAACTCGAAGAATCCAAAAGATTACAAGATCGTTGGTGAAGTATTGAGTACAGAGCCTATCGCCATCATGGTTCGTAAAGACGATCCAGAATTTAAGGCCGCTGTAAACGCAGCAATTGCAAAGATTGTTGCAAACGGCAAAATGCCTGGCTTATGGAACAAGTGGTTCTTGTCACCAATTCCACCGAAAAATATCGTAGTAGGTCTTGAGCTGTCTCCAGCAACCAAGAATGCTTGGGCAAACTTGAACGACAAACCGGCAGAAGATTACAATAAATAATTGAGATCGCAAGTTAATTAATCTGAATGCTTTAATGTTTATGCGATCGGATTTATGGATTTAGGAATCTTTTGTAAAAGTACCTTAGACGGAGAAGTAGTTGATCACTGCTTCTCCGCTTTATTAGGTATTGGTCAAAACGCTGATCCCAGTTATTTAGACTGGCTCATGAAGGCTTGGGGCTGGACACTGGCTGTCGCCGCTCTTAGTCTAGTCATCGCTATGTCACTTGGTGCTGTCATGGGCACCTTACGTACCTTACCCACAGAAACGACATTGAACCGTTTCTTGATACGCTTTTCTACCGCATGGGTAGAACTCTTTAGAAACATTCCTATTTTGGTTCAAGTATTTCTTTGGTATCACGTGATACCAGCCTTCTTTCAGCCTTTAAAAGCATTTCCATCTTATCTATTAGTCAGTATTGCTTTAGGCTTCTTTACTTCTGCACGGATTGCAGAGCAGGTTAGGGCAGGCATTCAGTCACTTCCCTCCGGTCAGAAAGCAGCAGCAACTGCTTTGGGTTTAACTACCTTTCAAAGCTATCGCTATATTATTTTGCCAATGGCATTGCGCATAGTGATTCCACCTCTTACTTCTGAGAGCATGAATCTCATCAAAAACTCATCAGTAGCGTTTGCGGTTTCGGTACCAGAACTCACACTATTTGCCATGCAGGCTCAAGAAGAAACTTCGCATGGAGTTGAAATCTATTTAGCCGTAACCTTGCTCTATGCTTTATCGGCATTCGCAGTAAATCGTGTGATGACCTATATTGAAAAGCGCTCTCGCATTCCTGGCTTCATTGTTGCTAATACAGAAGTGGCAGCACATTAAATGAATGCTATGAATCATTTCATGGTGGTTTTATGCTCAGTCTAGACCTCAGTTTTTATAACTGGGAACTCTTCACGAATTACATCCTGAAAGGCATGCTGTTTAGTGTGCAACTGACAGTCATTGCGACCGTTGGCGGGATTGTCTTTGGTACCTTCTTAGCTTTGATGCGCTTATCTGGTAGACCTAGCTTAGTCTACCCAGCAACTATTTATGTGAATACCATGCGCTCCATTCCGTTGGTGATGGTGATCTTGTGGTTCTTTTTGTTGATACCCATGTTGATTGGCAGGCCCATCGGTGCTGACTTATCTGCCACCATCACTTTCATTGCTTTTGAAGGAGCATTTTTCTCTGAAATTGTGCGCGCTGGTATTCAGTCGGTTCCTAAAGGTCAAGGATATGCTGCGGAAGCCTTAGGCATGACCTATGGTCAAAATATGCGTTTTATCGTATTGCCCCAAGCCTTCAGAAACATGATTCCCGTCTTCATGACGCAGACCATCATTCTGTTTCAGGATACTTCCTTGGTTTATGCCATCGGTGCTTATGATTTATTAAAAGGCTTTGAGATTGCCGGTAAGAACTATGGTCGTCCTATGGAGACCTATCTCTTAGCTGCCTTTACCTATTTCATTATTTGTTTCTCGCTATCGAAGATAGTCAGAGCGGTGCACTCCAAAGTGGCGATTATTCGTTAATACATTTGTAATTTATCCCTTATTTATTTAATACTGACTATTTCTAAATCCTCATGATAGAACTGCAAAACGTTTCGAAGTGGTACGGAGACTTTCAAGTCCTCACCGACTGCACTACCAATATTCAAAAAGGGGAAGTAGTTGTGATTTGCGGACCCTCAGGCTCAGGTAAATCGACCTTGATTAAAACCATGAATGCTCTAGAGCCTTTTCAGGCTGGTGAGATTACTGTGGATGGGGTGCGCTTGCATGATCCTAAAACAAATCTACCAAAGTTACGGGCCAGAGTGGGAATGGTGTTTCAGCACTTTGAGCTGTTTCCGCACCTGAGCATTACCGAGAACTTAACGCTTGCGCAAATGAAAGTGCTTGGTCGTTCTGCTGACGAGGCTAATGCGCATGGCTTAAAGTATCTCGAGCGTGTTGGCTTAACTGCTCAGAAAGATAAGTTTCCTGGGCAACTTTCAGGTGGTCAACAACAGCGTGTTGCCATTGCACGTGCCTTGAGTATGGATCCGATTGTGATGCTTTTTGATGAACCAACCTCGGCCCTAGATCCTGAAATGGTTGGTGAGGTCTTAGATGTTATGGTGAAGCTTGCAAATGAAGGAATGACCATGTGCTGCGTTACCCATGAGATGGGTTTTGCTCGTAAAGTCAGTAATCGCGTGATCTTTATGGATCAAGGGCGTATTCTGGAGGATTGCAGCAAAGATGAATTTTTCGGCAACCCAGATGCGAGATCCCATCGTGCAAAAGACTTCCTCTCAAAAATATTAGATCACTAAAGAAAACACTATTATTAATGAATGATTCATTTACCAAGTTATGCATCGCCACAACGCTTGGTATGTTGATGCTCTCAGCTTGTACTGTAGCCAAATTAGAGTCTAGGCTTGAGGCGAATCCTCAGTGTAAAGATGTCATTAATCCAAAGACTGGTGCTGTCATGCCGTGCCCAGGTACGGATAAATCTTTCTATCGCTCTGTTGGTCTGGAGCCACCTAGAGCCACGACAACTAGTTCAACTACAGCCGTTGCTGCTCCACCAACCAGTTCTAATGCAGGTACAGCAGCAACACCAATCGCAACTACTACAACAAAGTCGACCCCTACAGTTCAGGTAACACCGCAAGTCGATTGCAAACCACAGCTTCATAAAAAAACTGGCGGTATGTTACCGTGTCCATCTCCGGACTAATCTGTATCTAAAAAGAAAGCATCATGCGTAAATTGAATGTCGTTATTGCCTCAGCACTTGTTGCTATTGGTTTGCTTGCTTGTAGCAATACTCCAAAACTGGCTTCTGAACCGATGCCTAGATCAGATTTTTTGCCCAATTACTCCTTGCTCGTGCCAATGGCTACCAGCCAATCGGATACTCGGATTTGGCGATACCGGATTGCAGGCGTTAATCCTGCCAGCTATACCGCGGTTATTTTGGATCCCATTTACTTAAATCAAAGCGCTACGAGAGAGGTTAGTGCTGAGGCCATTTCTCAGGCGCAGGTTACTCTGCAAGACTCGATGGTGGCTGCTATTAATTCTCGTGGGAATATTCGTATTGTCACTAGCCCTGGGCCGGGTGTTGCCCGTATTACCGTTGGTATTACAGGCGCAGAAAATTCAGCTGATAGCCTACAACCTTGGAATTTCACTCCCATTGGCTTGGCAGTGAATGCCGCTGCCTATGCTGGTGGTGTGAACTCCAAAACTCCTGCCTTACTGGTAGAAAGTAAGATTACCGATAGTCTGTCTAAGCAATTATTAGGCGAAGGCTTGGTTACCATCCAAGGCGAGTCATTTAGAACTGGTTCTGGTTCAGTAGACTCCTTTATTGAGATGGCTAAGAAGGTAGTGCGTGTTGCCATGGAAACCTCTGCCAATCCAACCCCAACTGGGAAGTAAGACTTTTCTATGAAACGTTCTTATGTCTCCATATTTTCTTGTGTTGCTGCCTTGGCTGTCATTCCTGCATTGAGTTATGCAGACGATGCATCCCGCAATCAAGAGATTGCGCAGCGGTTTGCTAAGTGTGACATCAATCATGATGGCAAATTGACTCAGGTTGAGGCAAAAAGTTGTATGCCGCGTATCTATGATCACTTTAACTATCTTGATTCTGGCAATAAAGGCTACTTAACTGTTGCTGAGATTCAGGCAGCAGCAGATCGATAAGTATCTACACTATGAGCGTCATATTCCCAGCATTCGACCAAAAGATTATGACTGTTCCATCAGATGATGGTCCGATTGAGATTGCTTACTTAGTTGGTGGCAGTGGTCCGGCGCTATTGTTATTGCATGGCTTTCCACAAACCAAGGCAATTTGGCAGCAAGTTGCTCCTGCACTTGCTAAACATTACACAGTCATTGCCTCAGATTTGCGAGGTTATGGTGGGTCATCTGCACCACGCGGCAAGTCAGACCACTCCACATATTCAAAACGCTCCATGGCAGCGGATCAGCATGCCTTGATGAAGGCTTTAGGTCGCGAGCAGTTTTATTTGTTGGGGCATGATCGTGGCGGAAGAGTATCGCATCGCATGGCTATCGACTATCCCAGCAGTATTCAGAAGCTAATGGTCTTGGATATTTCCCCAACACTAACCATGTATGAAAACACCACTATGGAATTTGCTAAAGGGTATTGGCATTGGTTTTTCCTCATTCAACCAGAACCCGTGCCAGAAACCCTGATTGGCGCAAACCCCGAGTATTGGTTAAAAAATCACATGGGTCGCCATGCAGGTACTGGAATTTTTAGTCCAGACCGTTGGGCGGAATATTTGGCAGGAGCCAGCAACCCCCAAAGTATGCATGCCATGTGTGAAGACTATCGGGCTGCTGCCACTATTGATCTCGTTCATGATCGAGCAGACCGCGAGTCGGGCAAGAAATTACAAATGCCGATCCATGTCTTATGGGGCGAGCATGGTCTCGTAAATAAATGCTTTAAGCCTCTAGAGGATTGGCAAGAGGTCGCAGATGAAGTATCAGGCAGAGCCGTAACTTCTGGACATTACATCCCAGAAGAATTGCCTGACGAATTAATAGTCGAAGCGAAAAAATTCTTCAAAGAGTAGGGTAACTCTAGCTGTAACTAAGCCTGTAGCTAAATAAGTTACTCAAACGAATTAATAGGCTAATTTTGGTGCCTTAGTACCTAATGGTGGGCAGGGCATCACTATTTCTGGATTCACTGATAATAATTTTGCGTCTTTGCCGTGGTAATGCATTCGAGATAGAAGATCGGCGATCAGATTCAGGTGAGTTTCTTTTTTGCTATTAGCATTCACCACAGTCCAAGGTGCATCTTTCGAGCTGGTTTGCTCTAACATGAGATCTCTGGCAATGCTATAAGCCTCCCATTTCTTTTGAGCTTGCTCATCAATTGGACTGACCTTCCATTGCTTCAGTGGATCAGTCTTACGACTTTCTAACCGATCGGCCTGTTCTTTTTTATCAATATCTAAATAGTACTTCATGATTTGAATGTTAGAGCCCGTCAATAAAGACTCAAAATCATTCACTGAGCCCATAAAGTGTTTGTACTGGGCTTCAGTACAGAATCCCATTACTTTTTCAACGCCGGCACGGTTGTACCAACTACGATTAAAGATTGCAAATTCACCAGCAGAAGGTAGCTCTGCTACATAACGTTGGAAATACCATTCGCCTTCCTCGCGAGAGGAGGGTTTTCCAAGAGCAACAACGTGGGTTTCGCGAGGACTCAGATTTTCTGTGAGCCGTTTGATCGTGCCATCTTTGCCAGCGGTATCGCGACCTTCAAGAATGACTAAAAGTTTCAAACCACCTGCAATGATCTCTCGCTGAAGTTTGACTAATTCAATCTGTAAAAGTCGATAGTAACCATGATGATCACTATTGTTATCGTCCTTGCTCACCCTTTAAGCTGCAGAACTCGGTGAGGCCGGCGGAGAAGCTGAACTCTTTTTAGCTGGCGCTTTTCGTGCAGGCGTTTTCTTAGCGGCGGCTTTTTTAACGGGCGCTTTCTTGACCGGGGTTTTCTTGACGGCAGTCTTTTTTACAGGGGGTTTTTTGGTGACCTCTTTCTTTTCCAATTTATCGAGTGCTTTAGCCAACTTATCAATCAATTTTTCACGATCAGATTCGAGCTTATCGAGCTTTTTCATCAGCTGTTTTACTAATTTCTTTTGACTCATGATGTTTCCTATTAGGTGTGATTTTCACAAATGCATCACTGATCCTACGTCTTATTAGGCTCAGTTTCAAGCAATTGTGACGCTATTGGAAATAATTTCTAAAGCTATTGAATAGTGCTACATTGGCTAGATATGTTCAAAACCCTGTCTACATTACCCAAGACTGTTTGGTTAATAGGCCTCATTAGTTTTGTGAATGACTCGGCCAGTGAAATGCTCTATCCCTTGATGCCTTTGTATTTAGCTTCGGTCCTAATGGCAGGGCCTAAAGCGATTGGCATTATTGAAGGTATTGCTGAGGCCACTTCAAGCTTATTCAAACTGGTATCTGGAGTCATCGTAGACAGAACCAAGAAAACAAAACCTTGGATTGTGTTTGGCTATCTTCTCGCTGGCATTGGAAGGCCGCTCATTGCTTTTGCTAATTCATGGCTAGTGGTCCTGATGATTCGATTTACTGACCGTCTGGGTAAGGGGCTCAGAAGCTCTCCCCGGGATGCGCTTCTAGCGGAAAGTGTTCCCGCTAATCAGAGAGGCATTACCTTTGGCTTGCATCGCTCTATGGATAATGCTGGTGCGGTCGTTGGCCCGATCTTGGCAGCCTTCTTGCTTGCGCAACATGTACCACTGCGTGAGATCTTTTTCTGGGCCATTATTCCCGGGGTCGTTACCATAATGCTTGCGTTGTGCTTAAAAGAGCCTCCGAGGGTTGCTGGCGATGCCCCCTTGAAATTTACCTGGTCTATGGCAGGTCTACCCCCTGAATTTAAGCGCTATATATTGGTAGTTGGCCTTTTTGCATTGAGCAATTCTTCAGACATGTTCTTACTATTAAGGGCTAGAGAGCTTGGAGTGCCTCAAGAGCAAATACCCTTGCTTTGGGCGACGATTTCCCTGATAACGACTGTTTTTGGAACTCCGCTTTCTGCTCTATCGGATCGATTTAGTCGTCGATATTTCATAGCCATCGCTTGGGCTGCATATGCCCTGATTTATGCTGGAATGAGCTACTCCAGCCTGACAGTTGGCTGGCTTTTTGGTTTATTCGCGCTTTATGGTCTATTTAAGGCAGCAACCGAAGGGGTAGAGAAGGCTCTTGTGGCAGATTTAGCACCTAGCGGATTAACTGGGACAGCCTTTGGTTGGTTCAATTTGAGTTCTGGAATCATGCTACTTCCAGCTTCTTTGATCTTTGGTTGGCTGTATGAGTCTAGTAGCCCAACTACCGCATTCCTTTTTTCAGGAGCCTGCTCAGCTTTCGCAGTGCTCCTATTAATCTTCTGGGTATATAGGCCTATAAAAGAAAAAACCTAAATACATCAAGTATTTAGGTTTATTTCTTAAGGTGTTACTTATTCTGGATGGAAGTTATTGCTAGCCATGAAGCTGATAGTACGTTCAAAGCCAAGAATGCGGATGTAACGCCATGCAATATCGCGATATTTGCTGTCTAAGTAGCCAATAGCCACTTCAGGCGATCTTTTGGTTACATCATTTTGCTGAATAGCGCGGGCCCAACGTTTGAGTCTTGTTGACATATTTGTCACCTCCATGGCCATACAACGCATCAGAAAGAAGTCTAGATGACAGAAAATACAAAAAATTCCTAAAAAATTAGAAATTTCTTAAATAGACACGACTTTATGTGGATTGAGGATGTTTTGAGGGTCCAGAGCCCGTTTTAAGGTCTTCATCAGGTCATGGGCAACTTCACCCTTATGAGCCCGCAAACCATCTAATTTAAGCTGGCCAACCCCATGTTCAGCAGAAATAGAGCCCTGGCAGCGCTCAACTTGAGCATAGATCAACTCATGAATCGGCTTTTCATTGACCAAATTGAATGCCTTTGGGTCTGCACCTAATGGGGGAGCAATGTTGTAGTGAAGGTTGCCATCGCCTAAGTGGCCAAAATTGATAATTCTGACCCCCGGGTATTTCAAGCGCATCAAAGTATCTGTTTCCTGAATAAAGCTTTCCAAGGCTGAAAGCGGAATGGTGATGTCATGTTTGAGGTTGGCGCCTTCTTGAGCCTGAGCGAGGGTGATGTGCTCTCGCATCTGCCAGAAGGTATTGGCCTGAGCTAGACTATTTGCAATCACGGCATCGGTAATCAATCCTGCCTCAAATGCCTCTTCCAGGATAGTTTCTAGCAGTTGCCTCACATGGGCTTCACTCTCATTATCTGATAATTCAATCAAGATGGTGTAGGGTGGATTTCCCTTTAGGGGATTTGCCATTTGCGGAAAATGCTTTTCATTGAGGGCCAAGGATTCTTGGGTCATCATCTCAAAACCAGTCAAAAGGGAAGTGGCACGCTTTTGAAATAAATTTAATAGAGCAATGGTGGAGGCAACGCTATTAGCTGCCACTAAGGTTGTCCATTGAGAGATTGGCAGCGGGTATAACTTCATGACAGCGGCGGTAATAATGCCTAAAGTACCCTCAGAGCCAATAAAGAGGTCTCGTAAATCGTATCCAGTATTGTCTTTGCGTAAACCTTTTAAGCCATTCCAAATTTCACCTTGCGCGGTTACTACCTCGAGACCAAGGCACAGATCGCGGGTATTGCCATAACGCAGCACGTTAGTGCCACCAGCATTGGTAGCTAAATTACCGCCAATCATGCAGCTACCTTCTGCCCCTAAGCTCAAAGGAAATAAGAAGTCTTGCTCGGCAGCTTTTTCCTGAACCGCTTGCAAAATACAACCTGCTTCAAGAGTAATCGTTTGGTTAGCAACATCAATTTCTCGAATGGTATTCATACGCTTTAAGTTGAGCACAATCTGTTTACCAGAGTCATCTGGCGTAGCGCCCCCACAAAATCCAGTATGACCACCTTGGGGAACCACAGCAATTTGGTTGGCTGCACACAGTTGCACAATCTTGGCTACTTCTTGGGCTGTTTTAGGTAAGACCACGGCCAAGGCTCTGCCCGTGTAACGCTTGCGCCAATCAGTGAGATAAGGTGCCTTATCTTGATCTGCGGTCAGAATAAATTTCTGCTCCAGAATTTGATGGAGCTCGCCAAGGATCTGATTCATTTTTGCGCTGCTTGTAACTTTTGTTTAGCTAAGCTCTTCGCTTCTTTTTTAATGGGCTTTAAATACATTAACAGGCAAATGAAACCAATCGTTGCTAATAGAGTTTCTAAGACAGCCATCCAAAAATTGGCACCAGTTTCGAGGATGCGAACTAAGCCTTCGGTGATGTAGAGCAAGATCAACATGGAAGCCCATTGCATGGTGTAAACCTGACCTTTCCAGAGGCCTGGAATGGCAAATAGCAATGGGATGCCTTTCAGAATCAGCCAAGAGCCACCAGGTCGCAGGGGCGAGATAAACCACTCCCAAGCAACACACAAAATGAACAAATCAATAAATGCAGCGGTAGCAATTAATTGATAGGGATTTTTATCCAGAATTTTCTTATTCATCATGAATTAAGTCTTGATCAGCTTTAGTGCGGTTTGTGCGAGACGTTTACCTTGCGCTTTTGCTAAGCGTTGTTCTTCAGGACTAATCGGAGCATTCCCATCAGCATGGGCAAGATGAGTCACGCCATAGGGGCTTCCACCTGTGGCAGAGGACATTAAATCGGATTCGCTATAAGGTAAACCAAGAATCATCATGCCGTGATGAAGCAGGGGAATCATCATCGTTAACAGAGTGCTTTCTTGTCCGCCATGCATGCTGCCGGTACTGGTAAAGACGCAAGCTGGTTTACCGATGAGTGCACCACTTAACCATTGGGAAGAGCTGCCATCCCAAAAGTATTTCATGGGAGCGGCCATATTGCCAAAACGGGTAGGCGAACCGAGTGCCAATCCAATGCATTCTTGTAAATCAGAATACTCAACATAGGGGGCGCCTTCGGTTGGGATCGAAGGTTCGCTAGACTCGCAAACGGTGGAAACTGGAGGAACCGTTCTGAGACGAGCATTGACCCCAGGAATGCTTTCAATACCCTCGGCAATGAGTCGCGCTAAATCTCTGGTTGCCCCATAGCGGGAGTAGTACAAAACTAAAATATCGTGTTGGTTCATATTCTCTTATGATACGGCGATGCGCCTTTTTCGTAACCCCCAATTATGGCTCTCTCTTGCTAAAGAGATCTGGGAGGGTAATCGAGACCAAAAACTGAACCAAATCGCAGCCAGCTTGGCCTACACAACGATTCTCTCCCTAGTTCCTATGGTCACGATTGCAACCATGCTGATTGGCTATTTACCCAAGGTGATTCAGATTAAAAATGCCTTTAAGACTTGGTTATTAGATACTTATATGCCGGGCGGGATTAATCAACAGTTCTTTATTTACTTGGATCAGTTTTCTGCGCAAGCCAGGGGCTTAACTCTTTTGGGTTTAGCTGGCTTATTTATTACTGCCATCATGACTTTGTCAGTCATTGAAGGGGCATTTAATCAAATCTTCAAGGTACAAAAAAATCGCCCACTTCATAAAAAGATTGTGATTTATGGGGCTGCGACCATTTTGGGCCCCATATTATTAGGACTAGGTATTTACTTAAGTGGCGTCTTATTCAGCGCTTCTCAGGGCTGGACGGAGGCAGTCTCCATTGGTTTTCGTCTCATCGCTACCGTGACACCACTATTGTTGGCTGTCTTGGTTTATACGGTTGTTTACAAGATCCTGCCGTATTCTCAAATTTTTTGGAAAGATGCCATCTTTGGTGCCTTCTTTGCCGCCCTCAGCTTTGAAATCATGAAGTTTGGATTTGCAGTCTTTTTAACCCATACCGCTTTTTATAAAACGGTCTATGGGGCCTTTGCTATCTTCCCGCTAGCCTTACTTTGGATCTACCTAACTTGGTGGATTACCTTGGCTGGAGCCGTCCTAGTAGCGAATCTGCCGAGTATTCGAAGTGGCGTCATTAGGGTTATTCGTTACTAAAATAAACAATAAATCTTGATTCGGTGCTTGCTTGGGTCTATATTGAACTGAGATATTCATTGTTTTGGAGACGACATGAAAGTTCATGACATTCTGCGTGTGAAGGGCGGCACTTTATTTACCGTTGCTCCCGAGACTGCATTGCAAACGGCAGTGCTGATCATGAGCGAGCATGACATTGGCTCTTTGGTTGTGATGGAGTATGACAAGCTAGTTGGGATCCTCACTTTTCGTGAAGTGATTGCAGCATTAGCAAGCCATCATGGCAAATTAGATGATTTGCAAGTCAATGCAGTAATGAATCAGAAGCCTTTGACCTGCAATATGGAAACTGAAATCGACGAAGTGCGTCGCATGATGTTAGTTGATCATGCTCGTTACCTGCCAGTAGTTGATCAAAAGATGTTGATGGGTGTGATCTCTTTTTATGATGTAGCAAAATCTGTTGTAGAAGCTCAAGACTTCGAGAACTCGATGCTCAAGGCCTATATTCGCGACTGGCCAGAAGATACTGAAAAGGCCGCTAATTAAGGATTTCTAGTCGAATATTCAGGACAAATGACATAATGTGGGTATGTCAGGAAATACTTTAGGCCTTCTTTTTACTGTTACCACTTTTGGTGAATCACACGGTCCCGCGATCGGTGCTGTGGTTGATGGTTGCCCTCCCGGCATGCTTTTGAGTGAGGCTGATCTACAAACTGACCTAGATCGTCGTAGGCCTGGCACCTCTCGTCACGTCACTCAACGCAAAGAAGAAGATAGGGTTGAGATTTTGTCGGGTGTTTTTGAAGGCAAAACGACCGGTGCGCCCATTGGTCTATTGATACGCAATACCGACCAACGGAGTCAAGACTACGGCGATATATTGCAAACATTCCGACCTGGTCATGCTGACTATGCCTATCACCATAAATATGGACTGCGTGATCCACGTGGTGGCGGTCGTTCTTCAGCTCGTCTCACAGCGCCTGTAGTGGCAGCTGCAGCTATTGCAAAAAAATGGTTGCAGCAGCAATATGGTACAGAGTTTTACGGCTATATGAGCCAACTCGGCGACATCGTAATTCCGTTTGAGGATATTGCACAGATTGAACAAAATCCTTTTTTTGCTGCGAATGCCAAGATCATTCCGCAATTAGAGACTTATATGGATGAACTGCGCAAAGCAGGAGATTCTTGTGGGGCTCGAATTGAGGTGCGTGCTCGTAATGTACCTATCGGTCTTGGAGAGCCCTTGTTTGATAAGCTTGATGCAGATATTGCCCATGCCATGATGGGGATCAATGCTGTTAAGGGAGTTGAAATTGGTTCTGGCTTTCAGTCAGTGGCGCAGCGCGGCAGTGAACATGGTGATGAATTATTTCCTGATGGCTTTGCTAGCAATCATGCCGGCGGTACATTGGGTGGCATCAGCACTGGTCAAGACCTGCGAGTATCGATTGCGATCAAACCAACTTCCAGCATCATGAGCCCTAAACAATCCATTGATCTCCATGGTAAGCCCATGACTGTTCAAACTAAGGGACGTCATGATCCTTGTGTTGGTATACGAGCAACCCCAATCGCTGAAGCGATGCTGGCTTTAGTCCTTATGGATCATGCATTGCGTCATCGGGCTCAGTGTGCTGATGTCAAGCTTGAGGTATCGCCTATTCCTGCGGCACGACCTGGCTCCAAAAGCGATTAGTAAATCCCACTAAGATGACGCCTTCGCTTCGCTGGGCCTTCGGGTCCTTTTTCTTTTTATATTTTGCTTATGTTGGCTTGGTTTCACCGTATGCCAGCCTTTTCTTCTTAGATCATGGTTTTAATGTCATCGAGATTGCTGTACTGATGTCGATGCTACAAATTACCCGTATCGTTGGTCCATTTAGTTGGGGCTGGCTTTCAGATTACCTCTCTAATCGCATCGGCATCATTCGTGTTTGTGCTTGTTTGGCCGCCTTAGTCTTCGTATGCATCTTTTTTTTACATAGCTACTTCAGCTTCTTTATTTGGATGTTTGTATTACATACGATCTTGAGTAGTCAAATGCCTTTGGGCGAGACGGCAACTATTCATGCTTTATACAAAGACAATTCGTTTGATCAGCGTTATGGACGCCTGCGCTTATGGGGTTCAATCGGGTTCATCACCATGGTTTTATTTGCAGGTGAATTATTTCAGCGTAAAGGTATTGAGTTATATCCAATAGTTGGCGTCATTGTGTTATTTGTTTTGGCACTCATTACTTTTTTCTTGCACGAGCCCAAGATGGAGCGTCGCAAAATGGTGAAAGGCGAGTTACTCATTGTGCTTTTTAATCCAGACGTAAGGTGGTTTTTGATCTCTGGCTTTTTCATGATCTTCGCCCATGCTGCTTTATACGTTTTCTATTCGTTGTATTTGGCAGACCTTGGTTACGACAAATTTCAAATCGGCTTGTTTTGGGCTTTAGGAGTTGCCGCAGAAGTAATCTTCTTTTACTTCCAAAATAAATTGCTGAGCCGATTGGATGCTGAGGTGATATTACAAGGCGCATTTGGAATTGGTGTGATCCGCTTCATTCTGATTGCCTTTTTACCAATCACTTCTGTATTGATTGTTGCGCAGTTGATGCACGCCGCTACTTTTGCAGCTCACCACAGTGCTGCCACAAAATTACTGCAGCGCTGGTTTACCGGTCCTTTACAAGCAAGGGGGCAAGCCATTATGGCTACCGTTTCTTACGGTTTAGGTGGCACTATTGGTGGACTATGTGCCGGTTGGATTTGGGATCTTTCTCAACCTCGAGATGTCTTTGTGATGTCCGCTTTTGCTTGTGGAATAGCGGGGATGGCAATTCAGAAAATGAGACCTCATCACCATCCAACTGAAAAGGTTGGCAGTTAAGAAGCCAAGAGCCCTTACTCAGCAATTCTTACTGAACTTTTGCCTTCGCACGAAGTTTTTGCATCATCTCGGTAAATTTAGCTTTCTGCCAATTTTGATCAGAAGCAATCATCTGTTTCAACTCTGCCTTGAGTTCGTCAAAGCTAGGCGCCTTCATATCTCGAGAGTCAACTGTCTTAATGATGTGCCAGCCAAACTGCGATTTCACTGGTTTATCAGTCATTTGACCGTTCTTTAGTTGCACCATTGCCTTAGAGAACTCTGGAACAAGTGCTTTGTCATTTACCCAGCCAAGGTCGCCGCCGTTCGTCGCTGAACCCGGATCCTTTGATTTGACTTTAGCAATCTCTCCAAAGTTGCCGCCGGCTTTGATTTGAGCAATGATGGCTTTTGCATCAGTTTCTTTCTCAACCAAAATATGCTCGACATGGTATTCCTTGCCGGTATATTGCGTCTTAACCGATTCATAAGCAGCCTTGAGTTCAGCCTCAGTGACACCTTCTTTTTCGATATAGTCTTCAAATACAGCAGCAACCAAGATGCCCACACGCGATTGCTCTAACTGTTCGCGCACAGATTCTTTTTGAATCACACCACGCTTATCAGCCTCTTGCAGAATTAATTCTTTAGTCACCAGCATTTCACGTGCTTGATCGCGTACCTGAGGGTTGTCTCCTTGCCCTGACTTTTGCACCAATTTATCTAGCTGAGCTTTAGGGATGGACTTGCCATTCACGATGGCTGCATTTTGCGCAAAAGCTGGCGCAGAAATCAGGAGTGCGGCTAGGCTAAAAGAGATCAGGTGAAGGGTATTTAACATGGCGACTATCAAGTAAAAGTAATGGATTGCAAGAGTGTAAAGCAGGCTAGATGTTGGCTTCCTGTGGAGTCTGGGCAGTAATCGTTAAGGCATGGATTTCGCTAGGAATGTGGCGATGCAAAGCGGCATAAATTGCCCGATGACGAGCAACCAGAGTTAATCCCTGAAATTCTGGGGCAACGATGGTGACCTTAAAGTGTCCACCGCCTGAGGCTGCGCCCGCATGCCCCGCATGCAGATGACTCTCGTCTTCGATCTGTAGCCGTTGAATATCAAAAGCCTTATTTAAATCTTCTTCAAATAGGGCAATGCGTTTTTGGTTAAGGGTCATTGTTCTGGATGCTCCATATGGCGTGATAGCCAAACACCTTGGATGATGACAAAGGCTACCAGCAGTCCAGTACTGCCAAAGAGTTTGAAATTGACCCAGGTTTCCTCAGAATATTCAAATGCAATATATAAGTTGAGGGCGCCCATGAAGAAAAAGAAGGCTGACCATGCCAGATTGAGTCGATGCCATACAGAGTGGGAACTCTCAGGTTTGAGGCTAACCTGCTTACCCATTAATACTTCAATCCAATTCTTATTAAAGAACTGTGCACTGATAAGCAAAGCGCCTGAAAAGAGCCAATAGAGGGCGGTTGGCTTCAATTGAATAAAGGTCTTATCGTGCAAGAAAATGGTTAGGCTTCCAAAGACAATAATCATCACCAGGCTGACCCATTGCATCGCATCGATTTTGCGATGGCGATAATAGACCCAGAGAATCTGTCCGATGGTGGCAACCATGGCTACGATAGTCGCCGTATAAATATCACCAAATTTAAAGGCGATAAAGAACAGAATAATGGGGAAGAGGTCAAATAAAAATTTCATAGGTAGGATTATCCCGCTATTTAGCTCATAAGCCTTTTTAAGGCCTTAGTCTTTTTTACTTGCTTGGGCATTCTCACTGGGATCAAAGCTCAAAGAGGCAGAGTTGATGCAGTAACGTAGACCAGTAGGCATGGGGCCATCATCAAATACATGCCCTAAATGGGCATCACAGTTGGCACAACGTACTTCGGTACGAATCATGCCGTGAGTCGTGTCACGCACTTCCTTGATGGATGATGCCTCTTGAGGGGCGTTATAACTTGGCCATCCGCAACCAGCATCAAATTTGGTATCAGACAAGAAGAGTGGGGTGCCACAGCACACACAAGTGTATTTTCCTTGAGCCCAATGATCCCAATACTTGCCGCTAAAAGGCCTCTCAGTTGCCGCTTCACGAGTAACTCGATACTCAATATCGCTGAGGATTTTTTTATATTCTTGATCCGTTTTTTTCATCTATGCTCCGATAAGTATTATCTATTCCAAACTCTTAAGAAGAGCAACTCACAGCAACTCTTTCTAAATCTGCAGGTGGTGGCGCTGCATACTCTTCATACTCAGGCTGCTCATCATAGGGCTTGCTGAGGATATTCATTAATAGCGTGATTTCTGAAAAGTCATGTTGTTGTGCTTTATCAATAGCCGCTTGTGCTAAATGATTACGCAAAATATATTTAGGATTCACTAAGTTCATCGCCTGCATTCTTGCATCATCTTGACTAGATTCTGATGTGAGGCGCTGAAGATAATCTGTAAACCACTGGTCTATCATCACACGATCCACAAATTGATCTCTTAGCGTGATTTTCTCAATGGCTTGCTCTAATTTAACTTGGCTAAGTTGTCTAAAGAAGCTGGTGAAATCCACGCCTGAATCATGCATTGCCTGCAATAAGCGCTCTATCAATTGGATGTCGCTATCTTGAGAGGTTTGTAACCCTAATTTTTGTCTGAATATAGATTGCCATGCTTGAGCATAGGCCACAGGAAATTCTTCTAAAGCTTCACGTAATATTGATTGGGCTTGGCTTTCATCATGAGTAAGCTCAAGGAGTGGTAGGAAGGCGCTGGCTAAGCAGGCCATATTCCAATGCATGATTTGAGGTTGGCGATGGTATGCGTATCTACCTCCGTGATCACTATGGTTGCAAATATGATCTATTTCAAAATGATCTAAGAACCCAAATGGTCCGTAGTCCATCGTCAGGCCAAGTGCGCTGATATTGTCACTATTTAAGACTCCATGGCAGAAACCAACAGACTGCCATTGCGCCACTAACTTGGCATTACGCACGCTGATGTGTTTGAATAGCTCGAGATAAGGTTCAACATTGTTTTTGCATTCAGGGTAATGATCTTGAATTAATAAATCGGCTAGCTCTTTGAGTCGCACGATGCTTTGTGTAGAAGCGAAGTGCTCAAAATGACCGACTCGAATAAAGCTAGGCGATAAGCGCGCACAAACAGCAGCAGTCTCCATCGTTTCGCGGACAACTGGCAATGCTGAACCAACAACTGAAAGCGCTCTAGTTGTTGGGATGCCGAGTGCATTCATGGCCTCGCTACATAAAAATTCTCGAATAGAAGATCTGAGGACGGCTCGTCCATCACCCATACGGGAATACAGAGTTTTGCCGGCACCTTTGAGTTGAATTTCTTGGCCATTAGCCTCGCCAAGCAAAATTGCTCTGCCATCACCCAATTGACCAGCCCAGACCCCAAACTGATGGCCACTATAGACTGTTGAAATTGGCTTAGCAAAATCATGCATGCCGGTACTTAAGGAGTTTCCCGCTAGAAGCTCTAGCCATGCAGGATCAGAAGGCAGGCCATCCTGGGAAACCGCCAGCTGAATGAGATTGGCCGCAGAAGGTGAAAATGCTACCCAATAAGGATCTGGAATTGGGCTCGGAAAGGTGATCTGGCAGACGTCATCGCCGCTTAAAGTAAAGGCCATCAAGCTATTCTAGGTGTATTCCCAAAATGGTGCTCAAGCCTCTAAAATTGCCAGTATGACTAAACAAGTGCAAATTAATCCCCAAACTCAACTCGCCAATTTAGGTGAGGAGTTAAATGTTCCTTTTTTAAAACTATTGGGCGTTCGCTTTCTTAGCGCTGAGATGGGAAAAGGGGAAATCCTTTTGGCCCTAAAGCCAGAGCATACCAATACCTGGGCAGTGGCTCATGGCGGGGTGTTATTAACCTTGATGGATGTCGCGATGGCTGTTGCTGCTAGATCTGGCGATCCGAGTGATCGTAGTGTAGTCACCATTGAGCTCAAGAATAATTTTATGCAAGCTGCTAATGGAGTCTTGCGAGTGAAAGCAGATACGGTTCGTAGAACAGCGACTATGGCATTTTGTGAAGCAAAGCTCTACAACGATCAAGGGGAAGTCTGTTGCATGGCAACGGGAACATTCCAATACATTAAGCGTCTGCCAACACGCGATAGCAGCGGTGAGCGGGTAGTGAACGAAGACCTTCGTTCAAAATAAAATGAACGCGTTTTTAAACTGATAGATTTGAGCCAGGCGCGGTACTTAATGCGCCGGTGACGACATCATGGCCAACAGTACCGCTAGCATCAAAGCGACGTTCCACCATCTCAAATTGCCCATCTTTACGGACTCTTAAAACAGTGCTGGAACGTGTTCCATACGAGGGTGTTTTGATGAACGCAGGGGATAGCGCTTTTTCCCACTCTCTGCTAACACCGGTGCTGGGTAATTCATGATCACTAGCATGGTGGGTATCGGCTAATAGCTTAAGATATTGATCGGCACTTTTGAGCTGACCATGATCCATTGCCAATACTTGGGCAAAAGCGGCTACCCGATGATTGACTTTAGGCCAAGGAGTATCCAGCATCGCATTAGATAAACCATACACGCCAGGGTTAAGCGGTTGATGCGGAAAGACTTTACGAGGGCGAATATTTTGACCTACTAACATGCGATTACTGACCCAATGCATTTCTGCATTTTGTGGATCGCTTAAATCTGCCATCAATAAATTAAAGCCGTTGTATTGATTAAAGCG
The DNA here is from genome assembly GCF_035012965.1 of Polynucleobacter sp. AP-Sanab-80-C2. Lineage (NCBI taxonomy): Bacteria > Pseudomonadati > Pseudomonadota > Betaproteobacteria > Burkholderiales > Burkholderiaceae > Polynucleobacter > Polynucleobacter sp. AP-Sanab-80-C2. The sequence continues at coordinate 21,965 of NZ_JAYGQS010000007.1, forward strand.
TTTCGAGTTTTCTCCCATGAACTCTGCCGGCTTATCTTTACTGGTGAGATACATCAAGGAAAGCTCACCACGTGTTCTAGCATCAGGATTCTTTTCGCTAGGCGCGCGCACATTCGTTAAGGCGGCAAACTTTCCCGTTTTCGTAAAGCCCAGCCAAGTACCAGGACTACCCAAGACATCGGCACGATCTCTGCCCGCTAAAACATGGGGGTGTTCTTGCCAATAGGCGATGCCTTCAGTGTCGCGCTCATAAAACTCATCACGATTCGCCGCAACTACTAAAGAGTAGTCAGGATGTGAGTTCCAGGCAAAAAGAATCAGGCACATGAAATGGGTTAGGAAGAATTAGATTTCGATTAAGGGATAAGGTAATGAGCCTATTTTTAACACAGGTCCCTGGGGGCTTCCTAGATGAATTTCCCCATGTTCGAGCGCTTCTAATTTGCACTCCACCTGAAGATCGGTTCTGCCAGGGTCTAAGGGGCTAGGGGCTGATAGAACAACCATCCCCGCTGGCTGACTAGGGTCCTGACTATGAAATAACTCAGTACCAGGCTGAGTTGAGTCTATTGGTAGGTCTTTTTCTGAAATATGTGCCAAAAATAGACGTCTTTTGATGGCGCCACGATATTGGCTACGGGCCACGATTTCTTGTCCTGGATAGCAACCTTTTTTGAAGTCGACCCCGGCAACCGATTCAAAATTAATCATTTGCGGGACAAACTGTTCTTGCGTCGCCAATACGATACGGGGAATAGCACTTAAAACTTCTAAATCATTCCATACATCAAGTGCAGCCTGATCGCATGATTCATTGACCTTCTCTTGAGCAATCAATACACGACCATAGGATTGATTGCTAGCGAGCACATCAGGCAAGCGCAATCCAATTTGAAAGTCATTAATTGCGAAAGATGAGATCGCATCACTCAAGTCAAAGTATCCAGAAATATTCCAGAGCGCCGAAACATCAGTTACCTTGACCTTAGAGCGCAATACAAACATTGCCAACCTTTTGGCAGTACTGGCAGCGATATCCTTAGAAATAAATAGCGCGAATCGGTCATCAGTGCTTGCATCTCTGGGCATTAACGCGCCCCATGCGCTGGCAAGTAATCTGCCTTTAGGGCTGCAGTATCCCAACAGTCTTGCTGATGGATAGGAATAAGCAATTTGAGGCGATATAGTGCGGTTTAGACCTAAAACAGAATTCGTGAGCTGATTTTGCAGAAAACTGGCAGCATCTGGACCCTCAACAAAGATGAGGCCCCATTTCGAGAGTGGAGTGAGCCCAAAAGAGGGGACTTGTGCTTGAATTTGCGTGTTTTGATTAGTCTGTATCATCTCCTTTTATCATAGCCTGATGCGCAGAAAAATTCAGGGAAGATCCTTTTTTAGCCAGAAAAAGACTTGGGGTCGTCGCTTACGATCCTACCTGCTCGTATTGATAGGCGCTCTGGGATTTTTTTATGGTGGGATTTTTTTATGGCCTGTTGTGCCAAGCCAGACCAATACTCAAGAGGCATTGCTTTATAAAGTCAAAATTTCTCCGCAATCTAGCTTGGGTAGTATTGCTCAACAATTGCAAGAGCAGGGTCTATCAACCCCTATGCTGCCGTTTCAAGTCAGTGCCCGCGCATTATTTGTTGGTTCAAAATTAAAGCCAGGTACTTATTTATTACCGACAGAAGCGAGCCTCGGAAAAATATTGTTACAGATTGCGCGCGGTGATCGAGTGCGGGAAAGTATCGCCATTATTCCTGGCATGACTATATGGCAACTTCGTGCTCTAGTTGATTCCCACCCAGCATTGATACATCAAACCAAAGGCATTAGCTCAAAAGCTTTATTGCAAAGCCTGAATCTAACTTATCCTGGCGATGAGGGCATCTTCTTTCCAGATACGTATGTATTTGATCCCGATGAACCCGATATCAATATCTACCGGCGCGCCTCTGTGGCAATGCAAAAACAACTTTTACAAGCTTGGGATCAAAAAGATCCCGGCTCCCCTCTCAAAACGCCTTATGAACTCTTGATTTTGTCCTCGATTATTGAGAAAGAAACAGGCCGATCTAGCGACCGAGGCTTAGTAGCAGCAGTGTTTCTGAATCGACTCAATCAAGGCATGAAGCTGCAGACTGACCCTACAGTGATTTATGGCATTGGCAAAGGTTTCGATGGCAACTTGCGTAAGGCAGACCTGCGCAAAGATAGTCCCTACAATACCTATATGAACAAAGGATTGCCACCTACGCCTATCGCTATGCCTAGTAAAGAATCGTTGATGGCAGCTGTTCGACCTGCTCAAAGCAAGGCCCTGTATTTTGTGGCCAAGGGGGATGGAACGAGTCATTTTTCACAAACCTTAGGCGAACATGAATCTGCCGTTGATCGCTATCAGCGCAAACTCGCCCCCAAATCGAAATAATATGACTGCAAATTTTCCTGGATATTTCATTAGCTTTGAAGGTATTGATGGTGCTGGTAAGAGTACGCATATCGATGCATTCTGCAAGCTGAAGCAAGAGTGCTACCCAAATCATGAAGTGGTGGTGACTCGTGAGCCAGGTGGAACCCCCTTAGGCGAGCAATTGCGTGGACTCCTATTGGATGCACCGATGAATCTAGAAACTGAGGCATTGTTAATGTTTGCAGCCCGCCGCGAGCATTTAGCTCAAGTGATTGAGCCTGCACTAGCGGCCGGAAAGATTGTGATTTCAGATCGCTTCACCGATGCAAGCTTTGCTTATCAAGGCGGCGGCCGAGGTCTTAGTATTGCGAAATTAAATGATCTGGAACGATGGGTACAAGGTCGTGAGAACGGCACATTACTTCAACCCAATTTAACCATCTTGTTTGATTTGCCCGGTGAAGTAGCAGAAGCGCGCCGCTCTAAAGTAAGGGCGCCGGATAAGTTTGAAAAAATGGATCTGAATTTCTTTGAAAAAGTACGCCAAGAATATCTGCGACGGGCTAAAGAGGATCCACAGCGCTTTCACTTAGTTGATGCGACCCAAACGCCAGAGGCTATTTGGAATGGCTTACAAGCTCTCAAGATCAACTTCTAAATGAATGACTTGATGTTTCCGGCGAAGCAACATAGTAAGGTTGCACCATGGCTGCAGCCCTTATGGGAAGGATTAGACTTTCAGCAATTTCCCAATGCGATTTTGTTACATGGTCAATCAGGTATTGGTAAATTTGCTTTTGCAGTTGAATTAGCAAAAGCTTTGCTGTGCGAATCCAGTCCAGGATCGAGCAAGCCCTGTAATCAATGTGAAGCATGCCATTGGTTTAATACTGGCAACCACCCTGACTTTATTGCTTTGGTACCGGAAACCCACCGCAAACTTTTGCCCCAAGCTGATTATGAGGCAGATGAAGTAACAAAAAAAGGCAAAGTTGCTCGCGACGATTCTGATAGTGAACCAGCCGAGAAAAAAGAAAAGAAAAATATCTCGATTGAAGAAACCCGTGGTGCGATCGAAAGTCTTTCAATAGGCTCGCATCGGGGTGGCAATCGCATCATCTTAATTTACCCACTTGAAATGCTGCGCTCTGATTCAGCTAACACTCTACTGAAATCACTGGAAGAGCCTCCAGCCAATACTATTTTTATCTTATTAGCGGATCGCGTTGATCGAGTCTTGCCAACCATACGATCACGCTGTCGATTGTTGACAGCACCTCGCCCAAATCGCAGCGAGGGCTTGGCATGGCTAAAAGATCAGCTACCTCAGATCGCAGGATTTAAAGTCATTGATGGGGATATCGAAACGATCTATGACGAGCAGGGCGGGGCACCCTATTCTGTGTTGGATTCCTTAATCGCTCGTCATCATCAAGACGATAAAGATGAGCTAACTATCGCCATTGCCGCTTCTCGTCTTTTATTGCAATCGATGACACAGGGCGGTCGGATTGCCTGGCTAGAAACAGCTGAAAAGATTCATAAAGCGCAATATTCATTTTTACTAGCTACTATGCAACGTTGGGTTTCAGATCTCCAGTTGGTTTCACAGGGTGGAAGTCCTCGTTATTACCCTAAACATCTCGCAACTTTGAAAGGCCTGGCGCAAAGCGCCAGAAGCCTCAAACTTCACCAGTTTTGGAAATCACTTGTGCAAGCTCGTCGTTCAGAAAATCATCCTCTCGCCAGCCGTATTCAACTAGAAGCATTACTTTCTCAATATCAGCAAGTCTTTGAAGGTTAGGGTTCTCAGGCAGACTAAAATGTAGGTATGTTTATCGACTCACACTGCCATCTGGATTTCCCGGAGTTTCAAGCCCGCTTGCCGGAAGTCTTAGCAAATATGAAGGCAGCTAAAGTCAGTCATGCGCTCTGTGTTTCAGTTGATTTGCCAGATTTTCCGAATGTTTTGAAGCTTGCTCAGGATCACCCGCATTTATATGCTTCCGTCGGTGTTCATCCCGACTATGAGGATACCCCCGAGCCAAGCGTCGAATTTTTGGTTGAAACAGCTAAACAGCAAGCCAAAATAATTGCCATTGGTGAAACTGGCTTGGATTACTACCGCATGGGCGAGCGTAGCTATGAATCGATGGAGTGGCAAAGAGAGCGCTTTAGAACCCACATTAGGGCCGCACTTTCAGCCAAGAAACCGTTAATTATTCATACACGTTCTGCCTCCGAAGACACCATCAATATTCTGAAGGAAGAGGGTGCTGATGGTATTGGTGGAGTGATGCATTGTTTCACCGAAAGCTTAGAGGTGGCTCGTAAAGCGATGGATATGGGCTTTTATATCTCCTTCTCGGGCATTGTCACCTTTAAGAGTGCTAAAGACCTGCAAGAGACTTGTAAACAGGTTCCATTAGAGCGCATGCTCATAGAAACAGACTCGCCTTATTTAGCTCCAATTCCTTATCGTGGCAAGACTAATGAACCTGCTTGGGTATCTAAGGTTGGTGAATTTATTGCCAACCTCAAGGGCGTCCCCATAGAGAAGCTTGCTAGCATTACGAGCAATAATTTTTATCAATGTTTTCAGATAGATAGAGTGGCTAATTAATGTCGAAGTTTACTTTTAAATCATTAGCTTTATTAGCTATTTTGAGTGCATCAATCAACTCTTATGGGCAAAGTGAAGCGCAAATTGCTAATTTCACTAAAGCAGCCAAATTTGATGACATCTCAGAGGTGAAAGCACTCATTGCAGCTGGTGTGAGTCCAAATGCAGTGGACTCTAAAGGCGATCCGATGCTCGTCATCGCCATTCGAGATAAATCCGCAAAAGTGATTGAGTTTTTACTGAAAGATAAGAAAACAGATGTAGATCTATCCAATTCTTTTGGTGAAACGCCCCTAATGCTGGCCTCTATAGAGGGTGATTTACCAGTAGTTAAGACTTTGGTGCTGCAAAACAAGGCCAAAATTGATCATATTGGCTGGACACCGTTGCACTATGCTTGTGCAAAGGGTCAATTGAATGTGGCTCAATTTTTAATCGCCAATGGAGCAATGATTGATTCTAGAGCTCCGAATGGCACCACACCATTGATGATGGCTACTCAAGCAGGCAATGAGGAGCTAATAAAATTGCTACTTGATAAAGGCGCTGACCTACGCATGCGTAATTTGAATGGTTTTTCAGCCATAGATATTGCGGAGATATACCAGAAGCCTTGGATAGCAGATGGGCTCAAATCACGCTGGCAGCGCCTCTATAAGGAGCCATATCCAGGGCCCGCTAAAGTTCGGTCAGCCGCTTTTTGATATAACATATTTGCGTATAATCATTATTATGTCAAATAAGATATTTCTGTAGGAAATTCAAACTAAACCAACATGATCAATCTATTTAACAATACCGACCTACCCAGCTTTACAACTCTTTTTGGCGAGATCAATGCTGATATGGGCAATGGTCAAATTTGGGTTATGGTTGTATCTGCCTGTTTGATGCTGGCTGTACATGCAGTAGCTGTTCTCGGCATTGCTGGAGCTTTTCACTGGATTGATGATGTCATGACAAAACGCAGAATCTTTGGCGCCAGCTTTTTGTCTTACTTCATAGCCATATTATTGGTCATCGCCATTCATCTAAGCGAAATCGTAGTTTGGGCTTATATCTGTGTAGCCTTAAAGGTATTCCCGACCAATCCCCAGACCTTTTACTTTGCAGGTGAAATGTATACAACCGTCGGTTATGGAGATTACAAATTATCTGAGCAATGGCGCATATTGCCTATCATCATCTCTTTCTCAGGGATCTTTGCCGTATCCATGTCAGGGGCAGCTTTGTACACGATGATGGGTGCCTTATTGGGACACAACGGCCAAAATCAGAGTGCAAAGCCAGGATCTAGCGATTAGAGTATTTTACCTTCTGAAATCGGGTTCTTTTGCTTAAATACCAGCTCTAATACTCGTCCATTGGCTTCCAGTGAACGAATTCTGCCGGGGAGCCACTCCAAGTCCTTTGCCAGCCATATATCTACCTGACGCTTGTAAGGGTCTTTTTCTCGTTGCATCAAGCCGTAACGCCGATTGACTGTATTTCCAAGGCTAGGGATATCAGCATTTAGAGCCTCTCCATAACTCTTAAACTGCCAATTCTCTAGGGTGTTGTAATCAATCACAGGTATGGAGCGAATGCTACCAGCTTCATCTATTTTGCTATCGCCATTTAAAAGTGAAGCCAATTGAAACATCAGGCTAAAACGATCTTGGGTGCCAGGAACAATAGTAGGGGTAAATTCAGGCTTTTCTGAGAAGTACATTTGCCCCCCTCCCTTTTCATCACGATCAAAGCGTGAATAACGCGGTGCCTTGCTTCCCCGCTGCGTCCAATAAATCGCGGGCGCAATCCCATACGCATCGACCGAACCTCTAGATTCAAAAACAAAGGGGCCAACAAAGGCATAAGGAATATTGATATAGAGTCGATAGGAGTTACCTTCCACAATCCAATCAATTTCTGCTGTTTGATATTGCTGACCATCCACATAAGCGTCGTAGTAGAGAATGCCTGATCCTGGCAATTTGAAAGCAACGCCCTGTTGGTTAGAGCCTCCACCCTGCTCTCCTGCATCTGCACTGTTGCTATCGAGCGGGCTCATTGAAGAGTTATCTTTAGCAACCTTCTTCTTCGGCGCCTTAACCATTTGAATTTTTTTGGGAGGCTCAAGCTTAAGCTCGGTATTAATGATGAGATCTTCAGCAATCTCTGGGGGGCTTCCGAATGAAATAAACGGCATACCGAAAAAAAGCAATAGATGCCCTATTAAGGAAAGCAGAATCGCAAAGAAAATAATCCGCAACGAGTGTGTGCGGATTTTTGGGCTAAAACTTTGTGACACTAAACCATGTCTCAGGAGAAGCCCTCAAGCAAGCGGCTATTTTTAGGGAGATTGGCTGCCAGAAAGTCCATTTGATCAGCCAAAATATTACGGCCTTTAAGGATCATGTCCTCATAGAGACTAGGCATATAGGGGGTATAAAGCAGACCCATGCCCGCTTGTTCTGGTGTGCGGTTACCTTTGCGTTGATTACAAGGGCGACAGGATATGACTAAATTCATCCAAGAATATTTACCACCCCGGCTATTGGGAATGATGTGCTCTGCCTCAGCGTGATTCTCATGAATTGCATCACCACAATAGGCGCATAAGCCTCGATCACGCTTAAATAATTTGTGCTTAGTAATCACTGGAACAACATCAAATAAATTAATCTTTGATGTTCCTTTGATCGCGATGATGGAGTGAAGTTCTATCACTGACTGCAAGCCGCTTGCGCGAGAAATGCCACCGCGCATTCTCATAATGGGATCACCGAGGGTCCATAAGACACTACTGTCGGCGTAATGCTTCGTTGCCTCCTCAGCGTTAACCCAACCCTGGGGAATTCCACCTGCGTCCAATTTCAAGATGCTCAGCACAAACTCTCCTTTCTAGGTCGCAGCAAGTAGCTACGACCGTTTAGATCATCTTACAGAAGAAGCTGCAAGCAATCAATAAAAGGGCTTATTTGGTGGAAATGAACTGAAGAACTTTGGGCAGGTGATCGGCATAGCCTGCAATTCCATGATCGCTACCCTCCAAAACAAGTTGCTGGGCACCTGGATAGAAGTCTACCATTTCATGCCAGTCTAAAAGCTCGTCACCCTTAGCCGCAATTAAAAAATAACGGGATGGATCAGAAATTTTCTCAACCTGTAGCGCCTTGAGTTCGTCGATATATTCTGGACGAAAATCAAAAGGTTCATCGCTATCATATGCAGTCATCATCCCTACATGTGGTGCAAGCTCACGTGCTGCATGTACCGCAGGATTCAAGGCGATCGCTTTGCAGCCATACTTCTCTGCAAGATAGTTGGCGTAAAAACCGCCCAGAGATGAACCAATCACAACAACACGATCAGCCATAGATTGATCAATGTGGGAAAGCACCATCTCCATGCTTTCCTTCGGAGAGGCTAGCAACTGGGGGCAATACCATTCATAGGGATTTGCTTTAGTGGCTAAAGCCCTCACAGCTTCGCCCGTCATCACCGCCTTACTAGATCGAGGAGAAGAGCGAAATCCGTGAAGGTAAACCAGCAGGGTTGAAGACATGCAAATTAAGACTTTTGCCCTACTTCAAAGTTTGCTAATTTCTCTAAGGCTTTGACCATCGCTGAATGATCCCAGGCTTTGCCACCATGAGCTGAACAAGCATTGAACAATTCTTGTGCAGTTGCGGTATTGGGTAAAGAAACTCCAAGGGCGCGAGCACTATTGAGCGCTAGGTTTAAATCTTTTTGATGTAACTCGATTCTGAATCCAGGGTCAAAAGTACGCTTGACCATGCGTTCGCCGTGCACTTCAAGAATCTTTGAACTCGCAAAGCCGCCCATCAATGCTTGGCGAACTTTAGCGGGATCAGCACCTGCTTTAGATGCAAACAATAGTGCCTCAGCAACAGCTTCAATATTGAGGGCAACAATGATTTGATTAGCCACCTTAGCAGTTTGACCGTCACCATTAGCGCCAACTAAGTTAATGTTTTTGCCCATTAAATCCATAATCGGCTTTACCTTATTAAATACAGACTCATCACCACCAACCATGATGGATAAAGTGGCATTCTTAGCGCCAACCTCGCCACCAGATACCGGGGCATCTAGGTAGTCACAACCCAAGGCATTAATCTTTTTAGCAAACTCTTTCGTTGCGATTGGCGAAATAGAGCTCATATCGACAACAACTTTGCCTTTGGATAATCCAGAGGCGATTCCGTTCTCACCAAATAAGACTTTCTCAACATCTGGAGTGTCGGGAACCATCGTAAAGATGATATCTGCACTCTCAGCAACCTCTTTCGGGCTTTTGCACTGAATGGCTTTAGAGCTAGCAAGATCGGCAGGAACCTTGGTGCGAGTATTAATAAATACCTGATGTCCTGCATTCACAAGATGCCCAGCCATAGGGGCACCCATAATACCTAAACCAACAAATCCTAATTTCATTTGATTGCTCATAGAGTCTCCGTTATAAATCGTTTTTTATGAATTGAGATGCTTCATCCAGCCAAGACCCGCTTCAGTATTGGTGGCAGGTTTGTATTCACAACCTATCCAACCATGATAGCCAATTCGGTCAAGGAACTTGAACAAGTATGGGTAATTGATTTCTCCAGTGCCAGGCTCATTGCGACCAGGATTGTCAGCTAATTGAATATGGCCAATTTTGGAAAGATTCTTTTCAATGGTATTTGCTAGCTCACCTTCCATGCGCTGTGCATGATAGATATCGTATTGAATGAAGAGATTATCGGCAGCAACTTCAGCCAAAATATCTGCAGCCTGTTTGGTAGTATTTAAAAAGAATCCAGGAATATCAAAGGTATTAATTGGTTCAATTAATAAACGAAGATTTGCTTTTTTGAGCTCCGCTGCAGCATAGCGAAGATTTTCTACTAAGGTTGTCTGCAGAAGTTTTGGATCGACTCCCAAAGGAGTCTTCCCAGCTAAACAATTCAGTTGTTGAACTCCTAATACTCTGGCGTATTCAATGGCTTTAGCAACACCCTGGCGGAATTCTTCTACGCGATCAGGATGACATGCAATGCCTCGCTCTCCTGCATCCCAATCTCCAGCTGGCAGGTTATGCAGCACTAATGTCAGTTGGTGTTGATCTAGTTGTTGTTTGATCTCTGCAGCAGAATAGGCGTAAGGGAAAAGGAACTCAACCGCATTAAATCCGGCTTTACTGGCTCTTTCGAAGCGCTCTAAAAATGGTGCCTCATTAAATAGCATGGTTAAGTTAGCAGCAAATTGTGGCATCGCGAACCTTTAGAAGAATGAAGAACTGATAACGAATCTTAACAAAGAAGCCAATTTTCTTCCCGAAATGCAATAGGGCTTGATTAGAGCTTAATAGGCAATGAAAGTAGGCTAATATTGAAATTAAACGCTTTTATCTCATAAGGAAAACAATGAATACTCAATTTATCCAAATCTCCCTGGCTCTTGCAGTCAGCCTTGCAGGCTTAGGCACTGCTTTTGCTCAAGCCGGTAGTTCTCCTTCATCTGCTAATCAGCCCATGGTAATCGATGCCGCAGTAGTGGATAACAGCTACCTACTCTATGAAGGTAATGTTTTAAAAGTAGACAAAAAGACGCGCACTATCACCTTCAAAAATAAAGAAGGAGAATCAAAATTTGTTGCCGGCCCTGAAATCACCAATTTTGATCAAATCAAAAAAGGGGATCGTCTCAGCGTTACATATCAATTAGCAGTAGCTATCGAATTGATTAAAACCAAGAGTGATGGCGTTCGTAGCAAAGTTGAAACTAATACAGTAACAACTTCTAAAGGCAATGAAAAGCCAACCGAAACCATTTCCAACAAAACAACCATCATTGCCGATATAGTCGAAGTCAATCGTGATAAGAAATTGGTTTCTGTTAAGGGCCCTAGCGGCAAGATCACTACCGTGATGGTCAAGAACCCCGCTCTTTTAGCTGATGTGAATGTTGGCGAGCAAGTTAAAGTCATTTATTACGATGCCATGGCTGCCTCAATTACCGCTCCAAAAAAATAAGACCTGTAGATGCAACTAACGGCAGTTTGTTTCAAGGTACTTACTACTCTTGCGCTTACCTCACTCCTCTTGGCCTGCGCTAATACCACCAGGTCAGGAGCGGTAGGTGTAAACCGATCTCAGTTCTTAGTAGTATCCGCTTCTGAAGTGGATCGTTTGTCTGCTGTTAGTTACAACGAGCAGAATCAAAAAGCCAAAGAAAAAAATATTCTGCTTACATCCGGTCCTGAATACGATAGGCTCAAGGCAATCTCCAACCGATTGATTTCTCAAACGGGAGTCTTTCGTGACGATACCCGCCAGTGGAATTGGCAATTGGTTTTAATCAATGCGCCGATTCTGAATGCTACTTGCGCACCGGGCGGAAAGATCACCTTTTATTCGGGCTTAATTGAACAACTGAATCTGACTGATGATGAGATTGCGGCCATCATGGGTCATGAAATTGCCCATGCCTTGCGTGAACATGGTCGAGAACGTTTATCACAGGCCATGGCTCAGAGCGCTGTTACTAATATTGCTATGGCTGCGGCAGGAGCTTATGGTTCAGCGATTAGCGCAGCCAATCAAGCGGCTCAATATATTTTGGTATTACCTAACTCTAGACAAAACGAATCAGAGGCGGATGCGATTGGACTGGAACTGGCTGCTAGAGCTGGCTTTAAACCACAATCTGCCATTAGTGTTTGGCAAAAGATGAATAAGGCAACTCAAGGTAAAGGTACGCCAGAGTTTTTGTCGACCCACCCTTCTGGTGAAACCAGAATTGAGCAACTCTCAGAACTCATGCCTGCAGTAGAGCCGCTTTACATAACAGCAGTAAAACCATCTACCAATTTAAATGCCGACAAATCTAAAAAATAAATGTTATTTTTTAGATTGTTGTGGCACGGTGTTATTTACTGGAGGAGTTACCGGCTTTGGCTGTGGCACAACTAATGGTGAAGGAGGTTTTGGAGCCGGTGCAGCAGATGGGTTGGCTGGACGGCCACTTTGAGCGCCACCTGGAGATGTAGGTGAAGCTTTTTCAAAAGGATTAAAACCCAAGCCGGCAGCGCCTGCAGGCAGTGTCGCAAAACTAAGAAATATGGCCAAGATCTTGTACATCCTTCGATTGTGACACATTGCAGCATAAAAGTCACCTATTTATGGCCTAGTGAGTGCCAAGAGTGATCTTCAAAGCTTATTTTGAGTTTCTTTATCTTTTGAAATGAGGTTCATTGCATTTTTCAAGCTTCTACTGGCATCGCTTAAAAGCTGAAAATTACTGTCACTTACGCGGGTTAATAATATCGCCTTATATCGCTCTCTTTGTAACCACTCAACAATTCCAACGGCAATAAAAGCTATCAAGATGTAAGAGATAAATACAAAAGAATCCTGGGGTGTTGGCATATCAAATGAGTCAAAAGGTGGAACGAAGAAAAAAAAGGCTAAGGGAATAGAAAGAATAATTGTTACGACACTTGGCAGAAAACCAAAAAAAAGTGCTATCAAGATCGTATTCAGAATAAAAAAGGTCATCGGGAGATTGGCCTGTAAAAATGTATGCAAGCTATAGCGTATGGAAAAAGCCACAAACACTCCAAATACAGCCAAAAAATAGGCTTGAGGCCCATTTCTTGCCCAACGCTTCGAATTTTGTATTTTCATGAGTAATAATGACGTTATATATATAGGTACCCGAAACACCCAATGACAGTCCCAATAGATCAGCAAGATCGTTACGAAACATTCTATCAAGGTAATTCAGGTCACGTAGTGATTCTTTTACCTGGTCTTTGTGGTTCTGAATTGGAGATGGGTGTTATTCCTAGACTCTTACGTCAATCTGACCACTCCTACGTAATCCCAAGAATACCCGGCTACTCTGCACACACTGGTTTAAAAGACTATCAAGAATGGATTGAAACGGTAGATCAGCTTGTTTATGATTTAAATTCTAGCTACAAATCAGTATCACTTGTTGGGTTAAGCATGGGGGCTACCCTTGCCCTAGCGGTTTCTGAAAGAAATGCAAATATAAAATGCCTTTCGCTGCTTTCCCCAGTCATTTTTTTTGATGGCTGGTCTGTGCCCTGGTACTACCCGTTTTTATCCTTTATATATAAATTAGGAGTTCGAAATTGGCATTACAAGGAATCTGAACCATTTGGCGTTAAAAATAAAGATTTACGCCGACACATTCGAAAAGCCGTTATGGCTAATTCTGTAAGCGAGCTAGGAGCAGCTCATCTTCCGGCAAAACACCTCTATCAGTCCTTGCAATTAGTTGCAGCTACGAAAAAAAATCTCGAAGACATTACATCAGACGTGTTAATCATCCATGCTATTGATGATGAAACTGCTTCACCTAAAAATCCTGACTTCTTAATAAGCAAAATTGCCTCTGAAACCTGTCGAGTAATCTGGTTGGGTAACTCATACCATATGATTACTGTGGATAATGAACGGGAAGTCGTAGCCAACGAAGTCATTAAATTTATTGGGCTATCTATCCAAAAGGAAGAAGCGCTTAATCATTACGATCTTGAATCCCCCAATCTCATCATTAAAAATCGACATGAAGGCTAAGCTTATTAAGATAAAATTGGTATTTGGTGGGATTTTTGTTTCAACCTGCCTTCTGTCCCATTTCTCTTATGGACAAACACTCCCTCCTTTCAAGTCATCCGATACGAACTATCAAGCTATTCCATTAAGTGCTTACCTTAGTGAACTTAATGAAAAAAATGCTTCCTTAAAAGTAAAGAAATTAAATACAGATTCTGCGTTATCCACTGCCAAACAAGCTGGAATGCCGAATTTAAGTCCTATCCTAACTTATGCACGCGGTAGTATTTATACTCAGGCGCCCTATACTGGCTATACCAATCCGTCATCGAATACTTTTGGGGCTACAGTTACTGTAGAGGGTTGGGGTAAGCGTTCTGCCCGTGAGGCTTATGCTCAAGCCGAAGCAAACCGACTGTTAGCAGAGACGGTTGTTGAAACTAGGACTCTTGAAACTCAAGCAATTTTTAACTATATCGATGCGCTAAGAACAAAATTACTATGGCAGTCCTATCAATTTGCCCTTGATAAGCTAGGCACCATAAAGTCTTCAGATATAACAGCTCAAAAAGCGGAGTTCCAAGCAGCTCAAAAAGTTCTTGCTAATGATTTGAAATACTACTCATATGGTTTATTAGGGTTACTTGGAGCGCAAGATCAGCAGTTGCCTCTTCCCTTAGGCACGCTCAACATAGCACCACAAAAATTTAAAGTTGAGGAACTCGTTGAGCAGGCACAAAACAACAGAGTAGAGATCATTTCTAATAAAGCCTTTGTTGAATCTGCTAACGCTAATTTAGAAGTTGTGAGGGCTAGCAAAAATACAGATTTCTTGCCGGGGATTTATTACACCGAAACACCCCCATACACTTCAAGTGGAGTTGGCTATGGAGCTCAAAAATCATTAAGCTTTTTACTCTCTATTCCTCTGGGTAATGGCATGTTAAATAATTCTGACGTAATCTCGGCCTCAAATAGCGTGACAGAGCAAGAAGTAAATTTAAGAGCTGCAAAATCAAAAATTGTTACTGAAATTAATCAAACTTACTTACAATATCAGTCTGCTCGGGAACGTCTTGAAACTGCGACAAGCGCCTACAATCAAGCAAAATTATTACAAAACTCAGGCCTTCAGGGATTATTAAAATTTCGCGATGTGGAATACGAATTGATAGATGCCCGCACTGTTCACGCAAAAACTCTGATACTGTTGCAAAGATTAAGTGGGAACTTTGAAAACCCCAATTTATATTAAGTCCGACTAGAGGTCACTATGAAGATCATCAAGAAATCTTTACCAGCTTTTGTATTAATCTCAACCTTACTTACGTTATCAATACCTGTTTACGCAGCGCAAACTCAAGCGCAGCAGCAAGCAACTGCAGCGGCTTCTAAAGCTGCAGCAACTGCAGCGGCTTCTAAAGCTGCAGCAACTGCAGCGGCCTCTAAAGCTGCAGCGATTACTGCATCAACTAAAGCTAATCCAACAACATCAACATTGTCTGCTTCGAAGAGCAGCAATGGTGTTACAGGTACCACACCTACTTCGAGTAAGACCTCAGCTAGCACAAGTAGTGGCGCTAGTACATCAGTCGCGAGGAGTAACGTCCTATCTTCGAATAATCAGCAAGTCATTAGTCATGCCGAAGGCAGCAAATCTTCCATTCAACCTGGTAATGCTGGAGGACCTACTGATGGTGGCAATTATCTCGGCACTTCTCCTACTAGCCAGTAATGCCCTAAACAATTATGGAAAAATAAAAAAGCCCTTTCAACAAGGGCTTTTTTAATGAATTTGGCGGAACGGACGGGACTCGAACCCGCGACCCTCTGCGTGACAGGCAGATATTCTAACCAACTGAACTACCGCTCCAAATTGCTACAAGTGAATCAAAAAAAACTACTACCAAAAAGATCTGGCGTCCCCAGGGGGATTCGAACCCCCGTACTCACCGTGAAAGGGTGATGTCCTAGGCCTCTAGACGATGGGGACCTGGACTACTACAAACTACAAATGTCTTGAATTTTTGGTGGAGATAAGCGGGATCGAACCGCTGACCTCTTGCATGCCATGCAAGCGCTCTCCCAGCTGAGCTATACCCCCGAAATCTCGCAATAAAACCACAAGACAATCAAAACAATCCAAGATTTTAGCCTATTTTTGCGTAAGCACGCAAATTGCCTACAGGACGACCTTCGAGAGCCTATTTACCGCCTCCTCTTTACCCAATACGACTAATACAGAATCAATGGCTGGAGTCTGAGTAGTTGCAAATAATGCATAACGAACAGGCATTGCTAAGGCTGGCATTTTGAGTTGGTGCTTTGCTAGGACTTGTTTGAATGCAGCGCTATAAGCTTCTTTACTTGGCTCTGCATTTTGAATAGCTTCAATCAAATCTTTTAATGCAGGAACTACAGCTTGAGGAATATTCTCTGCAATTTGTTGCGCATTGAGTTGCGGCGCTGGTAGATAAAATAACTTTGATCCTTTCGCAATCTCAATCAAGGTATTGGCGCGATCCTTTAATAAAGCAACCACTTGAATGAAGTTCGGACCACTTTCAGTATCGATACCTAATTCATGAGCAAAAGGCTTCGTTGCTAGTGCCAAGCTAGCTGGGTCTGTATTTTGAATATATTGATGGTTAAGCCAAAGGAGCTTTTCAGGGTTATGTTGAGCCGGTGAGCGACCCAAACTATCGAGATCAAACCAATTGACAAATTGCTCCTTAGTAAATACCTCTGCATCACCATGTGACCAGCCCAAACGCGCCAAGTAGTTCAAGATAGCGTCCGGCAGATACCCTGCTTTTTGATAATCCCGCACACTCATGGCGCCATTGCGTTTGCTCATCTTTTCACCAGAGTCGTTTAAGACGGTGGGTAAATGGGCATAGACGGGCGGAGTCCCACCGAGAGCTTTCATGATATTGATTTGGCGTGGCGTATTGTTCACATGATCATCACCGCGTATGACGTGAGTAATCTTCATATCCAAGTCATCCACCACTACGCAGAAGTTATAGGTGGGAGTACCATCCGATCTCGCAATGACTAGGTCATCCAACTCGTCGTTCGAAATTTCAATTTGACCTTTGACGGCATCATCCCAAATTACAGATCCACCAAGCGGGTTTTTAAAACGAATCACCGGTAGAACACCTTCCGGAATGGCCGGCAAAGTTTTGCCTGGCTCAGGCCGCCACAATCCGTTATAACGCGGCTTTTCTTTATTAGCCATCTGCTGGTCACGGAGTTTGTTGAGTTCATCCTCACTCATATAGCAGGGATATGCCAATCCAGATACCACCATTTGCTTGATCACTTCACGATAGCGATCAATACGCTGCATTTGATAGATGGGACCTTCGTCGATATCCATGCCTAACCACGCCATACCTTCAATGATGACGTCTACGGCCTCTTGCGTGGAACGCTCAACATCCGTATCTTCAATGCGAAGAATGAAATCGCCTTGATTATGGCGTGCAAAAGCCCAGGGATAGAGTGCGCTGCGAAGATTTCCCAAATGAATGAAGCCCGTGGGACTGGGGGCGAATCGTGTACGAATATGCATAGTGAGTATTATCTCAGGTCGGCCAAATGGGCACCCAAATCAAAAAACATGGATACTTTGAGCTATGAATGAATTGCTTGTATTTATGTGTGACGGTGCCCCAGTTCGCGGGGAAATTGTCTCTATCGGGACTGCCTGGCAGGCAGTTTTGGAGCGTCGTAACGACCCTCCAGCGGTACGTCGCATCCTAGGAGACTTCGTTGGTGCTGCAACACTCCTGAGTGCCAGTTTAAAGTTTGATGGCACCCTCATCATCCAGGCTCAAAGTAAGGGCCCTATTCAGTTGCTCGTGGTCGAATGTAAATCCGACCTCTCAATGCGTGCCACTGTCAAACTATCAGTTGATCCCTCCGAAATATCGGAAGGCGCAAGCTTAGGAGAGCTACTAGATGCCGGTAATTCAGGCAGGCTTGTGATCACTCTAGATCCTGCAGACCGTGAGCCTGGCCAAGCGCCTTATCAAGGCATAGTCTCACTTCAAGAGCATCAGGGTGAGGTGCTTAAGCCTGTTGCTAGCGCAGCTGAAGCAATAGCGCTATACATGCAAAATTCTGAACAGTTAGATACCCGTATTTGGTTGGCCTCGAATGAAAGTCATATTGGCGGACTTTTATTACAACGTCTTCCAAACTCTGGGGGCCATATTCACTTAGATCCTCAGGTCGCTGCAGAAGGCTGGTCACGCATCCAAACTTTAGGCGAAACAATTACTGATGAAGAACTATTAACTCTACCCCCAGAAACCATCTTGAGACGCTTATTTCTTGAAGAGTCTGCAGAGAATGGTGTCAGGAGCTTTCCTGCACGCCCTATTCGCTTTGCGTGCCGTTGTTCTCGTACAAAAGTGGCTGATATCTTGAGAATGTTGGGTGAAGAGGAAGTGCAAAGCATCTTGGCAGAACAAGGCTCTGTAGAAACCATCTGTGACTTCTGTGCAAAACCTTACCGTTTTGATGCGGTAGATTGTCTGCAAGTATTTAAAACAGATTTGTTGAGTGACGCCACCAGACCGCCCTCAAGCGGCCATTGAAATCTTATTGCTTGGTAACTTGAGTACCTGAAGACTTATCAGCAGGCAGAATTTGCACAAAAAACTCACCATCTTTAATAAGACCATGCTCAACCCGAGCGCGCTCCTCAATGGCACGGGTTCCATCTTTTAAATCTTTGACATCGCCTGCAAGCTTTGCATTACGCAAAGCCAAGAGGCTATTTTTAGCCTCTTGAAGCTCTACTTGCTTTTCCATCTCGTAAACCTTTAACCATCCACCCTTTCCCAACCAAAGTGGGTACTGAATTGCAATCAGCAATAACAGCATCGAGTAGATAACAATGCGCATAAAAACTGAATGCTTAGCGTTTCAAGTTGTAGAACACAGACTTCCCAGGGTAGCTTGCTACATCACCCAAATCTTCTTCAATGCGTAAAAGTTGGTTGTACTTAGCAATCCGGTCAGAGCGTGACAAAGAGCCCGTCTTAATCTGACCAGCATTAGTACCAACGGCGATATCGGAGATCGTGCTGTCTTCGGTCTCACCTGAACGATGAGAAATCACAGCGGTGTAATTAGCGCGCTTAGCCATCTCAATAGCAGCGAAGGTCTCAGTCAAGGTGCCAATTTGATTAATTTTGATCAAGATCGAATTAGCGATTCCCTTTTCAATACCTTCTTTGAGGATGCGGGTGTTGGTTACGAAGAGATCATCGCCTACTAACTGAATTTTTTTGCCAAACTTCTGAGTAATATCAGCCCATCCATCCCAATCACTCTCATGCATGCCATCTTCAATGGAGACAATTGGGAACTGGTCCGCTAAATTGCCTAGGTAGTCTGAGAACTCGCTTGAGCTTAGTTGCAGGCCCTCACCAGATAAATGGTATTTACCGTCTTTATAAAACTCACTAGCGGCGCAATCCAAAGCCAAGAGAACATCTTCACCAGCTTGGTAGCCGGCGCCCTCAATAGCCTTCATGATGGTTTGCAAGCACTCTTGATTGCTCTTAAAATTCGGTGCAAAGCCCCCTTCATCGCCAACTGTTGTCGGCATGCCTTGAGCGCCAATAATCTTTTTAAGCTCATGAAAAATTTCAGCGCCGCAGCGTAAGGCATCACGGAAGTTTTCTGCGCCTACCGGCATCACCATAAATTCTTGGATGTCTAAGCTGTTATTGGCGTGTGCACCACCATTCACAATGTTCATCATCGGCACGGGTAATTGCATGCCGCCAGAGCCACCAAAGTAACGATATAAAGGTAAACCTGCTTCTTCAGCAGCAGCTCTAGCTACTGCCATAGAGACAGCCAGCGTTGCATTAGCGCCAAGCCTTGCTTTGTTATGGGTACCATCCAAATCGATAAGGGTGTGATCTAAAAAGGCTTGTTCGCTAGCATCTAAACCAAGAATAGTTTCAGCAATTTCAACATTGATATTTTGAACGGCTTTAAGAACGCCTTTGCCCAAGTAACGTGACATATCGCCATCACGTAGTTCAATAGCTTCACGTGAACCCGTGGATGCTCCAGATGGAACTGCTGCACGACCCATTACTCCAGACTCGAGTAATACATCGCACTCTACTGTTGGGTTACCGCGTGAATCCAGAACTTCTCTACCTATGATGTCAACAATGGCGCTCATGCACCTTCTCCTTAAAACAATTTGAAATGGGGTGTATTAAAAATTACTTAATTACTGAAAACTGTTCTCTAAAAAAGAACCGCTAGATTTAACCACTGTATCGATTGCCACTAGTGACTCTAATAATTCTTTCATACGATTCAGTGGCACAGCGTTAGGCCCATCAGATAATGCCTTTGCAGGATCTGGATGGGTTTCCATGAAGAGACCGCTAATGCCAACGGCTATGGCGGCACGTGCCAACACGGGAACAAATTCACGCTGACCACCACTAGAATTTCCTTGGCCACCTGGTAACTGCACCGAATGAGTCGCATCAAATACCACCGGCGCATGGGACTCGCGCAGGATGGCAAGGCTACGCATATCGGAAACTAGATTGTTATAACCAAAAGAAGCGCCGCGTTCACAGACCATGAATTGGTCCGGCAGATTACTCTCTGCTGCTGCTGCTCTGGCTTTTTCAATGACATTGAGCATCTCATGGGGAGAAAGAAATTGCCCTTTTTTGAAATTCACTGGCTTACCACTTTGGGCGCAAGCGCGAATAAAGTCAGTCTGTCTACACAGGAATGCTGGTGTTTGCAAAACATCGACCACTTGAGCTACCGCTGCAATCTCAGTAGTATCGTGCACATCCGTTAGTACCGGAACGCCAACTTCCTTTTTTACCTTCGCCAATATCTCAAGACCCTTTTCCATACCTAGGCCACGGAATGAAGTTCCTGACGAGCGATTGGCTTTATCGAAGGAAGACTTGTAAATAAATGGGATCTTTAAAGTAGCAGTAATTTCTTTTAATTGACCAGCAATATCGATAGCCGATTGTTCAGACTCAATGACACACGGGCCTGCGATCAGAAAGAATCGATGCTCTAGACCAACGTCGAAACCACAAAGCTTGAATTTGCTCATCGTTTCCTCTTAGGCAACTTGTTTTAATGCAGCATCTTGATGCGCAAGCGCGGCATTGATAAACGCTGAGAACAATGGGTGACCATCTCGTGGCGTCGAGGTGAATTCTGGGTGAAATTGCACGCCAAAGAACCAGGGATGCATGGATTCTGGAAGCTCCATCATTTCTGGCAGAGACTCGTTTGGAGTACGCGCAGAAATAATCAAACCCGACTGCTCAAGTTTTGGTACATAGAGATTGTTTACTTCATAGCGGTGGCGATGACGTTCATTGACCTCCGCACCATAGATGCGATGCGCTAAGGTATCCGCCTTTACTGGACATCGTTGTGAACCAAGACGCATGGAACCACCAAGATCAGAATCGTTGGTGCGCTTCTCAACACGCCCTTCTCTATCTAGCCACTCAGTAATGAGAGCAACAACAGGGCTATCCGTATCAGGATCAAATTCAGTACTATTGGCTTTCGTAATGTTTGCCACGTGACGCGCAAACTCAATCACGGCCAATTGCATACCTAAGCAAATACCTAAATAAGGGACATGGTTTTCTCGGGCATAACGGATTGCAGCGATTTTTCCTTCTGTACCACGCTTACCAAAGCCACCTGGAACCAAAATTGCATCAAGCTTTTTAAGGCAGTCAACCCCATCTTTTTCAATTACTTCGGAGTCGATGTAATTGATGTTCACGCGAGTATGCGTATGAATACCTGCATGGCGTAAAGCCTCGATGAGAGATTTATAGGATTCAGTTAGCTCTACATATTTACCAACCATGCCGATAGTCACTTCATGCTTGGGATTGGCCAACTCATAAACCAATTTAGCCCACACAGCCAGATTGGCTGGTTTTGCATCAATTTGTAATTCACGACAAATCAAATCATCCATACCTTGGGCATGAAGCATTTCTGGAATCTTATAGATCGTGTCGACATCCCATACCGAGATCACTGCTTCTTCGCGCACATTCGAAAATAAAGAAATCTTGGCACGCTCATCATCTGGAATGGGTCGATCAGCACGGCAAAGTAATACCGTTGGCATGATGCCTATCTCACGTAATTTTTGAACCGAGTGTTGAGTGGGCTTGGTTTTTAACTCACCCGCACTGCTAATGTAGGGCACCAAAGTTAAATGCACAAATGCGCAACTATGAGTGGGCATACGCAGGCTCATCTGCCGCGCAGCCTCTAAAAAAGGAAGTGATTCAATATCACCCACAGTACCGCCAATTTCACAAATTGCAATATCCGCTTTGCCATCATGACTTGCTTTAGCGCCACGCTCTACAAAAGCTTGGATTTCATTTGTAATGTGCGGAATAACCTGAACTGTTTTGCCAAGGTATTCGCCGCGACGCTCTTTACTGATCACTGACTCATAAATCTGACCAGTAGTGAAGTTATTGCTTTTACGCATCTTTGCCGACACGAAACGCTCATAGTGACCCAAATCCAAATCAGTCTCTGCGCCATCTTCAGTCACGAAAACCTCGCCGTGCTGGAGAGGACTCATCGTGCCAGGATCAACGTTGATATAAGGGTCTAATTTTAGGAGGGTGACTTTCAGGCCGCGGGATTCAAGAATCGCGGCAAGCGAGGCAGCTGCGATTCCTTTCCCTAGAGAAGAAACCACACCACCAGTGACAAAAACGTATTTAGTCATCGCTTAAGCTCTGTTGGAAAAAGTAATTATAACGATAGCAACCCTCTTTTACAGAAATCTAAAGAAGGTTATATTGAAAAAATCTATGAAAAAACCTCTATTTTTCCTCTTTGCCGCGAGTATTTTGACCCTGGGTGTCAATGTCATCTCATCTCAGACAACAGACTCGATTTCGGGGTATTGGAAGACTTTTGACGATGACACCAATCAGCCGGCAGCTATTGTCCTCATCACCGAGAGGAATGGCCTATTTTCAGGGGTGGTTACCAAATTACTAGATCCAAGTGCGCTCCCTACCTGCGAAAAATGCACTGATTACCGTAAAGGCAAGGCAGTCATTGGGATGGAAATTCTATCTGGCCTAAAAAAGACGGGGGATTCCTATTCTGGCGGTCATATATTGGACCCAGACGATGGTGAAATTTACCGCGCTGAGATGAAGCTTAAGGAGCAAGGGGATAAATTAGATCTGCGCGCATACATTGGAATTCCCTTGCTGGGCAGAACCCAGACTTGGATTCGTGAAAGATAAGCGCCATGCGTCTTCTATTTTCGGTCCTAATGACCCTGCTATCCCTTTTTTACTTTTTGCCTTTTGCCATCGCTTTTAATAAGAAACGGGCCAACACAGGGGCCATATTTGCCTTAAACCTCTTTTTAGGATGGTCACTCATTGGTTGGGTGTTTGCTCTAGTTTGGGCTCTGAAAGAAGAGCAAGTGATCTAGTTTTGGTCAAAACGGTCGGTTTTGATGATCAATAGGGTTTAAACTCTTATATAAGACTTGAATTAGTCACTATAATTGAAAGATTCGGGTGAAAATGCCCATTTGGCCTTTCTATTGATTACTTTTACCTCATAGGAAACACAATGTTAGAAGCCTATAACGCACAAGTTGCTGAAAGAGCAGCTCTTGGGATTCCAGCTCTTCCCCTGACCAAGGATCAAACTGCTGAATTAGTAAAGTTACTCAAAAGTCCTCCTGCGGGTAAGGAAGCTGAACTATTAGAGCTTATTACCAATCGCGTTCCAGCAGGGGTTGATGATGCCGCCAAGGTCAAAGCAGAATTTTTAGATACCGTTGCTAAAGGAACAGAAAAATCTCCTTTGATTTCGCGTGTCAAAGCAACTGAATTATTGGGTACCATGCTTGGTGGCTACAACATCAAACCATTGGTTGAGCTGTTGACGGATGCCGAATGCGGTACAGCTGCCGCCCAAGCCCTCAAGAAAACACTTTTGATGTTTGATTATTTCAATGACGTGCATGAGCTAGCTGAAAAAGGTAACGCTAACGCTAAAGCAGTAATGAAAAGCTGGGCTGATGCAGAGTGGTTTACGAGTCGCCCTGCTGTTCCAGAAAGCCTGAAGCTCACAGTATTCAAAGTCACTGGTGAGACCAATACTGACGATCTCTCTCCTGCGCCTGATGCATGGAGTCGTCCAGATATCCCCTTGCATGCAACGATCATGCTAAAGAACCCACGTCCAGGTATCGAGCCTGATGAATCTGGTGTTCGCGGCCCGATGAAGCAAATCGCCACCCTCCAGAAAAAAGGCAATCAAATTGCTTATGTTGGTGATGTGGTGGGCACTGGCTCATCACGTAAGTCTGCAACTAACTCTGTTCTTTGGTGGACTGGTCAGGATATTCCATTCGTACCAAACAAGCGCTTTGGTGGCGTTTGTTTGGGTGGCAACATTGCTCCAATCTTCTTTAATACCATGGAAGATTCTGGCGCACTCCCAATCGAATTGGATGTATCGCAAATGAATATGGGTGATCAGATTGAACTCCGCCCTTACGAAGGCAAAGTATTTAAGAACGGTCAAGAGATTACTACTTTCGCCCTCAAATCCCCAGTGATTTTGGATGAAGTCCGTGCGGGTGGACGTATTCCTTTGATCGTAGGTAGAGGCTTGACGGCTAAAGCTCGCGCGGCATTGGGTTTACCAGCTTCCACTGAATTCCGCCTCCCAGTGAGTCCGCCTGATAACAACAAAGGTTTCAGCTTGGCCCAGAAGATGGTGGGTCGTGCCTGTGGCTTGCCAGAAGGTCAAGGCGTCCGTCCCGGCACCTACTGCGAACCACGCATGACCACTGTTGGCTCACAAGACACCACCGGTCCGATGACACGTGATGAATTAAAAGACTTGGCTTGCTTGGGCTTCTCTTCTGACTTGGTCATGCAGTCTTTTTGTCACACCTCCGCTTATCCAAAGCCAGTGGATATTCGTACTCAGCATGAATTACCACCATTCATGACCAATCGTGGTGGTGTTGCATTACGCCCAGGTGACGGTGTGATTCACAGTTGGTTAAACCGTTTGCTTCTTCCCGATACCTGCGGTACCGGTGGCGATAGCCACACCCGTTTCCCAATTGGCATTTCCTTTCCTGCTGGATCAGGTTTAGTTGCCTTTGCAGCTGCTACTGGCGTCATGCCATTAGATATGCCTGAGTCTGTATTGGTGCGTTTCAAAGGTAAGATGCAACCTGGTATCACCTTGCGTGACTTAGTAAATGCAATCCCTTTGTACGCAATCAAAAAGGGTTTGCTGACAGTTGAGAAGCAAGGTAAGAAGAATATTTTCTCTGGTCGCATCTTAGAAATCGAAGGCTTACCTGATCTGAAAGTTGAGCAAGCCTTTGAATTGTCTGATGCTTCTGCTGAACGCTCTGCTGGTGGCTGTACTGTTCATCTAAATAAAGAACCTATCATTGAGTATATGCAGTCCAACATCACTTTGATGAAGTGGATGATTGCCAATGGTTATGAAGACAAGCGTACTCTTGGACGTCGTATTAAAGCCATGGAAGCTTGGATTGCAAATCCACAATTACTCAAAGCTGATGCGAATGCAGACTATGCCGAGATCATCGAAATCAATATCGATGAAATCAAAGAGCCTATCCTTGCCTGCCCTAACGACCCAGATGATGTGAAAATATTGTCTGAAGTTGCTGGCGATAAGATTGATGAAGTCTTCATTGGCTCATGCATGACTAACATTGGCCACTTCCGCGCTGCTGGACAGGTATTACAAGGCAAGAAAGATATGCCAACCCGTTTATGGGTAGCACCTCCTACCAAGATGGATGCGATGATCTTGATGGAAGAAGGCTACTACGGCATGTTAGGTGCAGCGGGTGCACGTATGGAGAGCCCAGGTTGTTCATTATGTATGGGTAACCAAGCTCAGATTCGTAAGGGTTCTACAGCGGTATCGACTTCTACCCGCAACTTCCCTAATCGCTTAGGTATTGATACCCGTGTGTATTTGGCTTCTGCCGAATTAGCATCTGTAGCAGCCCTCTTGGGTCGCTTACCCACTCCTGCTGAATACTTGGAACAAGTAAAAGCGCTTGATGCTAAGGCTGGCGATGTTTATAAATATATGAGCTTTGATAAGATTAAGTCATTTAGCGACGTTGCTGATACTGTAGCGGTGTAATACTCAACATCCCAAGCTAGCAAGAAGTTGGGAAATAGAAAAGGCGATCAAGTGATCGCCTTTTTCTTTTAGATCCCGAACGACTAAATCGAGAGTTTATTTTCTTGGCGTGCATTTTCGCGACTGATACCAGTTACCCACTTATTGGTGGGTAAGCCCGTCTTTTCCATAATGAGCTTTGCACGTTTTGAAACATCCTGCCATTCGGCTTCTAACTGAGGACCTTTGAATGCGATTGCGACAACATTGCAATCATGCGATTCTGGAAACAATAAAACACGGTTATCAAAAGCCTCACAGATATTCTGAAGATTGATATCAAAACTTTGATGACGTGAGAATAGGTTCACCGTCATTACGCCAGGACTATTCAGAATGTCAAAGCAACCTTGATAAAACTCCAATGAGCTTGCGGCAGGCCCATCACATATAGCGTCATACAGATCAACCTGAACTGCGTCAAATTGATTCTTATATTGGCTCAATTGAACAAACGTCTTAGCATCAGCCTGCAAAGTCTCCAGCCTACGATCATCATTCGCCATAAAAAACATAGATCGAGCAGCTACTATGACTGCAGGATTGAGCTCAACTACCGTTGTTTTTACTGCCGGACAGTGACGATGTTGAAACTTTGCCAATGCACCCGTACCCAAACCTAATTGCGCCACCTTCATACCAGGTGTGGTCTCTAAAAATAGTAACCATGCCATCATTTGCTGGTTATATTCAAGATAGATTTCATCAGGATCTCGAATACGCATTGCCCCTTGAATGAGTTCAGTTCCAAAATGCAGATAGCGTACTCCCCCACTTTCTGAAAAGGTCACTGGCTCCATCAACATCATCTAGTGGGGTTTAATTAGCCCAGCGACGTGCATTGCGGAACAAACGCAACCAAGGGCTAGCGCCATCTGGCGTATCCAACCACTCTGGTGGGCACCAACTCATTTGTACTGCTCTGAATACCCGCTCGGGATGAGGCATCATCACTGTAAAGCGACCATCAGCAGTAGTGACTCCAGTTAAGCCCCCAGGTGATCCATTGGGATTCATTGGATAGATCTCGGTTGGATTGCCTTGGTGATCAACAAAGCGTAATGCTGCTAAGCCCTGCTGGGTAATCTGATCTAAGCTTCCCTGTTGACTGAAATTGGCAAATCCTTCGCCGTGTGCAATTGCAATTGGGAGTTGGCTACCTTCCATGCCTTGAGTAAAGATGGAAGGCGATGCGAGCACTTCTGCCATGACTAAACGGGCTTCATATTGCTCAGACTGGTTACGGGTGAACTTCGGCCAAGCCTCAGCACCAGGAATAATCCCTGCCAGATTGCTCATCATTTGGCAGCCATTGCAAACGCCTAAGGCAAAACTATCTTGGCGATTAAAGAAGCTGGAGAATTGATCTCGTAGTTTTTGATTAAATAAAATGGTTTTTGCCCAACCTTCACCGGCACCTAAAACATCACCGTAACTAAATCCCCCGCACGCGATAAGACCACGGAAATCATCCAGCTTCGCCTTACCACTGAGTAGGTCTGACATATGAACGTCGTAACTATCAAATCCAGCCCAATTGACGGCATAAGCCATTTCTACATGGGAGTTAACGCCTTGCTCACGCAAAATCGCCACTTTTGGTCTCGCATTTTTTGCGATGAATGGCGCGGCAATATCCTCTGCAGCATCAAACGTAAGCTTTGGCGACATGCCAGGATCAGATAAGTTATCTAAGAGCGCAAATTCAGAGTCCGCACAGGCTGGGTTATCGCGTAAACGGGCTATTTGATGGCTCGTATTGCTCCACATCTTTTGCAATACTTCACGCGGTTCTGCAAAGATATTCTTAGCATCGCGCCAAATCTCAATCCGCCCATTGGTATTAGGTTTGCCAATCACATGGCTATAAGCACTCAGACCTAATTGACGCAAAATTGCAAAGACTTCATCGCGATTTTCCCTACGAATTTGAATAACAGCGCCGAGCTCTTCATTAAATAGAGCGCGAATGGTTTGTTCATGTCGACGACCAGATACTTGCTGCGACCAGTTTTTTGCATCACCGTAATCTGGCTCTTGGCCTACATCGACTGCAATCATATCGACATTGATAGAAACACCCGTATGCGATGCAAATGCCATCTCGGCTACACAAGCCAGCAAGCCACCATCAGAACGATCGTGATAGGCAAGCAATTTATTTTCTTTGCGCAACTCAATTATTGCTTTAGCCAATGACTTAAGATCTTCTGGATAGTCTAGATCGGGCGCTGACTTACCAGATTGATTGAGTACTTGTGCCAAGATACTGCCAGCCATACGATTCTGACCGCGACCCAGGTCAATCAGAATTAACTCAGTTTCTAATACTGATCCATCTTGATTTTTTAATTGCAATAATGGTGTTGCTGTTTTGCGAACGTCTTGAACAGCAGCAAACGCAGAAATAATGAGAGAAACAGGGGCGACCACTTTCTTGGCCTCGCTACCATCACGCCATTCGGTTGCCATAGATAATGAATCTTTTCCTACCGGAATAGAGATACCCAAGGCGGGACACAATTCCATACCAACGGCTTTAACAGAGTCATATAACTTCGCGTCTTCGCCTGGAGCACCGCAAGCAGCCATCCAGTTAGCAGATAGTTTGACATCTTCAAGACGACGAATATCTGCTGCCAATAAATTAGTCAACGCCTCACCAACTGCCATACGGGCTGCCGCTGAGGCATCAATAACTGCCAATGGGGTTCTTTCACCCATAGACATCACTTCGCCACGGAAGCCTTTGTAGTCCATCAAAGTGACAGCACAGTCTGCAACAGGTACTTGCCATGGACCTACAAATTGATCGCGAGCATTTAAACCACCAACAGTTCTATCGCCAATAGTGATTAAGAACGATTTACTTGCAACTGTAGGTTGCTGTAGCACCCAAGCAATGCATTGCGCTAGATCTTTATCAGTAACATCAAGTTCTGTAAATTCTTGGTGAATACGTTTCACATCACGATGCATACGGGGAGGCTTACCCAGTAAAACTTCCATCGGCATGTCGATCGGTAGTGCAGCATCTGTACCTGACGGATGTTTCGAATCGACTAATTGCAATTGACGCTCGGTAGTTGCTTCGCCAACTACGGCAAATGGGCAGCGTTCACGCTCGCAAAAAGATTTAAATAAATCGAGGTCTTTGGCCTCAATCGCCAGTACATAACGCTCTTGAGACTCATTACACCAAATCTCAGCAGGGCTCATACCGCTCTCTTCAAGCGGAACGCTGCGCAGCTTAAAGGTGGCGCCTAAACCCGCACCATCAGCCAACTCAGGAAAGGCATTAGATAGGCCGCCTGCGCCAACGTCATGAATAGACACAATCGGGTTCTTCTCACCCAATGCTCGGCAGGCGTTAATCACTTCTTGTGCACGTCGCTCCATTTCTGGATTACCGCGCTGTACTGAATCAAAATCTAAATCTGCTGTATTGGTGCCAGTAGCTACTGAGCTACCAGTTGCGCCACCCATCCCAATCCGCATGCCAGGACCACCCAATTGAATTAACAAATGTCCAGATTGAATTGCTTTTTTTGCAGTATGTATGACTTCAATACTGCCAATACCACCTGCAATCATGATGGGCTTATGATAGCCGCGACGCGTACCGTCTAAGGTTTGCTCAAATACCCGGAAGTAGCCACCCAAAATTGGACGACCAAATTCATTATTGAATGCAGCACCGCCCAGTGGGCCATCAATCATAATTTGCAAAGGTGTGGCAATCCGTTCAGGCTTGCCGTATTGTTCGCTCTCCCAAGGAAGATCAGTTCCAGGAATATTGAGGTTTGACACTGAGAAGCCAGTTAATCCTGCCTTAGGACGCCCGCCTACACCTGTGGCACCCTCATCCCGAATCTCCCCGCCAGCACCAGTAGAGGCGCCAGGGAAAGGCGCTATTGCTGTTGGATGATTGTGAGTTTCTACCTTCATCAAGGTATGAACTAAGCGCGTATCTTTTTCGTAGCGATGATCAGCACCTTGAGGACTCCAAGTTTCAGATTCACAACCTGCCATGACTGCTGAATTATCAGAATAGGCAACAATCGTCCCTTCTGGTTGGAGTTGATGTGTATTGCGGATCATGGCAAACAAAGACCGCTCTTGATCATCACCATCAATTGTCCAAGTGGAATTGAAGATCTTATGACGGCAATGCTCACTATTGGCTTGCGCAAACATGATGAGCTCTACATCGCTAGGATTACGCTCAAGGCGTACAAAGTTCTCTGTTAAATAGGCAACTTCATCATCAGATAAGGCTAAGCCCAATTCTTGATTGGCTTTATCTAGAGCCGAACGACCCTCGGTCAGAACTGAAATGCGGCTTAATGGACGATCATCCAAAGTTTGATAAAGATCATTTGCAACCTCAACCGCGTCAATCACTGCTTCTGTCATGCGATCGTGCACTGCAGTCAAAACAGATTGCAACTGTTTTGGATTTAATCCTTTTTTACTCTTCCAGGAAAATTGAACTCCACGTTCGATTCGTAATATAGGCAAGCCGCATTGCTGTGCAATATCCGTTGCCTTACTTGCCCAAGGAGAAACCGTGCCTAAACGGGGAATCACAATTGCGCTGTGCTCACCTCTGGGCCCGCTATTGGCTAAACCAAACCAAGATTTGCCTTCACCGATTTTCGAAATAAAGGGTTGGCCATAGGTCAATAAACTTGCAAGGGCTCCTTGATTTTGACTGTTCAGTTGTGCTTCAGACCAAATGAAGTGAAGAAACTGGGCTTCAATAGACTCCAGCTCAATTCCTTGGGCTGCTAATGAGGCTAAAAGTCGTTGTTGACGAAACGGGGAAAGCGCATCAGCGCCAGGCAAAAAATGGAAACAAGACATCCCTAGATTATAAGGTTTTGCCTACACTAGGCGACCACCTTGAAGGTGTAGCTGGCGCTGGCACCGATTGGCCAAGGCGGGATCATGGGTGACCAATATGAGGGTAGATTGACTGGCTTGATTGAGCTCAAAGAGTAACTGAATCACCCTCTCTCCGCTGGCCTCATCTAGGCTGCCAGTCGGCTCATCAGCGAAAAGAATGTCAGGCTGGACAATAAAGGCTCTAGCAAGGGCTACCCGTTGCTGCTCACCGCCAGATAAGGTTTTAGGGAAATGATTGAGACGTTCTTGTAAACCCACCTTTTCAAGCCAAGCCACCGCTTCAGCCTTAGCATCCTTGAGACCGCTCATCTGTGCTGGTAATAAGACATTTTCTAAGGCAGTTAAATGAGATAACAACTGAAAGGACTGAAATACAAAGCTCACATGGGAAGCGCGTAGCTTTGCCCGTCCATCTTCGTCTAGAGTATTGAGGTCTTGACCCATCAGGTAAACGTTTCCAGAGCTTGGCAGATCCAGTCCAGCCAGCAAGCCTAACAAGGTACTTTTACCGGATCCTGAGGCTCCAGTAATGGCGACACTTTCTCCCTGTGTAATATCAAAACAAATGTCGTGCAAAATGGTCAATGAGCCATCGCTAGATGACACTTGTTTTCCGAGATGATTTGCGCTCAATACTTTTGTTGGAATGCTCATAAATGATTCAAAGTTGGTGGACCTGCAAAAAACAGCAATTGCTATCAATAGGCTTATTTTGCCTGTTAATCCCCATTGCCACAGCGATTCACGCCAATCCTGTGATCTTGGTCATGGGTGATAGCCTTTCAGCTGAATATGGCTTACCCAAAGGGTCAGGCTGGGTCAAGCTTCTTGAAGGGCAATTACAAAAACAATCTAGTCCTTGGACAATTTTTAATGCCAGCATTAGCGGAGAAACTACTTCGGGGGGTCTCGCTCGCCTACCAGCACTCCTAGAGTCTAAAAAACCAGGAATGGTTTTGTTAGAGCTCGGCGCAAACGACGCATTACGCGGACTATCAATTGAGCAAACACAAAATAACCTTCGAAGAATGATTGTATTGAGCAAAAAAACTGGGGCAAAGGTTTTACTATTAGGGATGCAAATACCGCCCAATTATGGGCAACAGTACACCAAACAATTCAAAGAACTCTATTCAACACTCGCAGCCCAAGAAGGGGTTGAATTATTACCCTTCTTTTTAAATGGCGTTGCAGCCAATAAAGAACTATTTCAAGCGGATAACATTCACCCCAATGTTGCGGCACAAGCCATCCTCTTTAAAAACGTATGGGGCGCTATGGCCCCATATCAAAAACTTCTCCAACCATCACAGTAAAGACCAGTCCAACGTTCTGGATCTACTTTCGGAACTAGTGATCAGAACTAACTACCAGCGCCAGTTGATGGCGGCTTCAATGGGTTGATCACTTTTACAACAGCCGCATTACGCCAGTAAGCCATAAAACCAGCAAACTCAGATTGAGATGCTAAAGCCTGGATTTGCTGTGCTTGAGCTTTGTGAATCTTGGCATCTACGCCTGTAGGCTGTCGCGCCTGATCTACCCGATATAAGGTTGCGCCAACACCCGGAACGCTGACAGAAACCACTTTGGGAAATTGATCAGGATGAATAGACATGACCT
Source organism: Polynucleobacter sp. AP-Sanab-80-C2 (assembly GCF_035012965.1). Classification (NCBI taxonomy): domain Bacteria; kingdom Pseudomonadati; phylum Pseudomonadota; class Betaproteobacteria; order Burkholderiales; family Burkholderiaceae; genus Polynucleobacter; species Polynucleobacter sp. AP-Sanab-80-C2. The sequence goes on from NZ_JAYGQS010000007.1 coordinate 54,402, forward strand.
CATCTAATGCCGGTCCAACTAGATTAGCGGGGTTATTACGTGAAACCCAAAATGGGCTGGCAAAGCCACTGGAATTCTTTGGGTCTTTTTGTAAAGTGCCGAATTTTTCTGCGGCAGCAGCCACCGCTAATTTTTCTGCAGCACGCTGACTAACCTGACGCTTCACTTCAGCGGCAACATCTTGATAAGGCAAAATTTGTGCAGGATGAAATGTGACTACCCGAGCAGAAACAAAAACACCAGGGGTAGTTTGTACCGCTTCAGTATTGCGTTTGTTCTTCAATGCCTCATCACCAAACAATGACTGGACCACTTTTGCATTTGCTAGTGGATGTTCTCTAGAAACACCAGTGAGGCCAGAGCGGGTCAATCCCTTTTGCGTCTGAATCGATAATTTCAATTTATCAGCAGCAGGTTTCAGGCTATCAGATTGGTCATAAGTCATATTAGCAAATTGGTCAGCCTTTTCACTAAATGCTTTGGCATCTTCTTTGGGATCAGCCTTCAGAACGATATATTCCACGTCAATAAACTCAGGGCTTTCAAATAACTTGGCATTCGCGTTATAGAAAGCCTGTAGTTCATCTTGACTGGGATTCACTTTACTCAAATAGTCTTTAGCAGTGAACGACAAGGTTTGAACTTGACGCTCTGTTTCGTAGAGCGTAGAAACAATTTCAGATAGTTTCGGTGTGCCGATCTCAGTCCGAGCAACAGAGTTAACTAATTGCCCAATCTTCAAATCAAAAGCCTGACTTGCGTAAAACTGCTCTTCATTTAAACCATTGCTAGCCAGTAGTTGCATGAAGCGAACGTCATCAAAACTGCCATCTTGACGATAGAGGGCACGAATTTGAGGAATACCTTGCAGACTCTTAATCAAAGCCTCTTTACCAACTTGCAGACGAAGATCAACTACAGCAAAACCGAGGATGCGTTGTTGCAGCAATTCATTCAAGATGGCCTGTTTAAATGGCAAGCTTTGGGCAATTTGCAAATTACCGCCAACACGTTCAGCCTGTCGCTTAGCAGCGTTATCGACTTCTTGCGCAGTAATCGGTTTGCCGTTGACTTTGACCAAATCCGTCTCTTTGTCCATGAAGCTGGAATAGCTCGAAATACCAAAAAAGACGAATGACGGAACAATGAACAACATCAGCACTAGCTGAAGTAATTTTTGATGCTTACGGACGGTATCAAACATGAATTAGATCGCTAGTAAAGATTAGAAATAAGCAGGGATAGTAAGATTTTACTAGGCACAGGAGATATAAATCAGAAAGCCGAGAAAAGGCTATAGATGGTGAATATTTGGTGGGCGCTGAGAGGCTCGAACTCCCGACATTCTGCGTGTAAGGCAGACGCTCTACCAACTGAGCTAAGCGCCCCAAAATATTACTGGTGAGATTGTAACCTAAGCGTGGGTTTTCGCATGAAACACATCAAAACCGCCCTCAAGTGCTGGGTGGCTTTGATGATACCTGGGCTTCTGCCTAACTTAGTTTAGTGCTTGAGAATATCTCCGGAAGAGACACTTTCACTGGCTTTACTTGCCTCAGTAACTTTCTTAGCCAGCTCTTCAGGAGTAGGATCAGGCAGTGCTTCTGGCATGCGCTCTAAAGCGAGCTCAAGAACCTTATCAATCCAGCGAACCGGCACAATCTCGATCGCATTCTTAACGTTGTCTGGAATATCAATCAGATCTTTGACGTTTTCTTCAGGGATCAAGGCCAACTTAATACCACCACGATGAGCAGCCAATAGTTTCTCTTTCAAACCGCCAATCGGAAGCACTTCACCACGCAAAGTAATTTCACCAGTCATGGCCACATCAGATCGAATGGGAATTCCTGTAAATACGGATACCAACGCTGTAGTGATTGCGATACCAGCTGAAGGGCCATCTTTAGGAGTTGCGCCATCGGGGAAGTGAATATGGATATCTTTCTTCTCAAATGCCTCATCTGTGATACCCAGACGTTTTGCTCTAGAGCGAACCACAGTACGTGCAGCCTCGACTGACTCCTTCATGACATCGCCAATCGAGCCAGTACGAGTAATAACACCTTTACCGGGCATTGTCGCAGCCTCAATTGTCAGAAGATCGCCGCCCACTTCTGTCCATGCCAAACCAGTCACTTGACCAACTTGATTCTCTTTACCAGCCAAACCGAAGTCATACATGCGGACAGATAAGAACTTCTCTAAATTATCTGCATTGACAACAATTGGCGCAGCTTCTTTTTTCAAGAGCAAAAGCTTAACTACTTTACGGCAGATCTTGCTAATTTCTCTTTCAAGGGAACGCACACCAGCTTCACGGGTGTAGTAGCGAATCATATTGCGTACAGCACTCTCTTCAATCTTTAATTCATCCTTTTTTAAACCATTGTTCTTGATTTGCTTTGGAATTAAATAATTGACAGCAATGCTCGTCTTTTCATCCTCGGTATAGCCAGCCAAACGAATGATTTCTAAACGATCAAGCAATGGGCCGGGAATATTTAATGAATTAGAGGTGGCAACGAACATCACATCTGAGAGATCAAAATCAACCTCGACATAATGATCTTGGAACGTATGATTCTGTTCGGGATCCAAAACTTCCAATAAGGCGCTAGCAGGATCACCACGGAAATCCATGCCCATCTTGTCTACTTCATCCAAGAGGAATAACGGATTGCGCACGCCTACCTTGGTTAAGCTAGTCAAGATCTTGCCCGGCATAGAACCAATATAGGTACGACGGTGACCACGAATCTCAGACTCATCACGCACACCACCCAATGCCATACGCACGAACTTTCGATTGGTTGCACGAGCAATCGATTGACCTAGAGATGTTTTACCAACACCAGGAGGGCCAACTAAACAAAGAATCGGCGCTTTGACACGATCAACGCGTTGTTGGACTGCGAGATATTCCAGAATGCGTTCTTTGACTTTGTCTAAACCATAGTGGTCTTCATCCAATACTTTTTCAGCATTAGTCAGATCATTATTGATCTTGGTTTTTTTCTTCCAAGGAAGATTGACCAGGGTATCAATGAAGTTACGAATCACGGTAGCTTCAGCAGACATAGGCGACATCAACTTGAGCTTCTTCAATTCTGATTCTGCTTTTTTCAAAGCCTCTTTAGGCATACGAGCCGCTTTAATGCGCTTCTCGAGCTCTTCGAGATCAGCACCCTCTTCACCCTCGCCTAATTCTTTCTGAATCGCTTTGACTTGCTCATTCAAGTAGTACTCGCGCTGACTCTTTTCCATTTGGCGCTTCACGCGTCCACGAATGCGCTTTTCCACTTGCAGAATATCGATCTCACTTTCAAGATCAGCCAAGAGGCTTTCGAGACGCTGAACAACATCAGTCATCTCCAGTAAGCGTTGCTTCTGCTCCAGTTTGACTGGTAAATGTGCGCAAATCGTGTCGGCAAGACGGCTTGGGTCATCAATGCCACCAAGCGATGACAAAATTTCTTGCGGAACTTTTTTATTCAGTTTTACGTATTGATCAAACTGAGCCATGATGGCGCGGCGCAAGGCTTCAGTTTCATGGGCATCAATGGCATTTAAAGCCGTTGGCGTAGCTTCGCAATTGAAGTAACCAAGGCTATCTTCAATTTGGCTCACTTCAGCACGTTGCACTCCCTCAACGAGCACCTTCACGGTGCCATCAGGTAATTTAAGCATTTGCAGAATATTGGCAATGCAACCGACCTCATAGAGATCCTCAATAACAGGCTCATCCTTAGCAGCAGTCTTTTGCGCTACTAAAAGGACGTTTTTACCCGTTTCCATCGCGGCCTCTAGTGCTTTAATGGACTTTGGGCGACCCACAAACAGGGGGATCACCATATGGGGGAAGACAACTACGTCCCGCAAAGGCAGTAACGGTAGTTGAATCGGTTCAGAGGGTAGTAATAAGTGGCCAGGCATTAGGCAATTCCTCCAAAGTAATCAATTCTCAAGGGTCTACTTCTAGTGTTATAAGATTTAATAGCCACTAAATACAGACGATATTTTGAATAGCATACTACCTATATGGGTAGCACTTACTGAAATTCAAGGGGAAAAGGCGCAGAAAAGAGGCAAATAGGCCAAATAAATGGCAAAAACACTGAAAATTTAGGCTTTTTTGCTTAAATCGGATTGTTCGAGATCTTGTTTATAGACTAATAAGGGTTTCCCGCCCTCAGCAATGCTCGATTCGTCAATCACGACCTTTTGAACATTCTTTAAGGATGGCAAGTCGTACATCACATCCATCAAAGAGCCTTCCAGGATAGATCTCAGGCCACGTGCACCGGTTTTGCGGGCGATAGCCTTCTTAGCAATAGCCGAAAGCGCTTCAAGGCGGACTTCAAGCTCGGAGCCCTCCATGGTCAGTAAGGCTTGATATTGCTTTACCAGAGCATTTTTGGGTTCAGTAAGAATTTGAATTAAAGCCTCTTCATCAAGCTGAGCCAATGTAGCCACGACAGGCAAGCGACCAATCAATTCGGGAATCAAACCAAATTTAATCAGATCTTCTGGTTCAACTTCAACCAGCAAATCACTGACACCGCGATCGTCTTTGCCAGGAACGACAGCATTAAAGCCAATACCCGTTTTAGCGGTACGTTGCTGAATCACTTTTTCTAAACCGTCAAAGGCACCACCGCAGATAAACAAAATATTAGTGGTATCGACTTGTAGAAAATCTTGGTTTGGATGCTTCCGTCCACCTTGTGGTGGCACGGAGGCCATCGTACCTTCAACCAGCTTTAACAAAGCTTGTTGAACGCCCTCACCAGATACATCCCGCGTAATCGATGGGTTATCTGACTTACGAGAAATCTTATCGATCTCATCAATGTACACAATACCGCGCTGCGCTTTTTCAACGTTGTAATCGCAGGCTTGTAAAAGTTTTTGAATAATATTTTCTACGTCTTCACCAACGTAGCCAGCTTCAGTTAATGTGGTTGCATCAGCCATCACAAAAGGTACATCGAGCATACGAGCCAATGTTTGGGCTAACAATGTTTTGCCGGAGCCAGTTGGCCCGATCAGCAAAATATTGCTCTTTGCCAACTCAACTCCATCCACAATTGCTTTAGCAGCAAGCTTGGGTTCTTTTTTGTCAAGCGCCTCAACCGGTTTGCCGTCCTTATCTAACTTCACTTTTTTAGGCTTAGGGAGATATTGCAAACGCTTGTAATGGTTGTAAACAGCTACAGCCAAAGTCTTCTTAGCGTGTTCTTGACCAATCACATACTGATCAAGGTTTTCACGAATCTGGTGTGGGGTTGGCAGAGAACCATCACCTTCATCTTTAGGAAGTTTGGCAATCTCTTCTTGAATAATATCAGTGCAAAGATCGATGCACTCATCACAGATGAATACAGAAGGGCCGGCGATCAGTTTTTTGACTTCGTGCTGGCTCTTGCCACAAAAGGAGCAATACAAAACTTTATCAGTTGAATTGGTGCTCGTTGTATCGCTCAAAGTATTCGCTCAATCAGTGTAGTTAGGTCTAGCGCTTAAGGGCGCTTTTCAATCACTTTATCGATCAGACCGTAATCACGCGCCTGTTCAGCAGACATGAAGTTGTCACGATCGGTATCTTTTGCAATCGTTTCGATTGATTGGCCAGTGCGATCAGCCAAGATCTTATTAAGACGCTCACGTAAATACAGAATCTCACGTGCTTGAATTTCAATATCTGAAGCCTGTCCGCGTGCGCCACCCAAAGGCTGATGGATCATGACGCGAGAGTTTGGCAATGCGTAGCGTTTCTCTTTCTCGCCGGCACATAATAAGAATGCACCCATACTGGCTGCCATGCCCATGCACAAGGTGCTGACATTTGGTTTGATAAATTGCATCGTATCGTATATCGCCAAACCAGCAGATACCGATCCACCTGGTGAGTTGATATATAAAGAAATGTCTTTATCTGGATTTTCGCTTTCCAAGAATAGTAACTGCGCTATTACCAAATTGGCCGTTTGATCATTCACTTCGCCGACTAAGAACACGACGCGCTCTTTTAGGAGGCGTGAATAAATGTCGTATGCACGCTCACCCCGACCCGAGGTCTCGATAACCATCGGAACCAAACCCAATCCTTTCGGTTCTAAATCTTCAGATTGAAATTGATTCTGGATCATATTGAGGCCTTTTTATTATATAAATGACTACTTAGTTTAGCTTGCTTAACTCTTCAAAGCTAATCGCCTTATCGTTCACTTTAGCTAAAGATGTGAAATATTTAATCACATTGTCTTCTAACACCAGATTTTCAATGTCTTTTAGGCGGCTTGGGTTGCTGTAGAACCAACGAACTACTTCTTTAGGATCTTCGTAAGTTGCTGCCTGTTCGTCAATTTCAGTCTTGATTTGGTCGGCCGTAGCAGCCAGGTTATTTTGCTTTACCAAGTCGCCTAAGATCAAACCAAGGCGCACCCGCTTGAGTGCCTGCTCAGCAAAAATCTCTGGCGGGATTGGGGCATCCTTAGCGTTTGGCACGCCGCGTTGAATGAGGTCTTCACGCGCACCTTGAACTAAGCGTTCCTGTTCAGACGCAACTAATGATTTAGGAACATCGAGTTCACATAATTCATTCACTTTCTCCATGACTTCACTTTTTAATAAGGAAGTAATGCGACGCTTTACTTCGCGATCTAAATTTTGTTTTACTTCTTCGCGCATTTTCGCAACGCCACCTTCGGTTACACCTAAGGAAAGTGCAAACGCATCATCTACTACAGGCAAGTGTGCCCAGTTAACAGACTTCACAGTAATGGTGAACTCTGCAGTTTTACCGGCTACCTCTTTGCCATGGTAATCCGCTGGGAAGCTTAATGGAAATGACTTACTCTCGCCAACCTGTAATCCTAAGGTTGCCGCTTCAAACTCAGGAAGCATGCGCCCTTCACCTAAGACATATTCGAAGTCTTCTGCTTTTCCGCCAGTAAACTCAACGCCATCAATCTTGCCAACAAAGTCGATGATCACTTGGTCACCGTTTTGCGCGGCAGTATTAGCACCACCATCACCATGGGGGCCAGCTTCGCCTCGGGAGTGGTAATGCACTTGTTGTTTACGCAGTACGTCAAGTGCACGATCTATTTCTGCGTCACCAATCTCAGTGGTGTACTTAGTTACTTCCGCTTTACTGAAATCACCGACCTTGACTTCAGGCAGTACTTCAAAGAAAGCATCAAACACAATCGTGTCAGCATCGAGTTCGCTCTTTGGTTCTAGACGAGGTTGTCCGGCCAGCTTAACGCCCTCTTTTTGACTTTGCTCATAAAAGAGTTCAGAAGCTTTATCAAACTGGAGTTCGAAATCCACTTGCATGCCATATTGCTTTTCAACAATATTCTTAGGCACCTTACCTGGACGGAAGCCGGCCATTTTCATGGTCTTACCAACTTTAGCCAAACGAGCTTCGCGTGCTTTTGTCAAATCAGCACGAGCGAATTCCAAAGTCATTTTGCGGTCTAACGAACCTAAATTTTCTATCTGCACAGCCATTCTCGTCTCTTAATTGAAGATCTGGAAATGTGAAGTCCAAGCCAAGTAGCAATCTTGTGGTGCGAGGAGGGGGACTCGAACCCCCACACCATTTCTGGCGTCAGGACCTAAACCTGGTGCGTCTACCAATTTCGCCATCCTCGCGATATCCGCAAACACTGCCGAGCTTAAACTTCACTCTAAAGACCGTAATTCTACAATGCTTGAGGGTCTATAGGATCCTGCAGGCCTCATCAAAGGATGGGCGGGGATGACGTGGCATCAAGCTAGAGGCATCTCCATAGCCAATATTGAGCAAAAAGTTCGCTTTTAACCTGCCGCCAGGGAAAAACTCCGCGTTTACCTTATCAGCATCAAAGCCACTCATAGCGCCACAATCTAGGCCTAGGGCTCTAACAGCCAAGATCAAATAAGCGCCTTGCAAGCTAGAGTTTCTGAAAGCCGTTGACTGAATATAGTCATCTTTCCCGATAAACCAACTTTTCGCATCTACATGGGGGAAAAGCTTGGGTAGCTGTTCATAAAAATCCAGATCCATACCAATGATGGCAGTTACTGGTGCACTTTTGGTTTTATCTACATTACTTGGATTAACGCAGGCTACTAAGCGCTCTTTTTCTGCTGGGCTTTTTACAAAAAGAACGTGGGCTGGATTGCTGTTTACGGATGTGGGTGCAAATTTATAGATCTCGTAAATTTGCTTTAGTTGCTCATCGCTGACGGATTTTGGTTGCCATGCATTATGCGTGCGTGCATCTATAAATAATTGCTTTAGTGCTACTTGATCAATGGAATGACCCATGAACTGCTCCAATGAGATTGAGAAAATATTATGACTTGTAGAGTAATGCCACGGCGTGCACTGCAATACCCTCGCCTCTACCAAGATGTCCAAGAGATTCATTTGTCTTGGCTTTGAGATTGACATGACTTGGTGTAACGGCAAGATCATGGGCAATATTACGAACCATTTCTGGTAAGAATTCAGCTAACTTGGGTTTTTGGCAGATGATGGTGGCATCCACATTGCCCACATGATATCCAGCAGCTTGAATCTTTTGTAATGCTGCTCTAATTAATATGCGGCTATCCATATCTTTGAATTGTGGGTCAGTATCAGGAAACAGCTGACCAATATCATTCAAGCCTGCAGCACCTAGCAATGCATCTGTCAGCGCATGTAATAACGCATCAGCATCTGAATGCCCTAACAAGCCCTTCTCGTAAGGGACATGCACTCCGCCAAGAATAAGCTTGCGATCTGCCACCAAGGCATGAACGTCATAGCCTTGACCAATACGGAACTGAGGAATGTGAGGCGTAGTTTGTGTCATAGCTAGATTTTTATGAATGACTAGAGTTCAAAAGCAATTGCATTAATTCCCAATCGGCTGGATGAGTCACTTTGAAATTGCGAGTGGCACCCTCGATGAGTAGTGGTTTAACGCCTGATAACTCCATTGCACTGGCTTCATCAGTGACATCTGCTTCTTGTCTAATGGCATCTTGCAGCGCATCGTGTAATTTTTTTATACCAAACATTTGTGGCGTTTGAGCTTGCCAAAGATGTTTGCGAGGAATCGTTTTCTCTGTATGTGGCATATTGCCAGCAACCACAGAATCAAGATCGGCTTGCTTCAAAGTATCTGCTAATGGGATGGCCAATAAGCCTCCTGATGATGATTTCACAACAGAGGCGATGAGCTTATCGATTAAGGCTGGAGTAATGCCAGGACGGGCAGCGTCATGAACTAATACCCAATCGTCAGCAGAGATGCCTGATTTCAACAATGCGCTCAAGGTATTGCGAACGGTTTCTTGGCGAGTGGGTCCACCGGTTGGTAAAAAATGAATGGGCTTACCGTTCTCGCCGCTATTCATGCCATCGGCAAGAGTCTTGAGAATGGGGTTATCAATAAAACCAGGGGCAACACCGATCCATATAGACTCGATTTGGGGGGAATGCATGAAAGCTTCGAGGGCATAAGCCAACATCGGCTTTCCTGCCAACTGCTGAAACTGCTTAGGAAGCTCACCGCCTAGTCGAGAACCAGACCCTGCGGTTGGCAAGAGTGCGTGGCATTTCACTGTAGATTGATTTCCTAAGACCATGCCTGATTCTATAATGAGCACAGATGTCTGATGCATTAAATCTAGTGCCCCCCATACCTGCGCCGCGGGCTGGGCAGCGCTTTACCTTCTCGGGGCTAGTAGGATCAGCTGATGCGGCTTTGCTTGCCCAATCCGCCCTGCGCTACCGCAACGATTTCTCCGTCATGGTGATTTTCTGTGCCCAGGCTCAAGAAGCCCAAAGACTGGTTGAAGAGATTCCTGCTTTTGCCCCGCAACTCAAGGTCCGCTTATTGCCTGATTGGGAAATCCTCCCCTACGATCATTTCTCGCCACACCAAGATTTAGTTTCGGAGCGACTCGCCACCCTCTATGAGTTACTCAATGGAAGTTGTGACATTGTTTTAGTTCCAGTGACTACTGCGCTCCAGCGTCTGGGCCCCCCGCAATTTTTATCAGGTCACACGTTTTTCTTCAGACAAGGCGATAAGCTCAATGAATCAGCCTTAAGACTGCAATTGCAACAAGCAGGCTACGACCCTGTCAGCGCTGTTATGCGACCAGGTGAATATAGTATTCGTGGTGGCCTCATCGACTTATTTCCCATGGGCTCCAGCTTGCCCTATCGTCTCGATTTGTTTGGTGATGAGATTGAGCAGATCCGCTCTTTTGATCCTGATACACAACGCAGCTTGTATCCTGTAAAAGAGGTTCGATTACTACCGGGTCACGAGTTTCCCTTTAATGATGAAGCACGCACTGCCTTTAGAGGCCGTTGGCGCGAGGTATTTGAAGGTGACCCAACCCGTTGCACCATCTACAAGGATGCCAACCTAGGTATACCCAGTGCTGGCATCGAATCCTACTTACCTTTATTTTTTGAAGAGCAGTCCAGTCTATTTGATTACTTCCCCAGATCGGGTGATCCGGTTTGGCTAGTCAACATTGGCAATGCAGAAGAATCTATTCGCAGTTTTTGGAAAGACACCATCTCTCGCTATGAATTTCTCAAACATGACTTAGATCGCCCAATCCTTCCGCCAAAAGAATTATTTCTCGATGTGGATGAATTCTTCACTACCACTAAGCCCTATGCCCGCTTAGTTTTAGACAATGAGGAGAATGAGTCCAAGCAATTTTTACCTGTTCCTGATATTGCTGTTCATCGCCGCGATACTGATCCGATCGCGCGCTTGCGCCAGCTTGTTGCCCAAGAGAAGCTCCGCATCCTGATTTGTAGTGATAGTGCGGGACGTAAAGAATCTATTCGGCAATTGCTTGAGGAAAGTAATTCTGTAACTGGTCAACATGGTAAGCCGCTTTTCCAGATCAAGCCTGAAGGCTTTGAAAACATCGCTGATTTCATGAAAAGTGACGCTTTGTTTGGCTTAGTGACTGCCCCGCTTTTTAATGGCTTTCTTTGGCAAGCAGAAAATGTACTGGTTATTACAGAGGCAGAATTATTTACCTCAACAGCAAGACAAAGACGTAAGAGTAAAGGTTCAGAAAATGCTGATCCCGATATGCTCTTTAAGGATTTGTCTGAGCTCAAGATTGGCGAACCGGTAGTACATGCAGAACATGGGATCGGTAGATACCAAGGCTTAGTTCTACTTAATCTTGCCCCACCTAAAGAAGCGCCCATCTTTGAAGAGTTCTTGCACTTGCAATACGCGGGGCAAGCAACACTGTATGTACCCGTTCAGCAATTACAGATGGTGACCCGTTACGCGGGCTCTGACCCCGATTCGGCACCCTTGCATCAACTGGGCTCTGGTCAGTGGGATAAAGCCAAAAGGAAAGCTGCTCAACAAATTCGCGATACGGCTGCAGAACTCTTGGGACTTTATGCAGCTAGAGCCATCCGTAAAGGACATGCGTTTGAATTCTCAGCCCATGACTATGCAGCATTTGCTGAAAGTTTTGGCTTTGAAGAAACACCCGATCAGGCCAACGCCATTGCAGCAGTGATAGGTGATATGACTAGCGGTACTCCAATGGATCGCTTAGTGTGCGGTGACGTTGGCTTTGGTAAAACAGAAGTTGCTCTACGCGCAAGCTTTGTCGCCGTAATGGGTGGCAAACAGGTTGCCATTTTGGCTCCAACCACCTTACTGGCCGAACAACATGTCGCCACTTGGAAAGATCGCTTTGCTGATTGGCCGGTGAAAATTGTTGAGCTATCTCGCTTTAAGACCACGAAAGAAATTAATGCAGCACTCGAAGCGATCGCTAAAGGAGAAGCCAACATCATTATTGGCACCCATAAATTGCTTTCTAAAGAAACGCAATTTGCTAATCTGGGTTTAGTCATCGTGGATGAGGAGCATCGCTTTGGAGTGCGTCAAAAAGATGCACTCAAAGCCTTACGTGCAGAAGTTGATATTCTGACTTTGACGGCTACACCCATCCCAAGAACACTGGGGATGGCAATGGAAGGACTGCGCGAGTTCTCTATTATCGCAACGGCACCACAAAAACGCTTAGCAATAAAGACCTTTGTTCGTCGTGAAGGAGATGGCGTCATTCGTGAAGCTGTCCTGCGTGAAATTAAGCGTGGTGGTCAGGTCTACTTCTTGCACAATGAAGTAGAAACGATTGAAAATCGTAAACACGCTTTGCAGGAGCTGATTCCTGAGGCGAGCATCAGCGTGGCTCACGGGCAAATGCATGAAAGAGAGCTTGAATCTGTCATGCGTGAGTTTGTCACTCAACGCACCAATATTCTGCTGTGTACCACCATTATTGAGACCGGTATCGATGTACCTACAGCCAACACCATCATCATGCATCGTGCGGACAAGTTTGGCTTAGCGCAGTTACATCAACTACGTGGTCGTGTTGGTCGCTCTCATCATCAAGCATATGCCTACCTATTGGTACCTGATCCTGAGGCTCTCAGTAAACAAGCTCAATTGCGTTTGAATGCTATTCAAGCCATGGAAGAGCTTGGCTCTGGCTTCTACTTAGCGATGCACGATTTAGAGATACGCGGTGCTGGGGAAGTCTTAGGAGATAAACAGTCGGGCGAAATTCATGAAATTGGCTTTCAGCTGTATACCGAGATGCTCAACCGCGCGGTGAAGTCTCTGCGAAGTGGTAAAGAGCCAGATCTGCTCTCTCCTTTGCAAGCCACTACCGATGTCAATTTAGGTGTGCCCGCCCTGTTTCCTGAAGACTATTGCCCTGACGTGCATGAGCGCCTCTCTTTATATAAGCGCTTTGCTGGTTGTAATGATTTTTCCGAATTGATGGGTCTACGTGAAGAGTTGGTAGATCGCTTTGGCGATTTGCCAGACCAAGCCAAATCTTTTTATGAAACCCACCGCCTGCGTTTAGAAATGGTTGGTTTTGGTATTAAGAAAATAGATGCCAGCACAGCTTCTATCCAAATTCAATTCATTCCAAATCCACCGATTGATCCAATGAAGATTATTCAGTTGATTCAGTCATCAAAACACATTCAGCTAAATGGCCAAGATAAGTTAAAAGTGCTGCCCCAAAAAGATCGAGAGTTTGAGAAGCTTGAGCAGCGCCTCGATGTCATTCGACAAGTTTTGCGCCGCTTAAACGAGTCAGCCGTTCTAAGTACTATCATTTAGCTATGCCTAAGCACCAACCACACCAAACTCTTGTCGCCCTTTCTCGGGAACCCATTTCTGAAAAGCTCGTTTGTGAACTGAAGGATCGGGCTTTGCAGTTTGGCGCCACTTTGCACAGTCTTGGCGTACAAATGTCGAATGGTGCATATCATTCAGAGCGTTGGGATTGCAATCAGCACCTAGACATCACTCAGAGAGAATCTTTACGGTCTATTGCAAATATCCATCGGACAGACCTATGCTTTCTGCAATCAAATTTAATGGTACAAGATATTCGTGTTCTTGCCATGGATATGGACTCTACCCTCATCAATATTGAATGCATCGATGAGATTGCAGACTTTACGGGCAAAAAATCAGCCGTTGCCCAAATTACTGAAGCCACAATGCGCGGTGAGATTAAAGATTTTAAAGAAAGTTTGCGCAGACGCGTAGCGCTTTTAGAGGGTGTACACGCTGATGCTTTGGAATCAGTCTATCTTGAACGCTTACGCCCAAATCCTGGTGCCATTGAGCTTCTTGCAGGCGCCCATCAACGTGGACTCTATACCCTGCTCGTCTCTGGAGGCTTTACCTTCTTCACAGAAAAATTAAGGCAACAATTAGGATTCAAGCAATCCCAAGCTAATACGCTCGAGATCATTGATGGCAGGCTCACTGGCAAGGTGCTCGGCGATATTGTTGATGGCGCCGCGAAAGCGGCTCATTTAGATGACGCCTGCCGCAACTTAGGCTGCAGCAAAGCCAACGCAATCACGATGGGTGATGGTGCAAACGATCTGATCATGATGAATGGCTCAGGTATTAGCGTTGCCTATCAAGCTAAACCGATCGTTAAAGAAAAAGCCGACGCGGCTTTTGACCACGTCGGCTTGGATGCTGCTTTGCTGCTGATTACTTAAGATTACTTAGGCGATTTACATACGCTCAAAAATAGTCGCAATACCTTGACCGCCACCGATACACATGGTGACCAAAGCATATTTGCCTTGTACACGCTGTAATTCATGAAGCGCTTTAGTTGCAATCGCTGCACCAGAGCAACCAATAGGGTGACCTAAAGCAATCGCTCCACCATTCACGTTCGTCTTAGCAGGATCTAAACCGAGGCCTTTCGTAACTGCCAAAGCTTGCGCTGCAAACGCTTCGTTAGACTCGATCACATCGATTTGATCTAATTTCAGGCCAGCGCGCTCCAGAGCAAGTTTGGTCGCAGGGATTGGGCCTTCGCCCATAATGTGGTTTGGAACGCCAGCTACTGCGTATGACACTAAACGTGCGATCGGTTTATGTCCAGCCTTCTTGGCAGTTTCAGCATCAGCCAATACAAAAAACGCTGCGCCGTCATTAATACCAGATGCATTGCCAGCAGTCACTGAGCCGCCTTCTTTTTTAAACACGGCCTTCATCTTGGCAAGTGTTTCCATAGTGGTATCAGGCTTGCAATGCTCATCGGTATCAAACACGATGTCGCCCTTGCGAGTTTTGATCGTGATTGGAACGATTTGTGATTTAAAGCGGCCTTCTTTAATGGCATTTGCTGCACGACGGTGTGACTCCACTGCCAATGCATCTTGCTCTTCACGGGTCAGCTTCCATTTTTCAACCAGGTTTTCTGCTGTAACGCCCATATGGCCAACACCAAATGGATCAGTTAGAACAGCCACCATTAAATCGAGCATTTTGGTATCACCCATACGAGCGCCACTGCGCATCGCTGGTGAACCATACATACCGCGCGACATTACTTCAACACCACCACCAATACCGTAATCACAATCACCCAACATAATTTGCTGAGCAGTGGTCACAATCGCTTGCAAACCAGAACTGCACAAACGGTTCAGCGCCATTGCGACAGAATCCATAGGCAAACCTGCCTGAATCGAAGCAACCCGTGCAACGTAAGCGTAACGACTATCGGTTGGAATCGTATTGCCAACAGTCACGTAATTAATCAGAGCAGGATCTACACCAGAGCGAGTTACTGCTTCTTTCATGACGATTCCACCAAGCTCTGAAGGCTCAAAGCTGCTCAAAGAACCATTGAAGGTACCGATTGCTGAACGAACAGCACTTAAGACAACGACATCACGACTCATATCAATCCCCTTAGCTATGCCCAAAAATGGGCTGAATTTCCACTTACTTCATTAAACAAATAATATATTTAAAAAATCTTCAAGTTTCGGCTATTAGATCATGCCCTTGGGAGCTAATGACAGTAGCGCGGATGATTTCTCCGGCTCGGTACCGCTTAGAAGGCTTACTGGGAGGCAAAACCCTGACTAAACCATCGATTTCAGGGGCATCACCAATGCTGCGGCCAATTCCACCAGATTCGTCTACCCGATCAATCATGACTTGGATTCGCTTGCCGACTTTCTTGGTAAGCCGCTGAATAGAAATTTCTTCAGCTTTAGCCATAAATCTGGCTTTGCGTTCATCACGAATAGCCTCGGGCACTGGGTTATCTAACTGATTGGCAGTTGCGCCATCCACAGGGGAATAAGCAAAACATCCAGCACGGTCAATTTGGGCTTCATCCAAGAAGTTGAGCAAGTGCTCAAATTCCTCTTCAGTCTCGCCCGGGAAGCCTGCAATAAAAGTACTGCGAATCACTAACTCAGGACAAGCTTGGCGCCAAGACTGAATGCGCTCTATATTTTTTTCACCACTAGCAGGACGCTTCATACGCTTAAGGACATCCGGGTGGGCATGCTGTAAAGGAATATCGAGATAGGGCAAAACACCATAACCGTGCTCTGAGAACTCCGCCATTAAAGGCAAGATGTCATCCACATGAGGATATGGGTAAACGTAATGGAGCCTTACCCAGGCTTGATGTTCGCGTGCGATTTGATTTAGGGCATTCACCAGATCAAACATTCTGGTTTTGACTGGCTTGCCATCCCAAAAGCCAGTGCGATATTGAATGTCAACACCGTAAGCACTAGTGTCTTGTGATACGACCAACAGTTCTTTAACGCCCGACTCAAAGAGACGCTTAGCCTCTTGCAACACTTCGCCAATGGGGCGAGAAACTAAGTCTCCGCGCATGCTAGGAATAATGCAGAACGTGCAGCGATGATTGCAGCCTTCAGAAATCTTGAGGTACGCATAATGCTTTGGAGTAAGCTTCACACCAATCGGCGGAACTAAATCAGTGAAGGGATCATGTGGTTTAGGCAGATGCAAGTGGATTGCCTGCATCACCTCAGCAGTCGCATGTGGGCCGGTAACGGCGAGGACTTTCGGGTGAATGCTTTGGATCAGATCGCTACCATCTGCATTTTTTCTGGCACCTAAGCAACCAGTAACAATCACTTTGCCATTTTCTGCGAGCGCCTCACCGATGGCAGACAAGCTCTCCTCCACAGCGGAATCAATAAAGCCACAGGTGTTCACAACGACGAGATCAGCGCCAGAATAATCTTTAGCAGTCTCATAACCCTCTGCACTTAGTTGCGTGAGGATCAGCTCAGAATCTACTAATGCCTTGGGGCAACCCAAGGATACAAAACCAATTTTTCCAGCCACAACTATTCTTTTTCGGTTTTATTAGGCTGTGGTGTAAATGGAAAGCCACTGAACATATTGTGAGAGCCTTGCATCTGCTCCTGCATCTTGACGAACAAGTCTTTACTCTGTTCCATGTAGCTCCCCATCAAACCCTGCATGAGGGGGTTTTGGAGGTTCAGCATTTGTGACCAGGCCTCAGGAGTACTGCTAGCACCCAAGCCTTTAGTTTGATCACCTAACTTGTTGTGAATATCTACAAAAGATTGCATGGTCTTTTCGAGATAATTGCCCATCAAACCTTGCATCGAGTTTCCATAGAAACGAATGATTTGGGAAAGCATTTGGGATGAGAACACGGGTGCACCACCAGCCTCTTCTTCCAAAATAATTTGCAACAGAATATTGCGCGTCAGATCTTCATCTGTTTTGGCATCAACGACCTTAAAACTTTCACTAGTCATGACCAGGCCTTTGATGTCAGCTAAGGTGACATAAGTACTGGTCTGGGTGTCATAGAGACGACGATTGGGATACTTCTTAATCAGCCGATCTTCACCAACTCTTTTGGTACGGGTAGCCATTTTTTTCCTTACGGTTTACTGCAACGCAACATCGGCATAGTTTATCCCTAGTTTAAGCAAAAGGAAAATAAGCCATGTTGCGCTACAACAAAATACTTTTTACCTACATTAACCAGTGTGAATACCGCCATTGAGGGAGAAGTCTGCCCCAGTCGCATAGCCACCATCTTCAGATGCAATCCAGCAGCATATAGAAGCAATCTCATCCGGGGTTCCTAAGCGCTTTACAGGAATCCCAGCAACAATCTTCTCCAAGACATCCTCGCGAATAGCCTTAACCATATCGGTGCCGATATAACCGGGCGAAACCGTATTCACAGTAACGCCTTTGGTAGCTACTTCTTGTGCCAAAGCCATAGTGAAGCCATGCAGACCTGCTTTTGCAGTGGAATAGTTGCATTGACCAAACTGACCTTTTTGGCCATTCACAGAGGAAATATTAATAATTCTTCCCCAGTTGTTATCCACCATACCGTCAATCACTTGCTTGGTGACATTAAACAAGGAATTCAGATTGGTATCAATCACCGCTTTCCAAGCATCAGGAGTCATCTTGCGGAAAACGCTATCGCGTGTGATACCTGCGTTATTAACTAAAACATCAACCCGACCAACCTCTGCTTTGACCTTTTCAAAGGCGGCAACCGTGCTATCCCAGTCTGAAACGTTACCTTCTGAGGCAATAAAGTCATAGCCTAAGGCTTTTTGTTCACCAATCCAACGGTCCTTACGCGGTGAATTTGGGCCACAGCCTGCAATCACCTTAAATCCATCTTTTGCCAAACGTTGGCAAATAGCGGTACCAATGCCACCCATACCACCAGTTACGTATGCGACTTTTTGAGACATCACTTTCCCCTTAAAAAAACCTTCGTTAATGATTTATCTTGCAATCGGACTAAGCTGCTTTTTCTTTCACATAAATGCCTGGAGCAGCTTCCATCTTTTGATATTTCGTATTGCCAAATGTTTTGCTAGCCGGCTTTTGTTCACCACCAAATGGTTCAAGCCATTTGGTATAGTTGGGCCACCAACTTCCAGGCATCTGCTTAGCGCCTTCAAGCCACTTTTCTGCCGTAGATGCAATCTTGTTATTTTCAAAGTAGTAGCGCTTATTTTTAGCGGGCGGATTAATGACGCCAGCAATATGACCAGAGGCACCCAACACAAAGCGATTTTTTCCCTTCAAAATATGGGTAGACTGATAAGCAGATTGCCAAGGAACTATATGATCTTCTTGTGAGGCATAGACATATGCAGGACATTTGATCTTGCCCAAATCAACTTTCTCACCACAAATCTTCACCTTGCCAGGTTTAATCAAATCATTTTGCAAGTAGGTATGACGCAAATACCAGCAATACATGTTGCCCGGTAAGTTCGTGGAATCACCGTTCCAGTACAACAAATCAAATGGTGGCGGAGAATTTCCCTTCAGGTAATTCTCGACAACATAATTCCAGACTAAATCGTTTGGCCGCAAGAATGAGAAGGTATTGCCTAAATCAAGACCGGACATCATGCCGTATTTACCACCCTTACCGCCAATGGTGTTCTCGCGCATCTCGACCATGCCTTCATCAATGAAGACATCCAAGATGCCAGTGTTCGTAAAGTCAAGCAAAGTCGTAAATAGCGTCAAGCTAGCCGCTGGATGTTCATCACGCGCAGCTAAGACGGCAAGCGCTGAAGTTGTTAAGGTTCCACCAACGCAAAAGCCTAGGATATTGATCTGCTTTGATTCACTAATATTTTGAGCGACTTCAATCGCCTTAATAACGCCTTTACCCACATAGTCATTCCAACTCACCTCTGCCATCGAGGCATCTGGATTCTTCCAAGAAACTAGAAAGACAGTATGCCCTTGCGAAACCATATGACGGACTACCGAGTTATCAGGTTGCAAATCCAGAATGTAGTACTTATTAATACAAGGCGGTACCATTAAGTATGGGCGCTCAAAAACCGTTTCCGTTAATGGCGTGTATTGAATCAGTTCAAATAACTCATTACGAAACACCACATGACCTTCTGTAGTAGCAATATTTTTTCCAACCTCAAAAGCACTTTCATCAGTGATCGAGACTTTGCCCTTTTTCATATCCCCAAGGAGATTCACAATTCCTTTTTGAATGGATTGACCTTGGGTGCTAATAATATTTTCCAAAACCTCTGGATTAGTGGCAATGAAATTCGATGGTGAGAGTGCGTCAATCATTTGTTCGGTCGTGAACAAAATTTTCTGACGAGTCTTTTCATCCGTCTCCACTGCTTGCGCTAAAGACATTAAATGTTTGGAGTTTAATAAATAAGTGGCAGCAATCACTTTGCTCCATGAGGAATGCCAAGCCTTGCCAGCAAAGCGACGGTCTTTGACTTCTATTGCCTCAGGATTGGTGGCAATATGTGCAAGCTCTGCAAAATATTCTTTTTGAATTTCAGTTAAACGCTCTTGTGGAATCAGCGCCATATGGTGCGGTGCCAAAGAAGGCGTTGCACCCGGATTCATACCTGCAAACATAGTGATCTCTTTAAATTAGTAAAGCCATTCTCCATCCATAAGGCATATAGAGTTATACGCAATAACCCTAGCTAAATTCTGAATCTAGTAGTAACCCTCACATGGGGGAAAACATAGAGGGGTTACTTAGCGTCAGATATCCAGATGAGACTTGCAAACCTACCAGTTTCTCCATCACGGCGATAGGAGAAAAATTGAGCTGCCTGCGTGACTGTGCAATATTGACCGCCAAAAATCTGATCAACACCTACGGACTCAAGCCTGCTACGTGCTAATGAGTAAATATCAGCTAAATACTTTCCTGGTTTTTCAGAAATTGGTGAAAAAGCGGATTGGGGATACGAAATCCCAAAATCCTGAAATGCATTAAGCACGTCTTGCCCTACTTCAAAAGCCTGAGGCCCAATCGCGGGTCCAAGCCAAGCGATGATGTGTTTATCTGCATCCTGACGGATAAGCTTTGTCATTTCAGTAACGGTATTTTCCAAAACCCCGGCACATAAGCCTCTCCAGCCAGCATGGGCTGCACCAATCACCGTACCGCTCTGATTTGTGAATAACACAGGCAAACAATCGGCGGTCATGATGGCCAAGACTTCATTGGGGATGTTAGTCACGACTGCATCAGCCTCTAGTAATCGTGTGCTAGGTGTGCTTACTTTGACACCATGTATTTGCTTTAACCAAATAGGGTCAGCTGGCAGATAAGTTCTCAAAAGCGCCCGATTGGCTAATACGTTCTCAGGCAAATCACCCACATGATCCCCAAGATTGAACGAATCAAAAGGCGCTAGACTAACTCCACCAGTTCTTTTAGTGACTAGAGTCTGGATTGATAAGGGCGCATCCCACTCTGGTTTTAAGAATCCATTAGTCAGGCTAGTCATGAGTGCGTTCGTTATGAATAGAAGCTAATACAGTTGCCTCTTGAGGAAGATCCGCTTCCGACATGCCCACCTGACGCAACAACTGCATTAAATCCAGTGGTGGCAAACGAAACCAGCTAACCAGCTCTTGCGTTAAAGGGTGCTGCAGACTCAGCGCATAAGCATGTAATGCTTGGCGCTCAAATAGTAGGCTTTTTGCTACGCCCGGAGTTTTCTTGCGATAGACCGGGTCCCCAAGCAATGGAAATCCGAGTGATTCGAGATGCACCCGAATCTGATGAGTACGCCCCGTCTCTAAACGACATTCCAATAAAGCCAGGGGTGATTCTAAAAATGTTGATTTCGCTAAGCGTCTAAATAATGTCGCTGCTGGTTTACCTTGTGGACTGCCTGCCGCCATCTTTAAACGATCACGTTGATCTCGACCAACCGATGCCAATACCTTGCCTTGACTAGGAGCCCCTCCCCAAACCCAGGCTAAATATCTTCGGCCTACGGTTCTATCTTGCAGTTGTCTGACCAGAGAGGTTTGAGCTTGAGCGGTTCTCGCAACCACCATCAAGCCAGAGGTATCTTTATCCAGTCGATGCACAATACCTGCCCGCGGTAAAGATTTGAGTTCTGGATATTTAAATAGCAGCCCATTTAACAAAGTTCCCGACCAATTACCCGCTGCGGGATGCACTACTAGACCTGGGGGTTTATTGATCACAATGATGGCATCGTCCTCGTAAACCACTTCCAAAGGGATGTTTTCTGAACTAAAGGCAAATTGCTCCGGCATTTCTTGCGGAAATACCTTAATGCTCTCGCCACCTCTCAGTAAATAACGGGCTTTAGTGACCTTGCCGTCAACCATCACAGCACCCGCTTCTACCCAGGTCTTTAGCCGATTCCGTGAATAATCTGGCAAAGAGCCCGCTAGTACCTTGTCGAGGCGTTCACCAGCCATCTCCGGGGGAATTTCCAGGGAGATGAAATCCTCTTCATCGATATAATCAACAGGATTCGAATCAGGAGTTTGCGGCAATGCCACGCTTAAAGAGCCTTTCAGTTATGTCCGACGTAATATCAGACCCCAGTTTAAGGCTTGCTGGGTCATCTGCCCCTCAAAAAATCATTCCCCGTTCAAGCATGGGTTTACTCACCCTGCTTTTGACTTGCATGTGTGCTTTATTGGTTTTAAGTGGCTGTGCTGGTAGTGATGGGCAAAAGGATGACACTGATATTTGGTCAGAATCTAAACTCTACTCAGAAGCAACCGATAAATTAAATGATGGTGACTTTGCGAAGTGCGGCAAATATTTTGACAAATTAGAGGCCCGTTTTCCATTTGGCCCCTATTCACAGCAAGCCCAAATTAATGCTGCCTATTGTTATTGGAAAGCGCAAGAGCAAACCCAAGCACTGGTAGCGATCGATCGTTTCATCAAATTGCATCAAGGTAGCCCTACCTTGGACTACGCTTACTATCTCAAAGGTCTCATTACCTTTAACGATGATTTAGGTTGGCTTGGTAAATTTACGGGGCAAGATTTAAGTGAACGCGATCCGAAGGCTGCTAAAGAAGCATTTGAATCCTTCAAAACAGTTGTTGAGCGCTTCCCCAATAGCAAATATGCACCAGACTCATTGGATCGCATGCGCTATATCGTGAACTCACTGGCTGAGGCAGACGTGATCGTTGCCCGTTTCTACTATCAACGGGGCGCCTACCTGGCTTCTGCAAACCGCGCGCAACTGGTGATCCGTGATTACGACCGTGCTCCAGCCGTAGAAGAGGCTCTGTATCTCTTGACAAAGTCCTACGAAAAATTGGGTATGACTCAATTAAGTAATGACACTGCGCGTGTTTTTAAATTGAACTTCCCAGACAGTCAAATGCTAGAAACTGGACAACGTATTCAAAAAGAACGCAAATGGTGGCAGATCTGGAATAAGTAATCTAGCGTTTGCAATAACGTTATAAAGGATCCTCTTCAATAGAGGATTTTTTATTGAAAGTCTATTTAATCGCGACCGGCACTCTTGGCGCTACCGCACAAAGTAGCTCGTAGCCAATAGTGTCACTCATGCGTGCCACCTCATCTACTGGCACCTGGTCACCCCAGAGCTCTACGACACTGCCGATCTTGGCGTTTGGTGCATTTCGTAAATCTACACTCAACATATCCATAGATACCCGCCCAACGATCGGACAAATAATGCCGCCACCTGCTTTACTATCATCACCGACCCAAACCGGTGTGCCATCCTTTGCCTGACGTGGATAACCATCCGCATAACCGCAAGCCACTATGCCAATCCGCATGTTCTCAGAAGCTTCATAACGACCGCCATATCCTATGCGATCACCTGCTTGAAGATCTTGAATATCAATAATCTCACTCTGCAGCTGCATCACCGCTTTGAGATGAGCATGCTCAATGTCCGAATATAGGCCTGTAGGAGATGCACCATAGAGCATGATGCCAGGACGCACCCAGTCGCCGAGAGCATTGCGATGCCATAGAATTGCTGCGGAGTTTGCTAATGAGGTAGGTGCCTCAAGGCCTTCAATAGTTTGATTGAATAGCTCTAACTGACTATCCACTGTAGGCTGACGATCAATTTGATCTGCATTAGCAAAATGCGTCATGTGATGCATGCGGTAAGCTGCGGCATGCAGACGATGAAAGGCCGTTCTATAGGCGGCTGGTTTTAAACCCAGACGATTCATGCCCGTGTTCATTTTCAGAAAAACACTAATGGGCTTATGGACTTTATCTGCATAACGTTCGAGCCACTCGATTTGCGCTTCACAGTGGACCACCAAATCACAATGCAATTCCTGGCTTAGGCCCATTTCACTCTCATGAAATAAGCCTTCTAACAGCAAAATTCGCCCTTGCCAGCCATTTTCTCTTAACCAAACCGCATCCTGTATATCTAATAATGCAAACCCGTCAGTTGATTCAAGGCCCTTGAGCGCCGCCTCAAAACAATGCCCATATGCCCTAGCCTTGATAACAGACCAAATTTTTGACTCCGGGGCAAGCTCCCGAACACGGTTTAAGTTATGCTGAAAGGCATGTGAATGAATAGATGCCAAAATTGGTCTATTGATTAAGCTATTAACCGAAGCGCTCATATCCACCCCTCCTTTCATGTTTTAATTGGATTAATGACTAGATTGTACGAATGAACCGTAGTTTTTACATCATTATGGCGGCGCAATTTTTTTCGTCGCTTGCTGATAACGCATTGCTGATTGCAGCAATTGCCCTCTTGGCCCAGCTCAGCGCTCCGGCCTGGATGACTCCTTTGCTTAAATTGTTCTTCGTTTTATCGTATGTCGTGCTGGCTGCCTTTGTTGGTGCGTTTGCTGATTCTCGCCCCAAAGGTAATGTCATGTTCATTACTAACACGATTAAATTCGTTGGTTGTGTGGCAATGCTCTTTGGTGGGCACCCTTTATTGTCTTACGCTATTGTTGGTCTCGGTGCTGCAGCCTACTCACCTGCAAAGTATGGCATCTTGACGGAATTGCTTCCCCCTGAAAAGTTGGTTGCCGCCAATGGTTGGATTGAGGGATTGACAGTAGGCTCTATCATTTTGGGTACGGTATTAGGGGGTGTTTTAATTAGTAGCACCGTCTCACAAAGCCTGCTTTCCTTGGATATGCCTAGCATTGATACCGGTATAGATACACCCGCAGAATCAGCAATCCTCATCATCATGATGATTTATGTCATCGCCGCATTAATCAATCTGAAGATTCCAGATACCGGCGCACGCTATGTGGCCCAGAAAACCAATCCCATAGAATTAATTAAAGATTTCTCCGTCTGCTTTAAGACGCTTTGGGATGATCGCCTGGGTCAAATCTCTTTGGCGGTGACTACCTTGTTCTGGGGTGCTGGCGCCACCTTGCAGTTCATTGTGATTAAGTGGGCACAGGTAGCGCTGCATATGAATCTCTCACAAGGCGCTATTTTGCAAGCCATTTCTGCGGTTGGCGTTGCTGGCGGAGCGGTCTGGGCGGCTTGGCGCGTACCTTTGCGCAATTCACTCAATGTACTTCCCTATGGAATCGCCATGGGGCTGGTTGTTTGCGTATTAGCGATTTACAACTCCGATATGTTGCCGAATACGCCATTGCTGACGATAGGCAAAATGCAAGTCACCTTAAATCTATTGCCGGCTTATTTCTTACTCATTTTGGTGGGCTGGTTAGCGGGATATTTTGTGGTGCCCATGAATGCGCTATTGCAACATCGTGGTCACGTACTGATGTCAGCTGGACATTCCATCGCAGTGCAAAACTTCAATGAAAATATTTCGGTATTGGGAATGCTGGCGATGTACTCATTATTAATCTGGCTTGATCTACCGGTTCAATATGTCATCATTGGATTTGGCTTAGTGGTGAGCCTCATCATGTGGCTAGTAATTCGGCGTCATGCCCGCAACCAAGCTGAATATGACTCTATGCACCTCATCGGTGAACACAAGCACTAAGACAGCACTAGATTAAATATTTTGTAGGATAGATTTAGCCAGCAAGAGGTCTTGCCAAAGCAGGGTCTTATCTTTTGACTTTGTTGCTAATTGAGCCAAATCGAAAGTAGCAACCACTGGAATCTCATCATCATTACCGGTGTTCAGAGCCAAGATCGTCTCGCGCAACTGCGGCAATGGATCACGCTCACCCGTAATTTTTTGTGCTGTCGGGCCGCCAAAGGCGATAGCAACTAGCGGGACAGCATTTTCTGGCGCATGCATTTTAGAAAGATTGTCATTTGGGCTTTTCCACGACCATTCATTACTCGCTAAGCCTAAAACACGAATGACATTCTGAAATAATACCTGGGCATCACCCTGGGGTTGACTCCCAAAAAACCACCAATGTGCCTTGGGAGTACTTTCAGCTGATACCGCTACATTTACTGCAAGCTGTGATTGCGTGACAGTGGCAACTTCAGCAGAACCATCCCGCGCAGTCCACTCTGTAATGCCCATTTCTTTTAAGAAGCTTGAATGTGTGTTGGTCATGACTCTAGCTTAATCGATTTAGCCATGACGATGGCATCTTCACGATTACCAGACCCTTCGCTGGCAGGATAATAATTTTTGCGTAACCCGATTTGTTCATACCCAAGCTTTTGATACAGGGCGACAGCAGACTCATTGGAAGGCCTTACCTCAAGAATAATACGTGGCATGTTCTGCTGCGAAGCGACGCCTTCAATGGTTGCCATCATGCGCGATCCTAGCCCTAGTTGGCGTAACTTAGGGGCAACAGTGATATTTAAAAGATGTAACTCATCTACCGCTGGATACAGAATGCAATAAGCCCACAGGACTTGCGGATCAAGATAGCTCCCTGGCATTGCATTCGCCTGATCAAGCTGTGGTCTGATGCAATAAGCCCAATGACCTGCAGACAAGGAATCGGAAAAATTACCTCTAGTCCATGGATGAATATGAGAAATCGATTCGATTGCCAGGACATCATCTAGATCAGCCACCTGCATCGGCATAAAGGTTAGCTCAGCGCCATCATCCTGCATAGTCATTACCGCGTACCTTTTTTGAAGGCAATTTCACGTTCATTCGTCGTGAAGGCAACTTTATTGCGCACATAGAGTGGCTCTAGCTGATTGACCGAGATTTGCTGTCCAGCCTTAAACATCTGTTGAGCTAGCTCTAAGATGCCCAATGCGGAAATGGAGATTTCTGGATCAAGCGCTTCACTGGGAAAAGAATGATTTACAAATAAACGTTCGCCAAATTCTTTAATCGCGCTACCAGCAAGGTATTGGATATTCCTTAAATCAATCTCTTCAGGCTTTGAAAGTTGGATATTGCCAATACGCAAAGGAAGAAATGTGGAGTCATTGAATTCATACTTCGCCCAATAGATCTCACCCATACGAGCATCAACAGCAATCACAAATTGAGTTGGCTTGATCTTGGCAAAATGAGGTGTTTTGGTCAGCTGCGCCGCAATGGCATCCAAGCTAGCAACTGGCAGGACGGGTAGATTTGCCGCTATCGCAAGTCCTTGAACTGCTGCAAGGCCTAAACGCACCCCGGTAAATGCGCCCGGGCCAATACCTATCGCAATCGCATCAAGTTGAGAAAGTTGCTGATTTGCTTGGGCCAGTAAATTTTCAATCCAAGGCAATAAGCATTGGCTAGCGCCCGCCGACACCAATTCGTGTCGGAGCTGAGGTGCTGAATCACCTAAAGATAAAGCCACCGAACACCAAGCTGAGGAAGTGTCGATGGCCAATAATCGCGTCAATTCAAGTTCGCTTTATGGTTGTGATTATCTAAAGACTAAATTATGAACGCAATCCCGCGATGACTTCAGGAGGAGCTTGAACCAACTCAATGAGGACGCCCTCTCCACTGATCGGAAATTCATCGTTACCCTTGGGATGGACAAAGGTGATGTCATAACCCGCAGCGCCCTTACGAATACCTCCAGGAGCAAAACGTAAGCCATTAGCGGAGAGCCATTCAACCGCCTTAGGAAGGTCATCCACCCACAATCCGATGTGATTAAGGGGTGTTTGATGTACGGCGGGCTTTTTCTCAATATCCAATGGTTGCATCAGATCTACTTCTATCTCATGGGCACCGTTTCCAATCGCACAAATATCTTCATCCACGTTTTCACGCTCCGAGACAAAGGTACTTTTGTACTCAAAGCCGAGCATCTCTACCCAAAGTTTTTTGAGGCGATCTTTGCTTGCGCCGCCAATAGCGATTTGTTGAATACCGAGAATTTTGAACGGTTTAGCTGTCATGGATGATGGTCCTGCTTATTCAAAACGAATGATGAGTTGATCTACCGCCAAGCTTTCACCTTCTTTGGCGCAGATTTCTGAAACAATCCCATCCTGTGCTGCAGAGATTGTGTTCTCCATCTTCATCGCTTCAATTGAAGCTAATTTTTGGCCCGCTGTGACTGCTTCACCCACCTTAACAGCAAGTTTTGTGAGCAAACCTGGCATGGGAGACATCACCAACTTCGAGGTATCTGGTGGAAGCTTCACTGGCATACGACGTTGAAGTTCAGCCCCTAATGGACTCAACACCATACATTCGTAATGCGCGCCATCAAGTACTAAGTAGAGCCGAACACCCTTGCGCTCTACTTGTGCCGTAATCTTGCTGGTACGGTTAATCGTGGCATGTAAAGCCAGCTGACCTGGACGCCAATCACTCTCAATGTCATAACGGCTAACACCATCTGCATCATCAATATATACAGAATAGATGCCATCTTTTAATTCAATGCGCACTGCCTCTTCATACGGATCAATCATTGATCCTGTTTTCTTACCAGTGACCACGACAAACTTCTTGGCAATCACCATTTCGTGACCAGCCAATTGACCATCAATCATCTTGATATGCTCAAGATAGCGATAGCGCATAAAGGCAGCTAGGGCTGCAAGGCGTTTTGGGTCTGCAGGCTGCACAGAATCCTTCTTAAAGCCTTCTGGATATTCTTCAGCGATAAAGCCCGTTGTGAAATCGCCATTCACGAAACGGGGATGTTGCAGTAAAGCAGCCTGAAACGGTATATTCGAATGAATACCGCGAATGACAAAATCATTCAAGGCAGCACGCATCTTTTCAATTGCCTCAGCACGATCTTTGCCGTGCACGATTAACTTCGCAATCATAGAGTCGTAGTACATCGGAATTTCACCGCCTTCGTATACACCGGTATCTACTCGTACTCCATTAATGGACTCCGGTGGACGATATTTCACAAGACGGCCTGTGGATGGTAGGAAGTTGCGAAATGGATCATCTGCATTAATGCGACACTCCATTGACCAACCATCCAACTTCACATCCGCTTGTTTAAATGCTAACTTTTCCCCAGCCGCTACCCGAATCATCTGCTCAACCAAGTCAAGACCAGTAATGCTTTCCGTTACGGGATGTTCCACCTGCAAGCGCGTATTCATCTCTAAGAAGTAGAAAGACTTATCTTTGCCTACCACGAACTCCACAGTGCCAGCAGACTGGTAGTTCACAGCTTTAGCAAGGGCAACGGCTTGCTCACCCATCGCTTTACGGGTAACAGGATCAATAAATGGAGATGGCGCCTCTTCGATCACCTTTTGGTGACGACGCTGAATTGAGCAATCGCGTTCATTCAGATAGACCACGTTGCCATGAGAGTCTCCTAAGACCTGAATCTCAATATGACGCGGACCTTCCACAAACTTCTCAATAAAGATCCGATCATCACCAAAACTATTCATCGCCTCGGTTTTGCAGGCAGTAAAACCTTCGGATGCTTCTTGATCATTCAAGGCAACACGTAAACCTTTACCACCGCCGCCAGCAGAAGCCTTAATCATGACTGGGTAGCCAATACCTTGCGCAATTTTTACCGCCTCATCTGTTGTGGCAATTGCCTCGTTGTGGCCAGGGATCGTGTTGACCTTGGCTTCTAATGCCAGCTTTTTGGAGGCAATTTTGTCGCCCATTGCTGCAATCGATTCATGCTTCGGACCAATAAAGACAATACCCTCTTCTTCACATCGTTTAGCAAATTGCTCATTCTCGGATAAGAAACCATATCCTGGATGCACTGCTTCAGCACCAGTATCTTTGCAGGCTTGAATAATGCGGTCCATCACAAGATAGGATTCACGGGAAGGTGCCGGTCCAATACAGATAGCTTCATCCGCCATCTGAACATGACGCGCCTCTTTATCTGCCTCAGAATAAACAGCCACTGTCTTGATGCCCATTTTTTTGGCGGTTTTCATGACACGGCAAGCAATCTCTCCGCGATTAGCAATCAAAATTTTCTTAAACATTTTCGTAGTCATCATCTATCAGCGCCTTTACAGAGGGATATTGCCGTGTTTACGCGCAGGATTTTTTAAATCTTTATCTTTGAGCATTGCGAGCGAACGGGCAATCCGTTTGCGAGTCTCATGCGGGAGGATGACATCGTCAATATAGCCACGACGCCCTGCCACAAAGGGGTTTGCAAACTTGGCTTTGTACTCTGCTTCACGGGCAGCGATCTTTACTGGCTCAGATTTTTCTTCACGAAAGATAATCTCGACTGCACCCTTAGGGCCCATCACCGCAATCTCTGCTGAAGGCCAAGCAAAATTCACGTCGCCACGCAAGTGCTTGGAAGCCATCACGTCATAAGCGCCACCATAGGCTTTACGAGTAATCAAGGTCACTTTAGGCACGGTGCAATCCGCATAGGCATACAGTAACTTCGCACCGTGTTTAATAATCCCGCCATATTCTTGGGCGGTACCTGGCATAAAGCCTGGCACATCAACTAAAGTCACTACCGGAATATTGAAGGCATCACAGAAGCGGACAAAACGCGCTGCCTTAATAGATGCCTTGATATCTAAGCAACCAGCCAAGACTAATGGTTGGTTCGCAACGATACCGATAGAGCGACCCTCCATGCGAGCAAAGCCAATCACGATGTTCTTAGCATAGTCGGGTTGAAGTTCAAAGAACACACCATCATCGACAATCTTTTCAATCAACTCTTTCATGTCATAAGGTTGATTGGGATTAGATGGCACTAAGGTATCGAGAGAAAAATCAGGCTCTTCTGTGCGGTTTGCCCCTTTAATCAAGGGCGGTTTTTCACGGTTAGAAAGCGGCAAGTAGTTAAAGAAGCGACGCAACATCATGATGGCATCCACATCATTGTCAAAGGCCAAGTCGCAAACACCAGAAACGGTTGAGTGCGTTACTGCCCCACCCAACTCCTCAGAAGTCACGTCCTCATGAGTCACGGTCTTAACCACTTCCGGACCAGTAACAAACATATAAGAGCTGTCTTTCACCATGAAGATGAAATCCGTCAACGCCGGCGAATACACGGCTCCACCAGCAGACGGGCCCATGATTAAGGAGATTTGTGGAATCACTCCTGAGGCTGTGACGTTACGCTGGAAAATCTCTGCATAGCCACCTAATGAAGCTACGCCCTCTTGGATACGCGCACCACCTGAGTCATTCAAACCAATCACGGGAGCACCGACTTTGAGCGCTTGGTCCATGATCTTGCAAATCTTCTCAGCATGGGCTTCTGATAATGAGCCGCCAAGAACCGTAAAGTCTTGTGAGAACACAAATACCAAACGACCATTGATCATTCCATAACCAGTCACAACGCCATCACCTGGCACTGTTTGATCGGCCATGCCAAAGTCGTGGCAACGGTGCTCTACGAACATATCCCACTCTTCAAAAGTGCCAGCATCGAGTAAGAGCTCGATACGCTCACGAGCAGTTAACTTGCCTTTAGCGTGCTGAGCCTGAATACGCTTTTGGCCACCGCCTAAGCGTGCTAGCTCGCGCTTTGCTTCCAGTTGTTGAATGATGTCTTGCATTGCCCGACTCCTTAGAAAAATTCGTGTCCCATGGACTCCAATAGGCGTCTTGCTGCTACTGAAGGCGCCATGGTTCCCTGGTTTACTTGTGCCACTAAGCTTGGTAGAAGCGCTTGAACCGCTTCATTACTACGAAATGCATTCTTTAAGCCAGCATCAATGCGATCCCACATCCAGGCACCAGCCTGTTGCTGACGACGTGAATCAAACTTACCATTGGCTCGCTGCAGTTTTTGAAAATGCGTGACCTTATCCCATAGCTCAGGAACACCTTTGCCCTCTAAGGCGCTTAATGTCATAACAGTGGGATGCCAAAAATCTTCATCGTGCGAAGCATGGTCAGGATTTCCCTGAAAGCCCAAGAGACGTAATGAGCTGGTAATAAAAAGTTGCGCGCGCATTGCCGCAGCTGGATCTAGATCAACCTTATTGATCACAATCAGATCTGCGATCTCCATGACGCCTTTTTTAATCGCTTGCAAATCATCGCCAGCATTGGGTAATTGAAGTAGCAAGAACATATCCGTCATGCCTGCGACTGCAATCTCACTTTGACCAACACCGACTGTTTCAACGATGATGATGTCAAAGCCAGCAGACTCTGCCACCAGCATGGCCTCACGGGTTTTTTCAGCAACACCTCCGAGCGTCAATGACGATGGGCTGGGGCGAATGAAGGCATTCTCTAGAACGGATAAACGCTCCATGCGCGTTTTATCCCCCAGAATGGAGCCGCCTGACAAACTCGAGGACGGATCGATTGCAAGTACAGAAACACGATGTCCCTTTTCAATTAAATACAAACCAAGCGTTTCAATGAGCGTTGATTTACCAACCCCTGGAACTCCCGAAATACCTAAGCGAAAGGACTTGCCTGTTTTAGGTAAAAGCGCATTAAGGACATCATCAGCGCGCTTGCGATGATCTAAGCGAGTGGATTCCAGCAAGGTAATGACCTTTGCCAATGCACGTCGCTGTTTAAGCGAGGGTGCGCCAGTAAGATCGGCTATTAGCGCTAGGTCGGCAACTTCAAGCATGCTCGTAAATATGTTAGTTTTGTATCAAACAGGTTTTACAGATTGACGAATTTGCTCAAGCACATCCTTTGCCGAAGCTGGAATTGGGGTGCCTGGACCATAAATCCCTTTGACACCTGCTTCGTAAAGAAACTCATAGTCTTGTCTTGGAATTACACCGCCGACAAAAACGATGATGTCATCAGAACCTTGTTTCTTCAATTCAGCAATGATGGCTGGCACTAGAGTTTTATGACCTGCCGCCAAAGTCGATACACCTAGAGCATGAACGTCATTCTCAATCGCCTGACGGGCGCATTCTTCTGGTGTTTGAAATAAGGGTCCGATATCCACATCGAAGCCCAAATCCGCATAGGCAGTCGCTACGACTTTAGCCCCACGGTCATGTCCATCTTGGCCTAGTTTGGCAATCATCACGCGAGGGCGACGACCAAACTCTTTGGCAAAGTCAGCAATTTCAGTTTGTAATTTTGCCCAGCCCTCGGCTGAGTCATAAGCAGCTGCATACACTCCGGTCACCTTTTGAGTATCGGCGCGATGGCGCCCGTAAACTTTCTCTAACGCATCAGACACTTCACCAACAGTCGCACGCAAACGAATTGCATTAACAGATAACTCCAACAAATTACCGGAGTGATCTTCTGCAGCCTTAGTTAAAGCCTCTAATGCAGCCTCTACTTTTTTACTGTCGCGCTTGGCTTTGATTTGGTTCAAACGCGCGACTTGACCTTCACGAACCTTGTCGTTATCGATCATTAATACATCCACAAGATCTTCCTTGCCCAGCTTATATTTATTGACGCCAACAATCACGTCAGTGCCTGAATCGATCTTGGCTTGTTTTTCAGCTGCTGCTGCCTCAATCTTGAGCTTAGCCCAACCACTTTCAACTGCCTTTGTCATGCCGCCCATCGCATCAACCTCTTGAATGATGTCCCAAGCTTTATCGGCCATCTCTTGAGTCAGGCTCTCCATCATGTAAGAGCCAGCCCAGGGATCGATCACGCTAGTAATGTGGGTTTCTTCCTGAAGTATCAACTGCGTATTGCGAGCAATGCGGCTTGAAAACTCAGAAGGCAAAGCGATTGCCTCGTCTAGGGAATTGGTATGCAAGGATTGAGTGCCGCCAAAGACGGCAGCCATCGCTTCAACCGTAGTTCTCACGACATTGTTATAGGGGTCTTGTTCTGTCAATGACCAGCCCGAAGTTTGACAGTGCGTCCGCAACATCAAAGACTTTGGATTCTGTGGTTCAAATGATTTCATAATGCGCCACCACAGCAAGCGTGCCGCACGTAATTTAGCAACTTCTAGGTAGAAGTTCATGCCGATTGCAAAGAAGAATGAAAGACGTCCAGCAAAGCCATCAACATCCAAACCTTTAGCAAGCGCTGTTTTGACATATTCCTTACCGTCAGCCAAGGTGAATGCCAATTCCAATACTTGGTTTGCTCCAGCTTCTTGCATGTGATAACCCGATATCGAGATCGAGTTAAATTTCGGCATGTGTTGCGCGGTGTACTCAATGATGTCGCCAATAATGCGCATCGATGGTTCTGGCGGGTAAATATAGGTATTACGCACCATGAACTCTTTCAGAATGTCGTTCTGAATGGTGCCTGATAGCAGTTCTTGCTTAACACCTTGCTCTTCGCCAGCAACAATATAGCCCGCTAACACTGGCAATACAGCACCATTCATCGTCATCGATACAGATACTTTGTCTAGTGGAATACCATCAAACAAAATCTTCATATCTTCTACAGAGTCAATGGCTACGCCCGCCTTACCAACGTCACCCGTAACGCGTGGATGATCAGAGTCGTAACCGCGATGTGTTGCCAAGTCAAATGCAACCGAAACACCTTGTCCACCCGCATCTAATGCTTTGCGATAAAAGGCATTCGATTCTTCTGCAGTGGAGAATCCTGCGTACTGACGAATCGTCCATGGCCTCACGGAATACATCGTTGCTTGTGGTCCGCGCACATAAGGCTCGAAACCAGGCAAAGTATCGGTGTAATTTAAGTTCTCTGTGTCTAATGAGGTGTAAAGCGCTTTTAACTGAATACCATCAGGAGTATTCCAGCCCAGCTTATCCACATCGCCATTTGGTGCTGATTTTTGGGCAGACTTTTTCCAAGCCTCTAAATTGACTTCTGGAAACGATGGCCATGTACTAGCTGGACTTTTCTTTTCTGAACTCACAAAGCACTCCCGTTTGATATGTTGCATTGCATCTAAGATTTCGTAATTCTGCTTGACTATTTGGAATTTGTCTAGATATCATGTATTCATAATTATGAATACAAAATTGAATAATCGACCTTTATACGAAGACGTTGCTGATCGTCTCCGAGAGCAAATATTTGCTAAGGAACTAGCTCCTGGGAGCTGGCTAGATGAACAACGCTTGGCAGAACAATTTGGAATTAGTCGAACCCCGATGCGCGAAGCTATTAAAGTACTAGCCTCTGAGGGGCTAGTGACTATCAAAATGCGCCGTGGAGCCTATGTCACTGAGGTCGCCAGAAAGGATTTAGAGCAAATTTTTACCATCCTCTCACTGCTGGAAGGTGAAGCAGCCAGGGAAACCGCTGCTAAAGCAAGCGAAGATGAGTTAAATCAATTGGACTATTGGCATCACCGTCTTGAAAAGGCAGCCGCAGATCGAGATATTGAGCAATTTTTCGAGATTAATGGCAAATTTCATGAATTAATCCAAGAAATCGCCGGAAATCGCTGGATGAATGGGGTCATTGCGGATCTTCGTAAGGTGCTTAAATTACATCGGAAGGATTCTCTAACCAGCACAGGAAGACTACAAAACTCTCTAGTGGAGCATCGTGACATCCTCAACGCCCTATTGAAAAGAGACCAAACTGGGGCTGAAACTGCTATGCGCAAACACTTTGCGAGAGGCTTAGAAGCTTTGAGATAAAAGTTTTTACTATAAATAACAAAGGCTTAGAAGATTATTCTAAGCCTTTGTATTGAATGCCCAATGAAGAACTACAGAAACGGATTTACTTCTTAATGACAAAGTTTCCAGGCAAAGAGGCAACATAAGCAGCAATGTCCTGCATGTCAGCATCAGAGAATGCCTGAACTTGCGAGCCCATCACGGCATTATTACGTCCATATTGAGCATTTCCATTGCCTACTTTGTAAGCTTTCAAGGCGTAATAAATGTAATCAGGATATTGACCAGCCAATTTTGGGTAGGCAGGCAGGATCGGTGCATTTAAACCAGCACCATGGCAAGAAGCGCAATTGGCTTTCTCAACTAAAGCTTGACCTTTTTCAACGCTGGCAGCGTTAGCAACATGAACCAAGCCAATACTGGAAAGCAAAACTGCTGTAACTAGTGCAAATTTCATAAACATGTCTCTATCACTTCAATGGGTTGTTAGGTGAGCTGGCAGTTTGCGCAGCATAGTATTCGCCAATATCAGCCATATCTTGGTCAGACAAGCTAGCGGCGATAGCTCGCATAGATGGATGCTTTCTGTTGCCCTTCTTGTATTCAGCTAAGGAGGAAGCAATGTAAGCGGCATTTTGGCCGCCCAACATAGGCACTCTGTAAACCAACGGATAGTCAGCACGGTAATCAGGGATGGAATGGCAGCCAACACAAAGCCAAACCTTGCCGTTGCCCGCAGCCGCATTGCCTTTAACTTCATCAGCCTGAGCGGCAAATCCAGTTAATGCTATACCAGCACAAACAAGCAATCGAGTAAGAATGGAGAGTTTTTTCATAGAAATCTGTAGTTATCAGTTTGATTTAAATCAACCACCGAGAGTATAGCGGAGAGACGTCCTCCTAACCATGATTTCCCCATTTCTGATCTCTAAATCAAGAGAAATACTGAAGATTGGGCACTATTTCCCTATACTTAATCATCCGATAAAAGACCTCTAGATTGCCTCTCATGACCCACCCACTCAACACATCCTCTGCCCAAAATTCAAAGCGCTTTGATGGTAGTCAAAGCTATGTTGCGACCGATGACCTCAAACTGGCAGTGAATGCAGCGATAGCGCTTCAGCGCCCCCTGTTGATCAAAGGTGAGCCAGGTACAGGCAAAACCATGCTGGCTGAAGAAGTCGCAGCCGCTCTCAAAATGCCACTCCTGCAGTGGCACATCAAGTCCACCACCAAAGCACAGCAAGGTTTATATGAATACGACGCTGTCAGTCGTTTGCGCGATTCTCAACTGGGCGATGAAAAGGTTAAAGATATTCGCAACTACATAGTCAAAGGTGTTTTATGGCAAGCCTTTGAAGCAAACGAACCCACTGTTTTGCTCATCGATGAAATTGATAAGGCAGACATTGAATTTCCGAATGACCTTTTGCGTGAAATTGATCGCATGGAATTCTATGTCTATGAAACCCGCGAGCTGATTAAGGCAAAGCATCGCCCTCTCGTCATCATTACCTCCAATAATGAAAAAGAATTACCAGATGCCTTTTTGCGCCGCTGCTTCTTTCATTACATCACCTTCCCTGATGCTAAAACTATGCAAAGTATCGTGGATGTGCATCACCCCAGTATCAAACAAGATCTCCTAGAGGCGGCCCTCAAAGCCTTTTACCAAATACGCTCGCTGCCAGGCCTGAAGAAGAAGCCCTCTACCTCTGAACTCATTGACTGGCTCAAGCTTTTATTGGCAGAAGACATTCCTCCAGATGCACTCTATAGTCAAGATGACAAGATCGTTGTTCCTCCACTGCACGGCGCTTTATTAAAGAATGAACAAGATGTTCATTTATTTGAGCGCTTAGTGATGATGAATCGTAACCATCGCTAATTGCTCTTAGGCTCATGCGATGTTAATTCAATTCTTTCTCAATCTGAAAGAGGCTAAGGTACCGGTTTCAGTAAGAGAGTTTTTGACTCTCTTAGAGGCATTAAAGTCAGGCGTCATCAACCCGTCGATCGATGAGTTTTACCAACTCTCGCGAATGACGCTCGTGAAAGACGAGCAACACTTTGATCGCTTTGACCAGGTATTTGGCTCGTACTTTAAAGGTGTTGAGCAAATCATCGCCCTCGCTCCCGATATTCCAATTGAGTGGCTAGAAAAGAAACTACAACGCGTTTTAACCGATGAAGAAAAAGTGGCACTCCAAAAACTGGGCGGTCCAGAAGCGCTTAAGAAACGTCTTGAAGAATTACTGAAAGAGCAAAAAGATTGGCATGGTGGTGGCAATAAATGGATTGGGGCTGGCGGCTCCTCGCCTTTTGGGCATAGTGGCTATCACCCAGAGGGCATTCGAATTGGCGGGGAAAGCGCAGGCAATCGCACTGCCATCAAAGTATGGGAGGCTCGAGAATTTAAGGATTACGACAGTGATCTTGCCTTGGGCACCCGCAATATCAAAGTTGCATTACGGCGTCTTCGTCGCTTTGCTCGAGAGGGTTCAGTTTTAGAGCTCGATTTAGATAAGACCATACATTCGACTGCTGCGAATGCTGGCATGCTCGATATTCAGATGCGACCTGAGCGACATAATCAAGTCAAAGTATTGCTTCTCATGGATGTCGGCGGCTCGATGGATGACCACATCAAGCAGATAGGAGAATTATTCTCCGCTGCCAAAGCAGAGTTTAAGCATCTGGAGTATTACTATTTTCATAATTGCGTTTATGAAAATCTCTGGCAAAGTAATCGTCGTCGCAGAGATCAAGTCACTTCTACGCAAGACATCATCAATAAATATGGTCCTGACTACAAGCTGATTTTTGTAGGTGATGCCACCATGTCACCTTATGAAATCCTGAGCCCAAATGGCTCTGTTGAATATAACAATCAAGAGGCTGGCGCCGTTTGGATTAACCGCCTCTTAGATCACTTCCCTCACTTTGCCTGGCTTAATCCAGAGCCAGAATCCATTTGGGAGTATCGACAATCCATCGATATCATGAAAAACCTTATGAAGGATCATATGTATCCAGTGACCTTAAATGGTCTCGAGAGCGCAATGCGTCAGCTCTCGAAATAATTAAGCAGTAAGATTCTTTCATTAAATATCTTTTAAAGATTGAAATAACACTATGAGCATGATTAGCGATCGCCTGAAAACCCTTGGCATTGATTTGCCTCCACCTGGACCACCAGCAGCGGCTTATGTGATGGCAGCAACAACTGGTAATACGGTATTTTTATCTGGTCATATTGCCAAGCACGATGGCAAACCTTGGGTTGGCAAGTTAGGTCAGGATATGAATACCGAGACTGGCAAAGCGGCCGCTCGCTCAATCGCAATTGATTTGATTTCTACATTACAGAATCATCTTGGCTCACTCGATAAAGTTAAACGGATTGTCAAGGTAATGGGCTTAGTGAACTCTACAAACGAATACACAGAACAGCACCTTGTTGTTAACGGCTGCTCAGAACTCTTATTTGAAGTCTTTGGCGATGCTGGCAAACATGCTCGTAGCGCTTTTGGCGTAGCGCAAATCCCATTAGGTGCTTGCGTTGAGATTGAACTGATCGCAGAGATCTAAATAATCTCTAAGAACGTGTGATCCCTAGTTTCTGGATATCAGCTTCGGTGTCAACATCGAGGATGAAAGCTGCATGATCTGTTTCGTAAATTTTGACTAAGTCTGGGTGTTGATCCATATAAGGTCGACACACCATGTTCGGCATTGACAAAATTGCCTCTACTGCCTTTCTAGAGAGCAATACTGGGTTACCACGTTGTCCATTGACTTGTGGCATCACTATTTCTTCTGGATCTTTTCGGTCTGCAAACTGCTCCAATAAATCCATCAACTCTTGATCGGTAATGTGAGGCTGGTCGCTCAGACACACCGCAAGTACATCAAATTGACTTTGTAGACTCTCTAGTGCCAGTCGCACCGATGAGCCCTGACCCTGATCAGACTTTGAGTTATGAATGACGGTAATTGCTGCATTGGTCGTTTTACCTACGCGTTTTAGTTCGGCTTCAATAGCTTGCGCATGAAATCCAGTCACCACCAAAAACTCCACCGGATTAAGCATATCAACAGAGGTACAGAAGGATTCTAATAAGCTTTTTCCATCTTGACGAAGCAAGGCTTTTGGAATCGAGCCCATGCGACTTCCTTCACCAGCAGCCAATAGGACAATGGCCAGCTTCAGATTGGTAGATTTACCCGATAGACTCATTAGAGTGATAATAAATAAGAATCTAAAACAATATAAAAAGACATTACATGAACAGTACTGATTTAAGCGTCCTCAAATCTGCAGTGAGCTGGCTAAAAGCGAGTCACCCTGTGGCTATTGCTACCGTAGTCCAAACTTGGGGCTCAGCACCCCGCCCTGTGGGCTCTTGGCTAGCGATTCGACAAGATGGTCAAGTAGCAGGCTCCGTATCGGGTGGATGCGTCGAAGATGACTTGATTAGCCGTGTCCAAACTGAAATTCTGACGCGCGATACCCCTGAAATGGTGATCTATGGTGTGAGTCAAGAAGAAGCGGCGCGCTTTGGGCTTCCCTGTGGCGGCACTTTACGTCTCTTGGTAGAGCCTAGACCCGAATTAGCAGTGCTAGAGAAATTACTTGAGTCCATCACTTCACACCAAGTCACAAGACGCAGTGTCAATATCGCTAGCGGTCAATCGACTTTGCATGCCGG
This sequence comes from Polynucleobacter sp. AP-Sanab-80-C2, assembly GCF_035012965.1. Classification (NCBI taxonomy): domain Bacteria; kingdom Pseudomonadati; phylum Pseudomonadota; class Betaproteobacteria; order Burkholderiales; family Burkholderiaceae; genus Polynucleobacter; species Polynucleobacter sp. AP-Sanab-80-C2. Next base: position 94,178 of record NZ_JAYGQS010000007.1, read on the forward strand.
CAATCGGAATGATGAATTTACTTGCACCGCTACTGAGATGTGCACCACTTATGGACCCCGTTGGCGCATGGTAATCATTGGTGCTGGTCAGTTATCTTTGTACACCGCAGACTTTGCCTTAGCCTCTGACTTTGAAGTGATTGTGATTGATCCACGAGAAGAATATGCCGAAGGTCTTAATCGTGATGACGTGACTTTTATCAAAGGTATGCCAGATGATGTTTTACTCGAGATTGGTGTCGACCCCCATACTGCTGTTGTGGCCCTAACACACGATCCTAAGCTTGATGACATGGCGCTGATGGAAGCCTTAAGGTCCCCCGCCTTTTATGTGGGTGCTTTAGGTAGTCGTAATAACACTCAAAAACGCAAAGAGCGTTTACTCGATTTTGATGTCAGCAAAGAGGAGGTGGAGCGCTTGCATGGGCCAGTGGGCCTCTACATCGGAGCACTAACCCCACCAGAAATCGCAGTATCGATTCTGGCAGAAGTGATCGCCGTTAAATACGGTGTTGCGATTCCGAAGAAAGTTTAATTTTTCGGCTTAGTTAGCCTTCAGCTTGCCCTCTTTGAGGCGTGGCTCCACGAAATGACCTTTGCGTGCGCGGTTGCCAGCAAACGACTTTAGGGTTTTTGCATCCAAACTCAGTTCAGTAGGCTTACCGGCTCGTCCTGCCCCTGAATAGGTAGCGCCATTTGGTCCCACCGCAATGGCAGAAGCCATAAACTCTTTGTCATCCAAGCCCATCAAGATCACGCCTTTGCCACCAGTTGGCAGACGCTTGAGCTCATCTAACGGGAATACAAGCAACTTAGAAGCTTCTGATAAGCAGGCAACTTGCTTCATGCCAACTTGTACCTGAGTGGCCCCTAAAGGCGCATCACCCGGCACTTTAGCATCAACAGTAATAAAAGATTTGCCAGCCTTATTGCGTGTAGTCATATCCGACACATTAGCCAAGAAACCATAACCTGCTTTAGTAGAAAGTAATACCAAATCATCGGACTGACCAGCGTAATAAGCGACCATTTGCGAGCCTGCCGCTAAGTTTACAAAGCTGGTCAATGGAGAGCCATCACCGCGTGCACCAGGTAGCTCGCTCACAGGCACTGTATAGACACGGCCATCACTACCGAAGCCCTGAATAACATCTACCGTTCGCACCTCGAAGGTTGCATAGAGCGCATCACCAGCCTTAAAGCTAAATTGTGTAGCGTCATGCTCATGGCCTTGTCGCACCCTGATCCAGCCTTTTTGAGAAACGATCACTGTGACTGGCTCATCAATCACCTTCGTTTCTGCAACAGCACGCTTATCTTCCTGAATCAAAGTGCGACGATCGTCACCAAAGTCTTTGATATCAGATTCGATTTCTTTAATGATGCGTTTACGTAAAACAGTATCACTTTGTAACAAACCCTCTAAATCATCACGCTCGGATTTAAGCTCTTTAAGCTCTTGCTCAATCTTGATGCCCTCTAAGCGCGCCAATTGCCGCAAGCGAATATCAAGAATGTCTTCAGCTTGACGATCCGTAAGTTTGAACTCTTTCATCAGATCAGCTTTGGGCTCATCGCTATTGCGAATGATCTTGATAACCTTATCAATATTGAGAAGAACCGTTAAGCGCCCTTCCAAAATATGCATGCGGTCTTTAACTTTGCCTAAGCGGAACTGAGTACGACGTGTGACTGTTGCCACTCTGAACGCTATCCACTCAGAAATAATCTCTTTTAAGCCTTTTTGACGTGGTCGACCATCATTACCAATCATCACCAAATTCATCGGTGCATTAGATTCCAACGAGGTATGCGCCAATAGGAGATTTACGAACTCATTGACATCAATATTCTTGCTCTTTGGCTCAAACACCAGGCGCACTGCAGCATCTTTACTAGACTCATCGCGCACTCCATCGAGCACGTTCAAGATCGTAGATTTAAGATTATTTTGTTCAGGTGTTAGGGTCTTCTTGCCAACCTTCACTTTAGGATTGGTGATCTCTTCGATTTCTTGCAAGACACGTTGCGATGAGGCAGATGGTGGTAATTCATTAACAACGACCTGCCATTGACCACGGGCCAACTCTTCTACAGACCAACGGGCACGCACTTTAACGCTGCCACGGCCAGTTTCATAGATCTGCGCAATTTCAGCTGTAGAAGAAATAATCTGACCACCACCTGGATAGTCTGGGCCAGGCATGATCTCTAATAAATCAGCTGTTGAGAGCTTGGGTGACTTCATTAAAGCGATTGCTGCAGAAGCAACCTCTCGCAAGTTATGCGAAGGAATTTCAGTAGCCATACCTACTGCAATCCCAGAGGCACCGTTTAATAAAGCAAATGGTAAGCGTGCTGGTAATAGCTTCGGTTCTTGAAATGAGCCGTCATAGTTTGGTGCAAAGTCGACAGTACCCTCATCGATTTCACTGAGTAATAAGCCAGCAATTTTGGTTAAGCGGGCTTCGGTATAACGCATCGCTGCTGCACCGTCGCCATCGCGCGAACCGAAATTACCTTGCCCATCGATTAATGGATAGCGCAATGAAAAGCTCTGGGCTAGGCGAACTAAAGCGTCATAAGCTGATTGGTCGCCATGCGGATGAAATTTACCTAATACATCACCCACAACACGAGCACTCTTCACGGGCTTAGCATCGGCGCGCAAACCCATTTCGCTCATCGAGAACAAGATACGGCGCTGGACAGGCTTTTGACCATCAGATACATCTGGTAATGCACGACCTTTGACAACGCTAATGGCGTAATCCAAATAGGCACGCTCAGCATAGACGGCTAGCGTCAAACTGTCTTTATTGTCTTCATTGAGATTCATGGTTTTAGGATCGTGTGGATCCTTGGGGCCATTCGGAGTTGAGGATTGTCCTTTTGATGCAGTAGCCTGATCAAGCTCAACAATTTCCATCTCTTCGATAGAGGATGAAAATAGATCTGCCTGCTCAACTTCTGGCTTCTTGCCTGAAGTCTTTTTCGTAGCCATTAAATATCTGCCTCCACTTCATTGCCACGCTCTTCTAACCAATCACGACGTGCACCAGACTCTGATTTACCCATCAACATATCCATAGTTTTAAAGGTCTCATCTTCAGTCCAGGTGCCTAAAGTAACCGGCAACAAACGCCGCGTATCTGGGTTGAGGGTGGTATCCCACAATTGCTCAGCACTCATCTCACCCAAGCCTTTAAAGCGAGAGATCTGCCAGGCAGACTCTTTGACGCCATCCTTGCGTAACTTATCTTCAATGGCTTGCAATTCGCTCGCATCGAGCGCATAAATTTTTTGTGCTGGTTTTTTACCACGCGCAGGTGCATCTACTCTAAAGAGCGGCGGTCTAGAAATATGGACATGGCCTAACTCAATGAGTTTTGGAAAATGTTTGTAAAACAAGGTGAGCAGCAATACTTGAATATGCGCGCCATCAACATCCGCATCAGACAAGATACAAACCTTGCCGTAACGCAAGTTAGAGAGATCCGGATTGTCATTCGGACCGTGTGGGTCGACACCAATCGCTACCGCAATATCGTGGACTTCATTATTTGCAAATAGGCGATCACGCTCTGCTTCCCAAGTATTCAAAACCTTACCGCGCAAGGGCAAGATGGCCTGATATTCCTTATTACGACCCATTTTGGCTGAGCCACCTGCTGAATCACCCTCCACCAAGAAGATCTCGTTTTGGGCAATATCCTCACTCTCGCAATCCGTCAATTTTCCAGGAAGTACCGCGACGCCAGAAGACTTTTTCTTTTCGACTTTTTGACCAGCTCGTGTTCTAGCCTGTGCCTGTTTAATGACCAAGTCTGCGAGCTTGCGGCCATAGTCAACATGTTGATTGAGCCAAAGCTCTAGAGCTGATTTTGCGTATCCAGAAACCAAACGCACTGCATCTCGCGAATTTAAGCGCTCTTTAATCTGACCTTGAAATTGCGGATCTAATACTTTGGCAGACAAAATAAAGGAAGTGCGTGCGAACACGTCTTCAGGCATGAGCTTCACACCCTTTGGTTGCAAAGCATGCATCTCAATAAAACCTTTGACAGCATTAAAGAGCCCTTCGCGTAAACCACTTTCATGTGTTCCACCGGCAGGTGTTGGAATCAAGTTCACATAACTTTCACGGACCGGTGCGCCATCTTCGGTCCAGCTCACTACCCATGCTGCGCCCTCGCCTTCGGCAAAGGAATCATCTTCACCAGTGCCAGTAGCGTATTGCTCACCTTCAAAAGCTGGGATCACTTCTGGACCATGCCCAGCTTGGGCAATCGCCTCATTGAGGTAGCCGCGTAAGCCTTGGGCATATTGCCATGTTTGACTGTCGCCAGACTTCTCTTGAATCAATGTGACTTTGACGCCTGGCAAAAGAACTGCTTTGGATCTGAGCAAGCGAATCAGATCTGCCATCGGAATCGCGGAGCTATCAAAATATTTACCGTCGGGCCATGCACGCACGCGCGTGCCATGTGACTTATCGTCTTTAGTAGAGGATTTGGATTTGAGTTTCTCAATCACTTTGCCATCAGCAAAGGTCAAGGTAGAAACTTGACCATCACGCCAAACAGTGACCTCTAATCGTTTAGACAGTGCATTGGTTACAGAGACACCGACACCATGCAAGCCGCCAGAGAAAGCATAAGCACCACCAGTACCTTTTTCAAATTTACCGCCAGCATGAAGCTGTGTGAAGACGATTTCGACGACGGGCAACTTTTCTGTAGGGTGCATACCAACTGGAATACCGCGACCATCATCTTCCACGCTTACGCTGCCGTCAGTATGCAAAGTAACCATGATTTGCTTACCAAATCCGCCCAGAGCTTCATCGGAAGCGTTATCTAAGACCTCTTGAATGATATGCAAAGGATTATCAGTTCGGGTGTACATCCCAGGACGCTGACGGACTGGTTCTAGTCCTTTGAGGACCTGAATCGACGATTCGCTGTATTCGGAAGTTTTACGGGTAGCCATGCGCGCAAATTGTAGTCATGTCTGAGCCTAAGTCGGAACTTTTCCCGAATTCCCCTGTCATCCATGCCAAAATTGGGGCATGGGAGCCTTAAGTCATATTCGTGTTTTAGACCTCAGCCGGGTGCTTGCGGGTCCCTGGTGCGCTCAAAATCTCGCAGATTTAGGTGCGGACGTTATTAAAGTTGAGCGCCCAGGCGCTGGAGACGATACCCGCCACTGGGGCCCTCCCTTTGCCAAAGACGCTCATGGTCAAGAAACTGACGAGTCTGCCTACTTTATTTGCATCAATCGCAATAAACGCTCGATTACGGTTGATATCAGCAAATCGGAAGGCCAAGCGATTATTCGTGAGTTGACTGCCGAATCCGATGTGCTAATCGAAAACTACAAAGTGGGCGACCTCGCCAAATATGGCTTGGACTATGAGAGCCTAAAAAAGATTAAGCCAGATTTAATCTATTGCTCTATTACGGGTTTTGGTCAGACCGGCCCTTATGCACATCGACCTGGTTATGACTTCATTATTCAAGGCATTGGCGGCTTCATGAGTGTGACTGGTGAAGCAGATGACTTTGAAGGGGCCAGCCCACAAAAATCGGGAGTTGCGATTGCCGACATCTTTACGGGCATGTATGCCTCAACGGCAATCCTGGCTGCAGTAGTACATCGTGATCACACTGGTGAAGGTCAATACATTGACATGTCTTTACTCGATACACAAATTGCTGTGATGGCCAATGTCTCCAGCGCCTATTTAACCTCAGGTGAGGTTCCTCGTCGCTGGGGCAATGCTTCTCCGATCATTGTTCCCTACCAAACCTTCCCCACCTCAGATGGTTGGATGATCGTAGCAGCAGGTAATGATGGCCAGTATCGGCATTTTGTTAACGCAGGTGGCGAAGCTCATCTAGCAGACAATCCACTTTTTTTAACCAACCCCCTACGTGTGCAACATCGCAAACAACTGATTCCATTATTAGAGGCAATGACACGCAAAAAGACTAAGGGCGAATGGATCACTCTGCTGGAACAAGCCAATGTGCCTTGCGGTCCGATTAATAATTTCAAAGAAGTATTTGAAAATGAACAAGTGATTGCGCGCAATGTGCAAATCAATGTGCCGCATCCAACGGTAGGCAATATGAAATTAGTAGCTAGCCCTATGAAACTGTCCAAAACACCTACTGAAGTTCGTATGGCTCCGCCCACTCTCGGGCAACATACTCAAGAAGTACTTCAAGAGCGACTCCATATGGATGACAAATCAATCGCCGCACTGCGCAATAAGGGAATCATTTAATGACCGCTATTTCCAAACCCTCTCTCACCATGAAACAAGTCCTTATTTTTGGTGGGCTCATGGTCACACTCTCCATGGGTATTCGTCATGGTTTTGGCTTATTCAATTTACCCATCACCACGGCCAATGGTTGGGATCGTGAAACTTTTGCCTTAACGATTGCCCTACAAAATCTCATTTGGGGCGCTGTACAACCAATCACAGGGGCACTAGCAGATCGCTACGGATCATTCAAAATCATGATTGCTGGTGGCGTACTTTATGCGCTCGGTTTAGCAGGCATGGCTGTTTCCACTGATGCACTTAATTTCACGATTGCAGGCGGTTTACTCATTGGTTTAGCACAAACTGCAACCACCTACAGCGTAGTCTATGGCATCTTAGGTCGTAACGTGCCTGCCGATAAACGAGTTTGGGCAATGGGCATTGCAGCAGCAGCAGGTTCGTTTGGTCAATTCCTGATGATCCCCGCAGAACAAGGATTGTTAAGTGCATTCGGTGCGCAAGACGCGCTCTTAATGTTGGGCTTAATGGCCAGCCTGATGATTCCGACGGCGTTTATGTTGCGTGAGAAGAATTTTGTTCACAGCCATAACTTAGGTGATCAAACCATTAAAGAAGCTTTAAAAGAGGCCATCAATAATCCGAGCTTTCAATTATTGACCCTAGGTTATTTTGTTTGTGGATTTCAAGTGGTCTTTATTGCAGTTCATTTAGCACCCTACCTTAAAGATTTATCTTCTATTTATCCTGCCGTAGGCGCACCTGTAGTTGCCACTACTGCACTTGCCTTAATTGGACTATTTAATATCTTTGGTACCTATGGCTCTGGATATTTTGGGCAACGCTTTCCAAAGCGTTATCTGCTCTCAGGAATCTATTTAGGTCGTGCGTTTGCAATCACTGCATTTTTATTGATCCCACCAAGTCCTATGAGCACTTATGTGTTTGCTGCCATCATGGGCTTCTTGTGGCTTTCGACAATTCCATTAACCAACGGCATTGTGGCGCAAATCTTTGGTGTTAAATACCTGACAATGCTTTCAGGTTTGGTATTTTTCTCTCATCAATTAGGTAGTTTTTGTGGTGCTTTCTTAGGGGGATATTTGTTTGATCGCACAGGTTCTTACTTGATTGTTTGGCAGATTGCGATTGCATTAGGAGTATTTGCGTTCTTAGTCAATTTACCAGTGAAAGAGCGTGCCATTGCCAGAGTCGCCAATGCTTAAGCAGCCTAAGCTAGCTTTAAGGAAGTGGATTTTTTATGGCTTCGCATTGCTTGTATTACTCATCATTTTTTCTGCATACTATGCACCCGATATGATGATCGCCATTAGCAATCAAGTTTGGGCTTTATGCGGTTGGTAGTGAAGTTCGCAGTTAAGCAATCATTGGCAAATATGAATGTAGTCAAATTTTCCTCAGCATCATTCTTTAATCCTTAGGAAAAAAGTTTTACTACTCGCCGTAGCACAATGGATAGTGCACATGCCTCCTAAGCGTGGGATACAGGTTCGATTCCTGTCGGCGGGACCAACAATGTATTCAGAGTTATCCACAGGCAATGTGGATAAATCGGTAAAAGTTTTCGTAAGTCGCAGATTTATATAGACCGACCTAGCTTGCTTAAATTATCAGCATGTCTTCTTCTGCAAATTTTTGCGATGCGTATTCCTATTGCTTTTCAGTTTTGTGTTATGAAGTCTTGACAAATTGCGGCAGAGCAAGTCAAGTTCCCTTACACTTCAACGAATGACTTCCTTATCTAATAGCACCATCGCCGCCCTTGAGGAAATGCTCCAGAATACGGCGCGCTCTGCTCCCGCTGATTACTTACCAATTTATTTTGCTCGTGGCGCTAGTGAGGAGCAGGCTATTGGCTACCTTAATCCTGAATTTATTCCTTACCTGCAAGAGTTTCTCAAGAAACAAGCTGTTCCACTGATTTCGATGGGCAATGATCGCTTAAGTATTCACTTAGGCAAGCCTAAAGATGTATCAATGAGCTTAAATCAGCTAGCAAACTACCTGCGCTTGGGTGGCTTTATCCCTGGATGGCGAAACGAAGAGTTTGCTTGGGTCGATCAAAACGGTCATCAATACTTTAGTCTGGAGCGAGCTGCTTTTCGTACTTTTGGATTTCGTAGTATGGCAACCCATATCAATGGTTACACCAAGAACCAGACAATTTGGTTGGGCAGGCGCAGTGAAAATAAGGCTACCGATCCAGGCAGGTTAGACAACATGGCTGCCGGCGGAATCTCTGCTGATGAAACCCCTTGGGTCTGTGCGCGACGTGAACTCTGGGAAGAAGCCGGAGTGCCCGCGCAAATTGCCAATGAGATTGAGCCCATAACTCGTATTCATATGCGTCGACCGCTTACAGCATGCGGTTTTCATGATGAGCAACTCTATGTGTATGACCTGGTGCTAGCCGATAATTTCATTCCTACTAATCATGACGGTGAAGTAAGTGGCTTTATTAACGTTTCTTTTGCGGAAGCCGCTGCCCGCATTCTTGCCGATGAATTCACGAGCGATGCTGCTTTTGTGACTGCCGATTTCCTTTTGCGGCGCAATAAATAGCCTTTTAAACACTTCATTGCCCTTCTTGGACGGCATCCTGCAGCAAAGCGGCTTTTCGTGGTTAAATCTTCCTTAAGGATGAAACAGGGGTGCCCTTAGAGCAGATTTTGCTCACAGGCGCTGAGAAAGACCCTAGAACCCGATCCAGGTAATGCTGGCGTGGGGAGTTACATCAGACCGACACCCGGTTTCGTCCATCTAAAACAGTTAGGAGATGGACATGAGTACAGCTAGCCCCAAAACCACTAAACATGAAATTCCGAGCCTCAAGAGCTTAGAACGCGACTTCGGTCAAAAATTTGCATATCCTGCATCTACCAAAACCTATTTACAAGGTTCACGTGCAGATATCAAAGCACCGATACGCATGATTGAGCAATTACCAACTCGGGTTGGTGAAGAACTCGTTGCCAATCCACCCGTTCCTGTTTACGACACTTCAGGACCATACAGCGATCCAGAAATCGTTATCAATCTGGAAAAAGGTCTGCCAAGATTGCGTGAGACTTGGATTAAAGAACGTAATGACACTGAACAACTCGCTGGACCCAGCTCTGAGTATGGTGTGGCGCGCTCCCAAGATGAGGCCACTCAAAACTTACGCTTTGCGCATATAAGTGCGCCACGGGTTGCTAAGACAGGCAATAACGTCAGTCAAATGTATTACGCCCGCAAAGGCATTATTACTCCAGAAATGGAATACGTTGCCTTACGTGAATCCATGGGCCTAGAGCAACTGCGTAAAGATCCTGCATACAAGCAATTACTCAAACAACATCCCGGTAAGGGCTATGGCGCCAATCTGCCTGACATCGTCACCGGTGAATTTGTGCGCTCTGAGATTGCTGCTGGTCGCGCCATTATTCCAGCCAACATTAATCACCCAGAATTAGAGCCAATGATTATTGGTCGTAACTTCCGTGTGAAAATCAATGGCAACTTAGGTAACTCTGCTGTGACTTCTTCGATCAATGAAGAAGTAGAGAAAATGGTTTGGTCGATTCGTTGGGGTGCTGACACCATCATGGATCTATCTACTGGTAAACATATTCATGAAACCCGTGAGTGGATTATTCGTAACTCACCAGTTCCAATTGGTACAGTACCGATTTACCAAGCTTTAGATAAAACTGGTGGTATCGCAGAAGATCTCACTTGGGAAATGTTCCGCGATACCTTAATTGAGCAAGCTGAACAAGGTGTGGACTACTTCACAATTCACGCTGGTGTATTACTGCGTTACGTACCGCTGACAGCTGACCGAATCACTGGCATCGTTTCCCGTGGCGGATCCATCATGGCTAAATGGTGCTTGGCTCATCACAAAGAGAACTTCCTCTACACCAAGTTTGATGAGATTTGCGAAATTATGAAGGCCTATGACGTCTCCTTTAGCTTAGGTGATGGCTTACGCCCCGGTTGCATCGCTGACTCAAACGACGCAGCCCAGTTTGGTGAGCTCCATACCCTCGGCGAACTGACTGCCAAGGCATGGAAACATGATGTGCAGGTGATGATTGAAGGTCCTGGTCACGTTCCGATGCAGCGCATTGAAGAGAATATGACTGAAGAGCTCAAGCATTGCTTAGAAGCCCCCTTCTATACCCTCGGACCATTGATTACCGATATCGCCCCTGGTTACGACCATATCACCAGTGGTATCGGTGCAGCACAAATTGGTTGGTATGGCACAGCGATGCTTTGCTATGTCACACCGAAAGAGCATTTAGGTTTGCCAGACAAAGAAGATGTGCGCGAAGGTATCATCACCTATAAGATTGCAGCGCATGGTGCTGACCTTGCAAAAGGTTTACCTGGCGCTCAAGTACGTGATAACGCCTTATCGAAAGCCCGTTTTGAGTTCCGCTGGGAAGACCAATTTAATCTCGGCTTAGATCCTGAACGTGCCCGTGAATATCACGATGCTACTTTGCCTGCTGAAGGCGCCAAGATTGCGCATTTCTGCTCAATGTGTGGTCCGAAGTTCTGCTCGATGAAGATCACACAAGAAGTGCGTGACTATGCTGCTACATTAGACGCTGATGGCAACCCCAAGCAAGGCTCTAAAGTCATTCCGATTGCAGAAGTGACCGACGCCGCTAAGGGTATGGAAGAAATGTCTGCAGAGTTCCGCAAGCGCGGTAGCGAGATTTATCAGTAATCACGATGAATCAAGCTTTATCCATGCCCAGCAAATACGCTATCGTCGGCGCCGGCCTCATGGGTCGGCTCCTGGCGGTAGCGCTTGCTCAGCGTGGAGCGCAAGTCGATTTATTTGATCAAGGCGGTTCTGATGCAAGCGGTGCAGCTGCTCGGATTGCTGCTGCCATGCTGGCACCATTGGCTGAGTCTGCCATTACCGAGGATTCGGTGGTGCGCATGGGTATTCATAGTTTGCCACGTTGGAAAGAGCTCATAAGCGAACTCTCTAATCCAGTCTATTTTCAGCAAGATGGCACTTTGATTTTGTGGCACCGACAAGATTCCAATGAAGCTGAGCGCTTTACCAATCATCTTGAAAAGAATTGTCGTCACAATCCTCAATTAATGCTGCCACAAAAACTCAATAGTGCAGAGTTACGCAAACTTGAACCTGGTGTCGCAGATCGATTTATACAAGGCTTATATTTACCTGGCGAAGGTCAACTCGATAATCGTCAATTACTGAATGCTCTATTACAAGAATTAATCATTCTGAAAGTCAATTGTCTTTGGAATACTGCGGTAGATCCGGAGCAATTGCGTAATGACAGTCAATACCAATGTGTAATTGATTGCCGTGGTAATGGCGCCAAAGATGCTTGGACCTCACCTGGCAAGAGCTTGCGAGGAGTACGCGGTGAAGTGGTGCGTCTCTTTGCCCCAGAGGTCAAATTACGCAGACCTACTCGCTTGATTCATCCTCGTTACCCCATTTATATCGCCCCTAAAGAGAATGACGTCTACGTTGTAGGTGCAACGGAGATTGAGTCTGATGATCTTTCGGAGATGAGTGTGCGCTCTGCGATGGAGTTACTCAGTGCGGTGTATACCGTGCATAGCGGCTTTGCTGAAGCCCGCATCTTAGAGATGGCAACCCAATGTCGCCCTACTTTGAAAAATAACTTGCCAGAAATTTGGGTGCAGAAAGATAAAGGCTTATCAGATTTGATCATGATCAATGGTCTCTACCGCCATGGATTTATGATATCTCCAGCTGTGCTAGATTCCACATTAGAGCTCTTAGAAGTTGGTCAAAGCAATACTGCATTCGAATTGGGTTTGAGCATTACCAGTAACACTAGCAATCATGAGGCAAGTGTATGCGTGTAATCGTCAACCAAATCGAATATGAGCTTCCGAGTCAGAGCATGATCTCAGATGCGCTGTCCTTGATTAATGCAAAACCGCCTTATGCAGTTGCGGTGAATTTGAACTTTGTACCCAAAACGAAATACGATCAATTTCCCCTCAATGAAAATGATCAGATTGAAGTCATTGCCCCAGTCACTGGCGGCTAATCCCCCTATCCATTACTTATGACTGCCCCATTACCCAATAATCTGAATAGCGCTGATGCCCTCGTTTTATATGGCGAGAGCTTTGCCAGCCGTTTACTATTAGGCACCTCACGCTATCCTTCTCCACAGGTGCTCGAGAATGCAGTAGAGACGGCCAATCCAGCGATGATTACCGTAAGCTTGCGTCGCCAAGGTACTAGCACTACTGAAGCCCATAGCGGCTTTTGGGATCTGCTCAAGAAAATGTCAGTCCCCGTTCTACCTAATACGGCAGGCTGCCATAGTCCGCAAGAGGTCATTACTACTGCCCAGATGGCGCGCGAAGTGTTTGAGAATGATTGGATTAAGTTAGAGCTCATCGGCGATGACTATACTTTGCAACCCGATACATTGCGCCTTGTGCAAACAGCAGAAACCTTAATTAAAGATGGTTTTAAGGTGTTACCGTACTGCACCGAAGATTTGATTTTGTGCCAACGTTTGGTGGATGTAGGTTGCCAAGCAGTGATGCCTTGGGCTGCGCCTATTGGTACTGGTCAAGGCCCACTGAATCCTTATGCCATGAAATTATTGCGTGACCGTATCAAGGTACCATTGATTGTGGATGCGGGATTAGGGCTTCCTTCCCATGCTTGCACGGTAATGGAATGGGGTTTTGATGGCGTGCTGCTAAATACCGCTGTAGCCCTTGCGAATGATCCTGTGGCTATGGCCAAATCCTTTGCGATGGCTGTAGATGCAGGTCGTACCGCTTACCTGTCAGGCGCCATGAAACCACAAGAGTCTGCCCAGGCAAGTACTCCTTTAGTTGGCACACCTTTTTGGCATCAAGCCTAGAAACTAATCCATGAGTCTAGTACGTGACCTTGCCGATCAGATTATTCAAGCGCATAAGGGCGATGAATTGTGTATTCCATTGCCACAATTTTCCATGAGTTCACCTCCTCCACGCATTGATAATGAAGCTGCAACTGATCATTACGAACTTGCTGGCGCACTTGCTGCTATTGAAATGGGCTTTATTGAATCAGATGCCAAAGTCTTAGGTAAAGCATGGTCTCGCATGACCTTGCATGATGGTGGTTTTAATCCATTTAAGTGGCCCAGCAGACCAGAGCAGTTCGACTTATTGCCTTGGACGCGCAATATGAATCCGAATGCTTTTAAAGAATGTCCGAAGCGTTTGGGACTTTATGGTGTCATGCCCGATGCTGATTGGGTAAAGCGTATGGTTGAAGCTGAACTACCGACTGTGCAATTGCGCTTTAAATCTGAAGATCGCTACAAAATCAGAAAACAGATTAAAGAATCTGTCAAAGCGGTCGAAGGCAGTAAGACCTTACTCTTTATCAATGACTTCTGGGAAGAGGCTATAGATGCACAGGCTTATGGAGTGCATCTCGGACAAGAGGATTTAGACACTGCTGATTTGGAAAAAATTCGGGCGGCAGGTTTAAGGCTGGGCTTAAGCACTCATGGTTATGCTGAGTTAGCTCATGCAGACCGTTTTTGTCCTAGCTATATTGCGATGGGCGCAGTCTTCGCGACTAACCTCAAGAAAATGCCTACGGCTCCACAAGGACTAGGCAGACTGTATCAATACGCGAAATTGATGAGTCACTATCCATTAGTTGCCATTGGTGGCATCGATCAAGAAAGCATTCATGTGGTTGCTAAGAGTGGCGTAGGTTCTGTTGCGGTGGTGAGAGCTATCACACAAGCCAAAGATCCTAAGGCTGCCGTCAAACACCTGCAAGCATTAATGCAAACCTAGTTTTTAGAAATTGATAATGCTTTATTGCCAATCACTAATTTACCAACAGCAGGGCAGATCAAAACATCTTTATAACGCAACGGAACATACTCATATTGTCCGCCGGACGCCACTTTCCAAGTGGAGTTTTCATAAAGGGTAAATGCATCCCCTGGATTGCCGTAGAAAGTAAAAGGCTCTTTGATGGCATCCTTGTAGCAATCGACAACTTCACCCTTATATGTTTGCGAGAGCGCCATTTGTGATTGAGCTGTAAACCCAAGAGATAAAACCAATGAAGCTACAGACTTTCGAACGAGTAATCTGTAGAATTTTTTTCCGCTCATCGATTCTGAGAACTAGCTAATAATTCGTCTTTATCTTTGAGCCAGGATAAGCCCTGTTTAGTGGGCAATACGTACTTACGTCTTGCATCACGCTTACAAGTCTCGGTCTTTATCATCTTCTTTAAGATCAAAGTCTTCATAATGGAATGAAGGGTGGCTTGTGAAGCGATATCACCAAGCAAGATTAGATCTAAAACCGAAAATTCCACACCATCAGAATAAGCCCCTAATACAGCCTCTAGGACCAGAAGCTCTTTACAATCATTGATTTTGTAGCGCTTATTGATCTTGCGGGTAGACTTCGAAAATTCCAAAAAGGGAGACGAGGAAAATAACATGCTCGCTATCGTATTACCTCTATGGCTAATAGCCTAGAAGTATCGAAAATAACTTTTATATTTAATTTTTATAAAAGGTCTAGGCTAAGCAATGCGAATCAGTCAGCAAAAATCTCAATTGCAGCTATTGGGCTTAGCTACTTTCTTCATTTGGCAAAGCAGTTGGATAAAAGTCGTGCATATGCCAAAGCGGGCCAGGACCCTCCCCAATACTTAAGAAGCAGCCCGCTTCTAGTCCTGCCTCAACATAAGCAATCGCTTTGGCAACCGCATGACTTAAATCATGACCATCCGCTAAATAAGTCGCAATCGCCGCAGCAAGAGAACAGCCGGTACCGTGAGTATTTGCAGTGTTCACACGATAGTGTTTGAACTCTTTTGACTGAACCACTTCAAGACTATCTTCAATCGTGCGCCACATTAAATAGTCAGTAATTTGAGTATGGCTTGCATCAAGATGACCGCCCTTAATCAGAACTGCTTGCGGACCCATCTCAAGTAATTTTTGTGCTGCGAATTGAAATTCATTTGGGCCATCAATATCGTGACCCAATAACAAAGATGCTTCATCTAAATTTGGAGTGATCAGTGTTGCCATTGGAAACAACTCTTGCATTATTGCCTGAGCAGTATCGTCACCACCCAAACTTGCGCCTGAGGTTGCGCGCAATACAGGATCTAAGATAATTCTGCTGACACCATGCTTGCGAAGTGTTTTGGCCACAGTGCGAACAATTTCTGGGCTAGCTAACATACCAATCTTGACAATGTCAGCGCCAATATCTAATAAAACGGCATCGATTTGAGCCTCCACGACATCTAAGTCGACATCCTGAATACGCGTAACCCCTAAAGTGTTTTGAGCTGTAATAGCTGTGATCGCAGACATCCCATAGCCACCAAGGGCAGTGATTACTTTGAGGTCGGCCTGAAGTCCTGCTCCACCGCCGCTATCCGAGCCAGCAATGGTCAGTACCTTGGGGATACGGATGGAAGTGGGAAGAAGTGATTTCATCTTGCTATAATATCGGCTTATTCCTCGATAGCTCAGTCGGTAGAGCGCCGGACTGTTAATCCGTAGGTCCCTGGTTCGAGCCCAGGTCGAGGAGCCAAATAAATGAAGGTACGTACCGGACACATGCTTTACGTCCGGTACCGACCACATGGTTTACACCTTTACCAATCACATCCCCAATACTTTGGGACCAAATGGGTTTTCTAGGGCTTGTACCCTTGAAGACTCCATA
>NZ_JAYGQS010000008.1:0-47684 GCF_035012965.1 Polynucleobacter sp. AP-Sanab-80-C2
AAATGGTGGGTTTGTCGCTTTGGATTACCCATCACCATTGTTGGTATTGAGTCTCATCTTTTTAGCACCTTACTAGCGTTAGCAGGTTGCTGTGGCGACAAAGCCATCTCTTGATGTAGATTTAATTATGCAGACTTTGGAACATTTTTGTCAATCAATTTTATTGGTCCCAGATGCTCCAATTTAAGGAAGGTGGCGATGGCTGGGTCCAAGAGATTGGATACTTTCTGACTCCCACGCCTAGTCGGCTCCAGATATAAGCAACTAGAAAAATAATAGTGACACCCAGTAATACTGTGACACCAAGATGAATAAAACTCGCATGGGCCTGAATCATAATGAGCGGGTTTGCACCTGCGGGCGGATGCACACATCTCACCACCAATAAGATGCCGATCGTTACTACTAAAGCAATAATGTAGACCCAAAAGGCATCGCCAAATAATTGATAAGCCAAGATGCCTACTAGGCTACTGATGAGGTGCGCGCCAAAGACTGCCCTGGGCTGCGCAGCAGGAGCGGTAGTCAGAGCAAATAAAAAAAGTGTGGTGCCGCCCAATGAGGCTAACAATAGTGGGGAGTTGGTTTTTGTCACCCACAAGGCAAGAGAAATCGCGACAGAAGATCCGAGCAATACCCAAAGCAAGCGCAGCAAACGTGTTTTCATTGCCTCATCATAAGCGCTTATCAAAGATAGCCTAAAGCGCTTTTGCTCAACGAGAGCCAATAGCCTCTTCAGTAAACTTAGCCACCTTCAAGAAAGCCTCGTCTGCTTTGTAATTACCCATCAGCTGAATACCTAAGGGCAATCCATTGGCAGACTTACCTACAGGAATATTGATTGCTGGAATGCCTAAAAGACTACCTAGGGCGCAGAATGAAGGATCACCGGTCCAGCTCAAGCCTTTGGGCGCCTCACCAGTTGCTGGTGCCAACAAAAGAGCATCAACGTCTTTGAATAACTCACCAACAGAGTGACGTAATTTACTTTGCACTGCTAAGGCCGCTTCATATTGCGCCTGGGAATATTCTGCTCCCTTGGTGGCGGTCTCTTTAATATTTTCACAAAGAAGTTCTTGATTGTTTTCCATGTGTTTTTGATGAATGTGCGCAACATCAAAGCCCATGATCGTTGGCATTTGATCAATGCCCTCCCAGTATTGCGCAGGGATCTCCATTGTTTTTACGCTCACGCCAGCCTGCTCTAACTTTTCAACTGCGAACTGCAGCGTTTGCTGTTGCTCGGCGCTCATTAAGTGATCAAACGGTGTTTTAAGTAATGCTATTTTGGGCGCATGCGCTAACTTCAAATCCGGTATGACAATTTGGGCTGTTTTGGCACTGCCATCTTTGAGCAATTGAAACGCAAAAGCGGCGTCCTCAACTGAGCGAGTAAAAAATCCAATGTGATCTAAAGAGTAAGCAAACGGGTGGACACCTTCTTTGATGATTGATCCAAAGCTAGGCTTAAAGCCCACCACGCCACAAAACGCTGCCGGACGCACAATCGAGCCTACTGTCTGAGAACCGACGGCAAGCGGCAGAATACCGGCAGCTACTGAAGCGGCAGATCCACTAGAAGAGCCTCCTGGAGTATGTTCCGAATTCCAAGGGTTCACTGTTGGCCCTGGGGTTCTCCATGCAAATTGGGTCGTCACGGTCTTACCAAAAATCAGCCCGCCCAATGCCCGAATTCTTTGCACAATCGGCGCATCTTCCTGGGGACGATGATTGGCGTAAATTGGTGAACCATTGGTGGTGATCAAGTCTTGGGTATTAATAATGTCTTTAATTCCAATCGGAATGCCTGACAAAGGTCCAGGCGCAATCGCCTTTTTTAAATCCTCTAAAGTGTTTCTGGAAACAAAGGCTTTTAAGTTAGGCTCTAATTGATTGGCTAGCTCAAATGATTGCGTTAACAAAGCTTGTGGGTCAAGTTTGCCTTCGCTGATCTGCTTGACCGCTGCAATTAAACCAAGGGGTTTGCCCTGTTGCTCACTCATATTCATTTCCTAATGTTTTGCCAATCCATGATCAGATCTTCAAAGAGCTGGGTGGCGTCAGTAATGTTATCGACATAGCAAAACTCATCGGTCTGGTGCGCCATCTCGGGTTGGCCAGGGCCTAGAATTACTGTCGGGGGGTTACCGATGACCGGCTTTAAGGCTGAAGCATCAGTAAAGTACGAAACCGTTTTTTCAACAGGTCGCACGCCATTGATCTTTTCGCAGCGATCAAACACGCTTGCCATCCAAGGATCACTCGCAGGGGTATAGACCCCTTCGATATCAATCATAGTATCGAGACGCACAATCGGCCCCAATGCTTTGCAAAGACAACCGTAGATATGGGCATGACTTTGCCCTGCCACTGTCCGGATATCTAAAGTCATTTCAGCGGCATCAGGCACAGAGTTAATATTTAAACCCGCTTTCGCAGTACCTACGTTTAAGGTGCCCTGACCCATCAAGGGATGCGCTGGTGTATCAAAGGTAAATTTCTCTAAAGTTAATGCTGCTTTAGCTAACTTATAAAAAGCATTCTCACCACGCTCTGGCATCGATCCGTGCGCGGTAACGCCTTCGGTTGAGGCCTTGAGCCAATAAGCCCCTTTATGACCTATGAGTGGCTCGTTGGCGGTAGGCTCAGCTACTACAAAAGAGCCTGCTGGTCCTAAAAACTCGAGGATCTCTTGACTGGCCGCTAAATGAAAGGCGCCTTCACAACCTGTCTCTTCGCCTGCGGTAATAATCAAACTCACACCGCTACCTGCTTTAGCAGCCTGGGCAGTCTTCATCGCTGCCACCACAAATGCAGCAACACCACTTTTCATATCACTAGAGCCGCGACCAAATAATTTGCCATCTTCAATCAGGCCGGCAAATGGCTCATGCTTCCATGAGCGGGCGCCTAAGGGAACAACATCCACGTGGCCAGTAAAGCAGATGCTGGGATTGCCAGCGCTGCAAGATCCAATTTTGGCAACTAGACTCATACGCCGCGGAGCAAACTCAATTTTGCGACATTCAAAACCGGCAGACTCTAAGATCGATGCGAGGTAATTACAGACTTGGTCTTCATTACCCGGGGGATTGACTGTATTAAAACGAATTAACTCTTGGGTTAATGCAATCGGATCAGGAATAGTCATTATCTGTTTTACTCAAACTGAAGTGGTTAAGGGTGTTTAGCCAAAATAAGCCGCTTGGACTTCTGCATTTTCAGCCAGCTCAGTAGCGCTTCCTTGAGCAACCACCTGCCCTTTAGCAATCACATAACCCCGATGGGCAATCGCTAGGGTTTGGCGCACGTTTTGCTCAACGAGTAACACGGTGGTACCCATTTGATTAATCTCTTTGATGATCTTGAAATTCTCTTTCACAAACAAAGGTGAGAGCCCTAAAGAGGGTTCATCAAAAATGAGTAGTTCGGGAGAACTCATTAAGCTGCGCCCAATCGCTATCATCGCCTGCTCACCACCAGACATGGTTCCCGCTAATTGATTGGCGCGTTCTGCCAGGCGTGGAAATAAAGTCTTCACCCGCTCGCGGCGCTCTTGTATGACTTTTTGATCACTCACGAGATACGCACCTGCCGAGAGGTTTTCATCAACGGTCATTCGTGGAAATACTCGGCGACCCTCAGGTACACAAGCGATACCTTGTTCAATAATGCGATGGGTAGGCAGATGGGTGATATCGGCGTCGTTAAAAATAATCTTGCCACGATTGGCTGGCGTTAAACCCAAAATTGAACGAATCAGGGTGGATTTACCAGCGCCATTAGCACCCAAGATACACGTGATCTGTCCGCGCTCAACCTTGATCGATACGTCCTCTAAGACGTCAATGCGATCGTAGGCTGTATAGATGTGATCGATGTCTAATAAGGCCATGATTATTCCTGTCCCAGATAGGCAACCTGAACTTCACGGTTACTCACAATTTCTTCATAAGTGCCTTCGGCAATTTTCTTGCCGTAGTTGAGCACAATGCAGCGCTCAGTCATACGCTGAATCAAGCTCATTTCGTGCTCAATCAAAATAATCGTAAATGGTTTAATTTTGCTGCGGACCTGCAAAATATCATTCATGACCTCTGCAGTCTCATCATGGGTCATACCCGCTGATGGCTCATCTAATAACAAGAGATCAGGCTCACTGATTAAGGCTCGGCAAATTTCAATCCGACGCCGATCAATCATTGGCAGACTAGCTACAGGCTCAAATATTTTGGCTGCTAGTTTGGGGTTAAACGTTAATAGCAAAGCGCTGACTTGCTCGACAACGCGGTCATACTCTTTTTCAAATCGATCGCGGGCAAACAAGTTAAAGATCAGTCCGGTATTTAGCCTGCGATTATCGCCAATCGCGATGTTGTCAAATACCGTCAAAGGCAATGACAAACGGGAGCGCTGAAACGTTCTGGTAATCGCGTGCAGATAGACTTCTTGCGCAGTCGCATCGGTGATATTCTCGCCCCGAAAACTCACGTTCCCAGAGCTCGCGCGATATAGGCCCGTGATGACGTTAAAAAAAGTGGTCTTGCCTGAACCGTTTGGGCCTAATAGACCTAGGACTTCACCTTCATTGACATGCATGGTTAGATCATCTAGCGCAGTAACCCCACCAAATCGCATAGTCAGGTTGTTGGCTTCTAAAATTTTGGAAGCATTCATCGTAGCGCTCATTCTGACTCCCCCACCTTCTTGCCTGGGAAGTAGTTCCGAATTCTTCTAGGAAGCAGGCCATCTGGGCGAAAGAGCAAAATCAAAATCACCACAATGGCATATAACAAGAAACGGTATTCCTGAATAAACTGCAGCTTCTCTGGGAGGATGACCACAATGGCTGCCGCTGGAATAATGCCCCAAGGATTTCCAATGCCGCCCAAAATTACAATCGAGACCAAAATGAGCGAGTCTGCAAAAGTAAAGTTATTGGGCGCGACATAAGCTGTCATCATTCCGTATAGGGCGCCTGCAAGGCCGGCCAGTAAATTGCCAAGAGTAAAGGCGACGATTTTCCAATGCGCAATATTGACCCCAAAAGTTGAGGCTGCAATCTCATCGGTACGCACCATATCCATACTCAAGCCTATCCAGGAGCGCTCTAAATTTCTGGTGATACGAAAAGCGACAATGAGCAAAATCAAGGCGATGAGCAAGTACGGAATATAGAAGGAGAGTTCAATTCCTCCAATCTGAATACCTTCAGAAAGATTCCAACCAAAGATTGTCAGTGGCGGAATTTTTAAGCCTTGTGGTCCGCCCAAAGTATCGTTAACCTCTAAAAAATTCCGGAACAAGATACCAAAAGCAATCGTCACTAAAGCGGCGTAATGACCTCGCGTTCTGAGCACAGGGTAAATCAAGATTGAGCCAATTAAGGCAGAGACAGCTGCCGCAATAAACAAGACTAATAAATGAGGCACTGCTGTATGCGTGGCTAAGACTGCGGCGGTATAGCTGCCAATGCCAAAAAAGGCAGCACCCGCAAAATTAACAATCCCCACATAGCCAAACTGGATGTTTAAGCCCAAACACACAATGGAATAAATCAAGACCGTTGCCAACATCAACAGCGCAAAGTGAGAGTTATAAAACACCACCATCGCAATCAAGACACCAGCCACAGAGGCTACTGCCGGAAAATGAGGATGTTGACTCACTGCATTAGCAAGGCGATCCATCAAGCCCATCTTCTTGCCCACTACGCTTGCGATAAAAGCGACGGCCACCAAAATACCTACTTCTAACTGGTTTTCAGCGCCCAACAATAAGAGGCTATAAATGAGGAAAACAATAAAACTAGAGATTAATAACTTCATACTTACACCCGCTCACTTGATTTTTCAGAAATCAAGCCGGTTGGCTTTAATCCCATGATGATGATGATCACCGTAAATGCAAATACATCTTTATAGGCACTAGGTACACTAGGCAAAATTGCGGGCAATATAACCGCCCCAACCGTTTGAAGGGCAGCAAATAAGAAGCCGCCCACAATAGCTCCATAAAAATTACCTAAACCGCCAACAACTGCAGCTGAAAAGCCAATCACCCCGAGCAATAAACCCATACCGAAATTTACTTCGTTGTAATACAGACCGTTCATCAAGCCCGCCAAAGCAGCTAGCGCTGAACCGAGCATAAAAGTAATCAGCACAATCTGGTGAAAATTAATTCCCATAATGCGTGCTGTCTCACTATCTTGTGCAACCGCCCGGATCGCTAAACCAATTTTGCTTTTGGTGATGAGTCTTTGAACGGCAATGATAGTAATGATCCCTGTTGCCAAAAGAATCAAACTATCAGAGCGCAAAGTGAACTCCCCTAAAGCGATACCATCGGTTGGCAGCAATCGAGGGAAAGGTTTTGGATTGGAGCCATTGGGATAGAACAGGCGAACCATTTCACGCAATGCCAAACCTAACATTAAGGTCACGAGCAAAGTATTAATCGGGGGCGCCTTTTGCAAAGGCAAGATGAGATAGCGGGCAATAACAGCGCCCAAAAATGCTGCTACTGAGAGGCTGACTAAAACTAGTATCAGCAGTTGTAACCAGGGAGACTCAAAAGTTCCCGCGATACCGATATAGGTGGTGAGGCCAGCAAAGGCCCCCACCATCAAAATATCGCCATGCGAAAACTTAATGACATCGAGTACACCAAAGTAGAGGGTAAAACCCACCGCCACAATTGCATAAATCACACCTAACATCAAACCATTGAGTAGGTACTGCAAAAAAATATCAAATGACATGCAAGCTTACCCTCTTTGACTTCTGTAAAAAATCAAAAGAGCTTATTGACCTAATTTACGTTGCCCCTTAGCGTACTGACTGTCTTCCCACACGACCCACTTACCATCCTGGGCAACATATTTAGAAATCAGAGGAACGATGTTTTGACGGTGATCATCAAAGCTAACCTTACCGATCACAGTCTCAACGTTTTGAGTTTTATTTAATACTGCCATCACTTTTTTACGATCAGGACCTGCTTTTTCAATTGCAGCCATGATGAGGTTTGCAGCAGTGTAGGCAAATGGACCATAGGCCTCTGGTGCATCTGGGTATTTTTGTTGGTTGTACTTAGCAATGAACTCAAGACCGCCTGGTAATTTTTCCCAAGGAGCGCCTTCGATAAAAGAGAGGGAACCTTCAGAGAGCTTGCCCAAGCCTTCAATATAGGCGTCAGATTTAATACCAGAGGTACCTTCAAAGACCGCCTTAATTCCTAAGCGATCCATTTGTGTACGAATACGAATACCAATGGGTGTCAGGCCGCCAAAGTAAACCACTTCTGGTTTTAACTCTTTGATCTTGGTGAGCTCTGCAGTGAAGTCCTGCTGATCAGCTGTTACTCCGAATGTACCGAGGATTTGTCCACCATTTTTATTGAGGTACTGACTGAAATACTTGTTATGTCCTTTGCCGTAATCAGTAGTGTCATGAATAATCACCCACTTTTTATAACCGAGACCAGTTAAAAACTTGGCAGCAACTTCGTTTTGATTAATCATCGTACCGTTCACGCGATGAATTTCTTTGTAGTCATTGCCATAGGTGATTTCTGGAAGCACCGCGCCCCACACCATCACTGGCAAACCAAACTTGTGATAAACGTCTACGGTGCTCATCGCTACTGCGGAGCAATAGTGAGTCACGCCCGCGATAATGGAGTTATCAGAAGCAATCTTGGTAGCCACTTGTACGCCTACGTTCGGCTTACATTCATCATCAGCTGACACCAATTCATATTTGTATTTCGCATTGGGGTCTTGGTTTTTGAGTCGTACCGCTAAGTCAGCAGAGTTTCGTCCACCAATACCATTGGCTGAAACGCCCCCGGTTAAAGGCCCAATATAGGCAATCTTGACAGTATCTTTTGCAGACACATTGGCAGAAAGGCCAATGACTAATGCTGCCAGCAATGTAGAAATGCGTGATTTCATGCTTAATCTCCTTAGTTTTGGTAGTACTTTTTTCCAGTGTAGCAAAGCTTTGCAAATGGCATGCATTGCTGGGCATCTTCGATTCTATAAAGGTGATTGCTTGGATTTTCAGGAAATTGACTGTATTAGTGCATGAAATGCTTAGATAGGTGCATGCACCCTAATAAGCACTCTATTGAATAGGACGCCTCAATGAAGGCATCTTTTGCCTTACTAGAATATATCTGGCTCAGGAACCGGCTTCCCAAAGCCAGTTTCCAGGAAGTCAAAATCACACCCGTCTTCTGCCTGCAAGATATGTTGGCTAAACATCCAACCATAACCACGTTCATATTGAGGTACTGGTGGTGTCCATTTGGCTTTTCTGTGAGCCAGCTCCTCATCACTAATCTCAAGATGAATTTTGCGATTAGGCACATCGACAGTGATAAGGTCACCCGTTTTAATGAGGGCTAATGGACCGCCGATATAAGACTCTGGTGAGGCATGCAATATGCAGGCGCCATAACTAGTACCACTCATGCGTGCATCCGATAAACGCAACATGTCGCGCACGCCTTGTTTTACCAACTTCACCGGGATAGGTAACATGCCCCACTCTGGCATACCTGGTCCACCTTTAGGCCCGGCGTTTCTGAGAACGAGAATGTGGTTTTCAGTGACGTCAAGATTTTCATCTTCAACAGCTTTTTTCATTTCGGGATAGCTATCAAATACTAAGGCTGGGCCAGTGTGTTTTAAGAACTTCTCGGCACAAGCGCTGGGTTTAATCACTGCGCCACCTGGAGCGATATTGCCTTTGAGTACAGCGAGCGCGCCCTCTTGATAGATTGCATTACCCAGCGGTCTAATAACGTCTTCGTTATGCACCTCTGCGTTTTGAATATTCTCACCAATCGTCTTACCGGTGACCGTCATCGCACTGAGGTTGAGATGAGAGCCCATTTGTTTGAGTAATGCAGGCATGCCACCAGCGTAATAAAAATCCTCCATCAGATATTGATCGCCACTAGGACGGATATTGGCTATCACTGGAACTTTTCTGCTGGCCAAATCAAAATCTTCTAAGCTCACGGTGCATTCTGTACCGGCACGCCGCGACATCGCAATTAAATGAATGATGGCGTTTGTACTGCAACCCATCGCCATCGCTGCATTAATGGCATTGAGGAAGTTTGTCTTGTTTAAGATTTTTGCAGGAGTGAGGTCTTCCCACACCATCTCAACAATTCTTCTGCCACAAGCTGCAGCCATACGTGGGTGACTGGCATCTGCTGCCGGAATACTGGATGCACCAGGTAATGTGAGACCTAATGCTTCAGCAATACCCATCATCGTTGCAGCAGTGCCCATCGTCATACAAGTTCCATGACTGCGAGCAATGCCGCCTTCAACTTCGAGCCACTGCGCTTCAGAGATATTGCCAGCGCGGCGCTCATCCCAATACTTCCAGGCATCAGAACCCGAACCTAATACTTTGCCTTTCCAATTACCGCGCAGCATCGGACCAGCAGGCAAGTAAACAAATGGTAGTCCAGCAGATAACGCGCCCATCACTAAACCGGGAGTAGTTTTGTCACAGCCACCCATCAGCACTGCACCATCGATTGGATGAGAGCGAATCAGCTCTTCGGTTTCCATCGCGAGCATATTACGATAGAGCATGGTGGTTGGTTTGACGTATGTCTCTGAAAGCGAAATTGCTGGCAGTTCAATTGGAAGCCCACCGGCTTGCAAAATACCACGCTTGACATCTTCCACGCGTTGCTTGAAATGCGTGTGGCAAGGATTGATGTCTGACCAAGTATTCACAATGGCAATCACGGGCTTGCCAGACCAATCCTCAGGACCGTAGCCCATTTGCATGGCGCGCGAGCGGTGTCCAAATGAACGCAAATCATCGGGCTCAAACCAACGGGCACTGCGCAGGGATTCTTTGGTCTTTTTGGACATTGTTTTAGGCACTCGTTTGAATAGCCCTATATTAATGCCTGATATGAAGGAAAGGGTATACCTGCACTTGTTTTCTGGCAGCCAATTAATTACCCTAGCTTTCATTACTAATAGAGATATTTATTCACAAGGATCTATCAATGACTGGGCATTCCTTCTTTACTATTTTCACTAAGTTAAATAAGGCATTTCTGATTGGCGCCCTCTTATGCGCCAGTTATCTTCCTGCATTCGCTCAGTCCGAATATCCAAGCAAGCCCGTCAAAATTATTGTGCCCTTTCCGCCTGGTGGTACCACTGATCTGATGGCGCGAATTTCTGCAGAACAACTAACCAAAATATTCAAGCAAGCCTTTGTAATTGAGAACATCGGTGGTGGTGGTGGCGTCATTGGCGCTGAGAGAGCTGCTGGTGCACCAGCTGATGGCTATACCTTAGTCATGACTGGCGTAGGTCAAAACGCGGTTGCCCATGGCTTGGATCCCAACCTCAAATATGACTCTATAAAAGACTTTGCCCATATTTCTTTAATTGATTTAGGCCCTAATGTGTTGGTCGTCAACCCAGATCGTCCATTTAAGACACTCAAAGATATTGTTGATTTTGCACGCAAGAATCCTGGCAAGCTGGACTATGGCTACACCTACGCTTCGTCAGGTCATATGGCGATGGAGCTACTGCGTCAAGCAACCAACACCTGCGCTGACGTAAAGAACAAAACGAACTGCAATCCGCTACCGATCGTTGGCATTCCGTATCGTGGTGGTGGCCCACTTATGAACGCCATCCTCGCCAATGAAATCCCGATGATCTTTATTAATCAAGATGCGGCTTTGCCTTATGTTGCCTCTGGTAAATTGCGCCCGATTGCGGTGAGCAGTTTGCAACGCAATGCGCTCTACCCTACTGTGCCTACCGTGGCAGAAAGTGGTTACCCAGGATTTCAGGCGCTCTCATGGGCTGGGATTAGTGCTCCCAAAGGAACACCTAAACCTGTCTTAGATAAGTTAGAGGCCGCCATGATCCAGGCTTTGCAAACCCCTGAAGTCAAACAACGCATTGAGTCAGTGGGCTTTGTGATTCCACCCTTGGGTGTGAATGCTTATAACAATTTCTTAAAGTCTGAAATTGAGCTTTGGACTACATTGATTAAGAAGTCAGGGATTAAGCCAGAGTAGTAACTTATTTACTCTACTGATCTATTCTGCTTTCTCAATCGTAATTCCGGCATCTTTAGCAGTCTTACCCCAGCGCTCATATTCAGTGTGCATGAGCTTAGTAGCTTGCGCCATAGATCCCGGGCTAGGTTCAATACCAATCTTGATTAATGCGTCTTTAGTGGTTTGAGTTTCGAGCGCTTTGTTAAGACTTTGATTTAGCTTTTGCAATACTGCTGGGCTCGTTTTCTTGGGCGCCACAATTAAGTGCCAGCCACTCATCACTACCGAATAACCCTGTTCTTGAAAGGTCTGAATATCAGGGGCACTAGCAAACCGTTGACTAGTAGTAATACCCAAGATTTTGACTTTGCCACCTGCTGCCTGCGGTAAGGCAACTGAAAGCGGGACCATCATTGCTTGTACTTCATCGGCTGCAATAGCAGTAATCGCTGGGGCTGCACCCTGAAATGGAATATGGACGAGATCAATACCAGCCACCTGATTGAACTTTTCAAAGGTAATTTGCGACGTACTACCTACACCCCATGATGAATAATTCATTTTTCCAGGTGCACTTTTTGCCAGAGCAACAAACTCTTTGATATTTTTGGCAGGTAACTTTGGATTGACTACTAATGCAAATGGAAAATTGCCTACCAAGCCCACAGGAGTAAAGTCTTTAAGTGGATCATAGTTAATCTTTTTATAAACATGGGGATTAATTGCCAGACTCTCAGGTGTACCCAATAACAAGGTATAGCCATCTGGATTAGCGCGTGCCAGAAACTCAGCGCCAATAAGAGTATTGGCACCAGGCTTATTTTCTACGATTACACCTTGACCCAATTGTTCAGTCAATCCCTGCCCAATAGTGCGAGCAGAGTTATCAACATTACCTCCTGCAGTAAAAGGAACAATCAAGCGAACTGGTTTATCTGGAAATGGCGCGCCATAAGATATAGAAGCGACCGTGATTACTAATGCAGCTAATGAATATTTGAATATTTTCACTTTAGTACCTTCCAGCAAGTAAACCGCCAAAGTTTTTAATACTGCTTTTTGCCTTTGCAACTTGGAGTGCATTCCACATCGTAGCCGCAATACTCGAAATTATCGGCTTACCTGTCTCAGCCTCGCCTTGCGCCAGAATATCTATCGTCGGCATTCCGACACCGCTAACAAAAATAGCGTCCGCGTCAGGGCTATTGACTTGATGCACTAGTTGGAGCGCACGCTCAGTAGTTTCATCATAAATATTTTTAACACCAGGCAAGTTGCCGAAATTCACTACTTCAAAGCCATAAGCCTCTAATAGATTTTTGCAACGCAAGGTATTCTGCTCGCTATAAGGCGTTCCAAAGGCAATTCTTTTTGCTTTGATCTGATGCAGTGCTTTCACAACACTACCAAAGGCGGTAATGAAAGGTACTTGGTATTGATCCTCTAGCTTTTGAATTAATTCAGCTTCGCCTGTTTTACCAAGGGTGTAACTACTAGCGGTATGCGCCATCGCTACTACCGCAGGTTTTACGAGTTTGAGAAGCTCAATGTTTTCAGGCAAATGATCGATTTGTGCTTGATTGCGTTCATCTTGCCCCTCAAGACTGCCTGTTTCACCATGAGCCACCATGCGCGTAAAGTGAATGGAATACTCAGAACCAGCCATCTTGATGACTTCACCTTCAGTATTAGGGTTGCCAGGTGGAATCAAAAAACCTAAACGAGGCAATACTTTATTCATGACGACTTACTCGTCTTTCATATTGGCGTTCTTCACTATCGGCTGCAGACGCTTGCGCTCTTCCATTAAGAATTTAATGAAATCTGCTTGTGAGCCCGGGGCTGGCTCAATACCTTGTGGAATGAGTCTAGCTTTCAGCGCATTGGTATCTAATGCGGCCTGAATCGCTTGGTTCATTTTAGTGATGACTTCAGCTGGCGTGCCTTTCGGTGCAAAGATGCCGGACCAGTGACCAATAAAGATATTGGGATAACCCAGCTCTTTGGTAGTCGGTACATTGGGTAAACGGGTAATGCGCTTATTCCAAGTGGACGCCAGCGGTTTGAGTTTACCACCCTCAATTTGTGGCAATACCACAACGCTAGCCTCTGATGTAGCATCAACTTGTTTAGACACTATCGAAAAGACTGCCTCTGATCCGCTCTTATAAGGCACGATTTCATAAGTACCGCCCCCAGCAAATAGCTTGAGCATCTCTGCAACAAAGTGCGGTGTACTGCCTGTACCTGCAGTCGCAAAAGTCAAACCAGGTTTATTACTTGCTTTAGCCAATAACTCTTTAAAATTCTGAATCGGTGATTCGCTATTAACCACAATAATGGATGGGCTTACTGCCATCATGCCTACGGGCACTAAATCTTCTTGCTTATAGGGCATATTGCTACGGAGCATCGGAATGGTGACTACTCCACCGGCAGCGCCAGCATAAAAGGTATAACCATCTGGTGCACTCTTAGCCACATAGTCACCGCCCACAACAGATCCAGCACCTGGCTTGTTCTCCACAATCACAGGCTGACCTAATTGCTTGCTTACCCCTTCTGCTACTGCCCGTGCTACCAAATCATTTGCGCCACCTGGACCAAAGCCCACCACAAACTTAATTGGGCGATTTGGCCAAGGGTCAGCAGCCAATACTGATGTGCCTATTAGTGCGAGTGTTAGCGAAATGAGAGATGCTAGGATTTTGCTTAGTGTCATATTTAATTTAGATTAATGTTTTTTGCTTTACGAGAACTTCTTTTCTAATGCATCGAAGTCTTCTTTTTTCACAACGCTTTGGCGCTCTGCAAAAGTGGCTACTAATGCAGAGTCTTCTTTGAGCTCACCAGTTTTCTTGAGATGCTCTAAGGCATTGCTCATACCGCGGACTGCGCCCTGTAAAGTAGCATTAGCATAGAGCACGATTCCAAAACCCATTGCAGCGAGGTCTTTGGCTGGCAATGATGGTGTTTTGCCACCAATGACGATATTGATCAGCTGTGGGCAATATGTTTGTGCTGCGATGAGTTTCATTTCCTCTACGCTCTCTGGTGCCTCAATGAATGTCATATCTGCACCAGCTTGCGCATAGCTTTGCGCTCGTTCGAGTGCATCTTCAAGCCCATAAACAGATCTAGCATCGGTTCTGGCGATGATTAAAAAATCATCATGGGTGCGCGCATCGACTGCAGCTTCAATCTTGCCGCACATCTCTTCTTTGCTAATGATCGTTTTACCTGCAAAGTGGCCGCAACGCTTAGGCATGGCTTGATCTTCGATTTGTACCGCATTCGCACCTGCACGCTCGAGCACTTTAATAGTGTGATGAACATTGACTGCATTCCCAAAGCCTACATCAATGTCCACAATGAGAGGAAGTCGAATCACATCTCGAATGGCAGCCGTGTGTGCCGCAACATCATTCAAGCCAATAAAGCCCAGATCCGGAATACCATAGAACTGATTAGTGAGACCTGCCCCACTGAGATAGACTGCCTCAAAGCCAGCATCTTCAATCACTCTAGCAGCTAGGGCATTGCCCGCTCCTGGCACTAGCAAGCCTCTTCTCTCATTAATTAGCTTGCGCAACCTTGTACCTAAGTGCATTGGGCCATCTTGCTGCGGCATGGTAGTCTCCTTTTTACAGAATTATAAGGATGAACCGAGAGACAGATGCAAGAAAAACAGGTCGTCACTGGAATTGATTGCCACGCTCACATCATGGCGGTGGACCTTCCTTTGGCCCCTGAAATCCATTCTCGCCCGATGCGCGATGTCAGCGCTGAAGAATATCTTTCTGTTTTGGGTGCGCATGGCATTTCTCATGGGGTGCTAACAGCGCCTAGTTTTTATGGTCCTAACAACACCCTCTTATTAGAAGCACTCCGTCGATACCCCAATACACTCCGTGGCACGATCATCGCCGATCCAAGTTTGTCTAAATCTGATTTAGAGCGCCAATTGCTATTGATGCGAGAGCTTGGTGTTGTAGGTATTCGTCTTAATTGGATTAAAAAGAAATCTATTCCCGATATCGATAGCCCTGAATATCGAACCTTACTTGGTTTAGCAAAAGACCTTGGTCTGCATATCGAGTTATTTTTAGAGGATCACCTGCAGGAATATATCGTTCCTCAAATTTTGGCAAGCGGCGCTACTGTGGTTCTGGATCACTTTGGCAATCCCGATCCAAAACTCGGTATTCATAGTCCTTCCTTTCAGAATACTTTGCGAGGTCTTGATGCTGGCAAGGTATGGGTCAAGCTTTCTGCGCCATATCGCTTAGGCCATTTAAATGGCGTTAGCATTAAGCCCTACATCGATGCTTTGATCGCAGCAAATCCAAAACAATTGGTCTGGGCTAGCGATTGGCCCTGGCTTAGCCATGAAAATTTATTTACTTATACTGATTGCATCGACTGGATTCAGTCAGCAGTTGACGATCCAGCAATTTGGGAAGATATTTTCATCAATAACCCTAAAACGCTTTTTCATTTTTAGACTAGGACACTCCTATGCGCCACTCTCTCCTTCAACAAATTGCTAAAGGTCTATTTGGTCTGAGCGCTACCTGTTTATTGCAAAGCCCATTATCTGCACAAACAGTGACTAAATTGATTGTGCCTACCGCACCGGGTGGCGGCACTGATGCACTTTTTAGAGTAGTGTCGAAAGATGCGCAGCGTTTTATTGGTGGACCAATCAGTATTCAGAACGTTCCTGGTGCAGGCGGCACGATTGGTCTTGCCCAAGTAGTGAACTCTGCGCCTGATGGCTATACGCTTGCTGGCGTGTGGCCTTCACCGGTGACAGTAGTTCCACAGACCAGCAAAGTACCCTACACCCCAAGTGACTATATTCCGGTGATTCAGCTTTCTACTGCGCCTTATATCTTTTGTGTGCGCCCTGACTTTCCGGCAAATGATGGCAAATCCTTGATGGAAGAGCTGCGTAAGAATCCTAAAAAATATACCTACGGCACTGATGGTCTTGGCGGCCCAGCACAGCTAGCTGCTGAGCGCATCTTTAGACCACAGAATATTGAAGCGGTTGATGTTCCCTACAAAGGCGCTGGTGAAACTATTATTGGTTTCTTATCCAATCAGATTGATATTTATGTGGGTTCTATTCCACCGGTAATACAACATGCCAATATTGGTAAGGCGAAATGTCTCTTAGTTTCCTCTGTGAATAGAAATGCACAGTTTCCTAACGCAAGCTCATTAAAAGATATTGGTCTTGCAAAAGAAGAGACTTTGCTTTGGCGCATTATCTTAGCCCCTAAAGGCACTAAACCTGAACGCATCAATCAAATTGTTCAGGCTTATAGCAAGGCAATGAAAGAGCCTGACACATTGCGCTACTTAGATGAAGTTGGTGAGTCCTCTGCAATCTTAACTGGCAAAGAACTACAAGATAAACTCAATCAAGAGTACGCCGCATTTAGCCAGATCGCGAAGACCTTGAATATGCGTTAAGGTAATTCTTGGCGTCGCTGTTTCGCGACCTCTTGTAGTCTTAAGCAATCAGGGTTAGGTGTTCCATCCTCGTTGAGGATATTAAATTCTCGGCAAGGACTGGGACGCTGCTCATAGATAGAGCAACGCCAGCCTTCTGCTTGGGTATGTCGTAGCGCGACACAAGGCGCTCCACCTTTTTCCGTGCCCTTCATACAGGCTAAGTGGTCTGTAAGCTTTGTTGTCAGCTCTCCTGGAACGACACCCGCACCATTACCGGCAATTTCTCCATGGTAAAAACTCACCCGAAAATGCTGACAGCATTGGCCACATTCAAAGCAGGGATTGGCATCCTTAGACAGCTGATTCTCAAGAGTCATAGTCGCTTACCAACTACTTTCACTTTGATCGCTGTCGTTTTTTGGCAATGATTTTGAGTTTTATACAAAATTTTCTACTTTTTGATAGACATGTCATCACAGTTTACTCAGACTTCGCACAAGCATTAGATCTGCGGAGCGAAATACTGATTGGTTTACCGCCTGTTTTTAGATTGCTCCTCAGTCTTTGGGTCAAAAACCTAACAACGCTAGGAGGTAATGATGCGGATTCACCACTATCACTCTGAAGATGATGACTATTTTAATGAGTACGCCGACACCATTAAATATGACGCTTTAAAAGACCGGCTGCATTGGCAACATAAGACGCGTAAAGACATCCTATTAGATTATCGTTTTTACGATGATGATTGTGACTTTGATTACTAATGCAGTCATTATGCAAAGTCTAAAAAGAATTAGGGAATAAGGAGTTCTTTTTTGCATTAACTCATCAATCATTTATTCCTACAAGCAAATCAGTAATTTCTGATGTAATATATGTATCATTATTGGTACGCTATCGGGATGAAAACTCCAATTCTAGATGTGTACTTTTTTGCTTCCGATACAAGTAATGAACCAGTTAGGGAGTGGTTAAAAGCACTATCTACTAAAGATAAGAAATTAATGGGCGAAGATCTTAAAACTGTTCAATTTGGTTGGCCTCTTGGCATGCCTCTAGTGCGATATGTTGATAACGACATTTGGGAGGTTCGAAGCAAGTTGAGTAGTGGTATTGCCAGAGTGCTATTTGTTTTGGATGGTAACGCCATGGTTTTGATCCATGCATTTATAAAAAAGCAGCGGAAGACTCCAAAACCAGATTTAGACCTAGCAAAGTCCAGAGTTAAGCAGTTAAGGAAACGTTTATGAAGAAAAAAAATATTGGCAGTAAGTTTGACGATTTCCTAAGGGAGGAGTCCCTTCTTGAGGAATCGACTGCTATTGCAGTGAAACGCGTTATAGCCTGGCAAATAGAGCGAGAAATGGAAAAACAAAATCTCACTAAAACATCCATGGCTAAGAAAATGCATACTAGCCGTGCAGCCCTAAATCGCCTACTTGATGAGAGCGATACCAGCCTGACACTCATTACGCTTGCTAGTGCGGCGACTGCCCTGGGAAAGATTATTAAATTTGAACTGAAGGCCGCTTAAAAGAGCAAGGGAATAAGGAATCCGTGATTTCCTTATTCCCCTTCTACCTACTGCATTTACTATCTTTTACTGATATCTGCGATTAAATACTTGCTTTGTTTCACCCTCATGACGCTTGGTGTTTTTCAACACAGCGCAGTAAGACAGAATCATGATCACGGCCAATGAGATGCCATTAAAGTTGTTCATTAGATTGCTTAATGTTTCCATTTGTTTTCTCCTTGTTTGCTATTTAATTTGCTGCTATGTATTCAAATTAGTGGTTCAAAAGCTCATGAAATGAGCTAGTGATCAATACTTAGTTTTACTGTTGTTTTTCATCTCTTTCTCTTAACCAGCTACTGGTAATTCATCCCACTGGGTGGTGTAGTTTGGCGACTTGTTTCCTGAACGCATTTGCCATACTTGCTTGCTGCCGTTTGTACCGGCAGCTGCAGATCTGACTACCGCATTACCAAAACGAGTATTGATCTGGTCCATAGCTTTCATGAGGTGTGCAGACTTACCTTTACTTTCTATATCTTCAAAGAGGGATTGCTGAATCGTTGGCTTATCGCTAATCAGATTAAGAATGACGCCCGCCTTCTTGTAACGAAAGTTCGGCTGATAAATTTGTTGAAGGCCTGCTAGTGCTGCATTGGTTAACGTCAGCGTGTTATCTGTTGCATCTGATAGTGGAATCGTGACACTTTGATGATGCTGTGGCTCATGTTGCTTAAACGGATTTGTCTGAATAAATACTGTGAGCGCACCCGTCACGCTGTCTTGGCTTCTTAACTTCTCTGCTGCCCGCGCTGCATGGGTGGCGACGGATTGGGCCAGCTCTGCCTGACTCGTGACCAACTTACCAAAGCTACGGGAGGCAATGATTTGCTGTTTGGTTGGCGCCACTTCTTCTAGCCTGAGACAAGAGACACCTCGCAGTTCATAACAAAGGCGCTCCATCACCACACCAAACTGCTGACGCATTGCCTGTGGTGAAGCTTGCAAGAGATCGAACACGCTATGAATATGTTGTGCCTTGAGTTTCTTGGCAATTTGCCTGCCGATACCCCACACCTCACCTACCTCAGTCTCACTCATCCACTGATAGAGCTCTTCTTTATTCATAGCATTGACATCACACACACCGGAAAACTGTTTGTGTTTTTTAGCCAAGTGATTAGCCAGCTTAGCTAAGGTCTTACTCGCGCCAATGCCAACACATACTGGCAAGCCAGTGGTGTCTTTGACCTGCTGTTTAATCTTTTGACCTAACTCAATCGTGTCTTGATATGGTTTTAAGACAGTCTCAATTTGTAAGAAACTCTCATCGATACTGTAAACCTCAAGATGAGGTGTAAAGCTGCGCAATACTTGCACTACGCGGTTACTCATATCACCGTATAAGGTGTAATTCGATGAGTAAGCTTGAATGCCATGCTTTTTTGCCAGATCTTGCATCTGAAACCAAGGTGTTCCCATCTTTACACCTAAGGCCTTGACTTCGGCACTGCGCGCTACCGCGCAACCATCATTGTTTGAGAGCACCACCATCGGCACTTCTTCTAACTTAGGCTGAAACACCCGTTCGCAAGAAACATAGAAGTTATTCACATCGACTAAGGCGAATAAGGAGTTTGATGGTGAATAGGTACTCATTGCTTGCTCCCTTTGCTATATCTTGTGCTGGCATTGCTGTACTTACGCACAACGCCAACGACAACACCCCAGATTTGCAACTCACTACCTTCACTAAAGGTGATAGGTTGATAGTTGGGGTTTTCAGGTTGAAGTTCAATGCGGCCACGTAATTGATAGAGGCGCTTGATGGTGTATTCACCATCTACCACTGCTACCACGATGTCTTTGTGTTTTGGTTTGAGGGCTTTATCCACAACTACCTTATCGCCATCGCAAATCCCCGCACCCAGCATCGAATCCCCCTTCACAGTGAACATGAAGGTGGCTGGTTTGTTTTGTACTAGGTAATGATTGAGATCTAAACCATCCTCAGCGTAATCTGCTGCTGGACTGGGGAACCCAGCAGAAATCCGATGACTCAGGAGCTTGAACTCATAGGCGGCAAAATGACCAGCTAAGGCTTGTGGGGCCTGGCTAAGGGTTACTTTTGGGGAGGTCATTTGTTGCGTCATAGTCATTAATATACTGTATGTTTATACAGTATATGTAAAAACCGTAAAAATGAGGTGGTTTTTGTTGTTTTGGGGCTATGGGCGCCATTTCACCGCTCTTTTTATGGGCATACCCGAGTTCACCCTAAGGAAACTTGGGGACAAGCGATTGCATAATGGCTCTAGAAGTTACTGCTGAAGTAGCTTATATAAAAAACAGTAGGAGACACATGAAGACGTACAAAATTGCATCCATTCCAGGCGATGGAATTGGCAAAGAAGTTATTCCTGAATGCGAAAAGGTTTTAAACGCTTTAAGCAAAAAACATCCTGAAGTCGCTTTTGAGTTTGAGCACTTCGATTGGGGTGGTGACTACTACCGTAAGCACGGCATCATGATGCCCGAGGATGGTCTTGATCCTTTGCGCTCCAAAGATGCCATCTTGTTTGGCTCAGCTGGCGACCCAAAGATTCCGGATCACATTACGCTGTGGGGATTGCGTTTAAAGATTTGCCAAGGCTTTGATCAATATGCGAACGTGCGCCCTACTCGCATTCTGCCTGGTATTGAAACTCCGCTACGCAATTGCAAACCGGATCAACTCGATTGGGTGATCGTGCGTGAGAACTCCGAAGGCGAATACTCTGGCTTAGGTGGCAGAGCACACCAAGGCCATCCGATTGAAGTGGCTTCCGATATGAGCATCCTCACCCGTGTTGGAGTTGAGCGTGTGCAACGTTACGCCTTTAAGTTAGCCCAGTCACGTCCTCGCAAGCATCTCACGGTGATTACTAAATCGAATGCGCAGCGCCACGGTATGGTGATGTGGGATGAGATCGCTAATATCGTGGCTAAAGATTTTCCAGACGTCACTTGGGATAAAGAATTAGTCGACGCTGCTACCGCACGCATGGTCAATCGCCCTGAGTCTTTAGACACCATTGTGGCGACTAACCTGCATGCTGATGTACTCAGTGACTTAGCTGCTGCACTTGCAGGTAGCTTAGGCATTGCACCCACCGGCAACATTGATCCAGAGCATCGCTACCCTTCAATGTTTGAACCGATTCATGGTTCTGCCTTTGACATCATGGGTAAAGGTCTCGCTAATCCCATTGGCACCTTCTGGTCTGCCGTGATGATGCTCGACTTCTTGGGTGAAAAAACTTTAGGTGCCAAGTTAATGGCCGCCATTGAAAAGGTGACCGCCAATCCAAAGTTACATACCCGCGATTTAGGTGGCACTGCCATGATGAGTGATGTGACGAATGCTGTTATCGAGGAGATCTCTAAATGAAGTTAATTAAATTCATAAGTGCTTGTTTTATTTCGTTTGGATTGCTGTCGGGAGCAGGCGCCCAACCCTTCCCAGACAAAACGATTCAGTACATCATCCCCTTCCCACCCGCTGGGGAGTCTGACTTAGTAGCACGCTACCAAGCTGAGATCTCTGCCAAGAAATTTAAACAACCCATGGTGGTGATTAACCGTGCTGGTGCTGGTGGCGCTCTAGTATGGAGTGCTCTGAATACTTATCCTGCTGACGGCACTACGGTAGTGGGTGTCAATATTCCCCATACGATCTTGCAACCTCTACAAGAAGGTATTCAGTACAAGACTGAAGACATTAATGCCATCTACTACTATCACTTCACGCCCGATGCCTTAATGGTTTCTGCAGATAGCCCCTACAAAACTTATCAAGAATTTATTGCGGCAGCTAAAAAAGAGCCGGGCAAGATGTCTTTAG
Source organism: Polynucleobacter sp. AP-Sanab-80-C2 (assembly GCF_035012965.1). Classification (NCBI taxonomy): domain Bacteria; kingdom Pseudomonadati; phylum Pseudomonadota; class Betaproteobacteria; order Burkholderiales; family Burkholderiaceae; genus Polynucleobacter; species Polynucleobacter sp. AP-Sanab-80-C2. Next base: position 21,936 of record NZ_JAYGQS010000008.1, read on the forward strand.
CAGGCTCAGCCCAGTTCTCAGCGAACCACATGGCAGTGGAGCGTTTGAACAAACTGGCGGGTGTCAAAATCAATTACGTTCCTTTTAAAGGTACCGGTGATTTGATTACCGCTTTAATTGGGATGCACGTCGATGGCGCGATGGGTTACCTGCCATTAGCGATTCAGCAAAAAGGCAAAGTACGTACTCTTGCGATCGCCACTGAAAAACGCAACCCTGCGCTACCAGATGTGCCCACCTTTAAAGAGCTGGGTTTGAACTGGGTTGACGGTGCTTATCGCGGCGTTGCCTTGCCAAAAGCCACGCCACTCGTCTTACAGCAAAAGATGTCTGACTACTTTGCACAGCTCAATGCCGACCCTGAGACCAAAAAGAAACTGGAAGAGTCTGGATTTGTATTGGTAGATGTACCGTTAGCCAAGATGCCTCCTTTCATAAAAGAGAAAACAGCTCAAGCTATGGAAGATGCTAAGAACGCGGGCATGATTAAGTAAGGCTTGTTAGATATTAATGACTGTTGCTTCAAATAAAAAACCACCGAATCTCGGTGGTTTTTTATTAGGCGCGTACTATTGCCATGCTCCCATGTAATCAGACATCACTCATAAAGTCGCCACCACCGTCATCCCACGAACTAGAACCTCCATCATCCCAAGAGCTGGCGTCATTCACACCAAAGTTAGGATCTAAAGATGCGGGGCCGCCAACTTGAGTGAGATTCGGATTTGGGTTTGCACTGGAATGGCCGCCATCGTGACCGCCCATGAGATTATTTGCTAAGGCTTGACCAGCAACCATGCCAGCACCTAAAGCAGCGCCAGTAGCCAAGCTACCCATCAAGCCACTTCCCATGCCACCTGCAGCTGGAGCTCCAGGGTAGCCAGGACCACCTGGATAACCAGCAGGAGGACCACCTGGAGTACCAGGGTAACCAGCGCTAGGTGCGTTGTAGACCTGCACAGCTTCAGCCTTACGACGTCTCATCACAATAATGATGCCTACTACCAAGATCGCAATCAAACCCCAAAAGATTGGATTGCTAAAAATTGAGCCTTGAGCAGCGGCAGGGCCTACTGCACCACTAGCGAGCTGCACTTGGAGTTTTTGTACAGACTCCGGTTGAGCAAATGGCAATCCTGGCGCAAGATTTTCTGCTTTGACAAAGTGATTGCGTGCGGCATCGAGCTTACCTTCTTTAAGATAAAGCTCAGCAGCTACATAGTGCGCTTTGGCACTATTAGGATGGTTCTGCAAAACCTCTTTCATCATGGCATCAGCTTTAGCCAACTGCCCAGATTGCACGGCTTGATATATCTCTGGCAAAGATGCCTCAGCGAATACGGGATTGCTAGCAAGCAATACCGCAGCGGCAAATAAACCAGCAAGTACATTAATTAGATTACGCATTTTCATGATGACTCCTTATAGGATGTTTCTTGCGAATTTCATTATCCCTAGTTTCGGGATTTTTGCTATTCCCCTCCTATATGGGGGCTTTTGGGTGTAATTCAAGATGCATAACCCTTTCATTTTCAAGTGCTTTCCTGTTACAATGTTAACAAATTTGTTATCATCAGTGCGATGACATATTCCATTATTTATATCAGTCAGGAGGTTCAAGAAGACATCATGGATCTACCCTGCACACTAAAAGCACGCTACATTTGCTTAACTGAACGAATGATCGAATATGGGCCTAATTTGGGTTTACCGCACACCAATGCATTTGGTGGCGGCTTATTTGAATTGCGACTAAAAGGAGCCGAAGGCATTGCAAGGGTTTTTTTCTGCACGCTCATTAAACGAGAGATTGTGATGCTGCATAGCTTCATTAAAAAGACTCAAAAGACGCCGGAGACTGAAATAAAAATTGCTAAGCAGCGCATGAAGGAGTTGAATAAATGACAATCAAAAAAACTAAACTCTTAAGCCATAAACAAATGGTTAGCAAGATGCTAAAGGATCCTGCTATCAAAGCAGAGGTTGCTAAACTGAATCGCGAAGAATTTGCGATTCTAGATGAGATACTCGCCGCCAGAAAAAAAGCGGGGCTCTCCCAAGCAGAAATTGCTAAACGCATGGGAACTCAAGCCCCTGCAATTGCAAGATTAGAAAGCTCATTGGCTAGTGGCAAACACTCCCCAAGTCTAAATACCCTCAGGAAGTATGCGGCTGCTCTAGGTAAAAGAATTGAACTTCATTTGGTGTAATCTTCAAGGCAATATGAAGAAGAAAATTATTAGGCACAGCGCAGAAGAGGATGAGGTAATTACAAAGGCGGCTATGTCTGATCCAGACCCTCTTCCCCTCGCAGAAGAAGAGTGGAATGAAATCAAACACAGAACAATTCATGGTTGAGGAATACCTCTGGGGCGTAGCTCTGAAAAAAAGAGTGCGAAAAGCTTTAAAGCTCCTTGATCTCACCCAAGGAAGATATTAAATAAGCCTTATTAGGCTTGTCCTTGCGGATACGACTTAACTCAGCCCGGTAGTTTTGGAGTTGCTCGCGATATTTTTCATACTTCTCAGTTCCTACTGCTGGAATGGTGAGCTTGTAATCGATGATGGCGATGTAGTCATCTAACTCAACCAAGCGATCCATGCGATAGCTCTTACCTTCTTTACTTGCAATATCTAACTCATTCCATGCGGCAATCCATTGACCTGAGGTTAGATACTTGCTGAGCTCTGGCGCTTCCAATACTGTCTGGGCGCGCTCGATCACTTTCAGGGCATGGGCTTCATCTACACCAAGCCAATTCATCACCTCTTGCTCGCTTGGCATCTGTGTTGCTTGTGCTTTAGTCGAGTCGGCAGTAACAAACTCCAACAGTTTATGAAAATGTGTACCTTCCTCTAAGATCTCTAGATCAGGTTCTGATGTTTGCTCACCTGCACCAGCAAATACTTCTACCGTGATGCCATCCTGAATATCACGTAGTAATTGAGTATGACTTTCTTGGGCCGGATTCCACTCCAAGACAAAATCTTCAACGGCACTTTCTGGAGCGCTCTTTGGTTTAACTGCTACATCTTTAGGCTTATCAACCTGATCCTGGTTAACTTGATAAATCGTTAACTCAGCACTATTGGCCTTGCCATACCAAGACGTTTTATCTAGACCATCGGGATTATTCTTAGTGGGTTTCTGGGCATCGCCACTAATCCATAAGCCTTGGCGAGCACGGGTCATCGCCACATAAAGTAAGTTCCAGTTTTCATTTTCACCAATACGCTTTTCTTCTTCGTTGATCTCAGCGCGAGGGCTAGTTAATGTTTTGGAAGTAAAGAGGGATAGATGGGAAGGACTCTCTTCTTCTGGCGCCCAATCAATCAATACCCCGCTGTAGTCCACATTAGTATCTGTGTTATTGGTATCTAACATGATCACAAAAGGAGATTCCAATCCTTTTGCTCCATGAATCGTCATCAAGCGCACACGCTTATGGCGATCTTCTTCTGACATCTCACTTTCTTCATCAATGTCGACTAAATTGTCATCACTTGCCGCATCAACATCACCCTCATCAGGTGTTTCATCATCATCGCCACGACGCTTGGCATTAATTTCTTGAATAAAACGACTTAGGCTTGGGTATTGGCCACCATCTTGATTCAGCGCCACCTCCAAAAAGGCATCTAAGTTTGCCAATACCTGTGGACGATCAAGATCCTGACAGACGGCGGCGTATTTGAGGCGCACATCACCCTCTTGGTAAATACGATCTAATAAGTCATGCACTGGTAGACGCTCACCGAGTAAATGCCAGTGCTGAAGATAACGCGCTGCAAACTGTAATTTTACATCCTGACTATCTTGCAGAGCATCCCACCAAGAACGATATTGACCTGATGTCATGGCAACGGCCAACTGCTGCATTTGCTTTTCAGTAAAGCCAAAGATGGGGCAGCGCAATACTTGGGCTAATGGCAAATCATGACGCGGGGTCACTAGCACAGTTAATAAAGCAATCAGGTCATCGATCTCAAGTGTATTTAACAAACCACCTAAGCGCGAGCTCTCATACGCAAGGTCTGCTTCACGCAGCGCTCGCTCATATTGAGGTAAAAACTTACGGCGCTTGACCAATAAGAGGAAATCACTTGCTCTTGCCTCTCTCCAAAACTCTTTACCCCCCTCTTTGTCTACCACTTTACGGGTGGCGATAATTTCTTTAATGAGACGAGCAACTAATGCACCTTCTTGTTGGCGCTGAACTACTGTAACCGTCTCGCTAGAGTCTGCAATCGCTTTATCAAAAGCACTGCCCTCTCGCACTGCTTCAGTTTTCTCCGCATAGGGTATTAAAGGAAGCAAATAAATCTCACCCTCTTTGGCATAAGTCTCTGTGGGCTGATGGTCTGCTGGACTAGACCACAGAGTTTCTTGTTTGGTATATGGATATTCTGGCGGAATCTGCTCACTCTGGAAGATCGTATTGACCGCTGTATTAATTTGATCTGCATTGCGACGTGTTTTATCTTGCTCTATGTAAGCTGCGCCTAGGTTCTGATGTAAAAACGCTCTTGCACTCACAAATAATCTTGGGTCCGCACGACGAAAACGATAAATCGATTGCTTAGGGTCGCCCACAATAAACACTTTAGGCTTCTCATCACCTTCGCTATAGCCTGCTAACCATGCTCGCAAAATTTGCCATTGCAATGGGTTGGTATCCTGAAACTCATCCACCAGGATTTGTTTATATTTAGCGTCTAAGCGCGACTGTAGATAAGCAGCGTTAGCGGAGTCAACCATTAGCATGCTCACGCCAATCTCTAAGTCATCGAAGTCACGCACGCGCATATTTTCTTTTGCGGCATTAGCGTGCGCCATCATCGATTGATTGAGCGCAAACCAGGCCTCGTTCATGGCAAAGACATCCTGCTCTGCCTGCCAGAGGAGATATTCCTCAAAAGTGTGACCCCAAGACTGCTTAAATCTGATGTGTTCACTAACTCGGTCGGACATCCCTTCGTTATTTAAAAAGGTTTGTAATGCGCTCAAAGCGCTATCGTTGCCAGCTCGGTACTTCACTGGCTCTTTTGTTAAGAAGACACTTTGCAAGGTAGCAGCAATATCCATCACATTGCCGCCACGCTGCTTACATGCAATGGCTGGCAATAGATTGGGTAATAGCTTTTGATCATTTGTACTGCTATTCCTCAGGCAATGCGCTAAAAACTCCAGATCAGCTAATGCGCTTGGCGCATCCCACTGCGCAATTAATGGGTTAGGTAAATTGAGTTTGGGTAGCGTTTGCTTTAAACGCTCTATTGGACTATTACCGGTTTGTTTGCAATCCTTCGCAAAAAAAGTCCATGCTCCCCTTTGTTTAAAGAGACTGCTTCTTCCCATTAAAAGCTTTTGTGTCTCGTGTGAGCCAAGATGGTTCAGCAAGACGTCATAATGCGCCTTGAGTTCTGGTGTGAGATCGCCCCACCAATCATCAAGACACTCTTCTTGCAGGCGCTTAGCGTCTTCACGCAACTTAAATCCTGGCTGAATCCCCAAGGAGACCGGCGCTGCACCGAGTAATCTGCCAAACCAACCATGAAAGGTATCAATCACAATTGGCTGTGGGTTTGCTAGCACTTGCTCATAGAGCGCTTTAGCCTTCGCTAAAGATTGCTCCGCTTGCTCTAGCTCCATACCTCTAGCGATGAGCTCCTTTGTTAAAGAGGTGTCATCACTTTTTGAGAACTGCTCTAGCAATCCATATAAGCGATCACGCATCTCTTGTGCCGCTTTGCGTGTAAATGTTAATGCAAGAATCTCTTGAGGTTTCACACCATCAAGCAAGAGTCGCACCATTCTTGCTACGAGTAACCATGTCTTACCACTGCCGGCGCAAGCAGAAACAATGACTGAACGCTGGGGGTCACAGGCGAGCTTTTCTGAATAAGCTTGCTTCTCAGGAAGTATGTTCATCTGCGCATTGAGCTGCGTATTTAGCGGATCACTCACCAGATCCCCTTTCTGCAAATGCCCCGCGCTTCACAGTATTGACACACCCCTTCAGGCGCAAATGCTTGCATGGGCTTTTTAGCCCACAGCTGCTCTATATCTTCTGTGATTTGCTCAGAAAACTGCTGCATCATGGCTGGCATATCGACTACCTCTTGACCTCGTAATGCTTTGTGGTCACCCTTGGAAAGATCAGCTTTTAGCGCCACCCACTCTGCCTGCTGAACTACATGACCCGTGAGCTTATGATTTTCTTGCTCTTCGTTAGCAGCACGGGCATATATCAATAATTGCGGGTCATCTAAAAGATGCTCCGCGCGTACTTTGACTCTCTCAAAGCGTTGATTTTTGTAATCAATCACTGAGGCCAGCGCGTTATCGCCGACCTGTACGTCATAGCGATCTGCAAAGCCCTCAATGCGAATCGTTTTAGGAGCGCCTTCGGCATCTTTAAACGGTAGATCAAAGCCAACTTTGACTTCGCCGTCAAAATATTGCCAGCCCGCTTGCTCGCGTTGCAATTGCCAATCAATAAAACTTGGGATTTGTTTTTGCCAATCTCGCAATGTACCCATCACTCTGGCATCGCCTTCAATCAAAGCAGCAAACTCTTGTTCCGAATGAATGGTAAGACTCTTTTCCATCCAGACGCGTCTTTGATCTTGATCTGTCTTGATGGCCGGATTGGTGTGTTCTTGAGTTTTCAGTGCTTGATAAAAACGCTTGAGTAATTTGTGCAAGGTCTGCCCTGCTAAGGAAGCATCAAAGCCCTCATCAAAACCTTTATTCTTTCTTAAGCCCAATAAGCTACGCACGTAATAGCGATATGGACAATCGCGAAGAGCCTTATAGGCACTCGGACTGATCGATAAGGGCATGGGCAATGCTTCTTCAAAATGCGCAACTGCCATATCCATCGGACTAGATTGAAAGGCTCGCTTTTTGAGCTGTGTGGGAATAGCCAGCCATCCAAGCTGATTTTGTAAGCGCTGTAGCCATGCCGCTGGTCTCAATGGCTCTCCGTTATTACTCTTACTTTGCCAAAGCAAATCGACATTGGGGCATGACACTAACAGTTGAGAAAGATCTCTCGCCTGCTGCACAAACTGCATTGCAACGGTAGAAGTCTTTAAGAGTTGATTGAGCGCATCTGAAAAAAATAAGGGCGGCTCTGAGTACGCTGGCAGCTGCTGTTCATCGCAACCTGCCACTACGACTGCTTCAAAGTCACGCAGACGCGTTGAGCTCAGTGGCAAGATGCTGAGAGTTGCCTGAGCTTCCTTGCCAACTTCTTGATAGCTTGCGCCTTCAATCACGGTTTTGAGCAAACTCAGCCACTCGCTTAAACGAATGAGCACTGCTTGATACTGCGTCTTACTTAAATCAAATGTCTTGAGCACCTCTAATAGTTGCTTACCAGCAGAGTCTTGATGAAGGCTTTGTGCCATACCTGTATCTTGAAGATTGGTTTGCAACAGCCTATAAGCCTGATTGCAATCAACCTTGAGCGTCAGCCATTCATGATGTCGCTCTCTGACAAACTGCAATAACTCCAATAGAGCAGCGCTTGGCATGTTGCTTGAAGTTTTGGCCGCATTATCTTGCGCGCCTTCAATAGCTAGGTGGAAAGTTTTCCAACCAGACTCGGCCTTGCTTGCCACCAAGATATCTTCTAATTCTGTAATGAGTCCAGTGCAGGTATCTGGATCTCGGTTGAGAACTTTTCCAAGATCAAAAAAGGGATTCTGTAAAAACTCGAGTAATGCTTTTGCACTTGGTCCATCCTTAGGCGCTTTGATGAGCTCCAACCAACTATTTAAGGCTGCCGCTGCACGCGTTGTCGATAACTTCCAACCAGTCTCATCACGAATATTCAGTGCGGGACCCAATCTTGCCAGCAGTGCTCGCGCCCTTCTCGCCACTAAACGATCTTGCGCAACGAGTGCTAGCTTGGTCTTACCATCGATAAGATGTTGCTCAATAGTTTTAGCAGCGGCCCAAGCCAGTTCTTCAAAGCGTTTCGCTGAGATCAGACGCCACGCTTTGCTTTGTGTCCGTTTGGCATTGCTTAATGCCTGGGCCTTTGCCTGCAGGTCATCTTCAATGCAAATCGCTTCTGACCACAAGCCCACATCGCGCCAATCCATCTTGACCTCTACAACGGGCGCATATTGGGCATACTCACTCAGTAAGTTGCTAATAATCTCTTGGTCAATTGGCGTGGGATCGGCAGTCTCTACCCAAATGAGAGGTCTTGCTTGATTTACTTCTTGAGCGGCTGCGATAGTTTCAAGGTGTGCCACCATTGCAAACTGATTCCGAAATACTGGATCGCTCATGCTCGTGGTATAGCGCCAGAAAGTGAGCAAGACTTTAGTTTCTTGATCAACCACTTTTCGCGCCATCCCGGAATAGACTTTGGCGACGGTCATATCCAATAATGCTTGCGCTTGATCACCCCAGACTTCACCAATATTGCTCTGCTTGGCTTGATCCTCTTGCATCAATGCATGGATTTGTTTTTGTAATTGCGGACACACTGCTTTGGATAAGGTGTCGCATGCTTCCACAATCGCTTGCGCTAACCCCCATGCGCCAGTTTCACTCTCTGCTTTAAACCACGCTTGCAATTCTGGATGTTTACGCAAAGTGGTGTAGACACCCAGCCATCTCTCTAAATCCGTTTGTTTTTTTGGAAATTTCCATGCGCCTGGCGCTGCTTCCAACCAATCGGTAAAACTAATCACTTGTGGCAAGAATGCAATCTTGGGATCGAGATGTTGAGGTCGATATTTTTCAAGTGCTGCCCTCACCCCGATGAGGGGGCCTGCAGTGCTGAGTACCACTAAGGGGCGCTGCTGGGTTTGCGCCGCACCATCCCAAATACCCCTTGCTAACTGTTCCAACGCAGTAGCATCAGGCGTGATGGCCCATGGCTGCACTTGCTTTTGATCGGAAATTGTCGGGAATGGGTGAAGCATGAATGGAGTAATTTATCTATTTTGAGCAGAATGTTTCGCTTATTGCTAATATAAGCTCTGTAACGCCACAATTAACCAACTCGCTAAATGCGTAGCTAAATAAGCCTAAATAAGGAATTTTCATGAGTGCCGGCATTAAATATGTAACTGACGCCTCTTTCGAACAAGACGTCCTCAAGTCCGATAAACCTGTACTGCTCGACTTCTGGGCTGAATGGTGTGGTCCTTGCAAAATGATTGGTCCCATCCTGGAAGAACTCTCCGGTGAGTATGGCGACAAGCTGCAAATCGCAAAAATGAACGTGGATGAGAACCAAGGTGTCCCTGCCCAGTTCAATATTCGTGGCATTCCGACCTTGATCTTATTCAAAAATGGCACTGTAGCTGCTCAAAAAGTAGGCGCTTTGGCCAAATCTCAGTTGACTGCATTTATTGATAGTCATCTGTAAATCATCTCAGACCACAGGTTCACCCGTTGAGCCTGTGGTATTTACCTATTGCTAGCTCTTGCCAGACCCGTTTTTTAGTGTAGTATTGCATTTAACAGTAGTTCAGCGCCTTCTTGAGAGCGCCCCTTTCCAGCAATTTACCTCCCCCTTCTTTTAGCAAACTCCAAAATTCTGTCTTCCCATATCTGCGTGATCTCCATCAACGCGGCGATACCCCAAAACAAATTTCCCTTATTCATTTTTATCAACACCCGAGAACCACATGCAATTAACTGAACTCAAAGTCCTCCACGTATCTGCCCTGCTCGAAATGGCAGCTAGCTTGGAGATTGAAAACACGCAACGGATGCGCAAACAAGAATTGATGTTTGCGATTCTGAAGAAACGCGCTAAAGCTGGTGAAACCGTTTTCGGTGATGGCACTTTGGAAGTCTTGCCGGATGGCTTTGGCTTCTTGCGCTCTCCAGAAGCCTCTTACATGGCTTCTCCAGACGATATTTATATCTCTCCAGCGCAGATTCGCCGCTTTAACTTACACACTGGTGACAGCGTAGAAGGTGAAGTACGCACCCCTAAAGATGGTGAGCGTTACTTTGCTTTGGTAAAGGTCGACAAGATCAACGGTTTGGCTCCAGAAGCCCTCAAGAACCGCATCATGTTCGAGAACTTAACCCCTTTGCACCCAAACCGGGTAATCAGTCTTGAGCGCGATATCAAGGCAGAAGAAAACTTGACTGGCCGCATTATCGACATGATCTCCCCAATTGGTTACGGCCAACGTGGTCTGATCGTAGCATCACCAAAGTCTGGCAAGACCGTGATGATGCAACACATTGCACACGCTATTGCCGCAAATAATCCTGAAGCGATTCTCATCGTCTTGCTCGTTGACGAGCGCCCTGAAGAGGTGACTGAGATGCAACGCTCGGTGCGCGGTGAAGTGGTTGCCTCTACTTTCGATGAGCCAGCTGTCCGTCACGTTCAAGTTGCCGAGATGGTGATTGAAAAAGCAAAACGTTTAGTAGAGATGGGTAAAGATGTGATCATCTTGCTTGACTCGATTACTCGCTTAGCACGCGCCTACAACACCGTAGTGCCTTCATCAGGCAAAGTACTTTCTGGTGGTGTGGATGCCAACGCATTACAACGTCCAAAACGCTTCTTCGGTGCAGCGCGTAATATTGAAGAAGGCGGTTCATTAACCATCATCGCTACTGCCCTGATTGAAACCGGTAGCCGCATGGATGACCTCATCTATGAAGAGTTCAAAGGTACCGGCAATATGGAAGTTCATCTTGAGCGTCGTCTGGCTGAGCGTCGTGTTTACCCATCGATTAACCTTAATAAGTCTGGCACCCGTCGTGAGGAGCTCTTGGTGAAAGCTGAGAACCTCCAGAAGATCTGGGTATTGCGTAAATTGCTGGCTGATATGGATGACATTGAGGCGATGAACTTCATCGTCGATAAGCTCAAATCGACTAAAAACAACGGCGAATTCTTTGACCTGATGCGTCGCGGAGGCTAATTTAGGGGTCTAGGGGTTGATTTAGCCCCTTTTGGACTCCAAAAGCGCGCTTTGTTATTGATTTCATGGCATAATTTCGCCTTTGTTGCACCAATCACTGCTTTTAACTTGGGAAAGTATTTAAGTTGCCATCATCAAACGGCGACATAAACGGCTACCCGCTCATAGGACTCAAAATGAAACCTGGCATTCACCCCGAATATCGTGAAATCGTCTTTGTAGACGTTTCCAATAACTTCAGCTTCAAGACTCGCTCCACTATGTCTACTAAAGAGACAATCAAGTGGGAAGATGGCAAGGAATATCCTTTGGCCAAGATCGAGACTTCATCTGAATCACACCCTTTCTACACTGGTACCCAAAAAATCATGGATACCGCTGGTCGTGTTGAGAAATTCCGTCAGAAATTCGGTACCAAAGCGGTTGCTAAGGCTGCTGGTGATGGCGCTGCTAAAACGGCTGAGAAAAAAGCGGCGGCTGCAGAAGCTAAAGCTGCTGAAAAGTCAGCTAAGAAGAAGGCTTAATACACTTCATATTCGCAGGGTATGGCAATGCCCTTCTCTGCGAGATAATCAAGGCAGCGTTTGCTGCCTTTTTTATTGCTTGTTTTTGTTTAAATAAAGTTCATGGTCAAACTCACTGCCGCTGCTACTAAATCGATTCCGCGCATCATTATTTTTGCGTTGACTTTGATTTATGGTTTTGCAGGTCTCTTCTTCCGTGATCCTTGGAAGAATGAAGATGCGATTGGTTTTGGCGGCATGTGGACTTTGTTTCGCGGCAACTCGATCGATTGGCTCGTGCCTCACTTAGCAGGTCGTGATGTTTCATTAGGTACACCATTGCCTTACTGGATGGGCGCCACTCTCATTAAATTATTTGGCGGCTTCATTGGCGCTGCTAATGCAGCGCGCTTATATTCCGCGATTTGCTTTTTTGCTGCTGCACTGGCAATTTGGTATGCCACGTATTTATTAGGTCGTCGCCGTGAAGTGCAGCCGATGGCTTTTGCAGTGGGTGGCCAGCCTGACCTGAAAAGTTATGGCATGACGCTTGCCGATGGCGCATTGTTGATCTTCTTAGCTTGCGTCGGTCTTGCTCAGCGTGCCCATGAAACAACGCCGATGATGGCGCAACTAATGGGTATTAGTATCGTGCTCTATGGCACTGTACGTGGATTAGACAAACCATGGCAAGGGGGATTATGGACAGGCCTTGGTATTGCGATCGTAGCGCTATCTAGCAATCTCACTTTAAGTCTGATCGTTGTCACCTCGACCATCATTGCGGTGATCGCTAGTAATGCTAAGTTACGCTTTCGTTGGACTTTGACCAGTACTGTTTTAGGTCTCATTGGTTTTGCGATTTGGCCAGCGCTTTGGTACCTAGCTGACCTACCAGCTGGCTGGCGCCACATTGCTCAAGAAGGCTGGCGCAATATGCCGGAGATGCGTTCTACTCCATCGCTTGAATCCTTAAGTTTTTTGAGTGTGAACTTCTGGGCTTATGCCTGGCCGGTATGGCCATTAGCATTGATCTCTTTAGGGCACTGGGGTCGCGTTAAAGAAGCAGGGTCTTGGCGCGCTCCCCACCTTTGTATTCCGCTGAGCTTATTTATTGGTACCTTGATTTACGTCCTATTCCGCCTCGAGGCAAATGAACATGATCTGATGATCATGATTCCTAGCCTGTCGATCATCGCTGCTTTTAGCTTACCGATTCTTAAACGTAGCATCATCAGCTTTATTGATTGGTTTGCGATGTTCAGCTTTACGCTAATTGCCTTAGCCATTTGGATTATCTGGCTCGCAAAAGTCACCGGCTATCCAGAATCTACCGCTGCCAATATTGCACGCTTACTTCCCGGTTTTGAAGGTCAATTGAATTGGCTTGCATTTATCGTCGCACTTGCGATTACTGGCGTCTGGCTCTCGGTGGTGCGCTGGAGAACATCGCGCGCCCCTAAGGAAATCTGGCGCTGCTTGATTATCTCGGCATCAGGTACTACCTTGATGTGGGTATTACTCATGACTCTATGGCTACCTACTATTAACTTTGCTAAAACCTATCGTCCGGTATCTGCTCGTCTGGCACAAGTCGTTCCTACAGGCGGCGGATGCATTAACACCAGCAATATTGGTTCGGCCCAGTTAGCCTCATTTGACTACTTTACTAAACTGACTTTACGTGATGATCCAGATTGTCCTTGGATGCTGACGCATAACCAATCTGAAGCAAAAGCCTACGCGCAACTTAATAACAAAAAACTTCGCCTTCTCTGGGAAGATCGTCGCGCCGCTGACCGCGATGAGCGTTTGCGTCTATATGAAGTGATTCCGGAATAAGGCGTGCTGCACTTTAAGCTATCACGCCTACGTGAGGACGTTCCCGCTCTACTAAAACTCGCCGGTCCTCTGCTCATTGGTCAACTCGCTGTCATTACCTTTGGGGTTTTAGATACCGCAATGACGGCACGTTACTCTGCCGATGATCTAGCAGCATTAGCCATGGCTTCAGCCATCTTCATTAGTATCTATGTTGGTCTCACTGGCGTCGTGTCTGCTCTCGCTCCAATCGCTGGGCAACTTTTTGGCGCAAAACGCTATAGCGAGATTGGCGAAGAAGTTCGTCAAGCAACTTGGCTTGCTTTAGGTTTATCTATTCTCGGTTGTTTTATCTTACTCAATGCGGATCATTTATTGGCGATCTCGCAAATTAGTTCTGATATTGAAGACAAGGCGAGGCTATATCTCAGCATCTTGGCGCTTGGCTTACCAGCAAGTATGGGTATGCGCATCCTCATGGGATTACATAACGCCGTCTCCCGCCCTACAGTCATTACCGTGGTGCAATTAATTGGATTAGGCCTCAAGATTCCCTTAAATCTTCTGTTTATTTATGGCGGCTTAGGCATTGAAGGGATGGGTGGCCCAGGCTGTGCGGTTGCTACCGTCATCATCAACTGGTCTTGGCTGTTAATGACTCTAGGCTTTGTACTGTTTGATCGCTTTTATCTACCCTTCAAAATATTCGAGCGCTTTAGCCTACCTGATTGGCCTCGCATTTGGACTTTATTAAAGCTAGGTACGCCGATTGGCTTTAGCTATCTGATTGAAGTCACCTCCTTTACCTTCATGTCCTTGTTTATTGCGCGTTTAGGCACTACTGCTCTAGCGGGGCATCAAATTGTGGCCAATATGGGAACCGTAATTTATATGGTGCCACTCTCACTCTCGATTGCCACGATGACTTTAGTATCTCAATCGATTGGTGCTAATAAGCCAGAACGCGCTGAAGAAATTGGTTGGTCCTCGGTTTTCTTTACAACCACTTTGTGCATCATGATTGGTATTGCTGTCTGGGTGTTCCGCATTCAGCTATTAGATTTATATGATCCACCAGAGGAAGTGAAAGCATTTTCCATACCCCTCTTTTTGTTTATTGCTTTTTATCAAATCTTTGATGCCTTGCAAGTGACTGCCGCATTTATTTTGCGAGCATATCGGATCGCCTTTTGGCCTATGCTCATTTATGCAGGCTCACTCTGGGGTGTAGGTCTTGGTGGCGGTTACTTGATGGGCTTTAATGTATTAGGTAATACGCCCATATTCTTGCAAGGTGCCAATGGCTTTTGGGCTGGCAACAGCATTAGCCTGGGGTTAGCTGGCTGCTTACTACTCTACTTATTTAGAAGAACGGCGGAGCGCTATGAGAAAACACATCCGCCAGTCGAGCTGTAAAACTACTGTGGAACTTAGCGGTAGCTCGGTCCTGAGACAGGTGCCGCATAACTAGGAACCTGATTGCCTTTAGAGTACATGCACTGTTGGTAGGCAATGTTGTATTGAGTTTGCGCTTGGTTTTGTTTGCCAGCTGAGTTCATAGCACCCATCGCAGCGCCACCCAATAAACCAACACCTGCGCCAGTACCAATGTTCGGACTACTACCACCCTGAATCACTGCACCAGCAGCGGCGCCTAAGGCGGCACCAATAGCGGCACTGGTAGCACCTTCTTTTAAGGCAGCATTACTGGTATCTTTGACAGCATTGTCAGCAAACTCACGGCACTGCTTATCTTCCTGTTGAAACACCTCAAACGGTTTACCTTCGCGCGGCATGATCGCAATCGTAGGTCCAGTTGGCGCAGATACGCATCCAGCTAGTGAAGTGAATACAGAAACAGTCAATACTGCGATACGAGCAAATCGTTTCATAACAAACCTTTAAATATTCTGAAATAAGCTGGATAAATACAGCATCAATACTGTGGACGTCTTGGTTGAGTGTTGCTCGTAGGTGGCGTTGCTGCTTGTATCTGCCAACCTGTTGGACACTCTTGTGCGTATGGGAAATACTTGCCGCTAGCTTCACAGTAATACCAAACTGCCGGCTGAGGCTGAGCTGCCAATACCATTGGTTGCTGAGGCGGCATATAGACTACAGGCGGAGCATAAACTACGGGAGGTGCGTAGTAGTTAGCATATGGGCCGTAATACCCGCCACCATAAGCCCAATTACCACGCCAACCTGGGCCGTAACCATGGCCCCAACCAGGACCGTAGGCGGCAGGACGCCAACCACCACCGTAACCGCCATGGCCACCGCCAACTGAGACATTCCAACCCACATTGCCTGCTTGAGCAGCTACGGGAGCAAATGCCAGTAGAGCTGCTATGGCGATTCCTAAGATACTGAATTGATTGATCTGTTTCATGATTGACCCCCCATTTGGTCCTACGTGGTCTTCTATTTCTTGATACTGATATTCTAGTTTTTACTGGTTTTACTATCAATGTCTTACTATTAATAACGCCTCAAATTCACTCAAGCTGACAAGAAAGTAACTTATTTATTAGCACTGTTATTTGTGCCACCCTACTGATCTAATTTTGCTCCAGATTGCTTTACTACCCTACTCCATTTAGCAGACTCCTGGGTAATCAATTTAGAAAGCTCATTGGGGCTTCCCGGGGCGGGATCTAAGCCCCCCGCCAAAAGACGAGTTCTAACTTCAGGATTATTCAGCGTTTTTCTAGTTAACTGATTGAGATGCTTTTGAACGGCAGGCGGTAAGTTCGCTGGCGCCATTAAAGAAAACCAAGAAACTGCCTCAAATCCAGGCAAGCCCTGTTCCGCCAATGTGGGAATGTCAGTGGCAGCTTGAGAACGCTTGAGGGTAGTGACACCTAAAGCCTGCACTTCACCAGCTTTAATTAAAGGCAGTGAAGATGACAAGTTATCAAAGAGCATGGAGATACGACCACTGACTAAATCTGGTAAGGACTGTGCGCGCCCCTTATACGGAATATGCCGAATTTGTACGCCAGCCATCTCTTTAAATAATTCACCGGACATATGCAATGAAGTACCTACACCCGAAGAACCAAAGGTCAGTTGATTGGGTTTGGCTTTTGCAAGTTCAATGAGCTCTTGCAAGTTATTCACGCCCAGTTGTTTATTAACGATGAGTACATTAGGAGTACTAGCCAAGAAGCTAATGGGCGTAAAGTCTTTAACGGGGTCAAAGGACATCTTGTCATAAAGCGCACCATTGATCGCATGGATACCTACCGTGCCAATCAGGAGTGTGTAGCCATCAGGCTCACTCTTGGCTACGAGATCAGCACCGATATTGCCACCATAGCCGGGACGGTTTTCAACTAAGACCGGTACACCCAAACTTTGTTGCCAACTCTCAGCTAACACGCGCGCCAAAATATCAGGCGCGCCACCAGGAGTAAAGGTCACCACAATTCGAATAGATTGTTTTGGCCAGTGGGTACTTTTCTGAAGATCTGCTTGAGCTTGCACTAAGAGCGTCACTGCACTGAAGCATATGAATAGAAGCAGGCTCTTAGCTGCCTTAGAGAATCGCATCATCTTAAAGCCCAACCTAGTGGGCATCATCACTTAAAAACCAAATCGGGAGCGCAACCACAGCCAACCCTCATACTTGACTGGATTATCAGCACAAGCGCCAATGCCGCATTCGAGTAGAGTTGAAACGAGATTAGCTAAAACAATCAAAATAAACAGAATGACTAGTGTATTGGCAAACCAAGAACGTGAACGTACTTCACGATTTGGCAGCATTAACAAAATGGCAAAGCCCGCTAATAAGCCAAGATAACCAACGAAAGCCCAAGTATAAAAATGGAGCTCTAAGAAGGTTGCGCCAAAGCCTTTGTCGCCCGGCAGGATGTGGAGCAATACTTGACGCAGAGAAACCATCATCCCCACTAAGCCACCCATCATGCCCCAGCCATAATGCGCTGAGTGCGCACCACAGCGAATATTGAGCACCAAAGCAAATCCAATAATCACAAAGCCCATCCTTTGCATTAAGCAAAGTGGGCAAGGCAACTCACCAAAATACAATTGATCAACAAAGGCATAAGACAAGGTGCCAATCACTGCCAACAAAGCCAGTTGGTTGCCTAAAGCCGCTAAAGAAGGAAAGGATTGTCTGCTCACAATGCTTACAGACTGATATTGAGATGATTCGTTGCATGAAAGCGAAACCAAACCATCAAAATGAGTACGGTGATCGCCAACATTAATAAACCTGCAAAGCGCTTCTCAAACCAGACTAAGAAGAGTCCGATCAACGCTGTCAGAAAAGGTAGGAACATATACATAGGAGAATTCTAGCGCAGGAGACTCTAGAACTCGGTAAACCAGCAATTCAGAGTCTAGAAAATGGTCTTTAGGAATAGCCATTTTCTAAATACGTAAAACCCAAAACAGTGATGTAACTAGTTTTTAATTCTTGCTAGATTGATTGAAGAACTGCACGACTGTTGTAACAAAGAGATCGGGAACCTCTACGTGCGGGACGTGACCAACATTCTCAATCGGCACCAACTTTGCATTCGGAATCACTGCCTGAGCTTTTTTACCCAACTCCGGAAAGTTACCTAATGTCTTTACTGCCTCAGGGGGTGCAAACCGTCTACCAAATACGGTACGATCTTTTTGACCAATCACTAGCAATACCGGCATCTTGAGCTGCGGCAAATCACCGACAACGGGTTTTTCAGCAATCATCTGATACGTGAGCACCGATGTCATTGCATAGGCAGGATAGTCTGGGCCTTTTTGGACGCGAACATAGACTTCAATAAACTTTTCATAAGCAGGCTGCCAAGTCGGAAAATACGTTTGCAAGAAGCGACGATAACTCGTCTCCGTTTGGGCCATCTCTAACTTGAGTAAATTGTCGTTTTGCTGAGGCGGGATATCTTTGCTGTAATCCTCTAGACCTAGAGGATTCTCCAGGACTAACTTTTGTACTGTCTGTGGATAGAGGCGCGCAAAGCGCACACCAACCATGCCGCCCATCGAATTTGTAATCACCGAGACTTGCTTGATACCCAGTGATTTGAGCAAAGCTTTGGTATTGGCAGCTAAATCATCAAAGTGATATGCGACATTTGGCTTAGAAGATTTACCAAAACCAATCTGATCTGGGGCAATCACGCGATACCCTGATTGCGTTAACCCTTTAATCGTAGGCGCCCAATAATCGCTCGAGAAGTTCTTGCCATGAAAGAGCAACACTGCACCCTTTTGTTTGCCTACCGCCGGCACATCCATATAGACCATGCTGGCGGGAACGCCTTGCAAGCTCGTTTTAAATTCTTTGGTTGGATAAGGGTATGGCCATGCACTTAAACGTAAATCTAAAGGACTCGCATTGGTATACAAGCTTGCGGGTGCAGCAGTGCTTGCTACGCTAGGCGCACTTGCTTCATTACTAGCGCAAGCTGCTAACAATAAAGACAGGGTAGAAACTACTACAAGGGTTCTCAAGGTATTCATGTTTTATATTTGGCAGTTGTGCGCTCAGTGAGGCGTTTAATACGTTCTTAAGCGATTTTGGTTTTAAGATTCTTTAATCCCGCAACACTGCCCTCGAGTACATCCCCTTTTTTCACAGGGCCTACGCCTGCGGGTGTGCCGGAGAAAATGAGATCACCTGGCTCCAATGTAAACAGGGTTGAGAGGTATGCAATGGTGTCAGGTACATTCCAGATCAGTTGATTGAGATCACCCGACTGACGCTCTTCACCATTTACTAATAATGTGACTGCGCCCTGGCTAGGATGACCACATTGACTGACTGGCGTAATTTCGCCACAAGGGGCAGATTGGTCAAAAGCTTTACCAGTATCCCAAGGACGGCCCATCTTTTTTGCCTCACCTTGTAAGTCGCGTCTTGTCATATCCAAGCCAACGCCATACCCATAGACATGATCCAAGGCTTTATCGGCAGCAATATTAGAGCCCCCTTTGCCAATAGCGACGACCATTTCAATTTCGTGATGGACGTCTTTTGATAAATTGGGGTAAGCCATATCTTTGCCATCCGTCACGATCGAGTTTGCTGGCTTCATAAAAAAGAATGGTGGCTCACGATCTGGATCATGGCCCATCTCACGCGCATGATCTGCATAGTTACGACCGACGCAATAAATACGATTGACTGCAAAGCGACGGGTGTCACCTGTCACTGGCAAAGAAATCTGTACTGGAGGATCGATAACAAAAGCTGAACTCATGACTTACCTTTCTAAAGGGGGGATTTTTATTGTTTCAGTTATTTAGAAGTATGACGCAATTTCAATAACAAAATACTGAGGGCGAGAGTAAAAGTGAGGGCATTGGCTAATATCAAGGGCCACTTTTCAATAATCAGACCGTAGACCAGCCACAAACCCACTCCTGCAGTAAATAAGGAATACATTCCCAAGGAGATTCCAGAAAGATCTTTGGTGCGCCAAGACTGAATTGCTTGGGGTAAAAACGCAACCGTGGTTAAGAATGCAGCGCAATATCCAATGATCTCAATTTGATGGGGCTCTAGGGTCATGCATTCATTGTAATTAGAGAATGGCTTCAATCCTGAATCTAGTGCAGAAAACCAAATTCTGTAGATAATGGAAACTTGCAGTTCAACCCATTACTAATAATACAAAATGAGACAAAAACTGACCTATTGGATTAGCGCAGCCCTATGCGCTAGCTTCATCGCATCCCCAGTGCTCGCTCAAGGCGATGCTGCACTGAAAAACTATCCGGATAAGTCAATCCGACTAGTAATCCCTTTCCCTCCAGGTGGGGCGACTGATGTGATTGGCCGCATCATGGCACAAGAGCTGTCTAAGACATTGAATCAGCAAGTAGTGCCAGACAACCGCGCTGGAGATAGCGGCAATATTGGCGCTGACTTAGTCGCCAAATCGCCAGCCGATGGCTACACCTTATTGATGGGCGCCCTCACCTCCCATGCCATCAATACAAACTTAGACAAAGACAAGATTAAATACAACCTGGAAAAAGATTTCACTCCAGTGGCCATTGTGGGTGTCGTACCTCTCGTCTTTGTGGTGAACCCATCAGTACCTGTAAAGAATATGAAAGAATTCATCGCCTATGCGAAAGCCAATCCAGGCAAGCTCACTTTTGCCTCTTCTGGCGCTGGCGCTCCACAGCGTCTCGCGATGGAAATGTTCCGTTACCAACTCGGACTAGATATGCTGCATATCCCATATAAAGGGAGCGGCCCTGCTATGACTGACTTGGTTGGAGGGCAAGTACTTAGCATGTCTGAAACCGTTCCAGCCGCTTTGCAATTTATCCAAGCGGGTCAGTTAAGGGCATTGGCAGTGACTACTGCTAAACGCATCAGTCAGTTGCCTGATGTACCGACTGTCACCGAAGCAACCGGCTTACCAAACTTTGACGTGGTGAGTATGTTTGGTATTGAAGCACCAGTAGGAACACCACCAGCCATAGTGAATAAATTGAGCGCAGATATCAAAACCATTTTGCAGCGCCCCGATGTTCAAGAACGTATGCTAGCTGCTGGCGTTTATGTAAATTATCTTTCTCCAGCAGACTCAAGTAAACGTATTCATCGTGAACTCAATATGTGGAGCAAGGTCATTAAGGATGCCAACGTCAAGGCAGACTAAATTACCCATCACGTAGAAAGAATCAAGGGGATCTCGATGAGATCCCCTTTTTGTAATTCAATGCTCTGTAGTTATACCAAGATTACTCGGCCTCGATTTTGGCTTGCTGAGCAACCAACTCCCACTTCTTCTTCTCTGCGGCAATAAAGAGCTTGGTGTTAGCAGGCGTGTCACCTACAGCCCAGCCGCCCAAATCTTTCCAGCGCTGTTTAATTTCTGGGGAGTCTAGTGCTTTCTTTACAGCAATATAGAGTTTGTCGATAACAGGTTTTGGTGTTCCAGCAGGAACGAATAAACCAAACCACGCAGTGACTTCAAAGTTAGGATAACCTGCTTGAATCATCGTTGGTACATCAGGCAATTCTGCAACTCTGTTCTTGCTGGTCACTGCGAGAGCACGTAATTTTCCAGCCTTGATGTATTGCATCGAGCTCGGCAAGTTATCGACCATCATGCTCGTCTGGCCAGCCAATAGATCAGCCAATGCTGGTCCAGCACCTTTATAGGGTACGTGAATAATGTCGATACCAGCTTGTGTTTTAAATAACTCGCCAGACATATGGATTGATTGACCACGGCCAGAAGATGCAAAGGAATATTTACCCGGATTGGCTTTTGCCAAAGCAACCAGCTCAGCAACCGTCTTTGCAGGCACCTCGGGATTGACTACTAGTACGTTTGGGTTAGCAATCACAACAGTGATGGGCTCCATGTCTTCCATCTTATAAGGAAGACTTTTATAAAGGCTGTAGTTAATTGCATTCGGGCCAATATTGCCCATGGCCATGGTGTAACCATCAGCAGGGGCTGCAAGCAAAGCTTGAATACCAATGATGCCTGCGCCACCGGCTTTGTTTTCAATGATCACACTTTGTCCAAGCTCTTTACCCAAAATCTCTGACAGAGCACGCGATGAAATATCAGTTGTACCACCTGGCGCTGCTGTGACAATAATTTTGACGGGTTTATTAGGGAAAGGCTGAGCACTCGTCACAGGGTTCATTGAAAGCGATACGGCAAACGCGGTAGCACCAAGTACGCATGCACGCTTCATAAAATAAAGGCTAAACATAGTTATCTCCAGCTTAGATCAATGTAGTAGTTACCTCTAGGACTTATAGCCCGATGACTCCATATTAAACACATAATGGCAGGTATGCGCATTCTTACCCCGCCCCCTTTTTCTAAGGCAAGGGAATGGAGAAGATAGCCTTCAGCGTCAACGAGTCAGTGCTATTGGAGAAACCCTTCCCTACGCCCGCCTGAAATGAGATCGGCTTTCCATCGTAGTACATCATCAAGAATCCCAGTTGTTGGGTTTTTTGATAATTAATAGGCTGCCCCAACTGATTGAGGTTAGAGTAATACTCTGCCCCTAAGGCTAAATCAGGAATGACTTCTCTGGATAAGCGGGTAGCGGTTGAAAAGTATGGCGATTGATGGACATACGACTGTGAAAGTGGCATATCAATGATGGGGTTAAATGAAAATAACCATTCATCAACATGTTTGCCAAGAATAAAACGGGCTTCTGCGTTGTATCTTGATTCATCAAACTGTGGCTGCACATTAGCAATCTCTAAATTAACCCCAGCAAAAAAATCATCGCCCTTCTCTTCACGATAAGGCAACCACTTCATGCGCACTTTAGTCGCAGCATACTGAAACTTATTATCGTAATTGACATACGAGATATAGAGTCCAGCCTCTAAGTCATGGCCCAGACCGTAGGCCAACTCTGGCGTAATACGCAGACCGTTATTATTCATTACCTCACCTGGATAACTCGGTGTCTGTATTCCACGAGGCGTGCTGTTGACGTGAAGCTCTAAGCTTGATTCACCTTTGGCATTAATCTCATCGTCATACACCTGAATCTCATCTTGCAAAATAGCCATAGCAGCTATTGGAATGATTGCCAGAATGATTAGGGCAACTACTTGCGTGAGGAAGTGCTTCAGATGCCATTGGATGCGTGGCATGAGCAAAATTGACTGCATCTTCATGATGCATCAGTTTAACAACTATTGCGGTTTCTTGACTCTTTCGGTCCAAAGCTGCCAAGGTCGACCAATAGTCTTCTCGATCGTTTCTTGGGCAATCGAGGCTTCACCTGGGGTGAGATATTGAACCTGCCCCATCTTCATTGCTTCCCCTTGAATGCTGGCATTCTGAATCGCATAGACTGCCCTAAAGACAGCCTTTTTGATGGAGTCTGCTCCAGCAGCATAACCGTGGCCACGCATCAGAACAAAATATTGCAAACCCATTGATTGGGATAAGGCATTACCCAACTCCACATTACTGACAAACATATCGGTATCTGGATTAGGTTTTGCAAAATTACGAATTTCAAATATCGGTGCGCCCTCGCCCAAAAAAGAACTCATGTGATACACCGGTTTTAAGGGGGCTCCAGTCAAACCATAAGGCAAGATCGGTGGTGCATGTCCATGAATCACTGAATTGATATCGGGACGATTTTTTAGAATGCCACTATGAATAAATCGTTCGCCATATGCAACCCGAGTGTCGCCATTGAGCGCCTTACCATTCATATCGAACTCTATGATGTCCTCGACCTTAACAGTCGACGGCGCAACACTTCTCGCTAGAAAGAAAGTATTGGGATTGGCAGGATTACGAACGCTAATATGGCCATAGCCATCAACTGCATTTTGGTCATACAAAATATGATTAGCAATCACCAATTCTTCAATGGCTACTTTGACCTTGGGATCTTGCTCCATCTGCTCTTGCACAGAGGCAGCATGAGCCTGCGCAATACCGAGTAATATCAATGAAATCAGAATTCTTTTCATCATTCCACCTTACCAATCTTTCTGACGATCTCGCCCATCTGCGCAGATTCTTTATCCCAGTAGACTTTAAATTCGGGAGCATCCAGATATTGGATGGGGCTTCCTGCGCCATTAATCACAGAGCGTACTCTCTCATCCGTTGAGGCTTGCTTAGCAGCTTCACGTAGCTTATTGGTGATGTAGTCAGGAGTAGCACTAGGCACAAATAATCCAGCCCACTGTGAAAACTCTATCTTCACACCCATTTCTTTAAAGCTGGGTACCTCTGGCATGCTAGCCAATCTGCCATCACCCCAATGGGCTAAAGCACGTACCTTGCCTGCTTTAATTTGCTGAACAATCGAGGATGGCCCAGTAGCAATCGCATCCACCTGTCCTCCCAATAAGCCCACAATCGCTGGCCCAGCTCCCGTATAAGGAATATGCACCATGTAGAACTTTTCAGAAGACTTGAGCATCTCCATCGGCACGTGCATAGTTCCATAGTTTCCTGAAGAACCAAAGTTGTATTTACCAGGATTAGCGCGCATTGCGGCTACAAAAGCTTTGTAATCTTTCCATGGGCTATCTGCGCGCACCACTAATACGGTCGGATCAGCAGTAAAACGGGCAATCGGTTTAAGTTGATTCAACTGAAAAGATTGCTCGCGCCCGACTACTTTGTCAGCCTCGGGAATAATTGAAATGGAAGATAAAGCCATCAAGATGGTGTAACCATCTGGTTTTGATTTAGCCACTGACGCCATACCAATACCACCACCTGCACCCGCCTTATTTTCCACAATCACCGGTTGGCCCAAGATGCGGGACAGCGCTTCAGCCACCGGTCTACCTACGGCATCGGCTACACCACCCGGAGGAAATGGCACGACCATGGTGATCGACTTGGTGGGCCAAGGCTCTAGGGTCTGGGCAAACGCAGAAATTGCCCAACAAGATAATGCGATACAGCCCAACAAACGGCGAACTTGGTATTTTTGTCTCATTTTGTCTCTGAACCGTAATTTCGTTATTATTTATGCTCTTTATCCTACTACAAGAATCATCACAATAAACTAGGGTTAGTCTAGACATAACCCCCACTGGAGATAGTAATCATGAGATACGCAGCATTTTCTTTAAGCAAAGAGCCTTCCAAGACTCGGGTGGGAATCGTAGCGGCTGACGGCAAGACTGTACAAGAGCTTGATTTAGGGGTTGATGTAACTGAAGATGGCATTGTGGCCATCCTTAAATCAGATCTGGCTGGCAAATTACCCAAGCCCATTGCGACGCATGCCATGAGTGATATTCATTTACTCGCCCCCGTTCCAAGACCTCGTAGAAATATTTTCTGTGTTGGCAAAAATTATCATGAGCATGCTAAAGAATTTTCTAATAGCGGATTTGATGGCAGCGCTAAACCAGGCGAGGATATTCCAAGCCATGCCATTTTCTTTACCAAGCCGCCAGAGTCTGTCACCGGCCCAAATACTAATGTCATCATTCCAACCGCTATCTCTACTTGTATCGACTACGAAGCAGAGTTAACGATTGTGATTGGCAAAGGCGGCAAAGGGATTAGCGAAGCGGATGCCATGAAACATGTCTGGGGTTACACCGCTATTAATGATGTGACGGCCCGCGATTGGCAACAACGTCATAAGCAATGGTTCCTTGGCAAGAGTTTTGATACCTTCTGTCCGATGGGCCCCTGGGTTGTGACCGCAGATGAAGTCAATGCCGAAGATATTTCTGTGAAATGCTGGGTCAATGGTGAGTTACGCCAAAACTCCAATACCAAAGATCTGATCTTTGATATTCCGAACATGATTGCCACTGTCTCAGCCGGTATTACGCTTTACCCTGGCGATCTGATTGCCACCGGGACCCCCGTGGGTGTTGGCATCGGATTTAAGCCGCCGAAGTATTTAGCCAATGGCGATGTCGTAGTGGTTGAGATGGGCGGCATTGGCAAGCTTGAAAATACCTTTGTTGCCGTCTAAGTAAGTCAACTGATATTGACTTAAAAAGAAAGCCACCCTA
>NZ_JAYGQS010000009.1:0-43451 GCF_035012965.1 Polynucleobacter sp. AP-Sanab-80-C2
CGACACAAATTTGAGCTTTTCATCCATCTTCGTACTTTCATTCCACGGCATAGAGTGGTCCCTCCTATGCCAAAAACTGTAAAGTATGTGTCCGGTATAAAGTGTTAACTATGTGTCGAGTCGTACACAACGACTTAGGGAGAAATTCCTAAGTCGTTTTTCTTTCTGTGCAGTCGGTGCGTAAGCAATATCCACGCATCTTCCAGAGGAGCTCCAATAAACTTATGGATCTGTAGTTGGAGCAATGAACTGCTTATTAATTTAAGATTGCGGCAATTCCTGCTCTTGCAGTATTACCGTCTTCTCCATTCTTTACGCCAGATACGCCAACAGCGCCAATCGTATGACCATCCACTACGATATTGACTCCGCCTTCTAGCATCATAGAGATATGAGGGGCAGATAAAAAAGCATGTCGTCCCTTATTAATCATTTCCTCGTAGGCTTGGGTCTCCCTTTTGCCCATAGCAGCAGTACGTGCTTTTTCTTGAGCAAAATATGTAGACACTGGTTGGCAGCCATCCCGTCGAATAAGTCCAAGAAGATGGCCTCCATCATCACAAACTGCTATAGCAACGATATGACCTTTTTCAATAGCGTATTGATTAGCTGCATCCAAAATCTTTTGAACATTTGCCTGAGTTAGATAGGGCTTAGTGGGCATCATGATGAATTTAGGTCACGGGTGCTGGATTAAATAATGAAATCGCATTGTGTAATTTCCATTGCTCTGCAAAAGTTTTCTTGCGACCACTAGCAACCTCTAACATCATATGAAACATCTCCCAGCCAATGTCTTCTATGGATGCAGTGCCATCTGCAATCTTGCCTGCGTTGATGTCCATCAAATCGTTCCAACGTTTAGCCAAGTCAGTTCTTGTAGCTACCTTAATCACGGGAACAGCCGCTAGTCCATAAGGCGTTCCGCGACCAGTGGTAAAGACGTGTAAATTCATGCCTGCTGCTAACTGCAAGGTCCCGCAAATAAAGTCGCTCGCTGGTGTAGCGGCAAAAATTAATCCTTTTTGCTTAAGCTTATTGCCTGGAGCTAAAACGCCAGAGATTGGTGAGGTACCAGATTTAACAATTGAACCCATTGCTTTTTCGACAATGTTTGATAGCCCCCCTTTTTTATTGCCCGGCGTTGTATTGGCACTTCTGTCCACTTTGCCTCTTTTTAAGTATGCGTCATACCAAGCCATCTCATCAATCATGGCTTTGGCAACCTCTGGAGTCATTGCGCGAGAGGTGAGTTGGTCAATACCATCTCGTACTTCAGTTACTTCCGAGAACATCACTGATGCGCCGGCTCGAACTAAAAGATCTGTGCAAAACCCTACTGCAGGATTGGCTGTTACCCCAGAGAAGGCATCACTACCACCACACTGAACGCCAACAATAAGTTCACTGGCAGGTACAGTCTCGCGTTTGCGAGCATTAAGTCTTTCAAGATGGGATTCTGCAGTCTTCATAATGGAATCAATCATGGACATAAAACCAACATGGACTTCATCCTGTAGGCAAACTACATCTAGCTCTTCAGACGTATTACCAGCATTGATGGGTATGCTACCGGGTGGAAGCAATCTTTGAGGTTGAAGCTTTTCACATCCAAGGCTAACAACCATGACTTCGCCGCCAAAGTTTGGATTTAGGCTGATATTCCTTAAGGTGCGAATTGGGATATCAGCTCCATCAGCTTCAATTGCTACTCCACAGCCATATGTATGCTCAATCCCGATCACATCATCGACGTTGGGATACTTTGGCAGTAGCTCGCTTTTAATTCTTTGTACGGCATAGTCAACCACACCCGATACACATTGAACAGTTGTGGTAATGGCTAATATATTTCTTGTTCCAACTGAGCCATCAGCATTTCTGTAGCCTTCAAATGTGTACCCTTCTAGTGGCGGCATTGGTGCTGGCTTGACTGTGGCGATTGGAAGATTGTCTAGTCCTCGTACATCAGGCATTCTCATAATTTGTTCACTCACCCAGCTTCCAGCGACGATATCCTGAGCTGCATACCCAATCGGTATTCCATATCGAATTACGGGAGAGTTCAAAGGCAAGTCCACTAAAGCAACTTTGTGCCCTTGTGGCACATGTTCTAGCAAAGTGAGTCCAGACGAAAGCTTGGCTCCGGCGGGTAAACCACCGTCGTTGGCAACAATCGCTACGTTATCGCGATCATTCATGCTGATAGTCAGCGGTATCATCACTTAGTCCTATTAGTTGGCATGGAATATATTGTGTGAGATTATGACAGAAATGATAGCGCTATCAATTTACCTATGCAAGTGCCTCTATGAGTGAAAATGAGGTTAAACGTAGTCGCCGTAGTAGTGGAGCAATTACGCTTCATGATGTTGCTCGTTTAGCTGGTGTTTCCCCAATTACCGCTTCTAGGGCCATTAATAAGCCAGAACAGGTTTCGCCAGAACTATTAAAAAAGGTTGAGGAAGCCGTTTCTCGGACAGGTTATGTCCCCAACAGAATAGCTGGGGGTTTGGCATCCTCTAGAAGTAAGCTGATTGCCGCAGTTGTACCTAGTACTGTTATTTCTGTATTTAATGAAACTATTGAAGCGCTTAATAACACGTTATTTGATGCTGGCTATCAGTTGATGCTTGGCCAATCAGTGTATTCATCAACTAGAGAAGAGCTGCTCTTAGATTCTGTGATTGGTCGTCGTCCTGACGGCATTTTTTTAACAGGGGTGATGCAGCCGGGTAAAGGTCGTACACGTCTCATGGCTTCTGGAATTCCAGTGGTAGAAACCTGGGATTTAACACCGACCCCAATTGATATGCTAATTGGTTTCTCTCATACGGATATTGGCTTAGCAGTCGCCAAGTACCTATTGGTAAAGGGTCGAAAACAGTTTGCCATTATTCGTGCTGAAGATGAGCGTGCAGATCGTAGAACGATGGCATTTGATGCTGCCATTGCAGAAGTAGGGTTGCCTAAACCTTACGTTGTTAACGTAGGTGATCAGCGCTCCATTCGAAGTGGACGTGATGCCATGTTTAAGGTTCTTAAAAATGCCCCACAGACTGACGCTATTTTTTGTAGCTCAGACCTACTTGCTTTAGGGGCACTAACTGAGGCTAGGGCGCAAAAAATTGAAGTGCCAAAGCAGATCGCTATTGTAGGATTTGGCGATATCCCATTTGTAGCCGACATGCTTCCCGCCTTAACTACAGTTCGGATTAACGGTGGAAGAATTGGCCAATTAGCTGCACAATACCTCATGGATAGAGCAGAAGGTAGAGAAGTCTTAAATCCACTCGTCAATGTTGGCTTTTCGATAATTGAGCGAGATACAGCCTAAAACACCGTAAAAACCCTAGAGTGAATAGTTTGACAAGTTCGATTGGTATCGCTTATATTTCACCTTATTTGGTAGCGCTACCATTTATTAAATAATGGCTTCTCAATAAATCGAGGCAAACAATATGTCGAATGAAAGAATTGCTTTAGTAACTGGTGCTGGAAGTGGAATCGGCAAAGCCGTTGCTTTGGCATTGCTTGAAGATGGGTTTAAGGTTGTTCTGGCGGGAAGAAGATTAGAGCTGCTGGAGGAAGTTGTGCAATTAGCCAAAGAAAAAGGGCAAGAAGCTTTTCCTGTATCAGTAGATGTTAGAGACCCTACGAGTGTTGATCATTTATTTGCAGAGATAGAAAAAAAGTATGGCCGTCTAGACGTGGCTTTTAATAACGCTGGTGTTAATGCCCCAGCTGTCACTATTGATGAACTACCTTTAGAGAAATGGCAAAACGCTATTGATACTAATGTCACCGGTGTATTTTTATGTGCCCGCGCTGAATTTGGTTTGATGAAAAAACAAAGTCCTCAAGGCGGCCGAATTATCAATAATGGCTCAATTTCAGCACATACTCCACGTCTTTACACAACGCCATATACAGCAAGCAAACATGCCGTGACAGGGATTACAAAAGGCATTGCATTGGATGGAAGAAAGTTCAATATTGTTGCCAGCCAAATTGATATTGGTAATGCCCTTACAGAATTGTCCGTGCGTATGACTAAAGGCGTTCTTCAGGCTAATGGCGCTCTTGCACCAGAACCCATGATGGATGTGAAGCATGTTGCTGATGCGGTTCGTTACATCGCTGCATTGCCACTCTCGGCAAATGTACTCAATATGACGGTAATGGCAAGTGCAATGCCATTTGTTGGTCGAGGATAAGAAAAAATGAAACCTACAGTCTTGCAACTTAGCCCAATTTTGATTCCATCAGTCAGTCAAAAACTCAATGAGCTATATGACGTTCATAAGTACTTTGAGATTGAAGATAAAGAAATTTTTATTGCCAAGCATGGTTCTTCTATTAGCGGTGTGGTGAGCGGTGGTCACACAGGAATCAGTAAAGCTTTAATGGAGCAGCTACCAAACTTGAAGGTGGTTGCAGTCAATGGAGTAGGGACAGATGCTGTTGATATGGCGTATGCCAAGAGTCGCGGTATTCATGTCACAGCAACCTTTGGTGCATTGACTGAAGATGTTGCCGATTTAGCTATTGGTCTTTTGCTTGCAACTTGTCGTGGTATTTGTTCGGGCGATCGATTTGTACGCGAGGGTAATTGGGTTAAGTTTCCATCCCCAACTGCAATTCCATTGTCACGTCGTTTTAGTGGCATGCGTGTGGGTATTGTTGGTATGGGTCGCGTAGGGCGGGCAGTAGCAATTCGTGCTGCGGCCTTTGGGTGCCCTATTCGATATACCGATCTACAGAAAATGGATGACTTACCATACGGCTTTGTTCCTGACTTGGTTGAGTTAGCGCATCAAAGTGATGCTTTGATCCTTTGCGCTGCTGCAGATAAGGCTGAGGGCATTGTGAATGCAAAAGTACTGAATGCTTTAGGCAAGGATGGATTCTTAATTAATATCGCACGCGGCAAATTGGTAAATGAGCCAGATTTAGTAGATGCGATTAAGAACGGAAAAATTGCAGGAGCTGGCTTAGATGTTTTTGTTGATGAGCCAAATGTGCCAGAGGTTCTTCTGAAGAATGATTCAATCGTAATGCAGGCTCACCGTGCAAGCGCTACTTGGGAAACTCGTACTGCTATGGGTAATATGGTTTTAGATAGTCTCGCTCAAGGTATAGCAGGTGAGAGGCCTGAAATGAGTCTTACTACATAAAGGGAGTCCACTTAAATGAAAGCTCAATTTTTAATTGCATTTCTTTTTATCTGTGGGTTAGCTCAAGCGCAGTCATACCCCAATAAACCGATCACTATCATCATTGGCTCGACTCCTGGCAGTACTAGCGATGGGTTAGCCCGAGCTATTGGTGTAGAAATTACCAAGGAAACTGGGCAGGCAGTTATTGTCGAGAGTAAAGCGGGTGCCTTTGGTGGAATTGCAGCTCAGTATGTGGCAAATGCTAAACCTGATGGTTACACCCTGTTTGTTACGACCAATACCACTCAAGCAGCTAATCCACATTTGATTAAAAAGCTTCCATACGACCCAATCAAGGATTTCAGTCCAATTACTAAGCTTGTGCAAGGCTATATGTTGTTGGTTACTAATCCTGCGTTAAAAGCGAACTCGGTGAGTGAGCTAATCGTGCTCGCAAAAAAAGAACCTGGAAAGTTAACTTTTGGTGCCGGTAGCTCTTCAGCGCGCGTTGCGGTCGAGTTGTTTGAAAAGATGTCTGGCACCGAGATGGTTTATGTACCATACAAGTCTAATCCTTTAGCGGTAATTGATTTAGTTGGTGGGCAGGTAGATTTAATGATTGTGGATTTAACAACGAGCCTACCGCAAGTAAAAAATGATAAGTTAAAAGCCTTAGGGGTTAGTAGCTTGACTAAATCTCCGCTGGTGCCGACTTTGCCAACCATCGCTTCTGCTGGTATCCCGGGTTATGAGTTCTCTCACTGGAATGCTTTGTATGGACCTTCGGGAATGGATGCGGCTACGATTAAGCGTATAAATGAGCTGTTTATATCAGCGATGAAAAAACCTGCTGTCAAAAAGTTTGTAGAAGAAAATGGTATGGAGGTTTCAACAAGTACACCTGATGGATTATCAGTTTTTCAAAACGCAGAGTTAAAACGCTGGGGTCAAATTATTAAAGATGCCGGCATACAGCCTGAGTAAAAAGAAGAGTAATTTATCTTAATTAATAGCAAATCATCATAAATTGGAGACTCCAGTGTTTAAAAGTATGAGGGCTAGTAATGTAATTGCAGCTTTATTTCTTTTATTGGTAGCTTCTTTAGGGAATGCTCAAACTGGAAGCTTTCCTGATCGATCTGTGACGATCGTGGTTCCATTTCCGCCAGGCGGTGGAACAGACGCTGGTGCTCGATTGATTGCACAAAAGTTATCTACCCGCTGGGGTCAGTCCGTCATTATTGATAACAAGGCTGGCGCGTCTGGCATGGTCGGATCTGAATATGTATCTCGTGCAAAGCCAGATGGCTATACCTTGCTCATCGGCAATATCGGCACCTTCTCAATCAATCCATCGCTCTACAAAAAAATGCCTTACGACCCAGACAAGGCATTTGTGCCGGTGAGCATGATTGCAGAATTGCCATACTTTCTTTTGGTTACCCCAAGTGTGAAAGCTAATAATGTAAAAGAATTCATTGCTTTTGCAAAAGCCAATCCTGGAGCGGTTACCTATGCAAGCTCAGGTAGTGGGAGCGGTCCACATCTCGCGGGTGAGATGTTTGAAAAAGCAACCGGCTTAGACATGATGCACGTACCATATAAGGGCGGTGGTCCAGCAGCTGCTGATGTCATGGCAGGGCACGTCAATATGTATTTCTCAACCGTGCTGGAATCAATTGGTTCTGTAAAGTCTGGCAAGCTTAAAGCATTAGGTGCAAGCTCATTAGTCCGCTCACCAGCAATGCCTGAGTTACCAACTATAGCTGAGTCTGGTGTTCCTGGCTTTGATGCTGCTTCATGGATTGGAATCGCTGCACCAGCAGGAACCCCTCCAGTACTCGTGGATAAGATTGCTGCCGATATTAAAGCAGTGATCTTAGAACAAGATACAAAGCAAACACTCATTCAGCAGGGCGCTACACCTATGCCGCTGACACCAACTGTGTTTAAAGCAAGAATTGAAAGTGACCGACAAAGGTATGCAAAGGTCATTAAAGATGGAAATGTGCAAGTAGATTAATTGAATATTAAAAGAGGCCATTGTGCAATCAACTACATTACCCGCAGTTCTAGCTCCTGTCATTAGTCCTTTTAATAGTAATGGTCGAATTGATGTCGCTAAGCTATTAAAGCAATGTCAATGGCTTAAGGCAAATGATGTAGGCATAGCAATTTTTGGTACGAATTCAGAATCAAACTCTATTTCTGTAGCTGAGAAGTTGGAAGTATTGGAGAAGCTCATTATTGGCGAAGTAGACCCCAAGACTATGATGCCTGGGACAGGCGCATGTTCAGTTGATGAGACAGCTTTGATGACTTCAGCTGCAGTGAAGGCAGGATGTGCCGGAGTATTAATGTTGCCCCCTTTTTACTATAAGGATGTCTCTGATGATGGACTTTTTGCCTATTTTTCTGAGGTAATAGAAAAGGTTGGGGATAGCGCGCTTCAGATCTACCTATACAACATTCCCCCTATGACTAAGATTTCTATGAGTTTGGGGCTGCTAGAAAGATTGATTACTGCTTATCCAAATACGATAGCGGGTATGAAAGATACGTCTGGCGATTGGTCATATACCGAAGCCGTATTAAAACAATTTGCAGCACGAGGATTTAGGATGTTCGTAGGCAATGAATTGTTCTTACTGCGAACGATGCGCGCTGGTGGTTATGGCTGCATCTCTTCCATGGCAAATATTGACCCACGCAGAATTGCTTACTTGGCAGCACATTGGGAAGATAGTAATGCTCAGCAACTGCAGGCTGACATTGATACGCTAAGAGCTTGCTTAGTACCATTTCCAACTGTACCAACCATGAAAGCCGTGATCGCCCAATTTTCTAATGATCCAGAGTGGGCTAGGGTTCGGCCCCCATTGGTTTCATTAACAACAGAACAGCGTAAGCAGATGGCTATAGAGTTAGGAAAAATACAATTTTCTATTGATGACCTGAGCTGATAACTGAAGCAATATATTCATCATTGCATAGTGAATATTCCGATGAGGTTCTTACTCGTTACTTTAAGTAACGCTGGGGGTGCCAAAAAGTGTGTAGGCAATTACTGCACACTTTCAATGCAACCTCAATAGATGGGGGGTGGTATAAGGGAAACCCCCATCATTTGAAGTGGATCAAATCTGACATTTCCCTAGTATATTAGTGACATATATGTTCCACAAAAGCTTAATCTAAGCGGGAGATGGTTATGAGTATTGCATTCCAAGAAATGGTGATGACAGAACGGCAAAAGAAGTTTCGTGAAAAATATTTCAATGAAATAAGTCCTTTTTATAATGGCCTTGTACATATTGGAGTGATGTATACGGTTGGAATCAGTCTCATTTATTACTGCGTTTCAAATCTACATGATGTTACTTGGGAGTGGATGGTCATCCTTCCAGTGGCTATTGCTGGAAATTTTGTTGAGTGGGCGATGCATAAGTATGTAATGCATCGCTTAATTGATGTCTTTGCGCTGCGCGCAATCTATGACCGACATACTCGTCAACACCATCAATACTTTACAGACACTGACTACACAATCGACACAGTAAAAGAGTTTAGGATTGTTTTCTTTCCATGGCGCGTACTAACAGTACTAGGCGTCTTTGGAACGTTCTTGGGTTATGTGGCAAGCCAAATCTTTAATCCTAATGTTGGGTATTTCGTATTCATGACTATGGTTGGTCACTACTTGATTTATGAAACCTTTCACTACTGTTGCCATATTAAAGAGAACTGGTTCGTACGTAATATGCCTTTCATCAATACGATACGTCGCCACCATGCAGCACATCACAATCTTGGCATCATGATGCATAAGAATATGAATCTGAGCTTTCCGCTAGCTGATTGGGTTATGGGCACATCTGATTTAAAACGAGGCTTATTAGGAACCTTATTGAATGGATTTAATCAGGCTCATATAGACCCTGATCTAAAGCCTATTATTGAGAAGTTTAAAAACGGTAAGATACAAGAAGAAAAAGTTACGCTCGAAGGTCCAATTTTGACTTCTGAAGAAGCAAAAGCCTTAGAGAAATAATTGACAATACTACTTATCTCATGACCTACGCCGTTTTCTTTGATGTTCTGCCAAAAAAAGGTTTTACAGGCGCCTATTTTGGAATGGCGGCTGGCTTAAAGCCTATTGTAGAAAAGAATCCAGGATTTATTTCAGTGGAGCGCTTTGAAAATTTAGGCCAAGCTGGCTGGTATCTATCCTATTCACAGTGGGTCGATGAGAATGCGCTAGGCTCATGGCGCTGTCAACATGATCATCATGGCGCCCAAGTTTGTGGCAGAAATTTAGTCTTGGAAGATTATCGATTGAGGGTAGGTAGTGAGCAAAGTAGTGGCTCAGATAAATCTTGCATTCTAGCTTTAGTCGGTGATTTTTCTGCTGTGCAGACAGCTACTGAGAGTGCCACAAAATCCTTTGTGAATGCTGCAAGATTATTTAAGGGTGTGATCAATCCAGCGCGAGGTATTGCTTTATTCGATTGTGATTTTGATAGTGCCTTGAAAGCAAAGGCTTCTTTAGCCAATCAGAAATTGTTTGATTTTGGCTTCTATGAAGTTCAGCGAGATTATGGAATGTTTGATCGAGCGCAAGCTCCCACTGCTTTTGCTTAAAGAACATGGCTACTAAAAAAAATACTAAAGCTTCTATCGTAGTTCCTGTTGAATTGGTGTCCTTATCAGATCAAGCTTATGAGCAATTGGAAGAGCTTATCGTCACGATGAAGCTGGCTCCTGGCACCCCAGTCTCAGAAAGTCAACTTTCCACTATGCTCGGCATCGGTAGAACTCCTATTAGAGAAGCTATTCAGCGTTTGAGTCATGAACATCTTGTATCTATCATGCCTAAACGGGGTATTTTTATCTCCGACCTAAATCCACAAAAACAACTAAGAGTATTGGAGACTCGTCGTGAGTTAGAGAGATTGATTTGCAAAAAGTCAGCAAAGAGATGCAATCTAGAAGAGCGCAAACAATTTGAAAGAGTAGCTAAAGACTTTAAAAAGGCTGCAAAAGAGAAAAATGAAAAGCTTTTTCTGAAGGTTGATAAGGAGTTGAATGATTTAACGATCGTTGCATCTAAAAATGAATATGCATCAAAGGCGTTGTCAATGCTGCATGGTATGTCCAGAAGATTTTGGTTTGGTAATTTTCATCAGATCGGCGATATTACAGTTGCAGCAATGCTGCATGCTGATATAGCGGATGCTATTTGCGAAGGTAATGAAAAAGAAGCTGGTTTAGCAGTAGATAAGTTGCTTGATTACATAGAAGAATTTACCCGTAAGACAGTAATGTCACATGAGTAATGGCGTTAGTTGTAGTTGATGTCTTGTTAAATTGAGTTTTATAGGAGACTGAAATGAAAAAGCAGAAAATAAATAATCATGGTCGTCGTGAGGTGATTAAGGGGATAGGGGCCCTTTCAGCGCTAGCGGCTAGTGGATGGGGATTCCCAGCGATTGCACAAAATACCCCAATTAAGATCGGCATCTTGGCGCCTCGAGCTGGTATTGCGGGCACGATCGGTGAATGCGGTCTGCGTGGCGCAATGTTTGCAGCTGATAAAATAAATAAGACGGGTGGTATCGGTGGTCGCAAAGTTGAACTAGTCATTGAAGAAGAGACTAATGCCAAAGATACAACTGAGCGTTATCGCAAGCTAGTTCTCCAGGACAAGGTAGATTGTGTTCAGGGCTTAGTATCCTCTGGCGTTTCATTGGCTCTTGGACCTACAGTTGAGGAGATGCAAACAGTCACCATTTATTGGGACGGTACTACGCAAGATGGCGTGAAAGAAACAATTCCAAAGCCGAAATATCTTTTCCGCTCAACAGATAACGAGTGTGAAGCAGTGATGGCCTCACTGATTGCAATTAAGCAATACAAAGGTAAGTTTGCAACCATTGCCGGAATCAATCCAGACTATTCCTATGGCAGAAATAACTGGGCAGCATTCCAGGCGCTCTTAAAACGTTTCAATATTGAGCATAAGGTTGTTGCAGAGCAGTGGCCTAAAGTTGGCACTATGGAGCTATCAGGACAAATTGCTGCTTTAAAAGCCGCCAAACCTGATCTCATCTTCTCTTCGCTCTTGTTTGCTGATTTACCAGTGTTTATGCAGAACGCTAGTGCAGCTGGATTAGGTAATGGCGATGTGAAATTTGTTCTGCCAGCTGCCGGCTTTCAGCACACACTAATGAAGAAAGAGTTCACACCAGAGGGTATGGTATTTGGGCACAACACGATGTACTTTGATTTACCAAATGCTACTCCTCTGCAAAAAGAATTCGTAGCGCTCTACTACGATAAATACAAAGA
The DNA here is from genome assembly GCF_035012965.1 of Polynucleobacter sp. AP-Sanab-80-C2. Classification (NCBI taxonomy): domain Bacteria; kingdom Pseudomonadati; phylum Pseudomonadota; class Betaproteobacteria; order Burkholderiales; family Burkholderiaceae; genus Polynucleobacter; species Polynucleobacter sp. AP-Sanab-80-C2. The sequence continues at coordinate 11,508 of NZ_JAYGQS010000009.1, forward strand.
CTATCCAAACTGGGAAGCTGACAGAGCATACTTTGCAATGCAGGTCTATAAGGCTGGCGTTGAGAAGGCACTTAAAGCCAATGGTGGTAAGTGGCCAGATAAAGATCAAATTGCTTCCGCCATGGAAGGCGTTCAAGTTCAATCATTGGGCGGTCCAGGCATGATGCGTAAAGATCATATTGCTGAGCAAACTTTCTATCAGGGTTTGACAACGCATAAGAACAAGTATGACTTCGTCACAATTAATCCAGTAGATAAAAAGTTTAGTGATCAACTCCAGAAACCTCCAGGAATGGATTTCTGGCAGTGGATTGACACAGCCAATATCACTCTTTAATAGTTAGTGCCGCTGAGCAGCTTTTGGGCTGCTCAGCTTTTTTGAATGTGAAAAATGACAGCATTTATTGACATTATTCTTAGCGGGCTTTTTCATGCCGCAGTTTTATTTTTACTAGCTGGCGGTTTGCAGCTTGTCTTTGGCGTTCAAAAAATTGTGAATTTAGCTTGCGGTGCTTTCTATGCCCTAGGCGCTTATTTCGGAATCACTCTCGTTTCATTAGCTATTAAATTTGGCATACCTGCCTATAGCTTGATTTTGGTGCTCATTGTTGCAGGACTACTGATGGGCCTGGTCGGCCCAATCATTGAGCGCTTATTACGCCTGGTGTATGACCGCGAGGAGGGCTTTCAGCTTTTGCTTACCTTTGCCATTATGTTGCTCTTGGAGGATCTGATCAGAATGATCTGGGGTGCAACCCCAATGACTCTAGGTAATTTATCGATGACCTATGGTCAACTCAATTTCGCATCTACTTCGATCCCAACTTATAAGATTTTAGTGATTGGTGCGAGCATTATCTTGGCGCTTGGTTTGGGTTGGATGCTGCAAAAGACAGACTTTGGACGGATTGTTAGAGCTACTGCAGAAAACCGTCGCATGAGTGAGGCGATGGGTGTCAATGTGGTGTGGATCAATGTGGCAATTTTTACTATGGGAACCATTTTGGGAACAATTGGCGGAGCCTTAGTTGTTCCAACTGCTGCGGCATCTTTGGAAATGATTTCCGAGGTGGTTGTTGAGGCTTTTGCGGTAGTGGTGATTGGTGGTCTTGGTAGTATGCGTGGCGCATTAGTTGGAGCGCTGATTGTTGGTATTATGCGAGCCTTTGCTGTTTCAATCTACGCAGAGATAGATCTTCTCTTAATTTATTTGATTGTGATTGCAATCTTAATCTTCAAGCCGGCTGGATTATTTGGTAAGGCGGTGGAGTCATGAACCTCCGTACCAAACTGACCCTACTGGTTTGCTTGGCCATCTTATGTGTTGCTCCATTCTTCCTGAGTCCTTATCACACGACTTTATTGCTACCAGCAATTGCCTATAGCATTATTTTGCTCGGGTTCAATCTTCTATTTGGCTATATAGGACTCCTTTCATTTGGCCATGCATTGTTTGTGGCGGTTGGAGCCTATACAGTCGCTATTCTGACAAGTAGATTAGGTATTAAAAATATGGAAATCATATTTTTATGTGCTATTGCTGCAAGTGTTGTGGTTGCTGTACCGGTCGGCCTGATCTGCGTTCGATATGTACGCATCTTCTTTGGTATGTTAACCCTTGCATTTGGAATGCTGTTTCATTCCATCTTGTTTAAGTTTTATGATTTATCGGGTGGAGATTCTGGTATTCAGGTAGTAAGACCATTCTTATTTGGTCAAGACTTGAGTAGCATGGATAAGACGAGCTTTTTAGTTGGACCATTTTTCTATTACTCCATCATTATTTTGATTCTATTGGGAGCGCTGATGTGGCGAATTGTGCATTCTCCTATGGGCATGCACTTTCGTGCCATTCGTGACAATCCTAGAAAAGCTGAGTATCTCGGTATCCAGGTGCATCGCTTTCGTTTGATAGCATTTGTTATTTCTGCAGTCTATGGCGCCATTGGTGGAGCTCTATTAGTTGTGCCTGTGGGTCTTGCTGATCCAGAGCTTGCCTACTGGACGCATTCAGGAAATATTGTATTCATGACGATCTTGGGTGGCTTTAATAATTTCTTTGGCCCAATCGTAGGTGCCTTTGCTTTTATTGGTCTCAAAGATCAGCTCGTTGGCTTAACGCAATATTGGCGCTTTGCCTTGGGCGTAGTCTTGGTCTTACTGGTCTTGTTATTACCTAATGGAATTATGGGCTTATTACAAGCTAGAAAAAGAATGGTTTCTCAGGAGAAAGCACAATGACCCCAATACTTGAGGCCAAAAATGTTTCTAAAAACTATGGTGTCTATCAAGCTTTAAAAAATGTGAGCTTGAAATTCTTCGAGGGAGAGACGATCTCTATCGTTGGACCAAATGGTGCTGGTAAGACTACTTTTGTTAATGTGCTTACTGGTTTGTTAAAGCCTACTGAAGGTGATGTCGATTTTTATGGTAAGTCCATTGCAGGAGTGGGTCCCGTTAAGCTTTCTCAGTATGGAATGGCCAGAGCTTTTCAGCTGGTACAAATTTTTCCGCTAATGACAGTGCAAGAAACGATTATTTCTGCAGTTATTTCGCAAACTGGCTCTCAATATAATTTCTGGTCTAGTGCGGCTGCACAAAAACCTTTAGTAGATAAGGCTTATGAGGTTGCCAAAATATTTAATCTCGATAAAAAAATGTCCTGGCAAGCCTCATATCTCTCTCAAGGTGAAAAGAAGCTTCTCGATATTGCTAGTGCATTTGCACTAGATCCTAAGGTAATCTTGCTCGATGAGCCTACTAGCGGCATCTCTACCGCAGATAAGCGCGGCATTATGGATACCTTGATGGAGGCTGCAAAGATCTCAGGCATCAAGACTATCTTGCTAGTTGAGCACGATATGGAATTAGTGGCTGAGTATTCAACACGCATTGTTGCGTTGGCTGAAGGGCAGTTATTGGCTGATTTACCGCCAAAAGAGTTCTTTGCCAATGCTGAACTAGAAGCGCAGATTATTGGAAAGCGGGTTTCTCATGCTTGAGATCAAATCTTTGGCAGTTGATATTCAAAATAGCCCGATATTGCGTAACATTAATATTGATGTGAATCCTGGTGAGTTGGTATGCCTTGTTGGTAGAAATGGTGCCGGCAAAACAACGACTTTAAAAAGTCTCATGGGGTATTTGAAACCCAAGAGTGGCGATATTCTGTGGAAAGGCAAGTCTTTAGTTGGTATGAAGACTTTTGATATTGCTAGAGCAGGGATTGGTTTCTCCCCAGAAGAGAGTGAAGTGTTTGGTGATCTAACTGTAGCTGAAAATATTGAGATGCCGACTTGGACTATTCAAACCAAACTGTCCAATGAAGAGCGCATTGCGTTAGCTTACAAAATCTTTCCTAAGTTAGAGCGCTATCGAGATAGGGGTGGTCACCATTTATCTGGTGGTGAGCGCAAAATGCTCTCGATTGCTAGGGCACTTGCCTTGGATCCTGAGATGCTGATCTTAGACGAACCATTTGAAGGACTTTCTCCAGCTATTATTCCCGTGATTAGTGATGGCTTATCTTCGATACGAGGTCTCGGTAGAGCTATTTTGATGGCAGAATCAAATGCCTTCCATATTCCAGACTATGCAGATCGGGTTTACATCATTGAGCGTGGAGAGATTATTTTTTCTGGCTCAGTTGAAGAAGCTAAGCGGGTTGCTCAATCCCAACTATCTATCGCCGCTAAGATTTAGAGTCCAGTCAAACTATCAATAGCCTTTGAAATGGCTTCAGTAGATGGGGCATCAAGAGCGCTAGCAGCCATATGCCCCCAGTTTGTATCTAGTTTCACCAATAAACAATTGGGAATCAAACTTGCTGAATGAATAGCTTGTTCAATTGGATTAAATAGGTCAAGACTGGGAACGCTAATGAGGCATTTAGCTCTAATGGATCTAAGAGCTTTTGCTAAGTCACCATTAAACGAAGCTGTCTGACTCACATCATGTGCATCGTATGCGATTGATTGGTAAATCCAGTCCAGGGGGTGGAAATTCATCCCCTTCCACCATTGCAGCCTTTGTTCATACCAGTTTTGTATTTGGGCAATATCTGTAAATTGTTCATCGCACTGCTTGGGTGTACGCATTGCCAGCATTTGCATTGTTGGCAACCATGCTAACCAAGCTGTATCAGGGTCATATGAGCCATTCATCTCGATATGAGGGGCTAGACACTCGCGAGCTGCCCTGGTCATTGTTGATGCCCATGCAGTCGTTTTAGACATGGGTGTCAGTGCAATGATGTAGTCCATGAAGTCTGGGTGGGAGACAGCCCATTGCAGAGCTTGCATGCCACCCATAGAGGCCCCAATGATCGCATTGACATGAGTAATACCCAGTTGATCAAGCAACTTCTTCTGGCTCTCAACCATATCTCGAATTGTAAATTTAGGAAACTGAAAGTAAGGCTGTTCTTTTGAATTAGATGGAGAGCTGCTGAAACCATTCCCAAGTGCATCAATCGCAATAATGCGAGTATTTTTGATATCCAGTGTGTGAGATTGATTGATTAAAAAATCAAGACGATGATGAATGCTGCCAATGGCGCATAAGAAAATGACTAGTGGCTTTGAATGATCTCCAAGTTCACCATGAACTACATAGCTGACTGAGCAATTTTTGATTTGCCCACCCAATTCGAGAGAAAGGTCCCCGATGCTCGATAAATGATGCGGCGCATCAATCCAATCGCTTTGTAATGCTGGATGGTTATTTAGATAGCTTGTATCTATTGACACGGCAGGCATCCTTCAATAAAGTTTTCTGTAATGTACAGCTTATATATTAGTTGATCAATTGAATGAAAGCGAGATAAAAATGCCTAAGTTTTTAACGGAAGCTCAGGTGCAGCAATTTAAGGATTTGGGCTACGTTTCCAATCTTAGGGTAATGAATGCTCAGCAGACGCAGGGTATTCGAGATCTATTAGAAGATTTTGAACGGCGCCAAGGGTCTCCTTTGCATGGTTCTCAAAGACATAAAACGCACTTATTATTTCCTTGGTTAAATGATTTAGTACGAGATACCAAAATTGTGGATGCGATCGAAGATTTATACGGTAACAATATTTTGTGCTGGACAAGTAATTTCTTTATTAAAGAAGCGCATGATCCTGGATTTGTATCGTGGCATCAGGATTCTACATACTGGGGTTTGTCATCCCCTGATGTTGTGACTGCATGGATTGCCTTATCTTCTAGTAATACAAGTAATGGGGCTATGGCGGTAATTCCGGGTACCCATGCGATGGAGCAAATCCCACATCGAGATACTTACTCTAAAAATAATCTACTCACCCGCGGGCAAGAAGTTGCTGTTGAGGTTGATGAGAGTAAGGGTGTAACTTTAGAGCTAGAGCCTGGCGAGATGTCTTTACATCATGTACGAATTATTCATGGATCACCTCCTAACAATTCAAATTCAAGACGGATTGGTTTTGCAATTCGTTACATCCCAACCCATGTAAAACAAATTGAGGGCGATGATTCCGCAACGCTAGTAAGAGGTGAGGATACATTTAAAACCTTTGCTCATGAACCCAGACCTAGTCAAGAGATGGAGCCTGATTTTGTGAAGCTGCATCAAGAGATCACAGAGAAAAGTGCAAAGATTCTTTATAAGGGTACTAAGGTTGAGAGTTACGACGCCTCATTAGCTGATCCAAGGGTGCGCTCTGCATGAATTTTTCCGGAGCGGTACTCAGAGAGCTTGGTCGCCCCTTGCAAATTGAGACTTTGTCTCTAAAGGGTCTATTGGCTAAAGATGTGGTTATCAGAATTAAGGCCACTAGCCTGTGTCACACGGATCTTGAAGCGGTAGAGGGCGCCCTGGGAACGCCAGTTCCATTTATTCCTGGTCATGAAGCTGCTGGTATTGTTGAATCCATAGGTAAAGACGTTGCGCATCTCAAACCAGGGGATCATGTTGTTATCTCTTGGAACCCTTATTGTGGCACTTGTTACTTTTGCCAACGTAAACAAAGAATCATTTGTAGTCAGTATCGCGCCAATGCTACTAAGTCATTTCATTTTGATGGCGCACCTAGAATTTACGCAAAGGATAAGCCCGTTCATCAGTTGATGTATGCAGGGAGTTTTTCTGAGGTTGTTGTAGTGACCGAAGAGTGTGCAGTGAAAGTGCCCAAAGAATTACCTTTTGAGGTTGCTTGCTTGATTGGCTGCGGGGTCATGACTGGGGTTGGAGCTGTTCTTAACATTGCCGAGCTAGAGCAAGGTGGAACCGTGGCAGTCATTGGATGTGGAGCAGTTGGACTATCTGCAATTCAAGGGGCTAAGCTGGCAAATGCCGGAAAGATCTTGGCGATTGATCGGGATCCGGTAAAGCTACAAATAGCCAAACAGTTTGGCGCTACTGATATCTTACTTGCCGATGAAAACGTAATTCAAGCTTGTATGCAGATGACCCATCAAATTGGATTTGACTGTGTTGTCGAATCTGCAGGTAATGAAGCAGCTTTTCAGTTAAGTGTAGAGATCGTCAGGCCTGGTGGGAAAACAGTTTGGTTGGGCAAAGTACCGGTCAATCAAAAAGTCTCATTTCGTTGGGGCTCCCTCATGGGTGAAAAGCGCATTCATCGCTCTAGTTATGGCGGTACTAGACCAGAAATTGATTTCCCTTTTTTGGCGGAAGCCTATTTCTCAGGAAAATTACTGCTCGATCAGTACATTACCAGCAGAATTGGTTTGGCAGATGTGAATGAGGGGCTCGCTCGTCTAAAGCAAGGCAAAGAAATCCGCTCAGTGATCTTATTAGATTAAAGGCTTGCTCGAATTTCAGCAGAGCGATCCCATAGATTGGGAACTTGTTTTGAGGAATAGCCAGAAACGAAATTCTTAGGACTGCCGGTGGCAGGATCATAGGTGTGACGTTTGACTGCACCAATATTAGCGCCATATACATGAATGCTGATCGATGTTTTATCAGCAACAGCATTGCTCACTACATGAATATCGCCAATAGCAGGGCTAACCGCCTCAATATCGCCTTGGTGCAAAAGAGTTTCAGCGCCATCAATCACTAATACACCTGATGGTAATTGCTTGTAGCGCTGACCTTTTTCCATTCCTCTAAGCATGCCAATCAGACCCCAGATGCAGTGATCATGTATTGGTGTCTTTTGACCCGGACCCCATACAAAGCTCACTACAGAAAATCTTCCCAATGGGTCCGCGTGTAGTAAATACTGCTGATAAAAATCAGGGTGGGGAACAGTACAAAATTCTGGAAGCCAAGCATCAGTTTGAATCAAGGTTTTGAGTAATTCAGAACCCTGGTTAATCAGCTTTTGCTCCTCATGCTCATGAGAAACCAAATTCGTCATGCTAACGACGAATTCTCTTAAGGGTGCGATGGTATCTAATTGATTGCTCATATTCTTATTCTCCATTGGTATTAAAGAGTATCAAGCTACCCGATGTTTTAGTTATGATACTAAATATAAGATAACTTTTTTATTGCTATTAAGTTGAGCAAGATTCGAGTTCCTTAAGCATTACTTAAAGTAACACTCACTCGGCAAAAGCTATTTGGAGTAACGAGGTGTTAGACGGTTGCTCCAAAAATCATGTGGTTATGAAAACCAAAGAGCGAGGCAATACATCTCGTGATCTTGTTAATCTAGTCACACAAATACTCACACACCGATATTTAGGTGACATAACCTCTTGAAATCCTAATGGTTTTCTTTGGATGTCTGCTCTCATAACCAGAGAGCCTAAACAGGACCAAAAAGTAATCAAAAGCTAGTTTTTGAGATTAAAAGTGAGATTTGGTCATTTAAGCGTTACTTTAAGTAACGCTGGACATGCTCGAAAGTGTGTAGACGCTTACTACACACTTTCTAGTGCATCCTCCGCAAACATATAGTTATGCAATTTAAGAAATAGGATGCATGTTGATTATGGAAAGCAATTTTTTTAGCCGACCGCTTGTTTCCTGGCATCTTGTAACATTCCTAAGGTAATTTTTCTTACCTCAATCTTGCTTTGTTCGATATGTGCCTTTAGCAATCTTTGAGCCTCAGCAGCTCTACCCGCCAAGATCGCCTTAATAATTTGACCATGCTCATCATAGGTATTGTTGATACGATCATTTTTTGTGAAGTCTAGCCTTCTAACAATCTTGATGCGTTCAGTTATCTCTGAATGTGTTTTAAGCATCTCTTCATTTCCAGATGCCTTAACTAATAAAGTATGGAATTGCTCATCGAGTATTCCGACTTCTAAAGTATTAAAGTTTCGCTTTGATTTAGGGGCTAGCCAGATTTTTTGCAGCTCCTTAAAAATTTGACTATCTCTATTTGAGTTACACAATGCTTTAACAGCATTTGATTCAATTAAAATTCGAAAGTCATATAGCTCATCAAGCTTGTCAAAATCTAAAGGGGCAACTTGCCAGCCGATCTTAGGAATGGCTTTAATAAAACCGCCATGTTGTAATTGTTGAAGCGCTTGACGTAAGGGGGTTCTACTGACATCTACAAGTTTGGCAAGATTACCTTCGGAGATTAGATCGCCAGGCATCATTTCAAAATTAAAGATTTTTTGCTTAATTTCAGCGTAAGCATGCTCTGCCAGACTAGAGAACTCACTATTCATTGGTATAACAAATGGCATTTATTGCTGCCCTCCTAATTGATGCATATACGCTTTCCAGCCACCCAGATCACTAATATCTTTTGCTCCTTCGATTGCATAGGGTTCGCAAATAAAACCCTTTACCCATGAGCCATCATCCAATTCAATATTACCAAGACCTAGTGGTGCTGGGATGAGTCCTAGGAATGATCCCACTTCAGATGCTGGCATTGCATAGACCTCTAGATCAATTGCGGCTCCATTGGTCTTGGCTTTTACTAGCCCAGGTTTTGGTGGAGTGGTATTGGGGAGCGCAAAGAGCCGATAGGACTTGGCTGATTTACAGGATTTGATTAAATGGGCATGCCTCTCAGTTAACTGAGAATGCAAAGGCATCCCTTGAAGGTGCGCTCCAACCACAGCAATTTCTATACTGTCTTTATTGTGGCCGCTAATGGTGAGTTCAGTATGGGTTGCCTTGACATCAGATTTGCCCAGAGACAGACCAAATAAGATCTGCCATTGTGCTGCCAGTTTGAGCAGGGCAGTATCTGAGCCTTCTTGTGCTATCAGAGTGATCCCAAAGGGCATGCCTTTATCTGTAAATCCAGCAGGTACTGCAACGGCACATAGACGCATGAGATTGACGTAATTGGTATACATTCCCAGTTCACTGTTTTTCAAAATAGGATGGTTTTTTAAATCCTCTAAGGTAGGATGATTAGGGGCGCTTGGCACCAAAATAACATCACATTTTGCCCAAGACTTTTTAGCTTCAATTTCTAACTCTTTTAATTGATAAATTGCCCTAAAGCCTTGTGCTGCTGTGTATGCTGCACCACTTTGAATAATCTGCTTCACACTGGGATCGAAAGAATCTGGATTAGTATTTAGAAAATCTTCTGTAACTGCAAAACGCTCAGATACCCAGGGACCATCATATAAAAGCTTTCCAGCTTTAACAAAAGGATCAATATCTACTTGAACAAGCTCAACGTCCAGGCCCTTTGCGTTCTCAATGGCTTTAGCAAAAGCTTTTTGATACTGGCCATCATCTAAAAATTGACAGCTGATAGGAATGCCTATACGAGTGGGTCTTCTAAAGTTGGAGACTAGTTTTGGGATTGGATGGAACTGCGCCTCATTGACCCTATCAAGTTCAGTAGATTTCATAACATCAAGAACAATATCGGCATCAGCAGCAGTGAGCGTCATGATGGATACGCAGTCAATTGACTTGCATGCTGGAAATACACCCTCAGTGCTTACCAATCCAGGGGTGGGTTTAGTGCCAACGATATTGTTAAATGCCGCAGGAATTCGGCCAGATCCAGCAGTATCAGTGCCTAGGCTAAAGCAAACTAAGCCTCTTGCAACTACTGAAGCGGAGCCTGAGCTAGAGCCACCACTGACATAAGTGGGATCAAACGTATTAGGCACAGCGCCATAAGGTGAGCGAGTTCCAACTAAGCCAGTAGCAAATTGATCTAAATTTGTTTTACCAATCAAGATGGCACCAGCATCAATTAACTTTTGTACTACTGTCGCATTCTTTTTAGGATCAAAGGCAAAGTCAGGACAAGCTGCAGTTGTTTCCCAGCCCAGCGCATCAATATTGTCTTTAATGGCAAATGGAATACCGTATAGCGGCAAGTTAGCGATCGTTTTTTCTTTCGCCAGCAACTCCAGATTGTTTAGCTGTTTACTAATATTGCTATCAGTGGCTACGCAAATCCAGGCTGGGTCTTTAGTTTCATGAAAGTGACTGCGAATAACATCTAGTAAGGCAGGAATATGCTTTTGTGGAGAAATCTCTCCAGCTTGATAGCGGTGAAGTAACTCTTTAATGGTAATCACGCTCTCATCTCCCGTTGGAATATTTCCAATGCCAATGCTTTTGTTTTAATAAATTCTGCCTCACTGACACTCTCAGGTGATCTAGGTTTCGCCATGTCAAACGTGAGGTATTCAGCAATGCGAGTAGGCCTGCGAGTTAACAATAAAATCTTGTCTGCTAAAAAGACTGCATCTTCCAGATCATGAGAGACGATCATCATCGTCACACCAGTACTTAAATTGGCCTCTTGTAACTTAGCTCTGATGAATAGAGTCATTTCAAAATCTAAAGCGGAGAAGGGCTCGTCCAAAAATAGAATCTCTGGATTTGGAGCTAAGGCTCTCATGATGGAGACAGTTTGCATCTGACCGCCAGACAGCTCATAGGGATAGAGATTGAGATTAAATTTAATCTCAAATAAAGCGACTAGTTCATCAACTCGGGCTTTAACTTTTTCTTTAGACATACCACTGCGTTTAAGCGGGTAGGCAATGTTGTCCCATGAACTCATCCAAGGAAAGAGGGCGTCGCGATAATTTTGAAACACGTAGCCAATAGTTGTCTTATCTAAGGTTTTGCCGTCAAACAGAACTTCCCCTGAATCAATTGGCATCAAACCAGAAACCATATTGATTAAAGTTGATTTTCCGCACCCATTAGGGCCAAAGATCGAGACAATCTTTCCTTTAGGAATATCTAAATTAAAGTTGTCGTACAGGACGGCACCATTAAAAGACTTATCTAGACCGCGGATAGTAACGTGGGTTCCTATCTCTGCAGGAAATTCAAGAACGGTACTCATGCTTTTCCACCCCAATGAACAATACGCTTTTCTGAAATCAGAAATAAAAGATTAAGACCATAGCCAAGAGCGCCAGTAATGAGAATCGAGCTATACATCTCTTTGACATTGAAAACTTGCTGCGCATCGATGATGCGATGACCTAGGCCATTTTCAGAGCCAATAAACATCTCCGCCACGATCACAATCACTAATGCCATCGACACCCCCATTCGCAAACCTACAAACGTCTGGGGCAGGCTCTCCATGAGCAGTACATCTTTGAAGATAAAGCGAGTGGGAATCCCCATTGTTTTGGCGGCGTTTACACGAGTCTTTTTCGCATTCATCACGCCATAGGCGCTATTAAACAGAATGACTAATACAGCAGCAAAAGCTGCAATCGCAATCTTATTAATATCAGTAATGCCAAAAATCAGCATAAAGAGAGGAATCAAGGCAGATGAAGGCGTGGACCTAAAGAAGTCAATCAAGAATTCGACGCTACGATAAATCTTTTCATTGCTACCCAAGATAATGCCTAAAGGAACCCCAATCGCAGTGGCAATTGCAAAAGCATAAAAGGTGCGCTTAATCGTGGCGAATAAATCACCAAAGATAGCGCCACTCATAAAAGAATCTGCCATATAAGCCAAGGTTGCCCCAGGTGGTGGCAGCAAGATTGGCTTTGCCCACTTTGCCTCCAAGATCAGGCTCCACAGCAGCAAAAGTGCAATGGGCCCAATCAATGGAAGAAGTTTCTGAAGGTGCTCTTTATTGATCATGAAATATTAGCCGCCGTAGATGAGGGGTTTAACATCCACAACCTTGGAGAAAATCTTACGATCCGTAAAGACGTCGAAGTATTTCTGGAAGTAGGCAATATCACTAGGTTTAAATTCGTTAAACATCACAAAATTTGCTAAAGGCACTTCTTTAACAACCGCCTCTTCAATCGCAGTAAAGCCATCAAGTGATTTTCTAGATTCCTCTGGATTCTTGCGGACAAAATCTACTCCCTTGGCATAGGCAAGAATGTATTTCTTCACATCAGTGGGGCGCTCTTTAATTAAGGTAGTAGTTAAAGATGCAGATCCACCAAACCAAGGCGCCATTGGATCGCCGAGCATATATTTAGAAATCACACCCGCCTCTAATACCCGTGAAACACCCTTTACCTTGCCAATCGTGCCAGATGGCTCAAGGGTATAAACCGCATCAATTTGGCCGGCTGCTAGAGCTGGAATATGTTGGCCTACAGGTAACTCAATTGGTTGAACATTTGTTAGGCCATTTTTTTCAAGAATGATTTTGGTGAGGGTTACGTTCTGAATACCAGGACCGCAGCCGAACTTAACATCTTTTGGAAGATCTTTAATGGCCTTTACTTTGCTATCTAGTGGTACCAAAACTTCATCTAATACATATTTGGCATTTGAAGGGTTAGAACAAATGATCTTAAATAGATTTGGTGAGGAAATTTCAGCAAGGGCCAACGCTGCAGAGGCTGTACCGTTTGCAGAGCCCTGTATGCGACCAGCAATCATTGCTTCGGCTATTTGGTTTGGGCTGGCAAACTTCACGCCTTCAACATTAAGACCAACCTCTTTAAAGTAGCCTTTTTCTAGGGCTACATAAAAAGGTAGTCCGCTAGCGATAGGCCAGTAACCAATCTGAATTTTGTCATCAGCTGCTCTGGCAAATGATGGGATAAGGCTTGAGGCTGCTGTAATAGCACCCACTTGTAATAACTGACGACGTCCAATGCTAAATGTGCTCTTGCTCATGTGAAAGGCTCCTTAGGGTTAACAAACGACAATTGGTGTACTTGCTTGTATACAAGTTTGCCTATCAGTCATTACTTGGAATAACTGCCGCGCACTAATTGGATGCAAAAAAATGACGAATTGCACCGAAAATGTGCAGTTGCCAGAGGGACTTGCTTTTAATCAGCCTAGATTATGGATATGCCCATTTAAAAATGAGGAGTTAGTTATGAATATCTATGTAACTAGAAAAATCTTAGCCAGATTGCGCAGAAATGATGGAACGGATAAAGGTTGTGTACCTTTATCTCCAGGTAAGTACCAAGCAAATAAAACTAGTGATGGTGCTTTAGAAATCTTGCAAGGAAGCAATGAGCCCTTATATCTGCTCCCATTTGTATGGTGGGAAAGAATGGAGATGGGCGAGATTGTGATCTCTTAAAAGAGTGTCACGATGAAAGGGCATCACATTATCTTTTCGCAATAAAGCATTAGCTGTGCTTTACTTAGACCCTTACTTAAAGTAACGCTCACTCACCCAAAAGTACTTTGGAGCAACGAAGTGTTAGATGGCTGCTCTAAAATCCTTTGGTTTTGAAAACCAAAGAGTGAGAGAGCTCTTTTAGTACATGCGTGAATTTGCTTACACATTTGCTTGCACACCGACACTGACCACCCGCAGACCCCCTGTTTATATGGCTCTATCATGGGCTTCTGCTCTCATAACCAGAGAACCTAAACAGGACCTAAACATCACAAAAAGCCAGCTTTTGAGACTAAAGGTGAGGTTTGGTCATTTGAGCGTTACTTAAAGTAACGCTGGGGGTGCTCGAAAGTGTGTAGGTGATTACTGCACATTTTCTATGGTTGATACCAATAGGTTCTGGTTTGAGGGGCTACTTACCATTAATAAGCAAGCATCACGATTCATCATTCTGTGCATAAGAGTCTATTTTAGATTATTCAGCATCCTTTTGGGGCATGAACTAATTTACCAATCAACAAACTTCGAATACGATGTATTTTCATCTAGATCCTTTAACCTTTTTGGACGCCAATATGAAATTATTATCACTAGTAGGCTCGGCCCTAATATTTTTCCTATCATGCGATGCCCATTCGCAAACTTATCCGACAAGACCTATTGTGATGGTGGTGCCCTATGCGGCTGGGGGCAGTAGCGATAAGTTAGGCAGGTTACTTGGGATCAAAATGTCTGAGGTGTTGGGTCAAAACGTTGTTATTGAACTAAGGCCTGGTGCTGGCGGCAATATAGGCGCCGAATATGTTGCAAAACAAGCTAAACCGGATGGCTATACATTTTTATTCGGCGCTAGCAGTCTAGCCTCAAATGTATCTTTAATGAAGTTAAATTTTGACCCAAGAAAAGATCTGACACCCATTTCAGGAGTTACAACGATTCCGAATTTAGTAGTGACGTCCGCTGAATTTGGGCCTCAATCTTTCAAAGAGTTAGTAGTGCTCGCCAATAAAAATCCTGGTACTGTTACCTACGGATCTTCCGGCCCAGGTACGGGCAGTCATCTTTCAGGAGCGCTACTGACAAGTAGCTATAACGTACCATTGACTCATATTCCATATAAAGGCAGTGGCGCTGTCTATGCCGATCTTATACCTGGAAGAGTCTCCATTCTATTTGACGCCATAGAATCAGGTATGAATCAAGTAAATGGTGGAAAGGTAAGACCTCTTGCAATCACATCCGCTAAACGTTCGCCTTCTCTGCCAGATGTTCCTACTATTGCTGAATCCGGTTTTCCTGGTTATCGTATGAGCACGTGGTTTGGTTTTTTTGCCCCAGCAGGAACACCCCCTGACATTATTGAAAAATTAAACAACGCGACTGTTAAAGCGTTAGAATCTCCTGATATAAAGGAGCATTTATTACGCAGTGGTTCTGAGCCAATTCCTACTAAGTCAGCTGAATTTGGTAAGTATTTTCAAGCTGACGTTGAACGCTGGAAAACTCTAGTAGACACAGGTAAGTTATCTCCACTTTAAATTTTTATCAACATCGACAGAGGGGAATTTTTTGAGTCAAGCAAAAGATCTGCAGCCGATTAAAGAAATTCTTAAATGGCCGAGAGCAGACGTAACACGTGTTCCTTTAAATATTTTTAGCAACACTGATATTTATAAGTGGGAACAAGATCTTATTTTCCGAGGACCTACTTGGAGTTTTTTGTGTCTTGAGTCCGAAATTGCTAATGCCGGTGATTTTATTACTACCAAAATTGGCGAGACCTCGATTATTGTAATCCGCACCTTTGAAGATGGCATCAATGCCTTGGTGAATAAATGTGTTCATAAAGGTTCAATCATCTGCTATGAGCCGTGTGGGAATCGAAAAAATAGTACTATTGTTTGTCCTTACCATAACTGGGTGTACGAATTTGATGGCAAATTAAAGGCGGTTGCATTTGAAAAGGGTATTCAAGGCAAGGGTGGGATGTCCGAAGAATTCGATAAAAATGAACATCGATTAAAGCGACTGCGAGTCGCAACTATAAACGGATTAGTATTTGGATCCTTCTCGGAGGATGCGCTTTCTCTAGAGGATTATTTGGGGCCTACAATGGTCGCCCATATGAAAAGAACCTTATATGGCACACCTAAAATTCTTGGTCGTTATAGCCAAGTGATGCAGAACAATTGGAAGTTATATGTTGAAAATAGTCGAGACAACTATCATCCCAGCCTATTACATGGATTTTTTTCTACCTTCAAGCTAAATCGCTTATCAGCAGAGGGTGGCACATTACAAGATGAACACTCACGCCACCATATTTCCTTTACAAAACGCTATACGGATGTAGGCGATGCTGTATACGACTCAGGCATGATTCGTGCGATGAAAACTGATTACGGCCTTGAAGATCCGTCATTGATTGATCAATGGATGGAATACGACGATCAAATCACTAACTCGATTCAAAGTATTTTTCCAGGTTTTGTACTTCATCAAATTCTCAACTCTATTGCGACAAGACAAGTAATCCCACTTGGTCCTAATAAATGTGAGCTCATCTGGACTCTATTGGGATTTGAAGAAGATACTGAAGACCAAAACTACACTCGGATGAAGCAAAGTAATTTAGTTGGTCCTGGCGGTTTAGTCTCTATGGAGGATGGGGCGATTGGGGCCTTCGTAGAAAAAGGAATTAAAGGTGATACAGATGAATATGCTGTTATAGAAATGGGTGGTACGGGTGTCGGCGGAATGCCAACACGTGCAACTGAAACTTCTGTGCGCGGGTTTTGGAAATACTACCGGGAGTTACTAAATGTCTAATGTGATCTCTAGCAATGCAGACCTGCAGCTCGATCAAAACACAAAAGATGCAATTAGTAGGTTGTTAGTCTGTGCAGCACATTCAATAGATAATAATTTACTGGAGAATTGGCCCCAGTGTTTTATGGACAATGCAACTTATAAAGTACTTACCAGGGCAGATTTTGATTTGGGCAGAAAAGTAGGGGTATGGTTTTGTGACTCTAAAGCAATGTTAGTAGATCGCGTAAATTCAATTCGTTCAGTCAATGTATTTGAACCTCATGTATATCGCCATATTCTTGGCACATCCGAAGTGACTCAGTACAAAGATAAAAAATATAGCGCTCAAACAAATTATGTAGTCATTCGCACAATGTATGACGGTGACATGGCAACATTTTCTGCTGGACGTTATGTCGATGAAATAATAATAGAAAATGGAACTGCATTATTTCAGTCGCGCACTGTAGTTACTGACTCAGTTCGTTACGATACTATGGTTGCACTACCCCTTTAAATTTTTTACTTACTCAATATATGTATAGGCTTCATCTAGAAAGTAGTAAAAAAAGAAATCCACTTTTTCACTTAACAGAAGATGCTTGGAATTTAGCCTCTAAACGACATCCTGAGCTTTCGTCAAAGATCGCCGTCAGTATTGGTTGGGATGGAGATATTTTAGAAAAGTCTTTGTGTGATGCTCAAGGAATAATTGTTGGTCCACTAAATAAAGAGTTAATTGCAACTGCCCCTAAATTAGAGTGGATTCATACCACTGGCGCCGGAGTAGATCATCTCTTCCCCATCGATTGGCTGCCAACAAGAATTTTAGTAACTAATAGTAGTGGTATTCATGCTGATAAAACTGAAGATTTTATTAGCATGGCATTACTCATGCTACATAATCGAATTCCACAGATTATTGCCGATCAAGCAAAGCGGCAATGGAAAGCCCCCTATCAATTCAATATTAAAAATAAAACTGTGGCGGTGCTCGGCTTTGGTGATCTTGGACAAGCTGCCGGCAGAGGTGCCAAACGCTTAAATATGAATGTTATTGCAATTACCAGGACAGGGAAACCTCAATTGACTGCAGATAAGACTGTGGCTATCGATGACTTAGATAGCATTTTACCGACAGTTGATTTTTTAGTTATTGCAACTCCTCTTACAGCACAAACAAAAAATATAATCGATAAGCGTAGATTAACTCTATTACCTCCTGGCTCAGGTGTTATCAATATCGGTAGGGCAACTGTCATGGATAATGAAGCACTTAAAGAGTCTCTTATCCATCAGCATTTAAGCGGGGCTATTCTCGATGTTTTTGAGCTTGAGCCTATTCCTGAAGACGCTGATATCTGGGCTGTGCCAAATCTATTGATTACTCCCCATATTTCCTGTGACTCTCCCGATTACATACAGCGCGTCTTGGATTTATGGTTTGAAAATTTTGCGAATCTCTTGCATAAAAAAGCGTTTAAAAATATAGTAAATCGCAATTTAGGCTATTAACTTAGATCAAATAAAGGCTCTTATGTCCGAACTTATTTTTCATATGATTAATGGTGCTCCTGATCCAGTAGCTCCTTTTAGTCATGCTGTTGAAGCTAATGGCTTTGTTTTTGTAACAGGTCAAATGCCTTTTGAGGGCATTTCCAATACTTCTAATTATCCAGAAACTATTGAGGATCAAACCCATCAAGTAATGAAGAACTTAACAACAGTACTTCAGGGCGTAGGAATTAATCTTTCGCATGTCGTTTCCGTCAGAATTTTCCTCACCCATTTCCGCGAAGATTATGAAAAAATGAATGCAGTTTATGCTGGTTACTTTCCTGCAAATAAAAGGCCCGCAAGGACTTGTGTTGGGGTAAATGGATTAGCAAGAGATGCACGCATTGAGATTGATATGATTGCTAAAAAAAATTAACCTTATCCTTTATAAAATTGGAGAGTAGGAAAAATCCCTAAAAATAAGGTAACTATAAAGTTCGAATCCTAAGCTAGCTACTATTTATTCTTAAAAGTCATTGCACAGTTTATTACATAGCACTATTTTTATGCTACAAGTCAAAGAAATATATTGACTCTCGAGTGGTAACGAATTCTTTAAAGATGTGGGTCGCCCAATCGAATCTTGCTATCTGAGAAGGCCTCCGCTAAAGTCTAGATGCGATTCTTAGTTGCAATCACCAAATCAAGCGTTACTTTAAGTAACGCTCACTCACCAAAAAGTACTTTGGAGCAACGAAGTGCTAGACGGTTGCTCCAAAAATCCTTTGGTTTGGAAAACCAAAGACCGATAGATTACTTCCTTTAGATTCGTGAATTTGCTTACACATTTGCTTGCACACCGACACTGACCACCCGCAGACCCCCTGTTTATAGGGGTCTACCTTGGGTGTCTGCTCTCATAACCAGAGAACCTAAACTCGACCCAAAATTCATAAAAAGAAAGCTTTTGAGATAAAAGGTGAGGTTTGTCTTTTCAGGAAGGTTATAGTAAGTTGTGCGAGAACGTCTCCTCAAGCTCCTGCAAATTCATGCCCGCCTACACAGCGGGTATTTTTTTAGGCGTTACCTTAAGTAACGCTGGGTATGCTCGAAAGTGTGTAGGCGACTACTACACAGTTTACCGATTGGCAAGACTAGATATATCAATTCAAGCTTATAAATTCATTTTTTAATAAGTGGAAACTTCTCTAAGGTTTTATTGAAAAAATAAACTGCTACGAGCAATATAAGAACATCAATTGCAATTGGATCAAAAGCTAAGGTGTAGTCTCTCAATCTCTCGCTAATAATCATAAATGGCAACATAATTGCTGGAGGGTGTAAGCATTCAAGTGCCAGCATGAGAAAGAAGCTAATTACAAAGGCAGCAATCATTACCCATTGGGCATAGTCAAATACATATACAAATGCAAAACCAATAAGCGAACATAGAAGATATGACTGAAAAATTACGCTAGCAGAAGTCATTTTCTTGCTTGGCATTGTAAATATCATTAATGCACTAGCGATGAATGGCGCAAGCAGTAGCAAATTTTCTTTATCTAAGAGATGGTTAACCAATGATAGGATGCAGATAGTAGTTGTCGTGCCTATGGTAATGATGAATTGCTGCGTAAGAGAAAATTCGGAGGGGGGTGGCTTGAGTACCTCATAAAGCTTATGGCACCAGATTTTTAATTTATTCATTAATCTATCGAGTAATTATTTAATAGTAGATAGCCACTAATTTAAACGATTTAATTTAATTTAGTTTTGGTGGTGCGAGAGTTATTAAACAAATTTTGTTGTCAAATATAGAAACTGGGCTATTCTGTTTAAAATATTGATGTATATGAGCTGGCATCTGGCCTATCTTTATTAGGCTTATGGGTTGAGATGGTTCCGATGGTTATGAAACATAAGGGCTGCTCTTTCTCTTTTAATAAAAATAACTCTCTCATTTTTTGACTATAAAGAGCCTTGCCGCTCGAAAGTCCAGATCCAAATCCCAAAGCATTGGCCATTAATAAAACATTCTGAATTGCACATCCCGCAGAGATGATTTTTTCTTGTTCGGGAATATTATCTAGCTCATTATTGAGATTGACGGTTGCCAATAGCAGCAAGGGACCTCGAAAAGCTTTCTGCCTAGCTTCATCAACCTGAGTTAGAGTTGCGCCTGGGTCTCTTGCGATGAGAGCATCGGCAAATAAGTCGCCTAGCAAATTACGACTTTTGGAACTTACTTCATAAAAGTGCCAGGGCGTTATTTTTCCATGATCAGGGGCAGCTCCTGCAGCATTTAGGATTTCCAATTTCTGAAATGGGCTTGGACCAGGATCAATTAGCCTTTTAGGTGAAACATGCTGGCGACTATGGATTAGTCCATGTGCAAAGCTGCCGAGCGAATCTAAATTACTAGAAGCCAAAATGACTCAGCCCTGGGTGATCATCCGGCCTTCTTCCAAGGGGCCAAAAGAATTTTCGATCTGATTCTTTAATAGGCAAATCATTAATGCTAGCAAAACGTCTCATCATGAAGCCATTTTCATTAAACTCCCAATTTTCATTTCCAAAGCTACGACTCCAGTTGCCGGAATCATCATGACATTCGTAAGCAAAACGAACAGCGATACGGTTATCTGTAAATGCCCATAATTCCTTAATTAATCGGTAGTCAAGCTCCTTCGCCCATTTTCGATGGAGAAACTCTTTTACCTGTTCGCGACCTTTAGGAAATTCAGATCGATTTCGCCAAATGGTATCTTCGGTGTAGACCAAGGAAACTTTTTCAGGATCTCTGGTATTCCAAGCATCCTCAGCCATTCGAATCTTTTGGATAGCGGTTTCATAATTAAAGGGGGGTAATGGTGCTTTTTGTTCCATGGCTCTCTCTGTTTAATTTTAAATATTTGATCCCAACTACCCCCAAACGCTCCAGTCATTTGATTTCGGGGAGGGCTCGTTCCATTTCACTGGGTAATGCAGCGCTTTGCCAGGCGTTAAACGACTCCAGATGGCTGCTACTACTGCAAGAATCGTAACGCTTACTAAAACAACCACTATGAGATGGCCAAAGCCAGCGTGCGCCTGAATCATAATCAGTGGATTAGCTCCCGCTGGTGGATGTACGGTTCGCGTTAATAATAGGATGCATAAAGTAATTACCTCTGCCAATAAGTAAACCCATAATGCGTCCTCAAAAAGTTGATAGCAAACTACTCCAATGAGGGCGCTGATTAAGTGACCACCAAATAAGGCTCGTGGTTGTGCCGCGGGAGCACCAGTTAAGCCAAATAGAAATATTGTTGAACCGCCTAGGGAGGCAAGTAGTAATGGGGTTGTCGGTGGTTTAGTAGCAAGCAGGGCCAAGCCAAGCGCAACGATTGCTCCCAATGAAACCCATGCCAAACGTTTAACTATTCTAAGCATGGCTTAGTGTAATCCAGCCATCGTCGATATTTGGGTAGCTTGTCTTAGGATTGAGTTTGGACATATGACTTGTCCGGAGAGAATTTGCTGGGTAATGGATGCTGTTGATATGGCATTAATTTCTATAAATGGGCTAGGATCTTCGAATCGCTCTTCTTGACTAGTAACTTCATTGCCATTTGGAAATAAAAAATGCATTTCAGGTAATCGTTGTAGGGAGGCAGTGGGTTCACCCTCGCTTCCTCTCATCAAAATTGCATTTGCTGAACGAAGTTGAAAAAACTCCCGCAATTTTTCTGGGTATTCTGGATGAGTGTAATTGGATACTTGCCAAGGGCTCTGAAGAGTTGGATTAATGAGTTTTGCAAGGACATGACCAGTATTCCGTAGGCCTATTCTTTCTCTGACGTCTAACAATCTTTGCAGCGCTGGGGAAATAACATTGAGGGGGCAAAAAATTGGCTGATTGGAATTTAGGAGGGTGCCAAATTCCTCCTTAGTGTGAAGAATTGGCCACCCAAGCGATTTAAAAATTTCATGGCTCGTTACCCTGCTTGGATCTTTCTCCACTCCCTGCACAAGAACGGTAAAACCATAAGTAGAAAGCATTCCGGCAAGAAGTGGTGTGAGGTTTGCCTGTTTTCTGGCTCCGTTATAGCTTGGTAAGATTATGGTTGTACGAGAGCCTAGGTTGAGTAAATTTAGATGTGGTTCTAAAGCATCCATAAAGCCCATTAGCTCAGATACTGCTTCACCCTTGATACGCATAGCAATACAAAAAGCACCTAACTCAAGATCGCTTACGTTGCCCTCTAGAATTTGAGCAAATACTTCTTTGGCTTGATTACGATCAAGATCGCCAGCGCCTTTACTACCTCGGCCAATGACCTTTAGGAATGATGTGATGCTCATTACAAGATTATGCAGCTACTTCTACTTGCTTGAGAAAGTTCGCAATAATTTGCTTGACTTCGGGTTTGCAAGAGCCGCAATTGGTTCCACATTGCGTTGCAGATTGAAGTGAGTTCATTGCATCATCAAAGGAAGTTCCTGCTGGCATTTTGCTTAAGCATTGCGTCATTGCGTCCGCAGAAACATTAAAACAGTTACAAATTGCCTTACCTTTGGACTTAATTTCCACAGGAGGTTTGCTGACGGGCATCAATAGAGATCGACCGAGCGTTTTTGCATCCAAGCCGCTTTCTAGGTACTCTCTTAGCCAGGCAGTACTTGCTAGACTATCTACGGAACCAGTGAGCATTGCAGATAAAACTTTCTCGTGAGCACGTACGAGCCGCACAATGCCTCTGCGCTTATCGCTATAGCGCATTACCGGCTCACCAGATCCCTCATCCAATTTAAATTTTTGCATCACTTGCTTTAAAGCTTGTGCGGCAAGAGATTCAGATTCTTCAAGAGGATCATCGTGGTGGGCAGCTTTGAATGAAACTCCAATAAGGTCGCCATCTTGCTCTCTACCAAATAAGACGCATTGGGCCGAGTCAAAATGAGGCAAGATACTGCGCAAACTGTTTTGAACAGAAAAGACTTCCTCTTTCGGGAATAGGCCGAAGGCAACGAGTTGCCATGGAAGATTTGCTGGCAAAATTTTGACGGCTGAATGCTTTAATTCTGGCTGACCTGATATAGGATCAATCACATTGCAAGTAAGTCCATTAACTCCGCGGCCTGGTGTTTTACCAGCAGCGCCTGAAATAAACTCAGAACCCCAGTGCATCGCAATAAAGGCTTGCGAGGAGGCAATATCATCTGAAACTTTAATTGGAAAGATTTCGCTGCCTCTGCGACTAGTGACATGAACTAAATCACCATTTTCTAGATTCATCCTGCCGGCATCTTTGGGTGATAGCTCTACACAAGGCTCGGGTGAGTGCCCATAAAGCGTACCAATGGTTCCGGTTCTACTCATGCCGTGCCATTGGTCTCGCAGGCGACCGGTATTTAGGGCAAAAGGATAGCGAGCGTCAACGGATTCTGCAGTTGCCTTATAAGGCGCAGCGATAAAGTGCGCTTTCTGATCTTTAGTGGGGAAGATACCATTTTCATAAAGTCGCTTTTTGCCAAAGTAAGACCCTTTTGGCATTGGCCATTGTTGTGGTCCACGATCCTCAAGAATTTGATAGCTCAAGCCAGTGATATCGAGATCACGACCAGCTGTACTTTCGCGATGTTCATTCCAAATATCTTCTGATCCAGCATAAGGGAAAAGCGTAGCAATTCCATCTTTTCTGTTTCCTGGAAGTAGCGCTTCTAGAGCACATCCAATCTGTAAAGCAATCTGCCAATCATGTTTTGCAGATTCAAAGGGATCAATTGCGGGATTGACTTTGGAGATGCGACGCTCTGAATTGGTAACGGTCCCTACCTTTTCTGCCCAGGTAGTAGCGGGCAATAAAACATCTGCATACAGAGTCGTTGCTGTATGTGCATATGCCTCCTGAACAACGACAAATTCTGCCTTACTCAATCCCTCATGAATAGCATTGAGATCAGGCATGGATTGTGCCGGGTTTGTACAGACGATCCAAATAGCCTTAAGCTTTTCAGTGCGTAATGCTTCAAACATAGGAATAGCGCTAAGACCTGGTTTTTCGGGAACGGAGTGGACGCCCCACAAGTTAGCGACTTCTGCGCGGTGCTCTGGATTGGCAAGATCGCGATGTGCAGATAATAGGTTGGCCAAGCCTCCAACTTCTCGGCCGCCCATTGCATTAGGTTGCCCTGTCAAAGAGAATGGACCTGCACCAGCTTTGCCTATTTGACCAGTAGCCAAATGCAGATTAACTAAAGCCGCATTCTTGGCGGTGCCTGATGCTGATTGATTTAATCCTTGGCAATACATCGATAAGGTTGCAGGTGAAGTAGCAAACCATTGCGCTGCTTGGAACAAGTCTTTTTCGTTAATGCCACAAATCTGACTCACTGCCTTAGGCGTGAAGTCCCTTACCAGATCACGCAGAGCATCAAAACCTACTGTGTAAGAGTTGATATAAGACTCATCAATCCATTTTTCCCAGAGCATTATGTAAAGCATGCCGTGATACAGCGCCACATCAGTACCGGGCTGTATCTGTAGGTAGAGATCAGCTTCTTTAGCGGTATCAGTTTTTCTGGGATCAACAACAATAACTTTGAGGTCTGGATTATTTTTACGGGCATCCTCAAGACGTCTATACAGAATTGGGTGAGCAAAAGCAGTATTAGATCCTGTAATAAAGATCGTGGATGCCGAATCTATATCTTCATAGCAGCAGGGTGGGGCGTCCATCCCCAAAGTTTGCTTGTAGCCAGCTACTGCGCTAGACATGCATAGGCGTGAATTGGTATCAATATTATTGGAGCCAATTAAGCCCTTCATTAACTTATTGAAGATGTAATAGTCTTCGGTCAGTAATTGACCAGAGACATAAATACCAACGGACTCTGGGCCATGCTCTTTAATGATGTCGGCAAATTTTTGGGCAACAGTTTGAATTGCTTCAGGCCAAGAAATATCTATCGGATCTTCGCCTCTTGCCTTGCGGATTGCTGGTGAACCTAGCCGGGCTTGTAGCTGAAGGCTTGGGTTTGCAGTGAGATGGAGGGTAGAACCCTTGCTGCAGAGTCTGCCAAAGTTTGCAGGGTGATCAGGATCACCGCGAACCCCAGTGACTTCGATCTTCCTATTACTTGCAGCTGTAGTTTCAATAATGACACCACAGCCAACACCACAATAGCAACAGGTGCTTTTAACTTCAGCCATGTGTGGTTTGTAATTCCTCGCGGCTTAGCCAAACCACACTAGACTCAACTTTGACTGCAAAGGATTTGGCACAGCCCTCATCCGGAGCAACGGCGCAGCCAGTGGAAAGATCTATATTCCAGGAGTGCAGTGGACAGGTTACAGATTTACCATGAACAATACCCTGTGAGAGAGGGCCACCCTTGTGTGGGCACTTATCCAATACGGCAAATACTTCGTCTTCTGAATTTCTGAAAATTGCAATTTGACCAGCAGGTGCTTGAATGACCCGAGACCCTAGAATGGGAATCTCATCAACTGTTGTGATTTTCTGCCACTGATCAAGTTGGGTGGTGTTAGACATTGCCAACCTCAACAATCGGAATAGTTTTAAATTGACGAATATCTACACCGGCACGTTCAAATTCCTTCCAAGGGTCTGGAGCATCCTTTAGATCAAATAAGAGTCTTTCATAAAGGGCTTTACGGCTTTCTGAATCTTCGACTACCTTTTGCTTTATGTATTCCATGCCCACTCGTGCCAAATAGTGAACGGTACGATCAAGATACCAAGCTTCTTCACGGTATAACTGCAAGAAAGCGCCTGAATACTCTCGTACTTCTTCATCTGTTTTGACTTTACAGAGAAATTCCGCTACTTCAGTTTTAATGCCGCCGTTTCCGCCAATATAAAGTTCCCAGCCAGACTCAACGCCAATAATGCCAACGTCTTTGATGCCGGCTTCTGCACAGTTTCTGGGGCAACCTGAAACGGCAAGCTTTACCTTATGAGGGGCGTACATGCCAAACAGCATGCGCTCAAGCTCAACACCCATTTTCATGGAAGACTGGGTACCAAAGCGACAATGTTCATCGCCAACACATGTTTTTACTGTACGAATAGACTTACCGTAGGCATGACCTGATGGCATATCTAATTCCTTCCATACTGCTGGAAGATCATCCTTTTTGATGCCAAGCAAGTCGATGCGTTGACCGCCAGTTACTTTTACTGTTGGTACTTGATATTTCTCAGCAACGTCAGCAATTCTGCGTAGCTCAGCAGGAGTGGTTAGTCCACCAAACATCCTGGGTATTACTGAGTAGGTACCATCTTTCTGAATATTGGCATGTGCACGCTCATTAATGAAGCGAGACTGTGGATCATCTTTTGCCTCATGTGGCCATGTAGAAATTAGGTAGTAGTTCAGGGCAGGGCGACAAGTCGCACACCCGTTGGGTGTTCTCCAGCTTAGTTCAGTACGAACTTGCTCTTGGGAAATTAAGTGCCCTGATCTTATGGCTTGACGGATTTCGTCATGAGAAAGATCGGAGCATCCGCAAATTGATTTTTTGCGGGGAGTTGCGGAGTAATCTGTACCCAAGACATTCATGAGTACTTGTTCAACAAGTCCAGTACATGAGCCACAGGAACTACTAGCCTTAGTACACTTCTTCACTTCATCTAATGTAAAGAGACCTTGTTCACGAATAGCTTTAACAATGGTACCTTTTGTCACACCATTACATCCGCAGATTTCATCTGCATCGGTCATGCCAGCAGCTTTATTGTGACCTTGGTGACCAACGTCACCGATATTGGATTCGCCAAACATCAACGTGTCACGAATTTCTGCAACGCTTTGTGCGTCACGCATGAGTTTGAAATACCAAGTGCTATCTGCTGTATCTCCAAACATACAAGCACCAATTAAACGATCATCTTTAAGAACTAATTTTTTGTATACGCCGCCAATAGGATCAGCAAGCGTGATTTCTTCTGTGCCTTCGCCCCCCATAAAGTTTCCAGCGGAGAAGAGATCGACACCAGTTACTTTCAGTTTTGTTGAGGTGACAGAGCCTTCATAACGACCGATACCGTATTCAGCTAGATGATTGGCACAAACTTTAGCTTGCTCAAATAAGGGGGCAACTAAACCATAGGCTGTGCCGCGGTGACTTGCGCATTCTCCAACAGCATAGACTCTTGGATCAAAAGTTTGTAATGTATCGTTCACAACAATACCGCGTTGACAATGAAGTCCTGCAGATTCAGCTAAAGCGGTGTTAGGTTTAATACCCGCCGCCATAACAACTAAATCAGCAGGTATTTCTAGGCCGCCTTTAAAGCGAATTGAGCCTACTCGATCTCCAGCTGCGTTGGGAGAAATTGCTTCAGTAGAAGTTTTCAGTAAAAACTTGAGACCTTTTTCTTCCAAGGATTTTTGTAGTAAATCAGCAGCTGTTTTATCTAACTGCCTTTCCATTAACCAGTCGGCAAGATGCACTACAGTCACACTCATGCCTCTTAGGGCTAGGCCGTTAGCAGCTTCAAGACCTAGTAAGCCACCCCCAATCACAACGGCATTTTTGTAGCGTGTTGCTACATCGATCATCTCATTAGTGTCTTTAATATCGCGGTATGCGATAACACCAGGCAAATCATTTCCGGGTACTGGAAGAATGAAAGGGAGTGAACCGGTAGCTAAAAGTAATCGGTCATATTTTTCAACTGTGCCATCATCAGCAGTAACCGTTCGCTCCTTGCGATCGATCTTTGTAATGGTTTTACTGAGATGAAGATGAATACCATTGCTCTTGTACCAATCTAGGTCATTTAAAACAATTTGCTCAAGCGTCTGCTCGCCAGCCAATACTGGAGACAGCAGAATACGGTTGTAGTTAGGGTGGGGTTCAGCACCAAAAACAGTGATGTCATAAAGCTCTGGATCGAGCTTTAATAGTTCTTCGATGGTCCGAACACCGGCCATCCCATTGCCAACCATGACGAGTTTTTGTTTTTTCATGCTTTAATCTTGAAGCTATCAGCGTAAGCCGCTGGGTTAGAGCCATTCCATACGACCCCATCAAATAGTTTGCTCGAACGCACATCACTTTTAGGTAATGGTGTTTTTGAGGCCGTAGCAGCATCTTTATAGATGGCGATATTGTTTACTTTTTTGGCGACCGCTAAATAATCTGGATGCTCTTTCAAAAGGCCCCAGCGCTTATGTTGAGTCATAAACCACATACCATCGGAGAGATAAGGGAAGGTTGCTAAACCATCGTTATAAAACTTCATAGCATGAGGGTCATCCCAAGTTTTGCCAATACCGTTGTTATAGCGACCCATCATGCGATCTTGAATAACGTTGATATCAGTATTGACAAAAGATGGTGCAGACACTACTTCAGCAGTTTTATGTTTATTACTTGTGGATGAGTCAATATATTTTCCGGCCTCTAGAATAGCTGCTGTAACCGCTCGACAGGTGTTTGGATATTTCTTAGCAAAGTCAGAAGTTGTACCTAAGGCTTTTTCTGGATGATCTTGCCAAATGGCTTGAGTAGTGATTGCTGTAAAGCCAACATCATCAAAGATTGCACGGGCATTCCAGGGTTCACCTACACAGTAGCCGTCCATATTGCCGCTTCGCATATTGGCTACCATTTGTGGCGGTGGAACAGTGATGATCTTCGCGTCTTTGAATGGGTTAATACCGTAGTTTGCAAGCCAGTAATAGAGCCACATAGCATGCGTTCCAGTTGGGAAAGTTTGCGCAAAAGTATAGTCACGCTTTTCTTTATCAATCAGTGACTTCAGACTGGCGCCATCTGTTACCCCTTTTTTATTGAGCGCCTTAGACAATGTTATTGCCTGACCATTATTGTTGAGGGACATGAGGATAGACATATCTTTTTGTTGGCCGCCAATACCCATCTGCAAACCATAGACTAGGCCATAAAGAATGTGGGACATATCGTTCTCACCATTGATGAGCTTGTCACGGATGGCTGCCCATGATGCTTCTTTAGTTGGGATGATCTTGACACCGTATTTTTTATCTAAACCAAGGTAATTAGCCATCACAACTGATGAGCAGTCGGTAAGAGCGATAAAACTCACCTTTACATCAGTTTTTTCAGGAGCATCAGAGCCTGCAGCCCATGCGCCAGCTTTAATCATTGGGTCAATTAGAGACAAAATGCTGGCCGAGCCAATACCTTGAATCAGTTTGCGTCGAGTGGAATTAGCATCTGAAGTCGTTGAAATAACAGCCTTTGGTGCTATTGGATTAACTTTAGTAATTTTTTTCATTCTGGGCTCCTTTGGTCGATAACTAACGATAAGGAATTTTTAATAAATGAAATTAGGCTAGCGCTCAATAATGGTGCACTAATTAAATCTATGAACTCTTTTGGCTCACTTATAAGTTTTGGAATCATTGCAGACTGTTACAAATGAGTCATGGAACAAATTGCACCAAGAACAGTTAAACCACCCAAATTAAACAGGGCGCAGCCTGGTGTGTACCTTATTGGTGCTGGGCCTGGTGCCGCTGATCTCATTACCGTGCGTGGTGCAAGAATTTTGGCGGATGCAGATATTGTTTTTTACGATGCTCTCATCGATGTTTCAATGTTAGCGTGGTGTTCTAGCACTAAATTGGTGCAAGTTGGGAAAAGATGTGGTGCCCATTCTAGTTCTCAACACTTTATTAACAAGCAATTGGTGGACGCTGCTAGCAAGTATTCAGTAGTGGTGCGCCTCAAGGGCGGGGACCCACTGATTTTTGGTCGCGCACAGGAGGAAATTGACGCCCTTGAGAAAGCAAGTGTGCGCTATGAGATCGTTCCAGGAATCACCACTGCCTTAGCAGCCTCAGCAGAATTAAAGCAACCCCCAACTACAAGAGAATTAAGTCGGACCCTGACTTTAACTACTCTGCCCGGTCGTTGTGCTCATGAAGATCATAAAACCGCTATCTACTATATGGCGCGCGATCAGTTATCTGAGGTTGCCGCAAGCTTGATTGCTCAAGGCTATTCAGTAGATACCCCTGTTTGCTTGATGGAGTCAGTCAGCCTTCCAACCCAACGTAGCTTTGGCTGCACTTTAGATGAATTGCGCTTTGGTGATGTACATCATTATTTTTTAGATAAGCAACCTGTTGTGGTGATGGTCGGAGAAGTTTATAGAAAAAAACTTCAGACACTCATCCCGTTAATTGAGTCACAAAATCCTTTCAACTTATTGCAAGTAGCATCTTAATTGTTTGATAGGAGCTACAAATGAATTCATACCCCCTATTTCATACTCTGCGCCATCTTTTGTGTGATGACTAAAAATACTTTTCTCAAAGTTTCAAACCTTGGTAAGTCATATAAAGCTGACGCACCACCAGTATTTGAGGGTATCGATTTTGAAATCGAGCGCGGCGAGTTTGTTTGCATTATTGGCCACTCTGGATGTGGCAAAACTACTATCCTGAATGTATTGGCAGGTCTTGAAGAGGCAACTACTGGCGATTCAATCATGCTTGGAAGGCGCATTCAAGGCCCTGGTTTAGAGCGTGGTGTTGTTTTCCAAGGGCACGCATTAATGCCTTGGATGACGGCATTGCAGAACGTAGCTTTTGCTGTGAAGTCAAAGTATCCTGACTGGTCAAAAGTACAAATCACTGAGCACTCTAAAAAATATCTAGAGATGGTAGGTTTGGTCAACGCTGAAAATAAGAAGCCTTCAGAATTATCTGGTGGCATGAAGCAAAGAGTTGGTATTGCAAGGGCCTTTGCAATTGAGCCAAAAATGCTTTTGTTAGATGAGCCATTTGGCGCATTAGATGCTCTCACACGTGGAGTAATTCAGGATGAGCTGCTCAAAATTTGTAGTGAAACTAAGCAAACTGTGTTCATGATTACGCATGATGTAGATGAGGCAATCCTGCTCTCAGACAAAATAATGTTGATGAGCAATGGACCTAATGCTCGTATTGCAGAAATCGTAATCAATACCTTACCCAAAGGAAGAAAGCGAGCTAATTTACATCATGACCCAATGTATTACCCCATGCGAAATCACCTAGTTGATTTTTTAGTCAATCGCTCAAAGGATTTACAGATAAAAGGTGCTAAGGGTGAATTAGATGGTTATAAGCCGCTTATCATATTGCCAGGTATAGATACACCTATTACGTAATAATTTAATAGAAAAATTTGACTGATAAGAAAATGGCCTAGTTGCAAATTATTTCTTACAAGAACTAAAGAACGAGGAGTTTAGTCATAGCATTATTGGCGCTATCGAGCTCTCAATAAATGTATAGACTGAGTCTCATCTTAAAGGTAATTATGTTGAGGTAGTTTTTCTTGCGTTATTCTTAGGTGTAAGTCATTTAGCTAGGAAATAACTAATGCTGATTCCCATCGACTTTAAAGCGCTCTTAAGCCATATTGGCGAAGCAGTGATTATTTCGGATCGAGATGAGCATATCTTGTTTTGGAATGCATCTGCGCAACGTATTTTTGGCTATAGTCCAGAAGAAGCTTTAGGGAAAACACTCAGCATCATTACACCTGAGCGTTTTAGGGAGCGTCACTCTAAGGGCTACTTTCATACGATGGAGACTGGTAAAACTAAGTATGGCAACACCTTACTGCGCGTTCCAGCACTTCATCAAGATGGGAGATCAATATCTATTGCCTTTTCAGTCACCATGATTTTGGATGACCAGGATCAGCCGATTGCGATTGCCGCTATTATTCGCGACGAAACTGAGCGATTCCAAGAGGAGCGTAAGCTCAAGGAAAAATTAGCAACTCTTGAGAAAGATACTCAGGCTTAATATGAAAGCGATTATTTTTTTCGGGCATGGTGCGCGTGATTTGCGTTGGCGTGAACCTTTTGATCGTTTAGTTACCTTATGGTGTGATCAATACCCCAAAACTCCTGTTGAGCTTGCTTTCTTGGAGCTTATGCAACCTTCTTTATCTGACGCTATCAAAAAAATTGTTTTAAAAGGTGTCAAGGACATTGTAGTTATCCCGGTTTTTTTTGGACAAGGTAGCCACTTACGTAATGGTCCGTACCGGACACATGGTTTACATCCGGTACCGACCACATAGTTTACAGTTGCCGTTCACCCCAATACTTTGGGACCAAATGGATTCTCTAGGGCACTAACTTTATGAGATTCCATATCAAAGT
>NZ_JAYGQS010000010.1:0-1319 GCF_035012965.1 Polynucleobacter sp. AP-Sanab-80-C2
GGTACGTACCGGACACATGCTTTACGTCCGGTACCGACCACATGGTTTACACCTTTACCAATCACATCCCCAATACTTTGGGACCAAATGGGTTTTCTAGGGCTTGTACCCTTGAAGACTCCATATCAAAGTAAGCCATATCGTAATCCATAAAGCTCACTAACCACACGTCTTCTTCGACCTGCCGTAAGCCCACGTCATGACCAGCGAACACCGTACTAAAGTGAATCTTCTTACCATCAAGACAGATGCGTCCACAGTTGGTCACCGTGACCGTCTTATCATGGAAGGGATAACTCACATCGGGCAGCCCTTCGTATTTTCGGGTCGAAGGAACATAGAGTTGTGCCGGTTTTTTCATCTCTAGTGCTTGATGGGGACGCTCATAGTTGTACTCATGGATAAAGTCTTCGAACTTATCTTGTTGTTGCAACATCGTTTTGGCTGGCGGTTTAGTCGTGGCTTGCTTGAGTGTTAAATGCATGCGTTCATGGCGACCATTTTGCTGGGGATTGCCGGGTTTAATGCGCTCAATGCCAATACCTAAGCGGAGCCACCACACTGACAAACTGCTCAGGCCATAAAGCGCATTAGCGCAGGCAAAGGGCACGCCGTTGTCTGAGCGGATACTGCCCGGTAGCCCATACTCCTTAAAGAGTTGCTCAAAGACGGTAAAGGCTTGCGCCTCACGGGTGCTCTCTAAACCTTCACAGCAAATCAAAAAGCGAGAGGCGTAGTCCGTTACGGTTAAGGGGTAACAATACTGCTTGTTACCCAGCATAAATTCGCCTTTGTAATCGACGCACCACAGAGCATTGGGCTCTTTGAGATCCGATAGGTTTGTCCCGGTAAGCTTGGGATGCTGGCGGCGTCGCTTCTTTTTGACTAGGCCATGGCGATCCAAGACGGCATGTACCGTACTCTTGGCAGGCAGTGCCAACTCAGGATAGTGGGTGTGGATGCGGTCGCGCAGTTTAGGAGCGCCCCAGGTTGGGAACTCTTTTTTCAGGTTCACAATCAATTGCTCAACCTGGAAGGGCAAGCGATTGGCTTGTCTAAAAGGCCTTCTTGATCGATCCGTAAAGGCTTCTAAACCACTGTCTTTATAACGATCAATGATCTTATGGCCAGTCACTCTGGAGATTCCAAACTCCTGGCACAGGGTCGTAATTTTCTCGCCATCGAGGTAACGCGACACAAATTTGAGCTTTTCATCCATCTTCGTACTTTCATTCCACGGCATAGAGTGGTCCCTCCTATGCCAAAAACTGTAAAGTATGTGTCCGGTATAAAGTGTTAACTATGTGTCGAGTCGTACA
>NZ_JAYGQS010000011.1:0-1311 GCF_035012965.1 Polynucleobacter sp. AP-Sanab-80-C2
GGTCCGTACCGGACACATGGTTTACATCCGGTACCGACCACATAGTTTACAGTTGCCGTTCACCCCAATACTTTGGGACCAAATGGATTCTCTAGGGCACTAACTTTATGAGATTCCATATCAAAGTAAGCCATATCGTAATCCATAAAGCTCACTAACCACACGTCTTCTTCGACTTGTCGCAGGCCCACGTCATGACCAGCGAACACGGTACTAAAGTGGATCTTTTGATTGCCCAGGCAGATTCTGCCGCATTTAGTCACAGTGACTGTTTTATCGTGGAAGGGGTAACTGACATCTGGCAATCCTTCATATTTTCGACTTGATGGGGTATAGAGCTGCGCCGGTTTTTTCATCTCCAAGGCTTGATGGGGTCGCTCATAGTTGTACTCATAGATAAAGTCTTCGAACTTATCTTGTTGTTGCAACAGTGTTTTGGCGGGTGGTTTAGTCGTCGCTTGCTTGAGCGTTAAATGCATGCGTTCATGCCGACCATTTTGCTGGGGATTGCCTGGCTTAATCCGCTCAATCCCAATCCCTAAGCGCAGCCACCAGACGGACAAACTCGAGAGGCCATAAATCGCATTGGGGCTAGCAAAGGGTACCCCATTGTCTGAGCGAATACTGCCTGGCAAGCCATACTCCTTAAAGAGTTGCTCAAAGACCGTAAAGGCTCCGGCTTCTTTGGTACTTTCTAAGCCCTCACAACAAATTAAAAAGCGCGAAGCATAGTCGGTGACCGTTAAAGGATAGCAATACTGCTTATTGCCGAGCATAAACTCCCCTTTGTAATCCACGCACCATAGGGCATTAGGGGATTGCGTATTGCTTAATGCGGTACCTTCAAGCTTGCCATACCGGCGCCGTTTCTTTTTGACTAAACCATGGCGATCCAGTACAGCGTGTACAGTGCTCTTAGCTGGTAAAACTAGCTCGGGATAGTGGGTGTGCAAGCGGTCTCGCAGTTTAGGAGCGCCCCAGGTCGGGAACTCTTTTTTCAGATTCACGATCAATTGCTCGACCTGGAAGGGCAGCCGGTTGGCTTGCCGAAAGGGTCTTCTACTGCGATCCGTAAAGGCTTCTAGGCCACTGTCTTTATAGCGATCAATGATCTTATGGCCAGTCACTCTGGAGATTCCAAACTCCTGACACAGGGTAGCAATCTTCTCGCCATCGAGGTAACGCGACACAAATTTGAGCTTTTCATCCATCTTCGTACTTTCATTCCACGGCATAGAGTGGTCCCTCCTATGCCAAAAACTGTAAAGTATGTGTCCGGTATAAAACGTAAACTATGTCTCGGGTAGGACA
>NZ_JAYGQS010000012.1:0-1239 GCF_035012965.1 Polynucleobacter sp. AP-Sanab-80-C2
GATATGGAGTCTTCAAGGGTACAAGCCCTAGAAAACCCATTTGGTCCCAAAGTATTGGGGATGTGATTGGTAAAGGTGTAAACCATGTGGTCGGTACCGGACGTAAAGCATGTGTCCGGTACGTACCAGTAATGCTTGGTGGGTCGGGCGAGATTCGAACTCGCGACCAACGGGCTTAAAGAGATTTAATTGGCTCAGACAGGGTTACAAATTGCTCAAGCCTATTAGTTTTTCTCTAGTCGCTCAAGAATGAGATTAGCAAGAATGGATTCATCCCCATTAAAGGCTAGTTCCATTGCCTGATAAATTTGCTCCTGTTCCAGGTCGGAGTAGTCGAGTTGATAGCCTGCTGATTGACTAAGTTGGGAGATGAATATACGTTGCACTCGACCATTTCCTTCTCGAAAAGGGTGAAGGGCGTTTATCTCTGATAAATAGTGGGCTAATCTTTTTGATAGGGAGTCGGCATCCAAGCCTTTGAGCCGGTTTTCGCGAGCTAGTTTATTAAATATATCGTTTGCCGCAGATTCAATAAAACGTACATTAGCAAAGCGACTATTGCCACGGCTAATATCTACTATGCGAATCTTGCCGGCCCAGTC
Organism: Polynucleobacter sp. AP-Sanab-80-C2; assembly: GCF_035012965.1. Taxonomy (NCBI): domain Bacteria; kingdom Pseudomonadati; phylum Pseudomonadota; class Betaproteobacteria; order Burkholderiales; family Burkholderiaceae; genus Polynucleobacter; species Polynucleobacter sp. AP-Sanab-80-C2. The sequence continues at coordinate 603 of NZ_JAYGQS010000012.1, forward strand.
ATATACATCTTGAAAGAGTGCCAAATGAATGCGCTGAAGATGAGCAAGGTCAAATTGACCTGCTATGGGGCTTTCTAGAATTTCAATTGAGCGCAAAGTAGATAGCTCACCTTCGTAGGTGTCTAAATCTTCTGCGTTGGTTATTTCTGCTTTGTTTCGAAGTACGTCTGTACCAGGGTAGCAGTAGGTGTCATCCGCGTCGTAGCGTGACATATCGTTGTTTAGTTTCTTCCAGTATTTGCGCAATACTCTTTTTACCGGCAACGTAATCAGTGAGGTTTTGCTCTAACTGCTTAGTTGGAACAATGCCTTCAATCCGAGCGGAAGCCACAGCGTTAGAAACGTTGTATTGGCGAGCTTGAGATTGGTTGGCAAACTTAGTTGGCATAAGTCTATTTTAGTCGATTTGGGGGTGATTTCCTAGCCATAAAATAGCTCTAAATCAGGCTTTAAATAGCTATTTGGAGGGATGATGTAAGTAATAAAAAAGCCCCGCAGAAGCGAGGCTTATGTACGACTCGACACATAGTTAACACTTTATACCGGACACATACTTTACAGTTTTTGGCATAGGAGGGACCACTCTATGCCGTGGAATGAAAGTACGAAGATGGATGAAAAGCTCAAATTTGTGTCG
>NZ_JAYGQS010000013.1:0-644 GCF_035012965.1 Polynucleobacter sp. AP-Sanab-80-C2
GCTCATGATTACTACTGGCTGCTCGCCAGTAGTAGTAAACGCTTTTAGCCATCTTGGCGATGAGTAGTAAGTCTGGTAAACGGTAATACGGCCTTAGCTCAGTAATTACTTGGGCTTGTTCTCTTTTATTGCTTTGCTCTGAGCTAAGGCTTCTAACTTTTTTAGGTAGGCAGCCTGTGCTTCGGCATACTCTAAGCGTCTTCGCAACTCTGCCGGCGTGAGTTCTGAGATCGGCTTTTTGAGTAATGCTTTGATATTAAATTGGGACATCGGCGGTCGTCCTCTCGGTCGATTGGCAAGGGCTGTAATACCGCCTTCATTGTAGAGTTTTTGCCATTGCAAAATCGTAGTCATACTACCAACCCCAAAGTGGGCGGCAGCTGGTCTGGCTGATATCTGATGCTGTGCCATATATTGGAGAACCTGTACTTTGAACTCTGGGGAATGGCGTTGGTAGCTGGGATTAAGACCACTATGGCCATGTGCTTGATAGGCTAAAGCCCATTTACGGACATCAGAGTGACTAATCTCAAATAAGTGACTTACCCGCTTAAGACCACCTGACTTTAGAAACTCTTTAACTACCTTTAGCTTGAACTGCTTGCTGTACTTGCTCATAAAACAAAACCCCCTTGGTTGGACAT
>NZ_JAYGQS010000014.1:0-417 GCF_035012965.1 Polynucleobacter sp. AP-Sanab-80-C2
TGAACTGACCCCCAAAAGTTGGACAGTTTAGTTAGGTTAGCACGAGGGATTGGGTTCGGTAATTTACCGGGCTCAATCCCTTTAGTTTTTGTTTGATTCGATCATGGTTGTAGTAATGGATGTATTCCTTAAGTTCTGTTTTAAATGATTCGATACTTTCAAACCTTCTCCGATAGAAGAACTCGGTTTTCATAATCCCGAACCAGTTTTCCATCACTGCGTTGTCTAAGCAGTTACCTTTTCTAGACATGCTTTGAGTAATACCCTGCTTGTGCAAGGCCTGTTGATACAGCCCCATTTGGTATTGCCAGCCTTGGTCTGAGTGCAATACTGGCCTGTCTTCATTCTTGAGTCGTTTGAAGGCGCTCTTTAGCATCTGCATTACTGAGCTAATCTGTGGCCGATCAGCAATCTCAT
>NZ_JAYGQS010000015.1:0-255 GCF_035012965.1 Polynucleobacter sp. AP-Sanab-80-C2
TGGGAGCCGCTTTACCAATATTCCCCTTAAAGGACTGGTATCGCTTAGGCCTCACAAGGGATTTAAGTCCTAGCTGCCCCATGAGCTTTTGTACGGTCTTGTGGTTTAAATATTGCTGTTGATTGCGCAGCTCTAAATGTACCCGCCGATAGCCATAACGGCCCTGGTGGGCATTAAAGATCTGGGTAATACGATCTTTAGCCAACTCATAAGGATCAGGCTCATGATTACTACTGGCTGCTCGCCAGTAGTAGT